>JAAFIF010000019.1 GCA_013298625.1 Myxococcales bacterium
GCGCTCTCGTGGAAGATCAACGAGCGCTGGCGCATCGGCGCGCGCTTTCAGATCGCCTCGGGCACGCCGGTCTCGAACATCGTCGGCTCGATCTACCAGAGCGACAGCCGCGAGTTCGCGCCGTTCACCGCGCCCGGCGACGAGCGCACCCCCTTCTCGAACCAGCTCGACCTGCGCGTCGACTACTCGTTTCGCTGGTGGCGCTTCAAGATGAACGCCTTTCTCGACGTCATGAACGCGTACAACGCGCAAAACGGCGACCTCGGCTGGACCTACCGCTACGACTACAGCGCGCGCATCCCGGGCGGCGGCATCCCGATCCTGCCCACCATCGGCATCCGAGGTGAGCTGTGAATTGTATGCGCAGTATTCAAGTCGCCGCTGTTTTCACTGCCATCTTCGCGGGATGCGCGGCGCCGTTTCCCGCGCCCAACCTCGTCGACCGGCCGCGCGTGATCGCCGTGGTGCCTTCGCCCATGGTCGCGATGGCGGGCGAGACGCTCTCCGCGCGCGCCGTCTTCGGCGGCGCAGCGTCGGTCACCGTGCGCACGTGGCGCGTGTGCGTCCCGGCGCGGATCGACCCTTTTCCCGAGCAACGTTGCGCGGACGGCGAGGGCGCCGTCGCGTTTACGCAGCAGGGCGGCGAGCGGCTGCAGTGGTCGATCCCCACGGACCAAAACGAGCTCACCACGCTGCTCTTCGCCGCCTTCGTCGACGCCAACGGAAACATCCCCAACATCACCACCGCCCTCAACCAGCTGCGCTCGAGCGGCGCCGAGCTGCTCATCTACGTCGAGGGCGTCTCGGACAACGGGACCGTCGTGCGCGCGGTCAAGCGCTCGCTCTTCGCCATTCAAGCCCTGCGCTACACGCCCATCAACGAGTGGGCCTTTTCGTTCGCCGGCCAGCGCCTGCGCGCCGTCGGCGACGAGTGCGTTGTCGATGGCTCGAGCACCCCCGTCGAAGTGAGCGCGGGCTCGATGCACGTGCCCGAAATCGAGGCGACGATGGGCTCGACCGTCGGGACGCTCGACGCGGCGTACTTCGCAGACGGCGGGGATTTTCCACAGCGATTCGAGATCGCGGGGCTCACGACGTGGGTCGCTCCCGCGGCGCCGGGCGCGATCGTCCGTCACTGGGTCGTCGTGCAGCGCAACATCCCCCGCGCGTCGGGCGCCCCGGTCGCCGACCTGCGCGCGTGCTCGTTTACGACCCGGACGCGCTGAGCGCGACGCTCTCGGCGAACGCCAATCGCACCGCCGTCGTCGCCGATTGCAGCTTCGCCCGTACGTCCCACACGCCTTCGGCCACCCGCTGCGAGCGCGAGACCTTCGCCGTAAACGTGTGCCGCTCTTCGCTGGCCGTCGTGAGCGTGCCCCGCGCCGGTTTGCCCGGCGGATACGGCACGCTCGAGCGCAGCACCACGTCGACATCCTTGGCCGAGCGCACCTGCGCCGTGCCGCCCTCGTCCCACGCGATCGGCCCGCGGGCCGTGATCTCTTCGGTCATCGCTGCTTCAGCCCTTGTGGCGTCGGTTGCTCATCGCCGCGCGCGCCTCGCGATCGGCCTCACGAGATTTGATCTCTTCGCGCCGATCCGCGCCGTCCTTGCCCTTGGCCAGCCCGATCTCGATCTTCACGCGACCGTTCTTCAAGTACACCCGCAGCGGGACCAGCGTGTAGCCCTTGGCCTTCACCTTCTTGTCGAGCTTGCTGATCTCTTCTCGGTTCGCGAGCAGCGCGCGAACGCGCTTCGGCTCGTGTCCAAACGCCTTCGCGTAGGTGTACGGCGCCACGTACGAGTTGAGCAGCTGCAGCGTCCCGTCGCTGGCGATGTGCGCCCACGCGTCGCCCAGCTCGATCTTGCCCGCGCGGATGCTCTTCACCTCGCTGCCGACGAGAACGATCCCCACCTCGAGCGTGTCGTCGAAGGAGAACTTCGCCCGCGCGCGGCGGTTCTCAGCGAGCGTGCGGTTCGCACTGTCGGTCTTGTCCGGGGTGGCCATGGCGGCAGAGCACGGAGAATGGCAATCGCGCCGCCGAGCGCAAGGCTTTCTTTTCACCGCGCTCGATCTGCCCACAGCACCGCACGCGCGACGGCGACGCACCGAACCGACGCGGGCCCCGCGGTGAGCAGCGCGTCGCGCGCGGCCGAGAGCGTCGCGCCGGTGGTCACGACGTCGTCGAGCAAGAGCACGTTTCGGCCGTGAATCTTCTGGTGATTCGACACGGCGAAGGCCTCGTGCACGTTCGCTCTCCGCTCGTCGCGCCCGAGCGTGGCCTGCGGTCGCGTCGCGCGCTCGCGCACGAGCGATCCGTACGACACTGGCCGCCCCAAGGTCTTCGCGATCTCTGCCGCCTGGTTGAACGTCCTCACGCGCAGCCGCTCGATGTGCAACGGCACCGGAACCACCAGATCCACCGCGTCGAGCTGCGCCCCGAGCGTGTCCGCGAGCAAGAGCCCCATCGCCCGCGCAGGCGCCACGCGCGCGCCGAACTTCGCGCGATGCACCGCGCGCACGAGCGGCCCGTGCTGGACGAACGGCGCGAACACCCCCGCTTGCTCGGGCTCTGCGCACCGCTCGAGCTGGCTCAGGCACGCCGCGCAAAACGCCGGCGTTTCGACGCAAGGTTGATCACAGGCCACGCAGCGCGGAGGGGCGAACAGCTCGAGCAGCTCCGTCGACGCCGCGCGCAGCAGCTCGAGCGCCTCGATCGTCGAGGGCGCGAGGGGGGACTCTTTGACCATGGCGCGCGCTATCACCGCGCCGTCGTCCAGGTTGCGTCCGGTCCGTCACTTCGCGTCGCGGGGCTTCGGGTCCTCGAAGGTCGCGAGGGATTTCTTGTAGCGATCGAGCTCGTCGGCGGTGAGCGGCTGCTCTCCGTAGCGCGCCGCTGCCCAGCGCTCGGCCACCTCGAGCGCGAGCGGCCCGATCGCCGCGCCCTGCGCCACGAGCGCCTCGGCGTGGGCGACGAGAGACCGCGATTTCGCCCGAGAAAATCCTCGCTGCGCGACCGCTTCGTCGAACGCTCTCGCCAGCGCCATGGCGTCGCGAACCGTGCGGCTCGTCGCGCTCGTCGCGCCCCGCTGTCGATGACGCCACCACCACGCGCCCGCCGCCAGCGCGGCCGCCGCGAACACCGGCAGGGCGAACTCCGTCGACGGCCGCCCCGTCGATCGATCGGCGCTGCTCGCGTCTGCCGCGCGCACGCCGCGCTGCCCGCGGCCGCGCGAGCGATGGCCGCCGAAGTCGAACCAACGCGCCGCGCCCTGAAAGAGCTTGAGCTGCGTGCGCAGGTCGAAGCCCACGACGTAGCGGCGCCAGCGCGCGCGAAGCGCTTCGACCACGGCGTCGATCTCGGTGAGCAAGCCCTTCTGCGCGACGGCGGGCTCGCGCGCCGGAGGCGTGGGGTCGAACGTGAGCCAGCCGTAGCGCTCGTCGTAGACCTCGACCCACGAGTGCGCGTCGCCCTGGCGGATGGCGTAGAAGCGGCCGTAGCGGTTGAACGTTCCGCCGAGAAAGCCGGTGACGTTGCGGGTGGGGACGCCGCTCGCGCGCAGCAGCAGCGCCATCGCGGTCGAGAAGTATTCGCAGTGGCCCGCGCGCGAGCGAAAGAGAAAGTGCTCGATGGGCCGCTCGGCCGAGCCGCTCTCGATCGTGAGCGTGTAGCGATAGTCGCGCAGGTATCGGGTCACGGCGCGGGCGCGGTCGATCGCCGTGTCGTGTCCATCCGTCAGCCGCAGCGCGAGCGCGGTGAACTCTGGCGAGACCGCGGGCAGCTGCAGGTATCGCTGCCGCGAGGGCTCGTCGAGCGTCGCGCGATCGGCGCTCTGCGAGCCGAGGTCGTCGGCGATCGCCGCAGGGACGAACGCTGTGTACACGAGCCCCAGGTCGTCTTGCGCGGCGTAGCGCAGCTCGTTGGCGCTGTCGCGGCTGAGCTCGGGATACCTGGGATATCCCGCTTCGATGCGAGGCTCGACGCGCACGCGCACGGTGCCCGGCGGCAAGAGGACCACCGGCGGCTCGAGCCCGTCGAGCGTGATGCGATAGCCCTGTTGCCGCAGCAGAAAATCACCGCGGACCCGGTGCAGGTCGTACTCGGCGCCCTCTCTGAACACGGGGATGCGCGCGGTGCTGCGGCGCGTCCACGCGCGGCCGTTGTACGAGTCGAACGCCGCTCCGCGCAGCCGAAACGCGCGCAGCGACGGCGGGTTCTCGGGGAGGTTCGGCGGCTCGATCCGCAGGACGATCGTCGGATCGTCGCGGATCGTCCCGTGCCCAGAGAGGTCGACCTCGTCGCCCAGGCCCGCGGTGGCCGTCCCGCGCGACTGCCGCAGCGAGAACACCCCGAGCCCGATGCGCGGAAACAGCACGAAGAGCACCGCGGTGATCGCGAAGATCGGCAGGCTCAACAGCGAGCTGCCCACGAGCAACCCAGGGCCGACGACCCTGCGCGAGCGCAAGATGCGCGCGACGTCGATGGGGACGCCCGCGCGGCCGGCGCGCGCGTCGGCGAGGTAATTTCCTTCGATTTCGCGTCGCAGATGGCCGAGCGTGAGCGCCCACGGCAGCGTGATGACGAAGCCCAAGAAGCAGAGCGCGTACGAGAGCCCCGCGCCGAGCACGGTCGCTGCGATGAGCTGCGCGAGCGCGAGCGCGGTGCTCTGCTGATACTCCGCGGCGCTGCGGCGATAGGCGAGCCGCGAGACCTGCAGCAGCGCGGCGAACTCGACGGCCGCGTCCAAGATCCCGTGCCCGCCGAAGAGCGCGCGGGCGACCTGAACGAACAACGCGAGCACCAGCAGCGCCGACTGCGCGCGGGCGTAGCCGCGGGACTCGATCCACTTGCCCTCGGCCCACCAGCTGGCCACGACGCCCGCCGCGACGAACACTCCGATGGGCCCTTGCAGCGCGCCGCCGCTCGCGAGCGCGAGCAGGCCCAACGTGGCCACGGCGTAGACCGAGAACTTGTGCACCTTCGCGAAGCGCATGCGTCTCTACTTCGCTCTCTGCGCGGCGCTCGCCGCGACGCTCTTGGTGGGGGCCGTCGTGTCGCTCGCGTCGCTGGCCGTCAGCGTCGCGTCCGGCGGCAGCAGCGCGAGAAAGCGCAGCGCGCGATCGACCGCGTCTCCGCCGGGCTGGATGCGCACAAACGCGGACCGTCCGTTGCCGCCGTCCTGCACGCGCACCTCGAGCAGCGCGCCCGCTTCGAGCGCCTGGGTCGCGCGCCACGCGATGCGTCGCAGCTCTTCTTCGAACTGCCCCGCGAAGCCGGGCCGCTGTCGCTCGCTCGCGCCGTTGCGCACTTCGATTTGAACCACCCTGGCGCCCTCGCTCATGCGCTCGCGGACGATGACGGCGTGGACGCTTTGGGCAGTCTTTTTCCAGTCGACTTCGCGGGCGGACTCGCCGTCGCGCAGCTCGCGGAGGCCGTCGACGTCGCCGCGTCCGCGGTCTCGACGCGTGGTCACTCCCCCGCGCGTGAGCGCGTGCGGTCGGGGCGGATCGGCCTGCGCCGCCAGCGACGGAAACACCACGTGCTCGTCCTCGATCTCGACCTCTCGCCACTTCTCGAAGAGTCCAAACGGAAACCGCGTCGCCACCCTGAGCCCCGTGTACCGCTCGCGCCCGCGCAGCGGCGCCACCCGGCGATACGCCGCGGTCTGCTTGGCGCCCGAGCTCACCTTCAAGAAATAGCAGCGCTTGTCGGTCACGCGGTTCTCGATGCGGTCCTCGACCTCGACCGAGTAGCTCGGCGCCCACGTCTTGTTGTTTTGCACTTCGATCTCGACGAGCAGCGAGCTGCCCGCGAACGCCCGCTTCGGCAATCGCCTGCGAAACGACAGCCCGCGCAGCGCGAGCTCCGACAGCACGCCGGACAGGACGATCAGCGAGAGCATCAACCCCAGCACCAGGTAGAGCAGGTTGTTGCCGGTGTTGATCGCCGCGACGCCGACGCCAAACGTGATGATGGTGAAGAACTTTCCCTCGCGCGTGAACCGCAGTCGGCGCGGCGGACGACGGATGGATTCGAGCCACGAGCGCGGCGACGAGCGAGCCTTCATCGCGCGCTCCACACGCGCAGCGCGCGCGCCGCGAAGCGTCGGCGACCGGGCAGAGGGTGCGCTGTCGAAGCGGCCGGTGCGGGTTGGGCTGCCATCTCGATGGGGCTTCATAGTACCCATACCGTCCGCCGTGAGCATCGAGCCCGAATCGATCCGCACGATCGCCGCGTGGGCGCTCGCTGCCTGCGCTCACGAAGGGCTCGACCTCCACCGCTCCCGCGCGCTGATCGAGCGGCTCTACGCCCCCGAGCTCGGCCCGCTGCCTTCGCTCGGCGACGTCGCCGCCCCGCAAGACACCGTCGCTCTCGACGCCCTCGGCGCCCGCTACGAGCGCCTGCTCGCGCACGGGCAAAACGTCGCGAAGAAGCGCCGAGGGAGCTTCTACACGCCGGCCCCCCTCGCGCGAAAGCTCTGCGAAAAAGCGCTGGCGTCGCGGCGTTGCTCGCGCGTGCTCGACCCCTCGTGCGGCGCCGGCGCGGTCCTGCTCGAAGCGCTCGACTTCGCCGACCCCGCGGCGCTGCACGGCGTCGACATCGACCCGGTCGCCGTGTGGCTCGCGCGCGTATCGCTCTCGTTGCGTGCAAAAACACTGTCCGATCGCGACTTCGACCCGTGGTGCTCGCGCATCCGCGTCGCCGACGCCCTCGCCGAAGAGACCTTCGACGCCGTCGCCCCCTTCGACGCCATCGTCGGAAACCCACCGTGGGTCTCGTACGCCGGACGCTCGGCCGAGCCGCTGCCCGAGGCCCAGCGAGCGTCGTTTCGCCGGCGATTTCACAGCTTCGCCGGGTTTCCGACGGCGCAGGGCATGTTCGTCGAGCGCGCCGCGTCGCTGCTGGCCGAGGGAGGCAGGCTCGCCCTGCTCGTGCCCACGTCCATGGCCGACCTCGCGGGATACACCGCCGCGCGCTCCGCGCTCGCTCGACGCGCCGTCGTCGACGACCCGCTCGACGAGCTCGGCTTCGACCAGTTCGACTCGGTCGTGCAGCCCACGGTCATCCTCGCCGCGACCGCGCGCAGCGATGGCCCCCGCGTCGATGGCCCGTGGATCCTCTCGGGCCGCGACGCCGCCGCGAGACCGATGCTCCCCGCGTCGCTCACCGATCGCCTCGCCTCGCTCGCGCGCTTCGACCCGCACACCTTCGGCGAAGGCGGCTTTCAGACAGCCAAGACCATCGCGCGCACGCACCTCGGCGCGCTCGGCTCGGACCCGCGCTTCTCGGTCCCCCTGCGCGAGGGCTCGGACGTGCTCGCCTTCGCCGCGCGCCCTCCCTCGCTCGGCCTCGACCCAGAGCCCGCCGCGCTCGCCGCCGCGGGGTGCTCGCTGCGCAACGCGGAGTTCTACCAGCGCGTCACGGTGGTCGTCCGTCAGACCGCGCGCTACCCCGTCGCCGCGCGCAACGAGCCCGCGTTCGCCTTTCGCAACTCGCTGCTCGCGGGCTTCTCCGAGGACCCCGACGCGCTCTGCGCCCTGCTCAACTCGTCGCTGTTGCGCGCGGTGCACCTCGCGTCGCAGCGAGACGGACGACAGGCAGTGTTTCCTCAGCTCAAAGTCGCGCACTTGCGCGCGTTGCCCGCGCCCCCCGCGGACCGCTCGCTCGACGCCCTGCGCGAGTGCGCGCGGCGAGCCACCGCCGCGCAACGAGAGCGCCTCGCCGTCGTCAGCGCGTACGGCCCCTGCCCGAAGACCGCGTTCGAAGTGAAGGGCGAGCGCGTCGCGCCGTCCGACACCTTCGTTCGTTCGCTCAAAGACCGGACGCAGCGACAGCGCTTCGACGCCGCGCTCGCCTCTGCGCAGTCCGCTTGGACCGCTGCGCTCTCGGCCATGCGCGAGTGCGACGAGCGCGTGTTCGAGCTCTACGACGTGCGCGAAGCCGAGCGCGACGCCGTGCGCGCAGTGCTCGCGTGACCGAGAGCAGCGCTCACTCGGTCCACGACCGCGAGCGGCAGCCGTCCTCGCGCTCGGCCAGAAAGCGCCCGTCTCGCCAACGGTAGCGCTGCGCGCGCCCCGCCCGCGCAGGACGAGCCCACAGCGAGAGCTCGCCGCTCTGCCTGTGAAATCCCACGGTGAACCGCGGCTCGACGTCGCGCGTGAAGCAGCCGAACACCGGGCGCAGCCGCGACGACTCCAGCGCGTACAGCTCGAACGACCGCGACGACTGCGGGCGATCTTGAAAATTGGTGCGCAGCCGCTCGACCCGCAAGAGCTCTCTGCACCCCGCGCGCCGCACGGGCTCGACCACCACGTTGCCCCTGCGTCCGCGAGCGTCCACGTTGCCGCTGGCGCGGTTGACCGCCGAGAGGTCCGTCGCCTGCAGCCTCCATGCGCCTTCGCGCCGCGAAAACACCCACAGGATGTCCTCGGGCCCGTACTGGCCTCCGGCCCTCCACGCGGTCACGACGGCTTCGCTGGGACCCGCGCCGGACAAGTTGGCCATCACCACGCGCACGTCCGAGAGCGGCTGCGCAAACGGGCCCACGACGTCCGTCGGCAGCGCCGCGAGCAGTGTGTGCAACGGGGGAGCGGGATCGTGCGCGCACCGCTGCGCCGCGGCCGAGCGCGAACCGCACGCGAGGGCGATCGAGATCGAGGCTGCAACGCGGCGGCGATGAGACATGTTGGGCTCTCTCGGTATCGGGCCCCGCGCGATTGAGCAACAAACAGGGGTCTCACGCCCCCCACGGGGCAGCGCCTACTCGAGCTCGACGCCCCAGGCGTCCAGCCCCGCGCTGCGCACGTGTCGCGGCGTCTCGCGCAGCGCCCGCTCGCGCAGGACCTCTCGCACCGCGGCGTCGTCGGCTACCGATTGAGACAGCAAAATCGCTGGCCGATCGAGCTCGTGCGGAAGCGCGAGGGCGAGCTCGGCGTTGCGCCCGAAGTAGTCGAGCCGGTCGCCGACGGTGGCCGCAACCATCGCTCCTTCGTGCACCGCGCACTGCACAGCGAGCTTCGAGAGCGACGGCGCAGCCGAGAGCGCCTCGCGCAGGGCGAGCGCCGCTTCGAGCGCAGACGACGGGCGATCGAAGGCCGCCACGGATTGGGTCCCCACGGTCTTGAGCAGCGCGCCGTTGTGCGCGCCCACGGTGTCGGCGATCAGCCGAAAGTGCTCGAGCACCAACGCCAGCGCCGCGCCGTCGCCGAGCGCGCGAAACAGCGCCGCGCCGTCGTGCACGACCGTGGTCAGCAGGGTCATCGACGCGACGGACACCAGCGCGCCGCTCGCGAGCACTTGATCGCCGAACAGCTCGCGAAACACGCGCTTCGCGCTCGCCCTCGCCGCGGTCAGCGCGAGGCTCTCGTCCCGCGCGCGCTCGATGCGCAAGAGCAGCTCGCGGTCGCACCCGTTGGTGAGCGCGAAGCGCTGCTCGCCCGCGCTCATCTCCACGGGCCGCGGCTCGCTGAGCGCGCGCTGGGCGAAGTGCAGGTCCGCCCGCTGCCTCGACGATCGCTCGCGCACCCGCAGCTCGAACGCGTACGGAAGCTGCGCGCTCCGGGCCTTGTACGTCCCTTCGCCGAGCGCGAGCCGCAGGTCCATCCGCTCGCCCTTCGCGAGGCGCAGCTGCGCGATCACGTGCGGAAAGTGCCCCGGGCCCCCGACGCAAAACGTCTGCGTCTCCACGGCGCGCACCCTGGGGCTGGCGCGAAACACCAGCTCGACCGAGCTGGAGAAATCCAAGGCGTACTCGATGTTGCACGTCGCGCACGCGCCGTGCGACGCGATCTTGTCCAGCGACTCGGCGACGCTCGACGGGATCTGACATGAGGGACAGAGTATGTCCCAGAGCAAGACCAGCGTTCCTCGCGAGGCGAGCAGGAGGCACGCGTCGGCGACGGCCTCGCGCGGCAACCCCAGTCGCTCGGCGAGCGCGTACGGCCGGATGCGCGCGACGTCGGTGTCCGCGGCCACCCTGAGAAAGTGCGCGATCCCCTCGGCCACCTCGGCGCTGATCCCGCGCTCGCCCAGGGCGCGCACCGCATCCGAGAGCACAGCGTCTGCGCCAGCCGCGAGCGCGACCGTCGGCTGCAGCGCGTCCGCGCTCGGGTCGAGCCGCGCGCCCTGCGCGAGCAGCGCGTCGAGCCGTCGAAACATCCGCTCGGCCGAGCGCTTGTACTGCACGCCCACTTGCAGCGGCGTCGCGAAGTAGCCGACCCAGCCTCGGCAATCGATGGTGATCGTGTTGCGCAAGAGCGTCTTGCCGCTCGGGGCCTTCGAGAGCGCGGTCTCGGCGCAGTACCAACGCAAGAGCCCCTTCTCGAAGGTGCGCAGCACCGAGTGCTTGCTGCCTTCGATCCACTCGAAGGGCTCTTCGCGCCACTCCATGCTCATGCCGAAGGCCTTGGTCGACGCGAAGCGCTCGCTCACGCCCTGCACGACGCCGCGCTGCAGATACTTCACCGGCGCGAGCCCGAGCGCGCGGTTGATCTTCTCTGTGTTCGAGACGTACGGCCAGAGCTGCTCGGCGCTCGCGTCGAGCTCCCACTCGAACACGAACGTGCGCGTGAAGCGCCCTCGCTCGGGCAGCGACGGGTGCGCTTCGATCACCGCGGGCTTGCCGTACAGCAGCTCTTCGATCGCCTCGAGCAGCGCTTCGGCGTCGGGATAGCGGTCGATCGTCTCTTTGGCCAGGGCCTTGGCGACGATCGCTGCTGTGTTTTCGCTGAGCGAAGCGCGCACCGCACGGACGCTCTGCGGCGCTTCGCTCAAGTGCTTCACGACGATGCCCATCGGCGTCTCGGCCTCGAACACGAGCTGCCCCGTGAGCAGCTCGAAGAGCGTCGCGCCCAGCGAGTACACGTCGCTCGCAGGCGTGACCTTGGCCACGCCGCGGCACTGCTCGGGGGACATGTACGCGGGCGTTCCGAGCAGCATCCCGTCTTGGGTCATCTGCGTCCCCTCGGCGCTCGCCTCGCGCGCGATGCCGAAGTCGCAGACCTTCACGCGCTGCCGTCGCTCGTCGGGGTCGTCCTCGCGCGGCTCGTCCTTGCGGACGAACATCAGGTTGTCCGGCTTGAGATCGCGGTGAACCACCCCCATCCGGTGCGGCTCGATCAACGCCCGGCACGCGTCGCCGATGACCGAGAGCGCCTCGCGTTCGCTGAAGACCCCGCGCTCGCCGAGGACGCTCGCGACCGAGCGCCCCTCGACGAACTCCATCACCATGTAGTGCAGCCCGCGGTCCTCGTTGATCTCGATGAAGTTGGCCGTGTACGGCCCGCGCACCGCCGCCAGCGTCCGCGCTTCTTTGCGAAATCGCCTGAGAAACACCGCGTCCCGCGCGACCTGCGGCCGCATGATCTTCACCGCGACGCTCGCGCTCGTGCCGAGGTCCATGCCCTCCCAGACCTCTCCCATTCCCCCTTCGCCGAGCCGTCGCACGAGGTAATAGCGGCCGAGCTGCGCGCCCTGCTTCACGGGGGACTGCTCTTCGCCGTCGCTCTCGCTCTCGTCGCTGACGGTGTCCCGCGGACCGACCGTGGTCCGCGTGAGCGAGTCCCTCCACTCGCGCAGCGCCATCGTCCACTCCGCGGCGCTCGGCCGCTCGTCGGGGTCCCGCGCCACCAGCGGCCCGATCAGCGCGCGCAGCGCGTCGCCGACCGTGCTCTGCCCGTGCGAGCGCGTCTGCTGCGTGCTCGGGTCGCCGCCCGAGAGCATCGCGAGCCCGAGCATCCCCAGCGAATACAGATCCGACGTCGTGTCCGGCGCAGCTCCTGCGCGCAGCTCTGGCGCGACGCACACCCGCGCCCAGGGGCAGCGCTCGTCGGCCACGCGCGTCCCGGTCAGCTCGATGTGCGGGCGTCCCTCGGCGTCGATCCACACCGTGTCCGGGCCGAGCGCGCCGTGCGCCAGCGCCAATCGATGCCCCGCGCCCAGGGCAAACGCGAGCCGATCGAGCACCGTCGCGCACACGGCGGGCTCGAACGCGCCTCGCTCGCTCAAGCGCTCGCCGAGCGAAGGGCCCGGCGCGGGCTCGATCGCGAGGACAGGGTCGTGCCCGTCGAGGTCGAGCATCGCGAGCTTGCGAACGCCCGCGACGTCGATGCGATCGACCAGCGCGAGGCGGTGCGAGAGCGCGCTCCACCGCGCGGCGTCCCCGCGGATCGGCGAGACGAATCGCAGCTCGAACTCGCGCTGATCGAAGGGGTTGCGCGCGCGCACCGCGGTCCCATCGACGCCGGCCGACAAAAAGCCCTCGGGTACGAGACCCGCAGCCTCACCTTCGAGTGTCATCGCAACCGCCTCGCTCCGTGACAGAGCGAACGTAGCCCGCCCGCGTCCCTTACGACACGCGCTCGAGCACGTATTTCGGCCGCACCTTCGCCCGCGCTAGCGCGGCGCGGTTGGTCACGCCCGTCAGCACCAGCGCCGAGTGCAGCCCCGCATCGTTTGCGCCAGCGACGTCGGTGTGCAGCTGATCGCCGAACATCACGCAGTCCCTCGTCGCGACGCGCTCGCACGCCTCGTCGAAGATCGCGCGCGAAGGCTTGCCCAGCGCAGTGAACCGCGGCGCTTCGTCGCCGAGCCGAAGGGCGAGCGCCTCTTCGATCATCCGAGCCAGCGTCCCTGCGGTAAACGCGAAGCGCCCGTCCTTCGAGGGGTAGATCAAATCGGGGTTGGCCGCGACGAGCGCCACGCTTCGACCCGCCTCGCACGCGCGCAAGAGCATGGTGAGCACCGCGTCCATCGTCGCGAGAAAATCGAACCCGCGCTCGTCGCACAGCACCACGGCGTCGATGCTCGCGCTCTCGGCGATGCGCTCGGGGTCGCACGCGAGCACCTCGGCGCCGGCCTCGCGGACGTACGCGCTCGAGTCGCCGGTCCCGAGGACGACGCAGCGGGCGCGATCGAGACCGAGCCTGCGAAAATGCGGCGCGATCAGCATCCCCGACGAGAGCACCCGCTCGGGCGCGACGGGGATTCCGAGCGAGCGAAAGCGCTTCGAAGCGGTCTCGGCCGAGCGCGAGGCGTCGTTGGTCACCACGAGCCACGGGCGTCCCTCGCGCTCGAGCGCGGTGATGGCGCGGTCTGCGCCCGAGAGCGCCCCGTGCGCGTCCACGAGCACGCCGTACGCGTCGAACAAGAACGCCTCGTGCTGCCCGCAGAGGCTGAGAAAATCCGTGTCGATCAACGGGCCGCGGCCCTCTCGTCGATGCGCCGCTGCGCCACGAGGCACATCGCCTCGACGGTGATCAGCGAGAAGAGCGTGCGCGGCGTGATCTTCGCGCGGTCTTCGACCGTGGCCAGCGCGGGCAGCCACGTGCCGAGCCTGTCGACCACGGCGTCCGTGAGAAAGCCCCCCTGCATCACCTCGGGCGAGCTGAAATCCAGCCGCGTGAGCCACTCGAACTCGCTGCCGCGCACTTGCACGTCCAGCGCTCGCTCGAGCTGAAACACGATGTCCACGAAGTCGAGCGAGTCCGCGCCGAGGTCGTCGATGAGCCTCGATGCGAGCGCGACCTGCGCGGGCTCGATCATCAAGCTCTCGGCCACGCACTCGCGAACGGCCGAGAAGACCTCGTCGCGAATCACGATCGGCCCGGGGATGTCAGTCATTGGCGTCGTCTCCATCGATCCATCGCAGCACCGCGTCGACCGGCTTGCGCTCGGTCTTGCGCGGCTCTTCATCGGGATACCCCACGGCGATCAGCGCGAGAAGCTCCCACGAGCCCGGCACGCGCAGAAGCTCGCGCAGCGCGTGCGCGGCGAGCAGCGGACCGGTGAGCGCCGAGGCGCCGAGGCCGAGCTGCGGCGCGGCCAGCAAGAGGTTCTCCATCGCGAGCGCGGTGCTGACCGTCGCGCTCGTGCGCTCCATGGCGATCACGCGCTCGCGCAGGGCCGGGTCGATCGTCGCAGACACCAGCTGCGAGAGGATGGGCGTCGGCCTGCAGGTCGGCGCGATCACGCACGGCGCCGCCTCGAACCGCGTGAAGTACTCGCCGTACGCGCGAAAGGCCTCGCGGCCCGACTCGTCCATGTGCGCGAGCACCGCGGCGACCTCGCCGCGAACCGCCTCGGCCATCGCGCGGATCACAGCGCGGTCGCGCACGATCACGAAGCGCCACGGCTGCTTGTTCGACGCCGACGGAGCCGTGGTCGCGAGCTGCATGAGCTGCTCGAGCGTCGCGCGCTCGACAGGTCGGTCGGCGAACCGTCGCACGCTGCGCCGCGCGGAGAACACAGTCTCGATCGTGCTGCTCATCCCAGGTGGTACCCGCAGTCTACGTCGACGATCGTCCCGGTGAGCGCGCTCTGCTCGACGCCCGCGAGGGCCGCCACCGTCGCGGCGACCTCCTCTGCGCGCACGAGGCGCCCCATCGGAACGCGCGCCTTCACTTCGTCCCCCGCGAGCGCCATCGCCCCGGTCATCATCGCGCTCTCGACGGGACCCGGCCGCACGCCGAGCACCCGCACGCCCTTGCGCGCGTACTCGACGGCCATCGCACGCACGAGGCCCTCGAGCCCTGCCTTTGCAGCGGCGTACGCGCACTGCCCGCGGTTGGGGCGCACGCTCGCCGCGCTGCTCACCATCACGATCACCCCTCGGCGCTGCCGCAGCATCGACGGGAGCGCCGCGCGCGCGCAGAGCATCGGCCCGAGCAGGTCCACCGCCAACGTCTCGGCCAACGCGCCAGGGTCCGCCGTCGCGAGCAGGTCGGGCTTGAAGACCGCGGCGTTGCACACGAGCACGTCGATGCCGCCGACGAGCTGCGAAAACGCAGAGATTTCTCGGTCGATCGCCGCTGCGTCGCGCAGGTCGAAGCACACCCGCCGCGCGCCCTCGCCGAGCAGCGCGCACAGCGCCTCGGCCCGCTCGCGGCTCGCCTCGCCGCGGTGATGAACGCCGATCGCCGCCGCCCCGCGTCGCTTGAATTCGTGTGCGATGGCCGCGCCGATCGCGCCGCTCGCGCCCGTCACCAGCACCCGCTGCGTCACGACCGGCGCTCCGCGCGAGAGCGGTGTCCCAGGACGAGCGCGGCGTTCATCCCGCCGAAGCCGTACGAACACGAGAGGACCACGCGCTGCGCGACCTCGCGCGCGACGCCGGGGACGTAGTCGAGGTCGCACGCGGGGTCGGGCTCGACGAGGTTGATCGTCGGGTGGATCACGCCTGCGTTCATGCAGTCGATCGCGGCCACGGCTTCGACCGCGCCGGCCGCAGAGATCAAGTGGCCGATCATGGACTTGGTGGACACCACGGGGACGCTGCGGGCGCGGTCGCCGAGCAGCGCGCGAAGGGCCGCCGTCTCGGCGGGGTCGTTCTTGGGCGTGGAGGTTCCGTGGGCGTTGACGGCGTCGATGGCCGACGCGTCGAGGCGCGCGTCGCGCAGGGCGCGCTGCATGGCAGAGAGCGCTCCGGCCCCTTGCGGGTGCGGCTCGGTGATCGCGTGCGCGTCGAGCGCGTTGCCGTAGCCCAGGATCTCAGCGAGCACCGTCGCGCCGCGCGCCTGCGCGTCCTCGAGCCGCTCGATCAAGAGCACTCCCGCGCCCTCGCCGAGCACAAAACCGTCCCGCGTCCGGTCGAACGGCCTCGACGCCCGCGCCGGCTCGTCGTTGCGCCGCGACATCGCGTCGAGCGTGCAAAACCCCGCGAAGCCCAGCGGGTTGATCATCGAGTCCGTCCCGCCGCAGAGCGCCCAGCGCGCAGCCCCGCGCCGCACCGCGCGAAACGCCGCCCCGATCGCGTCCGTCCCCGCAGCGCACGCGCTCACGTGCACTTCGTACGCCTCGCGACAGCCATAGCGCTCGGCGATCAAGTGCAGCGGCAAGTCCGCGGGCGTCTGCATCAGCGTGTAGCGCTCGAGCCCGCCCGCCGGCATCGTGAAGCCCTCTCTACGCGACGCCACCAGGTCGTCCATCGAGAAGAGCTCCAACCCCACGCCGAGCGACACCAGCGCGCGCCCAGGCTCGTCGAGACCCGGCAGAGAGCCGCACAACTGACCCTGGGTCATCGCGGATTTTGCTGCAGCGACCGCGAACGCCGTCTTGATCTCGAGCCCCTCGAGCGCGCACTCGCCGAGCGGCACCTCCGCGGCGATCCGCGTCGAGAACCCGCTCGCGTCGAAGCGCGTCACCGGCCCGACGCCCGAGCGCCCCTCGCGCAGCGCAGCGCCGAAGCGCGCGACGTCGCACCCGAGCGGCGTCACCACGCCCATGCCCGTCACCACCACGCGGTGCCTGCCGGCGGTCACGCGAGCACCTCCCACGCCGACTCGAGCGCGGCGCCGTCCCGGGTCTGCGCGTCGTGCTCCCACAGGCCGCGCTGCCGTCGCTCGATCCATCGCTCGAGCTGCACCAGCGGCGCTGCGCAGCCGAAGTCTCCCGCGGCCAGCGGCTCGTCGTGCAGCTTGTCGAAGCGCCATCGCTCGTACGGCGCTGGCGCGCCCGGCGCGTACGGAACCCTGGGCTGGTAGCGCACCGACGGCCGCTCGACGATCGCGAGCGGCGCTGCGCCCCGCGCTTCGGCCCGAGAGCGACGCTCGAGCACGATCACCGCGCCTGCGTCGCGCAGGTCGCTCGGCGCGATCGGGTGTTCGATCCGCGCGAGGTGGTGCTCGACCAAGAAATTGCGTTGGTGCGCGACGGCGCCCACGAGCACGACGTCGGCCTCGTCGTCGTCGATCCAGTCGATCGCGCGCTGGATCGCCGTGTACGTCTGCGCAGCAGAGGGATAGGTGCAGAAGTACGGCCCGCGCAGGTCGAAGTTCACGCTCACGTGAAACGCGGGCATGTTGGGCAAGCAGCGAAAGGTCAGCAGCGGGTGCGTCTTGCGCATGCCCTCCGACGAGAAGCGCCGCATCGAGAAGCGCTCGTCTTCGACGCTGACAGCCAGGACGGGGTCTGTGTCCTTGCGGTCGAACGAGAGGTAGCCGACGCACACCGCGAGGCCCGCGCGCAGCCCGAGATGACCGCGGGTCATGCTGCTTTTTTGCAGTGCGTTCGCCGCGGCGACGACGGCGAGGTCGTCCTGGGGCGAGAGGTACTTGCGGCTCTTTCTCACGGTGAGAAAGGGCGTCGGGTCGACCTGCGAAGCGAACGGCTGTTCGGGCGAAGGCAGCACCGACGCGATGCCGGTCACGACGATGGGGTCGGTCACGGAAGCTCTGCTCCTTCGAGGCCGCGCGTCCACTGTTCGTACAGCGCGCGGCGCTCAGCGTGAACGCGCTCGAAGGGCACCTCGCGCAGCGCGAACGTGAGCGTGCAACGAACGGCGCGCTCTCCGTCCACCGTTCCCTCGGCGCGCACGCGGGCCGCGCCCTCCATCGCTTGCTCGAGGGTGACCTCGAGCTCGACGCGGTCTCCGGGGACGACCATGCGCTCGAACTTCGCGCGGTCGATCTGCGCGAGGATGGCGCGACGCACGCGGGCTCCTTCGCGTGGCGCGCTGTCCGAACGCTTCGCAGAGCACTCGGCGAGCAGCCCGCCGAGCTGCGCGAGCGACTCGATCAGCAGCACCCCTGGCATCACCGCGTAGCCCGGAAAGTGATCCGCGAGAAAATCCTCGCTCATCGTGACGCACTTGACGCCGCGGGCGCGCTCGCCAGGCACCAGCTCGGTCACGCGGTCTAGCAAGATGAACCGCATCGCACAGCCTTTTCAGTGGGTTTGCTGAAAGTCGTACACGCTGCCGAGCCCGAGGATGCGCGTGAGCTCGTCGAGCGCCGTCATGCACTCGCGGGCGAGGGCGGGGTCGGACAGGTCGTTGGGGATGAGCCGGTCGCGGTAGTGCTTGTGCACCCACGCTTCGAGCTCGGCGGCGAGGGCTTCGGAGAAGAGCACGCGCGCGCCGAGGGCCGAGCGCTCTTCGTCCGTGAGCGCCACGCGCAGTCGCAGGCACGCGGGGCCGCCGCCGTTGTGCATGCTCTGGCGCACGTCGAGGTAGCGCACCGCGGTGACGGGATTGCGACCGGCGACGACGCGCTCGAGAAAGTCCTTGGCGCGCGGGTTCTCTTCGCTGTCCTTGGGCGCGAGGATCTCGATGGTCCCGTCTTCGCGCTCGACGAGCTGAGAGTTGAACGGGTAGGCGCCGACCGCGTCTTTGGTGGGCAGCTCGTCTTCTGTCGCGAGCTCGCTGCAGAAGCGGTCGCCGAGCAGCTCGCGCAGGCGCACGAGCACGCCGCGCAGGTCGTTGAACGCGCGCTCGTGCAGCATGAAGAAGCAGCCGGTGCCCACGGCGAGCACGTCCGTGTGAAACGCTCCTGCGTCGATGCCTTCGGGCGACTGCTGCGCGAACACCGTGCGCTCTGCGTCGAGGTGGTGCAGCCGCGCGACGGCCTGGCTCGCCTCGAGCGTCTGCCTCGCGGGAAACCGCTTGGGCCCCGCGAACTCTCCCCACGCCCTTCGTCCCCACGCGAACAAGTGCACCGCCGCGCGGCCGTCGACGGAGAAGCGCGTGTGGTTGGCCGCTCCTTCGTCGGCGAACTGGCCGCCGCCCGGGAGCGCCTCGTGCACGACGAAGCGCGCGGGGTCGCTGAAGATCGCGCGCATCACGCGGGTGGTGGTGTCGGCCTCGATGGCGCGATGAAACATCGCCTGCAGATTCGCAGGCGTGACGTGCACCCTCCCGTCGCTCGTGTCCGCGGACGGCGCGACCGTCGCGGCGTTGGCCGTCCACATGGCCGCGGCGCTCGACGCGAGGCGCAAGAGCTGAAACGCCTCTTTGCTGGCCCGCGCGAGCACGTGCTCGTCCGACCCCGTGAAGCCGAGGGCGCGCAGCGCGCGCAGCGACGGCCGCGGGTGCGGAGGCAGCACCGCTTGCCCGGCGCCGAGCCCGTGGACGAAGCGCATCTTCGCGATGCCCTGCAGCGCCGCTTCGCGCGGGTTGCTCACCTGACCTTCGTTGACGGTGCTCGCGACGTTGCCCGGCGCGAGGCCTCCGTAGTTGTGCGTGGGCCCGACGAGGCCATCGAAGTTGTACTCGCGCATGCGATCGCCCTCTGCGAATCGCGAGCGTAGCGCTCACTCTGCCCTGCGAGAATCACCATCGTCGCGGTAGCTTCTGTTCTCACTGACAGCATGAAGCGTTGCCCGTACTGCGCTGAAGAGATCCAAGACGCCGCGGTGAAGTGCCGCTTCTGCGGCGAGATGCTCAACGGCGCAGCGCCCGTCGCGACCGCGCAGCGCGGCGCTTCGCCTGGATTTTCGCCGACGACGAGCGGGGCGCTGGCGGCGCAGTCCCGCCCGCTGTACGGCGGCAGCCCGTCGCGCAAGGCGTATTTGACCCGCTATCTCGCCGCGTTGGCGCTGGTGTTGTGCTCGCTCGGCGCCGTGGTGGGCGCGGCGATCGACACGAGCGCGCCGTGGGCGATCCCGCTCGCAGTGGTGGCGGGGCTGTTCGCGATGGGTGCCGTTGTGCTCGGAGTGTGGACCGAGCTCAACCGCCGCTCGACGCGGTACAAGATCTCGACGCGACGCATCGACGTCGAGTCGGGGATCTTGACCACGCGCATCGACACGCTCGAGCTGTGGCGCGTGCGCGACCTGGAGTTTTCGCAGTCGATCGGCGAGAAGATCCTGGGGATCGGCCGCATCGTGGTGCTGACGCACGAAGAGAAGTCGAGCCAGCTGGTGCTGTTGGGGCTCTACGACTCGCGCAAGCTCTTCGAAGAGCTGAAGACCGCGGTCGAGGTCGCGCGGCAGAGCCGCAACATCGTCGGCATTGTTGAATAGTGTTCGTCGCGCGGTTGTAGAAACCCTCGCGTCGCGGGTTGCGTACAGTCCGCTGCAACAGCGATGAGCGACGAGTCGAGCGAGACCAGTGGGCACAACAGAGAGCTCGACGCGCTGCGCGACGGGCTCTCGCGGCCGCTGCGAGAAATCGCGGCGAAGTACTTCTACGACGACCGGGGCAGCGCGCTGTTCGAGCGCATCACCGAGCTTCGCGAGTACTACCCCACGCGGACAGAGATCAGCATTTTGGAGCGCGACGCGCGCGAGATCATGGCCGACGCGCGGGCGGGGCACCTGGTCGAGCTCGGCTCGGGCGCGGGGCGCAAGATCCGGCTGCTGCTCGATCGCTGGGAGGCGCGCGACGAGGGCGGGCGCTGCACGATGCTGGACGTCAACCAGAGCTTTCTCGATCAGTCCATCGAGGCGCTCGCGCGCGCGTATCCGCGGTGCGCCTTCGACGGCGTGGTCGGCGACTTCACGACGGACCTCGACCGCATCGCGCCCAGCTCCGCCCCCCGCCTCACCGTCTTCTTCGCCGGAACGATCGGAAACCTCTACCCCCACGAGCGCCTCGCCTTCTTTCGCAGCATCGCCGCGTCGATGCGCCCCGAGGACTCTCTGCTCGTCGGCGTCGACCTCGTGAAGGACACCGCGCGCCTCGAGTCCGCCTACAACGACAGCGAAGGGGTCACGGCGGAGTTCAACCTCAACGCCCTGCGCGTGCTCAACGCTCGCTTCGACGCGGACTTCGACGAGAGCGCCTTCGAGCACCGAGCGTTCTTCGACCGCGCACAGTCGTGGATCGAGATGCGCCTGCGCGCCACGCGCGCGACCAGCGCCCTCGTGCGCGCCACCGGGCAGCGCGTCGAGCTGTCCGCTGGCGACGAGATCCGCACCGAGATCTCCTGCAAATTTACCGCTGATTCGCTGCGCAACGACCTCGCTTCCGCCGGGCTCGCTCTGCGCGCGTGGCGCACAGATCCCCGCCACGACTTCGCCCTCGCGCACATCTGGAGCGCGCCGTGACCGACGAGCTCACCCTCCGCGCGCAGCTCGAGTCCGCCTGGGCGCGCTCGGACTCGCTCTTCGCCATGCTCGCGCCCGACGCCTTCGCGCTGCGGCCCATCGCCCTGCGTCACCCGCTGCTCTTCTACGTCGGTCACTTGCCGGCGTTCGCGCACAACCAGATCGTCCGCGGCGCGCTCGGCGGCGAAACACTCGACCCCGCGCTCGATGACCTCTTCGCGCGAGGGATCGACCCCGAGACCGAAGGCGAAGCGCCGAGCATCGCCCAGTGGCCGTCGATCGCGTCGGTCCTCGCGTACCGCGACGCGGTGCGAGCGCGCGTTCGCCAGTCGATCGCCGCCGTGCTCGAGCGACCCCACGACGTGCTCTGCGCCAACGGCCGCGTGCTCTCGCTCGTCATCGAGCACGAGCTCATGCACCACGAGACGCTGCAGTACCTCTTCGCCCAGTGCCCCGACGGCACGCTCTCTCGCCCCCAGCATCACGAACCCATCGGTGGCGCAGGGCGCGCCGCGGTCCTTCGCTCGGTGGGCGCGGGGTTCGTCACGCTGGGGGCGCGCTTCGACGAGCTCGCGTTCGGCTGGGACAACGAGTTCGGCGCGACGCGCGAGCGGGTCGAGAGCTTTCTGCTCAGCGATCTTCCTGTGCGAAATCGCGACTGGCTTGATTATATGGGCGAGGTGGGCAGCTCGGACGACCACCGCCCCGCGAGCATGGTCGAGCGCGACGGCCGGTGGTTCGTCCGCACGGTCTTCGGGCTCGTCCCGATGGACGTGGCCGAGGGGTGGCCCGTGCAGGTCAGCGCCCTTCAAGCGCGGGCGTACTGCGCGCGCGTCGGCGGCAGGCTCGCCACCGAGGCCGAGCTGCACCACGCCGCCCGCGCGACGATGGACCGCGAAGACTTCACGGCGCACGCGCTCTTGCAGTGGGAGCGCTGGTACCCCGACCCCGTCGGCCACGCACCCGCGAGCGCCAGCGCGTTCGGCGTCGAAGAGCTCATCGGCAACGGGTGGGAGTGGACCTCGAGCGTGTTCGCCCCGCGCGAGGGCTTCACGCCGTGGGCGCGCACGTACCCTGGATACTCTGCGGATTTCTTCGACGGCGAGCACGACGTCGTCTTCGGCGGTGCGTGGCCCACGGACCTCGCGCTCGTGCGACCGAGCTTCTGCAACTGGTACCGCCGCAGCTACCCCTACGCGTTTACGAGCTTTCGCGTCGCGCGCGACCGGTGACCGGTTACAGCGAGATGCTCTGCGCTTGCCCCGAGAACATCCGGTCGAGCTCGGCGGCGTTGGGCGTCGTGTCCAACCGCGGCGCAGGACCGGGCAGCGGAAGCCCTTCGCGCACGCGCATCTCGTAGTCGCGCTGCCCGAGCCGCATGATCGAGAGCCGAAGGTACTCGGCCATCGCGCGGTACGCCTCGGGGCCCGCCGTCATGCTGCAGCGATCAGCCAGGTCGATCGGAGCGCCGAAGGTGACGGTGACGGGCTGCCCCGTTCCGTCGAAGTTGCTGCGGACCTGCGTGGCGAGGTCGCTCTGCAGCCCGATGATAAACGTGGGAATCACCACGGGGCGCGCGTGATAGATGATCTCGCCGATGCCCGTGCTCGCGGGCAACAGCGTGTACGGCTCGGCCGACTTGTTGCGCGTCCCCTCGGGGTGATACCCGATCAGCGAGCCCGGCGTCGCCGCGGCCTCGGTGATGAAGTCCACCGTGTAGCGGTTGAACGCCTTGCGCTCTTTCTCGCGAAGCACCGGCGGATACATCGCCATCGCCGACATGATCGCGTTGACGAGCACGCCGTCGGGACGCTCGTAGAAGTACGCCGACCGAACGGGGAAGAACATCTGCTTCACCCAGTCCGTGCTGCGCAGGACGACGCTCGAGATCACGTAGAAGTCGAACATCGTGAGGTGGTTGCAGACGAACACCACGCCCCGCGATCGATCGATCTCGCGCACGTGCTGCAGCCCGTCGACCCGCGTGAGCTTGTTCGTCGAGACGTACACCCACATCTTGCCGATCGAGTCGAGGAAGCGATGGCCGTATCGCTTCAGCGTCGGGTCTCGATTGGCCTTGTCCGCGATGCGAAACGCGATCTTCTCGAACCCTCGGAGCTGGCTCAGTTCTTCTTCGGTCGGTACCCGCATGACAGATCGGTGACACTACAGCGACCGGACGGAGAGAGTAAACAGCCCTGCGACCGGAGCGCGCGGGGCGCTCTCTCAACGCGCGACGCGGCGGTTCTCGTAGGCCCACATCGCGAGCTCGACGCGGTTGCGCGCAGAGAGCTTCGCCATGGCGCTCGCGATGTGGGTCTTCACCGTGCTCAAGCTGATGTGCAGCGCGCGGGCGATCTCTTGGTTGGTGCTGCCGTCGGCGATCGCGACGACGACCTCTTCTTCTCGCTCGGTCAGCGCTTCGACGGGCTCGCGCTTGGGCGCCGATCGCAGCGAGGCGAACGTCGAGAGCAGCCGCACCGTCACGCTCGGCGCGATCAGCGCGTCCCCTTCGGCCGCCGCTCGAACGGCTTGCGTGAGCAGCGCGGGGCCAGCGTCTTTCAGCAAAAATCCACGGGCTCCTGCTTGGAGCGCGCCGTAGACGTACTCGTCGAGGTCGAACGTGGTGATGATCACCACGGCCAGGGGCCTGGCCACACCGGGGCCGGCCACGGCGCGGGTGGCGTCGATCCCGTTCATGATGGGCATGCGGACGTCGAAGAGGCCGACGTCGGGACGAAGCGTCTGGGCGAGCTCGACCGCGCGGCGCCCGTCGGCGGCTTCGCCCACGACCTCGATGTCGTCCTCGGCTTCGAGGATCATGCGCAGCCCTGCGCGAACGAGGGGCTGGTCGTCGGCGATGAGAACCCGAATGCTCACGATTCGCTCGCTTTCAAGGGAATGCTGGCTTCGACCGACCAGCCGCCGCGGGGGAGCGGGCCGGCGACGAGCGTTCCGCCGAGGAGCGAGGCGCGCTCGGACATGCCGAGCAGGCCGAAGCCCTCGTCGCGGGCGCGCGACGGGGCGCCGTCGTCGATCACGCTCAGCTTCGCGCGACCGTCCTCGATGGTCACTCGAACGTCCACCGAGCGCGCGCTCTTCGCGTGGCGCACCGCGTTGGTCACCGCCTCGCGCGCGATGCGATACAGCGCCGCTTGCACCGAAGCCGGGACGCGAATCGTCGATGAATCACGGTGGATCTTGATTTGTGGTGTCACGGTCATCGCCGAGAGCGCGTCGATCGCCGCGAGGTCCGGCTGCGGCGCCATCGGCGCGTCGCGCAGCGCGCCCACGAGCCTACGCATCTCGGTGAGCGCGAGAGAAGCCTCGGACTCGATCGCGCCGAGGGCTGCCTCTGCTGCGGCTGGCTTGCGAGCGAGCACCGCGCGCGCGGCTTGCGCTTGAATCGTCACCGCCGCGAGGTGATGCGCCACCGTGTCGTGCAGCTCGCGGGCGAGCGCCTCGCGCTCTCTCCACCGCGCGTGCTCGAGCTCTCGCTGATGCGTCTCTGCCCGAAACCGCACCGACGCCCCGATCGCGAACGGAAACAGCAGCACCACGATGCTCCCCACCCAGTCCTCTGCGCGCGCCGGGTGATGGCCGACCACCGACGCCGCGTACGCCACGACGATCCAGCAAAGCCCCGCGGTCATCTCTCTCGCCGATCCCCAGCGCGCGAGCGAGTACGGCATCACCAGCGCAAACACCGCGGAGTACAGCCCGTCCGCGCGCTGTGGCCCCCACGTGAGCGCAGTGTGCGCCATCGCCGATCCGAACGCGACGGACACCGCCAGCAGCGGCCGCGACGCGCGCACCACCAGCGCCGCAGCGACCGCGAGCGCCATGAGCACGTCGAGCGCGCGGTGCGCGAGGCCGCTGCGAGCGACCCCTTCGATCGCGATCAGCGTCGCGCAGCCAAGAGCGATCGCGATGTCCCGTCGCCGCGGCCGCGCGGGGCGCGCTGGAGAGCGGTCATCGAGCAGCGCGCGCAGCGAGAGGGCCATCACGCCGAGCGTAGCGGCGCTCGGCCCCCTGGTGCATCGGCCGAAAGTACGGGGGGCGCTTCGTTCGCGCGTGCGATCACCGCGCGGGCTCGCGCTTGCCGAGCGACGGGCCGACCCAGAGCACGACGATGGCGCTGACGAGCAGGGCCGCGCCGAACAACTCTGCGCGGTTGGGAGCACGCTGACCGACGGTCATCAACACCGCGCCCGCGAGCACGCCGGCCAAGATGCTCGACGCTCGGTTGAGCGGAACGCAGAACGTGTTCTCCCTCGCGTCGAGCAGGACGAGCCCGCCGAACACGCCAGTCCCCTGCGACAGGACGCCGACCGCGAGGATCCACGGCAGGGTCGACGAGCTCCAGAGGTCCGTGAAGCCTCGGCGGATCGCGAGCAGCGCGGGGCTGCGGCCGACGAGCGCGAGCATCGCGAGCGTGAGCACCGCGGCGGGGGCGGCCACCATCTGCTCTTCGACGAAGTACCGGCGCTGCACGTTGTTGTCGTCGCTCTTGGCCGCGCGGCTCATGAAGCGCAGTCGAACGAAGTACGCCGCGAGGTACACGGTGATGTCCGCGGCGCACCAGAACGGGATCGACCCGGCTCCGCCTGCGACAAACGCGTCGAGCAGCGCCAGCATCGAGAGCCCGAGGGCGACCATCGAGAACCACCGGACCTTGCGCTTGCTCAGCACGTCCACCACGGGCGCGAGCATGAGCACGCCGCCGCGCATGAGCAGCATCACCAGCGGAATGCTCACGTTGCGAAACGTGTACGCCAGCGTCGTCGTCACGATGATCGACGCCGTCGCCAGCCCCGAGAGCCCGGTCCACAGCCCAGGGCGCGGGATCTCTCGCCCGAAGACCTTCACTTTGCTGGCGTACTTCCACCAGCCGAGCATGGAGAGCACGGCGATCATCGAGACCCCAGAGGCCATGGTCGTGAGCGGCAACAGCTCGAGCCCCGTGACGTTGCGATCGCCCACGAGCCCCGACGAGAGCGCCTTGGTCATCGCGCTGTACGGCGCATAACAAGCGAAGTACCCGAAGGCGAACCAGTACACCGTGTGCGACTGGGCTTCTGCAGTTCGAGCGACCATCGACGGAGCTTAGGACACGGCGGTCGGCTCTTGTGAAGCGAAGACGATGCGGTACGGCGATCGCTCGATGCGCTGAAACAACAGCGCGCGCTCGCGGATGGGCCAGCCCGAGAAGAGCAGGGCGTCGATGGGGTTCCACAAGACCACCCAGCCGAAGATGGTGAGGCCTTCGCGGACGACCTTCCACGCGGTGTGCGTGCTCGCGTAGCTCTCGAGCCGCGCCGAGATCGCCAACGCCACGGCGAGCACCGGCAGCGCCGCGAGCAGCGTCTTCTGCCCTTGCCGGCGGTTGCTCACCCGCTGCCGCTGCGCCCTGTCGTGCTCGTAGCGAAAATGCGCGCGAATGGCCGCTTCGAGCTCGTCGCTCGTCAGCGCCGACTGCTCTTCTCTGCACGCGAAGATGAACCGAAACTCCACGGCCTCGTGCTTTCGCACGTCCTCCATCGCCGCCAGCAGGTACGCCACGGCGTCGTCTGCCAGGTCTCGATCGTGAAACGGCGCCGGGTCTCGCAGGTCGAACAGCTGCTCGGGCGAGTGCAAGTGCAGCTCGACCAGGATCTTCTCGCCCTCTCGGCGATATCGCTCTGGCGCCGGTTCGCGAGGCATCGGGGGGGGTCTTGTTGCATGCCACACGCGCGGCCGACCCGGTAGGGGCCCTCGCGAGCTGTGTCACACTTAGCGCTGCCTTGAACCGCGCTTCGCCTCGGCTCTGCCGCCGCGCGCTCGCTTGCTCGCTCTCGTGCGCGCTCGCGTACGGCTGCGCCACGGTCCGCGCGAGCGAGCTCGTCTTGCCCGAGCGTGCCGCGCACACGAATTCGAGTGCGCCCGTCGCGGCCGTGGATCCGCGCGTGCTCGGCGCGATGGTGCGCTCGCTGCAGGGCGAGGTCGAAGCGATCCGCGGGCTGCGCTTCGTTCGCCCGGTGGCGCATCGGGTGCTGTCGACCGAGGCCATCGCCGCGCACTTTCGAGACGAGACCGAAGAGAGCGAGGCGCAGCGCGGAGACGAGCTGCTCACGGTGGCGCTGGGGCATCTGCGCGACGAGCGCGCGGTGGACCGCGACGCGTACGCCCGCATGATGGGCGCCGAAGCGCAGGGCTTCTACGACCCGCGCGACGCGATCCTGACGCTGAGCGAGCTCGAGGCGCGCGACCTCACGCGGCCCGGGCCCGCGGGGATCGAGGCGCGCGCGACGGTGGTTCACGAGCTCGTTCATGCGCTGCAGCACCAGCATTTTCGCGAGCGGGTCGAGGTCGACGAGCGCGGCCCGGCGATGATCGACGGCGCGGGCGTGCGTGTGGCCCTGCTCGAAGGCGACGCGACGCTGGTCACCCTCGAGTGGCAAGCCCGCCAACGCAACTCGCGCATCCTCGGAACGCCCGAGCAATCCCCCCGCGTCGCCCGCTGGGCCGAGCGCGCGCAGATGCTCACCGAGGCCAACGTCCCCAAGTACCTGCTCGACGCGATCGAGCTTCCGTACGAAGCCGGCGCGACTGCGGTGTCTGCCATCTACCTTCGCGGCGGCTGGGCGCAGGTCAACGCCGCGCTCGACGATCGCGCGCTGCGCTCGGGCGCGATGCTGCACCCCGAGCGAGGCGCCGAAGGGCTCGTCACCGTCGGTGAGCCGGCGCTCGCGCAGGGCGCTGTTCGCGCGCTCTCTCGCGAGCTCGGCGAGCTCGAGCTGCGCTTGTTGCTCGCAGCGGTCCTGCGCAAAGAGCGCGCGGCCGAGCTCGCCTCCGCGTGGAGAGGCGATCGCGTCGCGCTCGACGAAGACCCGCGCGATCGCTCGCTGGTGCTGCAGTGGGTTGTGCAGTGTGACAGCGACGAGAGCGCGCGCGGGCTCGCGTCGGCGCTCGCGCCGCTGGTCGATCGTTGGCGGCGCGAGGGGTGTCCTCGCATGCGCGGGTCGAGCGCCACCGCGTGCCGCGCCTCGGTGACCGCCGATGCGCGCGCGCTTCGCATCGAGCGCGGCGCGCGCTGACGAGCCGCGTGCCCCTCTCTCGGATGGGGCTACCATCGAGGCACTCCCCATGAGCAGCCCCTACCGCAGCGCGCAGATCGAAGCCCCCACATCGTTTGCGCTCACGGCTGCGCTCAACGTCGCCTGGTGCGCCGTGGGGCTGCGTGCCGTCGCGGCGCTGTGCGAGGCGTTTGCCACGCAGCACGCTGCCTTCGAGCGTCCAGCGCTGGCCCTGGTGCTGGGCGCCTGTGGAGCAGTGGGCGCGGCCGCCGCGAAGCTCGCGCGTGTGCACCCCGAGCGCGCAGGGCGAGCGCTGTCGATGGGAGCGTTCGCGAGCGCGCTGGTGAGCGTGCTCGGGTGGCAGCCGCTCGTGGGCTGGACCGACGGCTACGGCCCCGGGCTCTCGTCGCTGGGCGAGCATGGATCGCTGCTGTGGAGCGCGTCGAGCTGGGCAGGCGCGGGCCTGTTGTTGATCGTGTCGTTGATCGCTCCGGCGACGCGGGCGACGGCGCGACGGGACGCGGCCGAGCGCGAAGCGAGCGCGCTAGCTGGGGCTGCACAAGCGCAGTCGTTGAGGGCGTTTTCGTCGAGCGCGCTGGGGGTGGTCTTCTCGATGGTGCTCTCGATCTTGCTGGCGCTGGCCGTCGAGCAGACCGCGCTTCACTGGCACTGGAGCTCGGCGGTGCGCGCGGCGGGGATGATCGCCTCGGCGCTGTTCGGGGTGCGGGCGCTGCGAGCGGCGTCGAGGCTGCACGGCTGGGCGCCGTCGGTGCTCTCGACGAGCGTGGGATTTTCGCTGTGGATCGCGGCGGTGGTCGGGGCTGCGTTTGTGCTGCGCGAGTGGTCGGCGGTGCTGTGGTCGCAGCTGGGGCGGGCGCACATCGTCCCTGGGTTTGCGGCGCAGGGGATGGTGGCCTGGGTGACGTTGGCGGCGCTCGGGGCGGTGGTCGAGTCGGCGTGGACGATCGAGCAGCGGGCGGATCGCGCGCGGCGGTCGTGGGGCTCGCTCGTCGCGGCGGTGTCGCTGGCGGCGACGCTGGGGCTCTTGATGGACGTCCACCGGACGATCCCGGACTTCATGATGCGAACCCCGGCGCACTTTCGGCTGGTGCTGGCCACGCTGGCCTCTGCGGCGCTGACGGTGGTGCTGGTCGCGGGCTGCGCGCGCCGCGCTGCCGCTGCGCTCGATGCAAAATCGTCCGAGCGCGCGAAGAAGAGTGATTGACACCCCCGAAAATTCGGGTACATACAGCGCCCGTTTCCGACTTAGCTCAGTCGGTAGAGCAGGCGGCTGTTAACCGCCGGGTCGCTGGTTCAAGTCCAGCAGTCGGAGCCAGATCTCAGATGGAAACGCGCACCGGCCTCGGAGAGTGATCTCCGGGGCCGAATGCGTTTCTCCCCCACGTTTCCGGGACCTTCGACGCTCGGCGAGCACGACGCTCGCGTGGACAGCGTTCGCGCAGAGAGCGCCGCGGGCGTGAAGGAGCGCGCGACGAGGGCGCTCTGGACGGCGTTCGCGCTCTCTCTTCTGGCCCGCGGGGAGAGAGGAACCGAGAGCGTTTAACAGCGGGGCCCGTTTTCGCGGGACGGAGGCGCTGACGCTTAACTGGCCAGCGCGGCCTCGCGTCACCCGCGCTTCAACACCACGCGGCCCTTCGCATTGCCGCTCTGCATGTGCTCGAAGGCCGCGCCGAGTGCCTCGAACGGGAAGACCTTGTCAACGGTCACGCGCAGGCCCGGGCTCTCCGCTTCGCGTGTGAGGCGCTCGAGCCCCGCGGCGCTGGGCACACTGAGGATCGGAACGAGACGCGCTCCTGCCTTCGCGGCTGCGGCGCATGGACCTCGCGTGATCAGCGGCAGGAGCAGCCGCAGGAACCAGGGCGCGCGGAGGCCGGCGACGACCAGTGCGTCTGCCGGCGGAGGCACGTGCAGCGAGGCGACGACGCCTCCACGCTTCACCACCCTCCAGGACCGCTTGAGCGTGTCGCCGCCCACGGTGTCGAAGACGAAGTCCATCTCCCGCGCCACGTCTTCGAAGCGCTGCGCACGGTAGTCGATCGGGTGCCCGACGCCGAGCGAGCGGGCGCGCTCTATGTCGCTCGTACCGACCGTCGCGAACACTTCGGCGCCGCGCTGGCTCGCGAGCTGAACCGCGATGCCGCCGACGCCGCCGACGCCACCGTGAACGAGCACGCGGCTGGCCTTGTCGACATTGCCTGCGTCGAGAGCCGAGAGGGCGCAGAGCCCCGGAAGAGGTAGGCACGCCGCATCCTCCGCGCTGAGCGCGCCGGGACGCCGGGCCACGCGATCCGCCGGGAGCACGACGTGCTCGGAGAACGCACCCATCCGGTCCATGCCCGTGTACGCATAGACGGGGTCGCCGACGCGTAGTGACGTGACACCGCTGCCGACCTCCACGACCTTGCCGGCGAGGTCGCTGCCGAGGACGAAGGGCGGCGCGAACGGCAGGAGCATCTTCGGCTCGCCCTCGCGGGTCTTGATATCGACCGGGTTCAGCGCCACCGCCTCGACGTCGATGCGGACCTCGTCTGGACCGAGGGCGGGGTCTTGGTGTTCGTCGAACGCGAGAACGGCGTTGGTCTTCCCGTACTTCTTGAGGACATGTGCGCGCATGGCGGGCTCCGTGAGGTCGTCTCTGGTTCTCACAATGCGCCTTGCCTTCGAATGAATGAAACAAATAGTCTTCATATATCATGCGCCAGATCGATGTCGGTGCCGCAGACCTGAACCTCCTCGTCGTGCTCGACGTGCTGCTCCAGGAGCGGAACGTCACACGCGCGGCCAAGCGGCTGCATCGGACGCAGTCAGCTACGAGTCACGCGCTCGGACGCCTGCGGGAGCAGCTCGGGGATCCGATCCTCGTGCGCGTCGGCGGCGAGATGCGTCCGACGCCGAAGGCGGAGCGGCTGGCGGGCGAGGTCTCGCGAATCCTTCGCACCATCGGCCGAGTGCTTGCTCAGGAGGGCGCGTTCGACCCAGCGACGACGGATCGAGTCTTCACGCTCGCTGGTCCCGACTTCGTCGCCGCGACGCTGCCGGTCCTCCTCGCCCACATGGCGACGGCGACTCCCTCCGCTGGGGTCGAGCTCGTGCCCGCAGGGCCCGGCATGCTCCGCGATGTCGCGGACGGTCGGGTCGACGTGGCGGTCGCGCCGACCTCGGTGTCGAAGGCTGACGGCTTGCGCAGCGCCGCGCTCGTCGCGCTGCATTGGGCCGTCTACGCGCGCGGCGATCATCCGGCAGTCCGAGCCTGGAGCGCGAAGGCATGGGCGGCCTATTCGCATGTGCGGGTGCGGACGTCGTCGGGAGGCGAGAGCCCCGTCGACGTCGCCGCGCGAGCGCAGAAGCTCTCCCGCCGCACAGGCCCGTACCTGCCACACTTCCTCCTCGCGCCGCCGCTGCTTGCGCGCACCGATCTGCTGATGACCGTACCGCGCGCGGTGCTCGCGGAGGTGGCACCGCGCTTCGGCCTCGTCGCGCTTCCATGCCCGGTGAAGCTCGCGCCGATCGAGCTCTCGATGTTCTGGAGTGCACAGCTCGACCGCGATCCTGCCATCACCTGGTTCCGGCAGGCACTCCGCGAGGCGGCCACAGAGGCGTTCGCGGCGCCGGACCCGGTGCAGGCGACCCGGAGTCCGAAGCGGCGTCGCGTCGGCGAATAGCCGCTTCAAGCAAGAGCGGCCATTCGCGGTCGGAGCCCAGTTCGCGCCACGGGCGCCCTCGAAGGCTCCCGGCGCCTCCGGGGCGGCTGCGATCTCAAGGCGCGCCCACCGGGACGGTGGCGCTCCCTGCGCGGACCGGGCGGTCGCGGGTGCCAGCCCATGAGGCACTGGACGGCGCGAACGCAGAGAGCCGTCCCGCGTTCGCTTACTCATCCGCCCGGAATTGCAGCTGCTCGCTCACGGCGGGACAGCCCGATTCTCGGCGGCCTGTCCGCCAGAGAGCCGGAGAGAGCGTTTCGCAAGCCGCTCCCCATGTGGAGCCAGATCTCAGATGGAAACGCGCACCGGCCTCGGAGAGTGATCTCCGGGGCCGAATGCGTTTCTCCCCGAGCGGACGGCGGGAGCGCGCGGGGAGACGGCGGGAGCGAGCGGGGACCGAGCGAGCGGGGACAGCGAGCGGGGACGGTGTTCAATAGTTCAAGAGACCGGGATAACCCCGCGAGATCCGGCTGCGAGAACCGAGCGGGGACGGTGTTCAATAGTTCAAGAGACCGGGATAACCCCGCGAGATCCGGCTGCGAGGGCTCTGCTGCTCGGACGACCGGCAACGACTGGGGCCGGTGTTCAATCGCTCACGAACTTGGGCCAGGCGGGGGATGGCGTTCGTCTGGGAGCAACGGCGAGCAACGGGGCCCACGCAGCCAGCTCTCGCGGGGTTATCCCGGCTTATTGAACTATTGAACACCGTCCCCGCTCGCCCCCGGTCCCCACTCGCCCCCGTCCCCGCCGCGAGTGACCACCCGCTCTTGCTCGACTGTGGCCCCCTGTCGCACGATGCTCCGATGAACGAGGGAGCAAAGCAGTTTTGCGAGCGGTACTTCGCGCGACTGTACGGGGCGCGGGACCTTTCTGTGATCGATGAGCTGCGCGAGCCCGACGCGGGCGCGAAGGGGCTCGCTGCCAACGGGGCCTATCGCGAGCTCTGCGCGCGCGTGCTGGCGACGTTCGACCCGATCGAGATGAAGATCGATCGCGTCGTCGAGAGCGGCGACGAGGCGATGTTGTTCATGCGGTTCTGCGCCACCACCCGCGACGGAAAGCGCGTCGAGATGCGCGGCAGCAGCTATGTGCGCATCGCAGGCGCGAAGCTCCGGGACTCGGACAACGTCTGGGACATCGCAGGGCTGTTCGCGAGCCTTGGCGAGCCGATCGACGCCATCACCACCGTCGCCGACGCCATCGAGCGCGTCGCGACCAGGCACGGAGCAAAGTGAGGCCCATGTCCAACTGGATGCTCGTGCACGGCTGTCCCGGCGACGCTTCGTCCTGGGATCCCCTGGAAAATCACGGCGCGATCGACGCCCTCACGTTGCCCGATCACGGCGCGGACGCGGCCTCGGCCACGGTCGAAGATCACATCGCCTTCGTCGTCGCCGCGCTCGAACGCGCGCCGTCCCCCGTGGTGTTGGTGGGGCACTCGTACGGAGCGTGGGTGGCCGCGCACGCCGCCGCGCGAGCGTCGTCGCGGGTCGAGCGACTCGCGTTGATCGCTGGCTTCGTGTCGGTCGACGCTGAAACCGCAGCGGGGCTCGAAGGCTTCGCGCAGGCGCTCGAAGCGGGCGCGCTCGACGCAGAGACGGCCGCGGGAATCGCCGTTCAGCGATGGCTCGGGGCGAACGCGACCGCCGCGCAAGGGCAGCGAATTCGCACGCTGTTTGTCAGCGAAGGCGCAGCTCGACTCGCTCGGCAGCTGCGACGCGCGGCGAGCGCCTCGGCGCCCGTCGTGCGCAGCGCCGTCGACACGCGGGTGATCGCGGTCGAAGGAGACGCGGTCGTCCCTCGCGCGCGCTGCGAGGCCCTCGCGTCCGCGCTCGGCGTGCCTGTGCACGCGCTCGCTGGCGACTCGCATTTTCCCCACTGGAGCGACGCCGCTGCCGTCGCTCGCGCGATCGCCTCCTGAGCGCGCGCCGCCCCTACGGCGCAGGCATCGTGAGGATCACTCGACCAGGGTTCGCCGGGCTGCCCGCGCCGCCACGCAGCGGGCTCGCCGCGTTGCCCGGCCCCGTCGCGTTGCCCGCGACGAACAGCACCACTGTGCCCGACGCGAAGCCCGAACCGCCGCCGCCCGAGCTCGCGTCGCTGCTCGCACCAGAGCCGCCGCCGCCGCCAAACAGCCCGCCACCACCGCCGCCGCCGCTGTCGTTGCGACTCTCGCCGACGCCGCCGCGCAGCGCCGTGCCGTTGGTGCCTCCGCCGGCGATGCCACCCATGGTCTGCGTTCCGCCGCCGCCACCGCCGCCACCGCCCCCGGTGCCGCCAGCGACGCCGCCGCCCGCGCCGCCGGGACAGCGCGAACTCGCTGTGCTTCCGCCGCCACCGCCGCCGGCGCCGGCGATCGCGAGCGCCGTCGTCCCGCGAAACACCGCAGAGAACCCGCCGCCGCCGCCGCCGGTCTGTCCGCTCGATGTGCCGCCGCGTCCGCCGCCGCCGGGCGTTCCGCCGACTCCCCCGGCGTTGGACACTTGTCCGTTGCCGCCTGGGCCGCCCACGACCACGCGCAGCGCTTCGCCGGGCGTCACCGTGAGCACCGTCTCGACGTAGCCGCCGTAGCCGCCTCTGCACGCAACGCCGCCGTGCGCAGCGCCTCCTGCCGCGCCCCACGCGCGAACGCGCATCGTCGTGACGCCAGGCGCCACGGTGATCGTCGAGTCCTGCGCCGTGCCGAGGTTGACCTCGCAGCGGCCCGCGCCGTCACAGCGCCCGCCGTTGTCACAGGCCGTGCCCATCGCCGCATCTCCGCTGCGCGCGCACACCGGCGCGCCGGACGAGCACGTCACGCGCCCAGCTTCGCAGCGGTTGGGCCTCGCGCACACTGCTCCCTCGACGCACGTCACGCAGCGGCCCGCGCCGTCGCACACGCCGCCCGGGCAGCTCGCGCCCGCGGCGGCGTTTGCGCCGCTCGTGCAGACCGCTGTTCCTGTGTCGCACGAGAGCGTCCCGATCGTGCACGGGTTGCTCGCTGCGCACGTCATTCCCGCGGTGCACGCGCTGCAGCGACCGGCGCCGTCGCACACGCCGCCGGGGCAGCTCGATCCCGCCGTGCGATCGCCGCTCGGCGCGCACACCGGCGCGCCAGTGACACACGAAATCATCCCGATGGTGCACGCGTTGCCGGTGTTGCAGCTGGTGCCCGCGGCGCACGCGACGCACGTGCCCATTCCGTCGCACACGCCACCGACACAAGGCGCTCCTGCCGCGCGGGGAGCCGCCGCTACGCACGTCGGCGCTCCCGAGGCGCACGCCACTGTTCCCGCGCGGCACTCGTCCGAGGGCGTGCACGTCGCTCCCTCTTCGCACGCGACGCACGCACCGCGACCGTCGCACACACCTCCGGCGCACGGAGCGCCCGCGGGAGCGCTCGCTTGCGCGACGCACGCAGGGGCGTCCTGTTGGCAGTTGATCGCGCCCGTTCGACAGGCTTCGGCGGGCGTGCACGACGCGCCTTCGTCGCACGCGAAGCACCGCCCTGCGGCGCTGCACGCTGAGCGCGCGGGGCACGCTCCGCACGAGCCTCCGCAGCGGTCGTCGCCGCACTCTCGATCCGCGCACACTGGCGCGCACGCTTCGACGCGGTCTGCAGCGACGTCGGCGGCCGCGTCTTCGCGTACGCCCCCGTCGGGGACGGGCATCGGTTGCACATCGAGCGTCGTGCACTGTCCATCGTCGCCGCACGTTTGCCCGCGCTCTTCGCAGAAGCGCGCGATGGTGCACGGCGCGCTCTCGTCGTTGCAGCGCGCGGGGGCGCTCACGATCGCCGCGCACGCGGCCGGAACGAACAGCCGCACGAACGACGGCGTCCTCGGGACGAGCCTGAACCGCGCGGACCGCCCCACGATGGACACGGGTTGTCCTGGCGCTGCGGGCGCGAGCTGCAGCGAGGCTTCGACGACGACGGTCGAGTCCGGCGCGCTGCTCCCAGGGACCACGGTGAAGGACGTCGGAAACCGAAAGTCGTCCGCCGCGCCTGTCCTCGTCCACGCTCGCGGCTGCGCGCTGCCCGAGGGCGCCGCGCCCGACGAGACGCGCACGCGCAGCGAGAGCACTCGTTCGCGCGCGTCGGTGTCGACGATCACGAGCACCGATGTCGGCGGGCTCGTGCACGACGCGAGCGCGCAGAAGGTGAGCGGCGTCGCCGCGAGGACCCATCGTCGCCAGCGGTTTTGCACAGTCACCAACGCTAACATTGCTCGCCGCTCGGGACGGTGCTGCTCGCGAACATCGCGCACGAGGGCGCGGCGCTCGATCGAAGGATTTTCAGCTTCGACGAGACGCTCGGCCCGGGCCGTCTTGGACGCCGTCCCGGTCCGATGGTCTTCAGCGCGCGGCGGGCTTCTTCTTGGCGCGACCGCGTCCGGGTTCGAGCAGGTCGTCTTCGTCGCGCGCGAGCACCGCGCTGAGCAGCGGGTGCTGAAATCTCCGCTCGGACGTAATCGCATAAAACGTCTCGAACAGCCCCGGAACCACGCATCGCTCGTGCAGCACCCCCTCGCGCAGCTCGTCGCGCACGACGACGGAGGGCACGAGCGCGAGGGCGTCGGTGTCCCGCGCGAGCAGTCGCATCGTGGCCATGTCGTCGACCTCGGCCAGCGTTCGAACTCGCACGCCGAGCTGCTCGCACAGCGCGTCGAACGCCAGTCGAATGTCGCTCTCTCTCCCCGGCAGGATCATCGCCGCGCCGTCGAGTCCGTTCGGAAACCGAAAGCCCTTCTTGCGCGTCGAGCCCACGACGCTCACCGGCTGCCGCGCGATCCGCTGGCAACGAAGGCGACCGCTGAGCTCTCGCGCCGGAGGCCGGTTGGCGAGCACGAGGTCGAGCGCGTGGTTGTCGAGCCGGACCAGCAGCTCGCCGAGCACGCCGGACTCGAGGCAGAGGCGCACGTCGGGCTGCTCCAAGAGCGGCTTGATCACGGACTCTTGAAAATTGCGCGAGAGCGTGGCGACCGCGCCGATGCGCAGCGCTTGCTCGCGGGGCCGCCCGTGCGCGAGCGTCGAGACCAGCTCGCTGCCCGCGGTGAAGATCTCTTCGGCGTACGCGAGGGCGATGCGGCCAGCCTCGGTCAGCACCAGCCGCCGGCCCTCGCGCGCGAACAACGGCGCGCCGAGCTGCGCCTCGAGCTGCTGGATCTGCGACGAGAGCGCGGACTGCGCGACCCGAAGCCGCGCCGCGGTGCGCGTCAGATTGCCCTCCTTCGCGACCGCCCAGAAGTACCGCAGGTGGTGGAAGTTGATCGTCTCGACGTTCATGCCTTGTTCTTCGAAACAGAACGATATGCTCTCAATTATGTGTTCTTCAAGAAGCAACGCGGCCAGCTAGACATCGTTGCATGAACCACATCGAGCCGTGGCCGCTCGTCGTCGCGCTCGTCGCGGCGGCGATCCCTTTGCTGCTCGCGCTCGCCGCCGTCGCTTCGCCTCGTCGCGCCCCGCTCGCGACCGTGGGCGCGCTGGGGCTCGCGTCGCTCTCTGCCGCGGGGGCGGCGCTCACCGGCGCGCAGCCGACCGTGCGCGCGACGCTCGGCGTGCGCCTCGACGTCGTCACGTGCGTGATGCTCTTGTTGGTGTGCGGCCTCGGCGCGGTCGTGGCGCGCTACTCGCGGGCGTATCTGCAGGGCGACCCGGGGCTCGACCGCTTCTTTCGCTGGCTCTTGCTCACGCTGAGCGCGGTCACCACGCTGGTGCTCGCCAACAGCTTGCTGCTCGTCGCGCTCGGGTGGACCGCGACGAGCCTGTGCCTCCACCAGCTGCTGACCTACTACAGCGACCGGCCGGCGGCGCTCGTCGCGGCGCACAAGAAGTTTCTCGTCAGTCGACTGGCCGATCTCTGCATGGTCGCGGCGCTCGTGCTCGTGCAGCGCGCGGTGGGCGGCCTCGGGCTCGATCGCATCGCCGCGTGGGCCGAGGCGCACCCCGAGCTCAGCCCCTCGATGAACATCGCCGCCGCGCTCGTCGTCGTCGCGGTCGCCCTGCGCTCGGCGCAGCTGCCCTTTCACGGCTGGCTCATCCAAGTGATGGAGGCGCCGACGCCGGTCTCGGCCCTGCTGCACGCGGGCGTCGCCAACCTCGGCGGCTTCGTCTTGATCCGCCTCGCGCCGTGGATGGCGCACGCGCGCGCGGCGCAGCTGCTCTTGGTGCTGATCGGCCTCGGATCCGCGGTGATCGCCGCGCTGGTGATGACCACGCGCGTGAGCGTCAAGGTCGCGCTCGCGTGGTCCACCTGCGCGCAGATGGGCTTCATGCTCGTGCAGTGCGGGCTGGGCTTGTGGCACCTCGCGCTTCTGCACCTCGTCGCGCACTCGCTCTACAAAGCGCACGCGTTCTTGGGCGCGGGGTCGGCGGTGGACGAGTGGCGCGAGCGCGCCGCGGCCCGTGCGCAGGGCGCGATGTCCTCGGCCCGCGCTGTGGTCACCGCGCTGACTGCTGCCGCCGTCGCGCTGCTCGCCGCGCGGTGGCCGGGCGCAGACCCCGCGGCGGCGGTGCTGGCGGGGCTGGTGAGCCTCTCGATGCTCCCGCTGCTGGCGCGCGGAGCCACGGTCGCAGCGCTCGCTCGGACCGCTGGCGTGGCGCTGCTGTACGTCGCTTCGCACGCGGCGGCCTCGAAGCTCGTCGGCGTCTCTTCGACCGCGCCGAACGCGCTCGGCTGGGCGCTGGTGGGCGCTGGGTTCGTCGCGCTCTTCGCGGTGAAGACCGCGCTCGAGCTGCGTCCCGACGGTCGGTTCGCGCGCGCGCTATACCCCTGGCTGTTCGCGGGGCTGTACCTCGACGAGCGCTTCACGCGGCTGACCTTTCGCGTGTGGCCGCTGCGCGCGCCGCGATCGGCAGGCGCAGCGCGATCCATCGAGGCTCGCGAGGCCGTGGAGGTGAGCACATGAGCGCGCTCGACGTGGTTCAATCAACGCGCGCGGACGCCATCGCCTCGGATCACTCGATCGACGCGGCGATCGACGGAGCGTGCGCGCGGATCGCCCCGACCTGGCCGCTCGATCGCTTGATCGCGGTCAACCCCTTCTGGGGGATGATCGACACGCCCGTCGCCTCGGTGGCCGCGCAGCTGCGGTCGCTCTCGGGCGCGCAGCTGCTCATGCCCCGGTCGTGGTTTCGCGAGGCGTATCGCGAGGGATCTCTGCGTGACGAGCACCTGCGCGCAGCCCTCGATGAGCGCGGCTCGGCGGTGTCGCTCGAAGCGCTGCGCGCGCTGCTCGATCGCGACGAGCCCGCGCTCGCGACGCGCGCTCGCGTGGTGGACCTCGTCGACGCCGAGCGAGACCTCTCGCACGAGGTGTCTTGGCGCAGCTTCGTCACCCACAGCGTGAGCCAGCTCTGCGCTGCGTACTTCGACGAGGGGCAAGCGCAGCTCGGGCCCGCGCGCGATGGCGGGTTGTACGCGAGCTGGCTGAGCCACGCGCGCAGCGATCACAGCCCCGCGCTGCTGATGGGGGCGCGCTCGCTTCGCGCGCTCGCTCGCGAGCTGCCCAACACCGCGGGCGAGCTCGTGCCAGCGGCGCTCGCCGCGCTCGAGGTCCCAGCGCACGAGCGCGAGCGGTACCTGTGGAGCCTCTTGCTCGAGCAAAACGGCTGGGCCTCGTGGGGCGCATATCGTCGGTGGCCCGCCCGCCTCGAGCAGCGCGACGACGGCGCGCTCTCGGACCTCTTGGCGATTCGCCTCGCGTGGGAGTGGATGCTGCTTCGCGACGGCGGCGACGCGCTCGCTCGTCGCTGGAGGCGCGCGATGGAGGCGTGGCCCGAGCGCGACCTCGCGGCGGCGAGCGCGCGTCGCGACGACTGGCTCCTGCAGACGGCGATCGAAATCGCGTGGCGAGCGCCGGTGCTGCGCGCGCTCGGCGCGGGGTTCGACGCGGCGCGCGTCGAGTCGCCGTCGGCGCAGGCGGTGTTTTGCATCGACGTTCGCTCGGAGGTCTTTCGTCGCGCGCTCGAAGCTGCTGCGCCGTCGGTGCAGACCCTCGGCTTCGCTGGGTTCTTCGGCGTCCCGATGGACTACCAGCCGCTCGCCAGCGCCGCGGCGCGACCGCAGCTGCCGGGGCTGCTCGCGCCTCGGCTGCGAGCGTCGGACACCGGTGTGCCCGAGGCCGCACACGTCGAGCGCGCGCGGGGCTTCGACCTCGCCGCTGCGTGGAGGTCGTTCAAGCGCGACGCGGTCTCGACGTTCACGTTCGTCGAGGCGCTGGGATGGACGTACGGCCTGAAGCTCGCTGCCGAGAGCGTGCGTCCTCGTCGCGCGGTCGGCGTCGAGCGCGCGGGGCTCTCGAAGTCCGTCGACGCCCTGAGAAAACCGCGGTTGACGAGCACCGTGACGGGCGAGCCGATCTCGCTCGAGGCGCGCTGCGAGCTCGCCGCCGCGATGCTTCGAGGCATGAGCCTGACCCGCGACTTCGCGCGGATCGTCTTGCTCGTGGGGCACGGAAGCGCGACGCGCAACAACCCCCACGCCGCCGGCCTCGACTGCGGCGCGTGCTGCGGGCAGACGGGCGAGGTCAACGCGCGCGCCGCGGCGGCGCTGCTCAACGAGCCCGAGGTCCGCGCGGGGCTCGCGCAGCGGGCGATTCATCTACCCCAGAGCACCTGGTTCGTCGCCGCGTTGCACAACACCACGACGGACGAAGTCGAGCTGTTCGACCTCGACGAGCTGCCTGCGTCGCATCGCGAGGACCTCGGTTCACTGCGGGCGTGGCTCGCGGACGCCGGCGGGCGCACACGGGCCGAGCGCGCGCCGCGGCTCGGGCTCGGCGGGCTCGGTGCGCACGAGCGCGACGCTTCGATCTTCGAGCGCGCCGCGGATTGGTCACAAGTGCGTGCCGAGTGGGGCCTGGCCAACAACGCTGCGTTGATCGTCGCTCCGCGTGAGCGATGCCGGCACGTTGATCTGCAGGGGCGCTCGTTTTTGCACGAGTATCGGCACATCGAGGACGAGGGCTACGCCGTGCTCGAGTCCATCATGACCGCGCCGATGGTCGTCACGCACTGGATCAATTTTCAGTACTACGCCTCGACCGTCGACAACGCCCGCTACGGCAGCGGAAACAAAGTCCTGCACAACGTCGTCGGTGCGCACCTCGGCGTCTTCGAGGGCAACGGCGGCGACCTGCGCATCGGCTTGCCTTTGCAGTCGCTGCACGACGGAGCGCGCTGGATGCACACGCCGCTGCGGCTCAGCGTGTTCATCGAAGCGCCGCGAGCGGCGATCGACCGGGTGATCGAGAAGCACGCGAGCGTGCGAGCGCTGGTCAGCAACGGGTGGCTCTCGTTGTTTCAGCTCGACGACGGCGAGCGCGCGGTCTACGGGCTGCGCAATGGGGGCTGGCGCCGAGAGGCGCTCTGAAATACGTCTAACAGTCGCGTCATGGGAATTTCACTCGCCAATTGAGGGTGGTCTGTGAAAATTGACGCGCTGCGCAGCCCTCTCGCTTGCCCTCGGACGTGCGTTGCGCTCGCCGCTCTCTCTCGCGCCGGGACGAGTCCGCGCATCGCGGCGCGGCGCTCGAGCAGCGGACGCCTCGCCCGATCGCGCCGCCGGATCGCGAAGCGCCCGTCGCAAGTGGGATCGGTCCCAATCCTCCGATCGCTGAGTTGAGCTGCGCGCGCGGCGTGCGGATACTCGCGCGCGATGTCAGCAGCAATCGTCCGCATCGTCCCCGGCGGCCTCGACGACGAGCGCGTGTGCGCGCTGCTCGCGAAGCACCACGCGATCAATCACGAGCTCACGCCACCCGAGAGCGTTCACGTGTTCGACCTTCGACGTCTGCGCGAGCCAGACATCTCGTTCTGGTCCGCGTGGGACGGGGACAGCCTCGTGGGCGTCGGCGCGCTTCGGCGCTTGGACGCAGAGCACGGCGAGGTGAAGTCCATGCACACCGTCGCCGAGGCGCGTCGCGGCGGCGTGGGCAGCGCGCTGCTCGCGAACATCATCGCGAGCGCCCGGACGATGGGCCTGCGGCGATTGAGCCTCGAGACCGGGTCGTTCGAGTACTTTCGTCCCGCGGTGGCGCTCTACGCGAAGCACGGGTTCGTCGAGTGCGAGCCCTTCGGTGAGTACGCGCCGGACCCGAACAGCACGTTCATGACGCTCGCGTTGTAGCGGCGACTCGCCCTGCATTGCAGCGCGCTCTCAGCACCGGAGATGTCCGAGACGCACCTGCGGCGGACGGCGACCCCTCGTTCGCGCGCGCCTGGTCCGCGTGAGCCTTGGCGGTCCCTCGCGTCCGCGCTCAGCGCGGTTTGTGCGTCGCGATGGTCCAGTCGTACGGGCCGAACCGCAGCGAGACGCGCCCGGCGCGCGCGTCGATCCACGCCCGATCCGACGGCGTCATGTGCGCGCTGACGAAGCGCACGATCGCCGCGTCGTCGCCGAAGTCACCGCGGTAGAGCCTGCAGAGAAACGGCGCGGTCAGCTTCGCGCGCCCGCGGTCGAGCGAGGCCTCTTGCTCGATGTAGCTCTGCGTTGCCGCGTCGAGCTCTGCGTCCAGCCCGCTCGCCGTGTACGCGCCCACCGCGGGGCACGAGCGCGCGCCGCAGTTGAGCGCGAAGTGAACCCTCGGGTCGAGCCCGCGCGGACCGCGCGCGCATCGCGGGTCGCCCTCGGCGAGCGTTCGCCACGGAGAGAGCGGCGGGCGACGGTTCGCGCGAAGCAGGCCGTGCTCGATGACGTTCAGCGAGTAGGGCTCGACGCCGACGTTGTACGCCGCGGACGAGAAGAACCCGCGCTGCAGCAGCAGGCTGCCTCGCGCGCCACGCTGCGCGAGCCCGTGGCACACCAGCGCGTTGTACACGTTGATCCAGAACGCAGTCCGCGCGTGGTCATCGTCGAGCCTCGCGGGGTCCACCGCTCGCAGCGCTCCAGCGAGGGCGGCGAGCCGGGGCGTGTCGTTTCGCTCGGCAAGCATCGCGCGCGAGAGCGCCAGCGGCTCGTTGGGCGCGTCGATCGCCGGGACTGTGTACTCGTTGAGCGGGCCGCGGGGCATCGCGCAAGAGCGTCGCACTCTCGCGCGCTCAGCGCACGGACACGGCGGACACGGGGACGGTGCTCGAGAGTTCACGAACTCACAGAGCACAGCGAACCGCCAAGCGAAGCGCGTCGCGTGCACGATCGACCACCGTCGACGGCGCCTGAGTGAGTGCATCGTTGAACGCCGGAGGACTGCCCACCCATGACCAATCCCTCGATCACGCGTGCGCCGACGGCGGCCCGATGCCCCGTTGGCTCGCCGCCGTCCTCGGCCGGATGCTGCCGGGACGCGATCGTCGACCGGCGTCGCACGCTGCTTCGCCGCTGGTTTCACTGGCGATGCTGGCGATGTTGAGCTGGCGCACAGCCCTCGACGCGATGCTCTGCGCGCGACGAACTCGCGCACGCGCGACAGCGCCGCTCACGGCTCGGCGGTTGTGGTGGCTTCGCTGACTGCGCGAGCGACGGTTTCGTCTTCGGCGTCTTGCGCGATGTGCGCGAGCGCCACGCGAACGGGCTCGAGCGCTGTCGACTCTGCTGCGACACGAATGCGCTCTTTCACTTCGGGAGTGGCTCCTTTCGAGAGCGCGAGCGCCGCTGCGAGCCTCCGCTCGACAGAGCTCTTCGCGTCTTCGAGCACCTGCAAAAGCCCCTCTCGCGTGGGCGCAGACGAACGATAGCTTGGGCCCGCTTGCGCGAGCTTTTGCAATGCTGCGCGCCAGACCTCGAAGGATCTGCCCTTGCGATCGAGCGCTTCGACCCACGCGAGCGCCGCCGCGTGGCCTTTGCTCGCCATGCGAGCGCGCGTGATCCGCTCGATCAACGCATCACGAACATCGTGGTCGATCACAGAAACAAAGATCTTGCTTCCGTCGTGGGCCAACAGCTGGATGCCGTAGTCCACGCCAAGCACCGTGCTCAAGTGCTCGTACGAAACAAAGCGCTTCCATAGTCCTCGCTCGATGCGCACGCCGTCGGTGCCGACCGTCACTTGCGAGCCGCTGAAGCGATGTGCCAGCGCAGCGCCGCCCACACACACGAGGATCAGAGCGAGCGCCGAGATGGACTCCCGATTGCCCGAAGGTGTCGGATCGAGCCAGCTCATCGCTCCCGCCGTAACGAGGAACAGCCCTACCGAGAACGAGCATCCAAGCCCGATGCGATGCCCCGTCGTGCCGGTGTCGATCGAAGTGCTGCGTCGTTCGGCGTCGAGCCCGAGCGCGTCGAGCAGCTGCTCGGACTCTTGCTCGCTCGCGAGGTTCACATCGAGCACGTCTCCGTTGCGCAGACGCAGCTCCGTTCGCACGCCTCCCTTTGTTAGAGGCACGGTGATCCCTCCGCTCACTTCGTCTTTCGTAAACGTGCTTTCTCCCCCCATCGCGTAGCGCACGCGGAGGTTCTTCTCGCGGTCGACCGAGAGGTCTCCCGCAAAGGGCAACGCGACCTTGGCCACCAACGCGAGCAGCGCGAACACCGCCAGCGCGAACAGCGACCACATCGCGACTTTGCCAGCGAAATCCGGACGAAACGGCCTGGGGATGGTCGCGCACACCGCGGCGATCATCGCCAGCGTGCTCGCTTTCATTCCGTTGAGAAGCCAGCCGCGAAGCCTCTCGCGACGACGGCGAATCGCAGGTGAAGCGAGCGCAACGGGTATGGCTTCCTCGGACATCGGTCGCTGTTCGGAGGGTACGATATCCCGCCGCGGCACGAGCGAAGCGATTCGAGAGCGGACCGCCAACAGCCGCGGACGTTCTCGCGCTTGCGATGGTCGCGATCGATCCGCGGCCCGACGACGTGCGTCCGCGCGTGATCCGCCGCTGGTCCGAGGCGCAGACCGCGAGGCGAGGGGCGGTCTTGAGGTTTCGCTCGCCGTGCTCGCAACGCTGCGGGGCGCTCCACGAGTTTCGTGCCCGCGCTGCGTCAACGCGGAGGGAGCCTCAGGCGCTCGAAGCGGCCGTCGGACCGACCGTGTGTGCGAGCAGCGCCTCGAGCGCCGCTCGGTCACGAAATGGCTCGCCGGATTGCTGCAGCAGCTCGAGCATCCCGCCGTCGCGCGAGCTGATGGCGACGATCGTCGTGCGCTCGGCATCGCCGAACCACGGCGCACCCGGTCCGTCGACGTCGAACCATTGCGCGCCGCGCACCGGGCGCGGGCCATCGATCAACTGGTAGTCGACGAGCACTCGGCCTTTGCCATCCGCGCGCGTCCCGATGATCCGAGCGAGCAGCGGGAGCGGGTCTGCGACGAGTCGCTCGAGCTTTCGCAGCGGGGCCACCGTCAGCGTCGTGAGCGGCAACAGCAGAGAGACCAACGCGAGGAGCCCGAGGACCGCGCTCGTCTCGGCTGGCGTGTGCTTCGCGGCCTCGGCGCGCTCCCACGAGACGAGCACTCGGCTCGGATCGTCGCGATCGTAGCGGAGCTCGAGCAGCTCGTCTTGCTCGCGCACGGACGTGAGGTAGCGATGCGTGCCCGCGCGCCGCTGCCCCTGTCGGTCGATAAACTCGTAGCTGATGGTCCGCCACGAGAGCGCTCCTCCTCGCCGGCTGCCGACGGCGTTGAACGAGTGTTCTGCGCGTAGCAGCGTCGCGCGCTCGAACGAGTCGTACGCATCGACCGTCTGCTGGTCCGATCGAAGCGAGACGAGCTCGTACGCAGACACCGCCACCATCACCGCGAGCCAGATTGCGGTGATGAACAGCGCCAATCGACGCAGCCGTGATTTCGTGCGGGCGCCGACTGAGAGCTTCGTACCTTCATTCCCCATGGCCGCGAAGGTATCAGCGGGGCTGCGCCTTCGGCAACGCGCGCGGCGACGAGCAAGACTCAGCCTGCGAGTTCATTCCGCGCGGCGACGATCCCGCTACACTCGACGTCGTGTTCGGGTCGGGTCGAAGCGCGCTCGGGGTTGGTTGTCTCGCGTTTGCTGCGTTGGCGAGCTGCGGTCGCGCGGCGTCGCAACGACCGACACAGCCCCGCCCGGTCGCTGCTGCGAGCGAGCGCTCGTGGCCATCGCAGCTGTTCGCGTCGCGCGCGGACTGGACGGACTCGTGGAGGACTCCGTACGCGCAGACTGCGTTCGGCAGCGCTCATCCGTGGATCGACCCGCGCGCGTTGTCGCCGGAGATCGAGCGGCAGACGCGGCCACCGCGCATGGAGTTCGTCGTCCCGCACGGACCGCTCGACGCGGAGCAGACGCTCGCTGCAGCGCTGTCGCTCGACGATCCCGACGCAGCGCCGCTGGGCGATCCGCTCGGAGCGTTGTTGCGTGATGATTGCCCGTGGCGTGCCTCGTCGGTCCACGAGCGGGCGGGACGCCAATGGCGGTGCGGCGCGCTCGAAGCGGTTCGCGTGCTCGCTGCGGCGGGCGCGCGTTCGACGTTGTGGCGTCGCTACCGCGACGAGGTTCGTGCAGAGGTCGTGCTGCCTGGCGTTCTCGCGGACCGCGTCGTCCCGCTTTCGCGGTGCGTTCAAGACCAGTTTCGGGCTGGTCGCGATCGCGAGGCGATTCGCTGCGCGCGATCGCTCGGCGCGCTGCTCGAGCGCGTCTCGCCGCCGGAGCTGCTCGAAGCGCGGCACGACGGCTCGCGCGACATGATCACGCGCGAGGTGGGCCGCGCGCTTCTGTGGGCTCGCGTCGCGCTCGATCGGCTGCAGAGCCCCTCGTCGGCGACGCGCGCTGCTGCCCACGAGACCGCCGCGCAGCGGGTCGAGCGCCTCGTCGGCGAGGCGATGGAGTGCACCACTCGCGCGCGTCCGCCGTTCGTCGCGCCCTGTTCGCCGCTCGATGAGCTCGAGGCGATGGGCGACGAGGCCGTCGCTCCGATGATCGACGCGATCGAGCGTGACGAGCGCTCGCTTCGCATCGGGGCGTGGAGCAAGGGAGGTTCGCATCGGTACGAGTTCGTTCCGGCGCCGGTGCGCGAGGCGCTGTTTCCGATCGTGTCGGCGCGGATCCGCGTCGAGACGACTGCGCACACGCTGTTCTACCAGCGCGCGCCTGGGCCACCGGTCGCCGCGGCCCTGCGCCTCGCGTGGAACGCGCAGTCTCACCGCTCCGCCGCCGCTCTCGACGCCGACGACTGGTCTTCGTCGAACACCCCGTGCGCAGCGATCGACGCGATCGCCCAGCGTTGGCTCGATGTCCCGCGTCTCCCGTGGCAGCCGCGCGTCCAGTTCGCGCCGATCATCGTCCGCGCCGTCGTTCGTGCCGCGGTCGTCGCGCACTCCGCTGCCATCGCTCGACGCTGCGACGGCGCGATCAACCCGCTCGTGTTGCTCGCGCTCGTCGATCTCGCGCACGCGCCTCTGCTCGCCGCGGCCGTGTACGAGGCGACCTCTGTGAAGAGCGACGAGCTGTTCGAAGCTGCGTCCTTCGTGCTCGCGCACAGCGAAGATCCCCACGCTCGCGGGGCGTTCGCGCTGCGACACTTCGAGTGCAGCGATCGATCGCTCGCCGCGCTCGCCGCGCGGCTCGATGTGCTGGGGCCGCTCGCAGATCGCCCCGAGCTCACGGTGATGGTTCGGCGAGTCCTTCGCGAGCGCGGCCGCGATGTGGGCGAGCCGCTGTTCGCGCTGATCGAAGCGACGGGACGGTTTGCTCACACTGAGCTCGCTCGCCAGCTGCTCGCGCCGGCGCTCATGGCCTGCGAGCCCATTGGCGAACTCGTGATCGACGACGAGAGAAAGGCGCTCGTGATCGTCGGTGGGTCGCGCACACCTGTCGCGCCAGCTGCGAGCGCGACGCCGGGTCGAAGCGTGTGGCGAAGCTGCGACGCCGCGGCGCTGCGGTTGTGCGCTGACAGCTCCGCGTTGGTGGACGTGGTGCGGGCTCGCGCGCCTGCGCTGCAACGGTGCATCGCACGGGGACCACGCGCGTCTTCGTCGCGCGAAGCGGTGCCCGTTCGCGCGTGGCTGCGGTTCCCGGCGGCGCTCCTCTGATGCGCGCGGCTTCGAGCGCTGCTTCGCAGCGTTCGTCGGCACCTCGCGCCGTGCGCTGCGTGCATGCGGGGCGGCTTCGGGCTCAGTGTGAGCAAACCGTCCCGTCGCTTCGATCAGCGCGAACAGCGGCTCGCCCACATCGCGGCCGCGCTCGCGAAGGACTCGCCGAGCCATCACCGTGAGCTCGGGGCGATCTGCGAGCGGCCCCAGCACATCGAGCCGCGCGGCGAGCGCGGCGATCGATCGATCGCTGCACTCGCTGAAGGTCGCCGTGAACGCGACGGTGTCCACGTCGAGCGCGCACGCAGGGTGCAGCCACTGCGGCTCGTCGGCGTAGGGCACGGCGCGCTCGAAGCAGGGCTCGCCGCGATGGATCTCTGCGCGACATCGAGCGCGCTGCGCAGCGGCGCGAGAGCGAAGCGTGCACCGCATGACGGCGATTCGAGCACAGCGCACGGGTCGATGCGCGGATGAGCGAGGGCGGATGCGCTGTGAAATCGCTGTGAAACGCATCGGACCTCCCACGCCGGTCCATCGATCACGCGACGCGCCACGGCCTGGCAGCCGACGCTATACGAGCGGCGCTGCCAGCACCCACTCGTCGCCCCACTCGAGCACCACCACCCAGCGAAGGTAGAGCTCGATGGTCCACACGAGCGGGTCGACCAGCTGCTGCCGAGAGAGCGACACAGGCTTCGGCGAGAGCCCGACAAACGGCTCGATCGTCCATCGCAGCGGCTCGCCCTCGGCGACAAACGGCCCGATCGCCTCGCAGAACAGCGCCCACGCGACGGCGTGCTTCAGCAACGACTGCAGCGTCTCGCCCATCCAGGACTCCGCGATCAGCGCGTCGATCTGCGCGAAGAGCGCTCGTCGTCGCGCGGAGGTGCTGCGCGATCGAACGGCGGCCAGGACCGCCGGATCGAGCCCCGAGACGGCCTGTGGAGAGTCGCCGTACAACGGACGCGAGATCTCGTGCAGCCGCAGCACTCGGCCGTTGTACGGCATCCAGCAAGGAAGACGCTTCGTCGTCCAGAGCACACGCGACGCAGCGCATGCGCGCCCCGTGAGCGCGAGGCTGCAGCTCCGCGCCGCTTCGATCGCGAGTCGTTCGCACTCGAGCGTGCGCGCTGGATCGCTCGCCAGCCATCGGGCCAACGTTCGGTCGCCCGGCGCGTTGGAGCTTCGCACGATGTGGTGCTCGTCGATCCTCGTGCGCTCCACCAGGTTCGTCGAGCCGATGAACTCGCGCTGGCTCGCGCCGTATCTGCGCGTGGATCCATCGTTCCAATCCATCGGAAGGACGCCCCTCGCCACGAGCGCCTCCCACAACTCGATCGGGTCTCCACGGTCGAGCTCGGCGACGACGTCGGATACGAGATACGGGCTCGCTCGCGACTTGCTGCGTGTCCAGCAATCGTCGATCCACGCCCTATCGAGCCTCATGGCGCACGACCTGTAACCGCGCAGCGCAGGGCGGTCAACGCCGCGGCCGTTCGACAGGGCAACGCGCATCGTCGTCCGCGCGACGCACTTTCCGCCGAGCCAGCAGGCGCCGGGCGACCCGTTGTCGGCCGAGGCCGCGCTGGTCGCGACCGCGGTCGGAGGATCGGCCCTCATCGCTACCCAAATTCTGCGTGGAGAAACAGAGCCTCACTCGTCTCACGCCCGGGAGACGAGCCCTCATGGTTGCCCAAAAGTTGTGTGGAGAATCACAGGCGAACGGCCCGGAGCCCAAGGGGGCGTGCTCTCATCTCGCAGCTGCGTCTCGACGTAGAACTTGGGCAACGATGAGTTCCTCAGCCCAGGCTGTTGCCTGGGCGCACGTTGGCTGTGCCACGCGCAAGCGCGCCATCTTGATGGCGCGCGGAGGTCACGCGTGCGGCGCGCCATCAAGATGGCGCGCTTGCGTGCGGCAGAGCCGACAAGCGCTCGGGCACGAGGCCCGAGCTGAGGCACGTGAGCGTGAGCGCGATGGGCGCTAGAGCCTGAAGAGGTGCTGGTGTTTCAGCGGGAGAAAACCAGTAACCGTGCGGGCGCTGATGCCCGCCCCCTTGGGCTGCGGGCCGTTCGCTGCTGTTTCTCCACACAAGATTTGGGTAACCATGAGGGCTCGTCTCCCGGGCGTGGGGCGAGCGTGGCTCCGAGACGCTTCGTCTGTGATTCTCCACGCCGAATTTGGGTAGCCCTTCACCGGGGCGGCGCGTCGGGTTGACCGTCGCGGGCAGCGAGCTGGCGCGCGCGAAGGGTAGGCGCCGCGAGGCCGTACAACCATCGCTTGATCCACCGCGGAGAAAGCGCTCCCATTCCCATCACGAGCTTCATCCAGAAGCCCGGGACGACCATCGCACGTCCACGCTCGAACGCGCGCAGGGACTCGCGCGCGCACTGTTCGGCGCTGATCGTGACGACAGGCGGCGGCGCGAAATCCGAGCGCGCTCCGAGGTGCTTGTCGAACTCTGTCGCCACCGGGCCAGGACAGCTTTGCGTGACGGCGATCCCCAGCGCGTCGAGCTCGCAGCGCAGGCTCTCGGTGAAGCCCGTCACGTAGTGTTTCGTCCCGACATACCCTGCAAAACCAGGGATAAACTCGATTCCGAAGCCCGACGAAACGTTGAGGATCCCGCCGCGTTTGCGCGCGACCATCGCGGGCAGGACACGGTGCGTGAGAAAGCTCAGCGCCATCACGTTGAGCTGAATCATCGCGTGCAGCTCGCTCCACACAGCGAGGTCGAGCATCGCGAAGTTGCCCACTCCCGCGTTGTTGACCAGCACATCGATGGGCCCGACCTCGCGCTCGACCCGCGCGACCATCGCCTCGGTCGCCGCGAGGTCCGAGACGTCACACGCTTCGACGCGCAAGAGCAGCGACGGATGGGACTTCGCGAGCGCGGCGACGAGCGCTTCGAGGCGCTCGCGACGCCGGGCCACCAACACGAGCGCGCGAACGCGCGGCGCGAGCTGCTTGGCGATCGCTTCGCCGATACCCGATGACGCGCCGGTGACGATCGCGACGGCGTTGTCCAAAGGCGCTCTTGCCATGCGCATGAGGGTAGCGAACACCGCGCGCAACGCAGCCACAGAATCCCACTCGGCGATGGCGTACCGTCGCACGGATGCGACGAAGAACGGTCGGCGGCGCGGCGACGGCGCCCATGTTCACGGCCCTCTTGTTGGCGTTGGGGCTGCGCGCTCGCACGGGATACGCGCAGGTCGAGTGGGGCGAAGCGGCCCGATATGCGCGACGATCGGTGAGCGTGATGGCGACGCCCGAGCTCTCGCTTTCACCGGGATTTACCGCGCGGTTGCTGCTCGATGCCACGCTGCGCGTCAACGCGTGGGGCGGCTTCACGGTGCAACCCAGGGTGGGCGTGGGCGCGGGCGGAACGTTTCCCGGCGGCGGCGTCGCGGTCGCCGCGCGCTTCGGCGCGGGCGTCGGCGGGACGTTCACGGTTCACCGCAGCGTCGCCCTCTCGCCCATGCTCGGATACGACTTGTTTCTCCTAGGCGCCGTTGGGAGCGTGACGCCATCGCTCATCCACCGAGCGACAATCGAGCTCCCCGTCACGCTGCTCTTGGGAGCGCACGCGCTCGCGGAGCTCTATCTCCAAGCAGGGCTCGGCGTCGTCGAGAGCGGCGCGCTGGACCTCGGCCTCGGCGGCGGAATCCGATTTGGGATCACGTTTTCGAGCGCGCCGAGACCGTAGTCTTTCACGCGCTACAGCGTTTGGGTGTTTGCGTCTCGGGTGCGTGCGATCGCCTCGTCGAGCGTCGCGCCCGTGGCCGAGAGAAAGGCCCGGCGCACCTCCAGCGGCTCGGAGAAAAACGTGAGCGAACGGTAGAAGCGCAGGTACGCCGCGAGGCCATAGCGCGCGATCACGAGCCGCGTGAACACCCCCACGACTACGTAGAGCCGACGCGGGGCCTCTGGGCCCGAACCGCGGAGCGCCGCGGCGAACGAACGCGACGGGAGCCACTCGGGGCGCACGATGAACGGCCCCTCGACGTCGTCGATCGTGCAGCGAAAATCGGGCACGGGCGAGAGATGCTCGGCCAAGCCCTCGACAAACATCAAGGGCGCGCGGCCGAGCGGCGCAGACACGATGTGACCGAGCTCGTGATAGTGCGGAAACATCGACGACTCGATCCGCGACTCGCCGGGGTCCGCGAAGCCGCCGCCCTGACACGGCGTGTGGAGACCGCTGATCCCGTCCGTCCAAATATAGTGGATTTGCGCAGGCGGATCGACGCCGAGCCGCTGCGCGGTGCCCACGATGTACTGCTCAGCGGCGTCGAGCTGCGCGCCGGACGGCGTGGGGCCGTACACCGTCATGTGCTGCGTGCGCGCAGAGACCGGCGGCCGATCGGCAGCACATGCGTTCAACCACGATGCGTTGAGCGCGACCGCAGTGCACGCGAGGCACGCGCGACGATCGAGGGTCCCGATGGCGTTGCGCCCGCTCGCACGTGACTCGCGTGTCATGTCACCGCGCATTGTGATCGAAACGCAACGCGCGACCAAAGGCGCTCACACGCTTGCTGGCTCAGGCTCACCGGAGACGGACGAACGCCGCTCGTCCCAACGGCAGCCCGTGGATCGCGCGTGAGCCGACGGCGGCCCGATCCCACGTTTGGCACTACGTGCGCTTCAGCTTCGGGCCGAGCGAAGCCGTGCGCGCGCTCGACCGCTTGGAGCTCATGGTCGAAGACGCTGGGTGATCGGCGGCGACCTGCGACAGCGCGCAGACGTAAGTGCGCGCGGTCGCGCATGCTACGCCGTGCGATCATCGTTCGCACACGATGAACCCTGGCCGATTCACGCTCGTCGCGTCGCTCTCGCTCTGCGCAACCGCGTGCGCAACGCCGCCGTCGATGACCACGCTGGACGCGAGCGACGAGGCGCCCTCTGTCGACGCCAGCGCTGACCGTGCCGATGTCGCGCCTGCGACCGAAGCTGCGTGTGCGCTCGCTTCGTCGGGGGCGATGCGCTCGTTGCCCTGCGCTCGCGCGTCGATTCACGTGCTCAGACACACTGACGCGCGGACGCGATTCGTGGCCACCGCGCGGCTCGGATCCGGCGTGAACCCAGCCTGCGCGCGCGTCGACTCGGTCTCGCTCGTCCATCGCGCCGAGGTGTTGCAGCAGGTCTTTGCGCAGCGAACGGTGGCGCTCAACCGTGACGAGCAGCTCGTGGCGGACGGCGTCGCAGAGGCCGCGCTCGAGCGAGCGTGCGCGGACGTGAGCGAGCGACTCGTCGCGTACGGGATGATCGTTCGCGGCGTCGATTCGGACGGGCCCTTTGAAGCGCGCTGCGGTGCCGCCGAGGGAGGAGGCGCGTATCCGCCGACCTCGCAGCTCGCGTGTCACCAAGACATGGACGCGCCGCCGAGCGTGAGCTGGTCGCCGAACTTTCGCGAGGTGTTTCTCAGCGCGACGACCTCGGTTACCGCCACGCTCGCCGTCGAGCACCCCGATGGAATGCCTGCGTTTACGCAGGTGAATCGCTCGATCGAGATGGTCTCGCCCCAGGCGCCGCCGCGGTGGATGTTCGCGCCGCTCACCACGATGAGCACGGGTCGATGGCTCAACGTCTCGTTGCGCGAGCGGCAGATCGACGCGCGCTGGTTCTCGACGGTGTCCTTCGAGGGCGTCGGCCCTCCGTCGCCGTTCGCGCAGGGCGTGTGCGCGGACAGCGCGATGGGACAGCTCGCTCCGTACTTTCTTGCGAAAATTTCGGGTCGAAACGATCGCGGCGTCACGGTCGTGTCCGCCGAAATACTCTCCGCGTGCGAGTCGCAGCGCGCGATGTGAGCGCGACTCTCTCCTCGCTCTGCGGGACCCACGCGGTCTCGGCGAGCTCGCCGTCTTTGTACCCGAAGCAGATCGCGCGCTGTTCCATCACGAAGCGCTGTCCCTCCGCGCCGGCGTGCTACGCGCCACTTGTTGCTGGCGCGCCGCCACCCCTTCATCTTTCGTGTGGTCGGGGACTCAGCGGCCCGCGATTGCCGCGCACGCGACGAGCGTCGAAGACGCACGGTTCGCATCAAGCGACAGAAAGACCGTTGAAATCCAGTCGAACCAGCGCCGCGCGCTGGGAAAACTACGAACCCCGTCCTGGAAGTGATTTACGACCGAGCGTTTCGACGCCGCACCATTTCGCGAACGCGCCACCACCCCGTCGACAGACCAACACGTCGAACTGGTGCCGGGGGGCATCTTCGATGCGCGCCGCGCGTGACGGGTAGCGGAGCGACGAACCGCGGCTATCGCGGACTCACGCCGCGCGCGATCGTTCCGGGGTGCGCGACGGCGACTCTCTCCAACACGTTGCCGCTCTGGTTGGACAGCGTGACATACGCGTTGAGGCCCGAGACGCCGCTGAGGTTGTACGCCGCTTCGAAGGTGACGGAGCCGTCGTTGTTGGCAGTGAGCCAGCTCGGCATCATTCCGCTTTCCTGCAGGAGCAAAGCGAGCGGGACGAACCAGAAGTAGTGCCCGTTCCACGGGCTGTTGAGCCCGACGGCGACGCTCCCCGAAATCGTGACCGGGACGTTCGCCGTGCCCATGAGCACCGACTCAGCGACGTAGAACGTGACGACGGTCACAGAGTTCGCGGGCTCGGGGATCGTTTGGTTCACCATCCACGTGTTCGTTTCCGTGGTTGTTTGGGTTTGTGTCGACGAGACGCTCACTTCGGCGGTCAGCGACGCGCTCGCTTCGCCGATTCCGTCCAGGGCCAGCTTCGCGCCGACCGTCGCGCTGATCTTGAGCGCCTCGGTCACCGAGACCGAGAACGTATCCGTGACGGCCTTGCTGAACGAGAACAGCCCGGTCGTCGGAGTGGGCGTGTTGTTCGAGTACGTTGTCGTGTACAGCGCCTTGGGCAGCACCGACGCACTGGTCGCGGTGTACGTGGGCGTTCCGGCTGCGACGGTCAGGCCGTAGTCGCTGAAATAATCCTGAAACAACTTGTTCGTGTGCCAAGCGTCCACGTTGTCCGCCCCGTCCGAGACCTTGGTCTTGGCCCACGCGAAACCAGCGGCTTGCCAGAGTGATTCGAAGTCCTGAAGCGTCGTCATCGTGAATGTCCCTTTGAGCACCGCCGCAGATCCGCGGAATGCGTTTGCACGAGGTCCTCGTGAGCAAAGCGCTGCAACGCGCAGGCCGCGCGCAGCGGCACGCGCGACCGATATCGTCACCCAAGGATTCAACCGGCGCTGCGCGAGCCAGCGAGGACCCGCAGCGTCGCGAAATACACGGCAAATTCAGCGAAGGTTCGAGAGCGAGCAGCTGCGTATGCATCGAGGCCATTCAGCGTTCGAGCGATGGCGAGCAATCTCTGCGCGCCGCGTCTCGCGGAGTCTCGTGGGCGCTGGTGTACAGAATCGTCTTCAATTCGTACAGCCGCGTGGACAGCAGACCAGCGCGCCGCTGCGGAGGATCGGGCATCCAACGGCAGACCGCGGGATCTCGCGTGCGCCGACGGCGCGCCGCTCACGCGGTTGGCTCGTCGCCGTCCTCGGCCCGACGCTGCCCGGACGCGTGCGTCACATGGCGTGGCACGATCCCTTCGTCGCTGGTTTCACTGGCGATGCTGAGGTGGGGCGCGAAAAAGGGCTACGCGAAGCGCGCGGTGCTTCGCCGAAGACGGCCGTGCGGTGCGCTCGCGCCGGGGGGCCGAAGGGGCGGCGACCTCGGTCGCGGTTCAAGTTCCCGACCCGTGGTGGAAGACGCTCCACGCCATGCGGATGGTCGTGGCCGATGCGTTGCTGAGCGACATCGTACGGATCGTGAAGGCCGGCGTCGTCCTCGTGCAGCCCGACGTGAGCGACCGCTCCGAGGCGTGCGTCCCGCCCTTCGTCGAGCACGCGGCGTTCGAGAGCGTGGGCGCGCCGTGCGTCGAAGCGAGCCCGTTTGTGCCAGCGCGATCCAATCGAGAAGCGATCGCGATTCTGGACGGACTGCCCGTGTATCGCATGGTGTTTCGCAGGCGATCGTGATCCTTGCGCGTTCATCAACGTTTGATGAATCGGTTCATCCGCGCTGATGAAGCCGCTACGCGGGCGTCCGCAGCGATGGCAGACTCACGTGCGGAGAGATCATGCACTTTGGGTGGCTGCACATCGGGGATCTGCATCAGTCCAACGATCCGTCGAAGTCTCTCTTCGCCCGCGATTCGCTGTACTTCGGGACCAGCGACGCGCTGACCCTCGGGCAAAACGCGGTGCGCGCCGCGCAGGACATCGAGCGAACTGCGCAGCTTTGCGCTCCGTGGAACGCGGTGTTCCTCACCGGCGACGTGGCCCGGCGCGGCGACGAGCTCGAGTACGAGTTCATCGACGACGTGTTCGGCGCGCAGCCCTGGGGCTTGAACGCGGTGCTCTCTCGCGTCGCGCGCGGCTCCGTGCGCTGGTTCGTCGTTCCTGGCAACCACGACATCAAGCGCGTCTCGACCAAAGAGAGCGCCACGCTGTACGCCGCGCGCTCGTTCGGAAAGCTCTGGGACAAGAGCGATTCGACCCGCAATGAGTTTTGGAGGCAAGCCCTCGCGCGCAACAGCGACCACCTCCCGCTGCAGCTCGTCCGCGACGCGCACCGAGCATTTCTCGCGTGGAGGGCGCGCCGGCCGCAACCCGCGAACAACGAAGACTCGTTCGAGTTCAGCGAGGGCATCTTGCCTGGAGAGTTCGCGGCGTCGTTCGTCGTCAACGGCGATCGCATCGGCGTGCTGGGGCTCAACACCGTGTTTCGCCAGCTCGTGGACCTCTCGCTCGACGCTGCTCCGACGCTCGACATGGCGCAAGCCGTGGGGCTTGTCGGGGATATCGCTCAATGGAGCGCGCGCCACGACGCCCGTTTTCTGCTCACGCACAACGGGCTCGACCCTGTCCCCGGCGGATCGGAGCCCGGCGAGCGGCATCGCTACCTCGATGCGCGCGGCGCCGAAAGCGCTCAACGGCTCTGCGCAGAAGCCATGTTCACCGCGTGGCTCCACGGCTCCACGCGACGACACGAGCCGCTGTCACAGGTGTCGTTCGAAGGCGCGCCTCAGACCGCCCCCACCTATCGAATCGCGGCGCCATCACTGCTGGGTGAGCGAGGACTCTCTGGGGAGGACCGCCCGTTTGGATACACCGCAGGGAGGATTCAGCCCGTTGGGCCGACGTCGTTTCTGCGCGTGTGGCCGCGGTCCTTCGAGCTCGCGGGAGACTCGCTCGACCGCAGCGTCCCCACCCGCGAGTGGAACATCACCGCTCGCTCAGAGGCCACTGAACCCGTCGTCGTGTCCGCGCACGGCAAGGCAGAACAACAGCTCGAGCGAGCGTCCCGAGAGCGCACGAAGATCCTCTCGCTGCACGTCGAAAACTTCAAAGGACTCGCCTCGCTCTCGGTGCGCTTCGACGCTGAGCAGCGATCGACCTGGGCGTGTCTCGCCGGTGAAAACGGCTGTGGAAAGAGCAGCGTGCTCCAAGCTGCCGCCCTGCTCTTGCTCGGCCCCGAGCCCGTCCGCGACCTCGGCACCGAGCTCCGTCGACACTTCGTGTCGAGCGACGCGACCGCGGCCACCGTTCGCGGCGACGTCGAGTGGAAGGGAGAGATCATCTCTCTCGGAATCACGCTCCGCGCCGATGGTACGGGCGCGCAGATCATGGCCCTCGCGAGCGAAGATCCCGAAGAGCAACGCGCGATGCAGCGCTTCTGGAGCGAGCGCTCGAAAGAAGAGCTGCTGCTGGGCTTCGGAACGGGCCGCACTTTTCCCGTCGTCGCGGCGTCGTTCGACCAGGGGCGCTCGCGCGATTTGCACCGCGCGCACTCGCTCTTCGACGGCACAGCCCCGCTCGAGAGCTACCGCGTGCTGCTCGGGCAGCTCCCCCGCCCACAGAACTTCACGGTCCTCGTCAACGAGGCGCTCGTGTCGCTGAGCACCGCGGGCTGGGACAAGATGCGGCTCGTCGAGACCAGCGACGGCGTCCGCGTCGAGCTCCGCAGCGCGCAGCTTCCGTTGTGGGCGCTCGCGGACGGATATCGCGCCGTCGTCACGTGGATCGCCGAGGTGATCTTTCAGTGGACGCGGCGCTGCGACGACGCGAAGGACGAAGCCGTCGGAGGGCTCTCTGCGATTCGTTGCACCGTTCTCATCGACGAGCTCGACTTGCATCTTCACGGCAGGCTTCAGCGCACGATCGTCCCGATGTTGCGCGGGATTTTCTCGAACGTGCAGTGGATCACCACGACGCACTCGCCGCTGCTCGCGGGCAGCTTCTACGCCCACGAGCTCTTGCTCTTGAGTCGTGACGAGCACGGGCGCACCGTCGTGAAGCAAGCCGATCGATCGCCGGTGGGGCTCACCAGCGACGGAGTGCTCGAGCACTTGATGGGCGTCCCCGAGCCCTTCAGCGAAGAGCTCGAACGGCACCGACGAGACATCTTGCGCGCGCAGGGAGCGACGCCGCCCGAGCCCACGCCAGTCGACATCGACGACCCGCTGTTGCGAGAAGACAGCGAGGCCCCGAGCAAGAAGCCAGCGTTCGCGAGGAAGCCAAAACCGAAGACCCCTTCCGTCGCCAAGCCGCGTCGCAAGGGTGGAGCATGAAGAGCTTCGCGCGGTTCGAGATCGTTCCGCCGTCGTTGCGCGAGCGAAATCGCGCTCGAAAGGGAAGCGAAGCGCTCGTCCCCGACAGGTGGTCCGACGACTGGAACAACGCCGACGTCCGCGGCCTCCTCCGCGCCCTCCAGGGCTTCGCGTGCTGGTACTGCGGCTCGCCGATCGGCAGGGTCAACGACCGTTCTCCTCCGCGCGATCAGCACGCGGTCGAACACATCCGCCCGAAGTCCGTCTACCCCTTTCTCGCGTATCGAGCGCGTAACTACAGCTTCGCGTGCACGCTTTGCAACTCGAAGAAGGGCGACCGCTATCCCGTGGTCGGGGCGCGCGCCGCGTGGTGCGAAACGCTCGAAGCGCGCCGCGAGCGACTCGATCACGAGGAGCGTGAGTGGCTGCACCCGCACCAAGACGCCTTCGAAGAGCGCGACTTCTCTTGGTCGTTTCGCCCCGTGCCCGCGGGCCGCCTGTGGACGAGCTACCCGTGGAGCGAAGGCCACTACTGGCACGTGTGCGCCGCGCGCCCGAGGACCGTCGTCGGGCAGCGAATCGACAGGCTGTTCGCCTTCTTCGGGCTCAACGACGGTGAGCTCGTCACCGCCCGCATGGCCGAGATCCACGAGCTTCGACGCAACATCGAGCTCGTCGCGAACCTCTCGAAGAACCCAGCGCTCCAGCGCGACTACGTCACGAGAGCGTCGCGCGCGATGAGCTCGTTTTATCCCCACGGATACGCGCTGCGCGCCTGGTTCGAAGCGCAGCGCGCCACGGACATCGCAGCGATCTTTCGCAGCGCGAAGAGCGCCGCACCGCCGCAGCTCCAACCGCCGTCGAAGACCGTCGAGTGGGCGCTGCTCGTCGGGCGCATCGACGAGATGCTCCGCATCTATGTGGTCGATACGGCCAGCGACGACCCGACGTTTCGCAGGGACTCGCACGCCGAAGTCGAGCGCTGCGCCTACGCGCTCGCGTACCTCTACATCGCCCCTCCCGGCGACGAGGCCACGCGCAAACGGCTGCGCGCGTGGTTCGACAAAACGCTGAGCGCGCCGGTTCGCGCGTTGGCCGGCAGCAAGGTCCGCGCGCTCGGACGGTGAGAGAAGTGACGAAGGTCGAAGGGCAGTGGCATAAAGGCGGTCGAGATGGCGCTGTCGTTTCTGCACTTCACCGATCTGCACTGCGGACAGAAGGGGATCCGCGAGAAGTTTCCCACGGTGGACGAGGCGCTTCGCTCCGACCTGCGCGCGCTGCACGTGAAGACTGGCCCGTGGTCGCTCGCGTTGTTCACTGGAGATCTAGTCTTCTCTGGGCAGCGAGCGCAGTTCGACGAGCTCGATCAGCGCGTCGGCTCTCTGCGCGAGTCGGTCTCGTCGGGCAACGATTGGCTGCTGCTCCCGTGCCCAGGAAACCACGATTTGCAGCGGCCCAAGGGGGCAGGGTTCACCGACGACGACGCGCGCGTGGCCGAAATGCTCACGATTTTTCGCGACGAGCCCAGCATCCGCGCAGAGTTTTGGGACACCTCGTCGGGGCGAACGAGCGTGGGGCGAGCGCTCGTTCACCGGTGTTTTGCTGAGTGGACGCGCTGGTTCGACCGAGTGATCGAGCCGGCGATCGCCAGCGCCAACGGGACGCTCGTGCGCGGAGTGCTGCCCGGAGACTGGTCGTGCTCGCTCGTGCGCGACGGGTTGCGCGTCGGCGTCGTGTCGTTGAACACTGCGTTTCTCGCGATGGGCGACGCACAGGCGGGAGAGCTCGAGCTTGGCGTGCAGCAGCTGCTCGCGGTCACCGACAACGACCCCGGTCGTTGGTGCGATCGCCACGACGTGCGCGTGCTGCTCACGCACCACCCGATCGAGTGGTTACACCCCGAAGCGCAGCGAGAGTTCGCGAGCGATATCCTCGGTGACGGGCGCTTCGATCTTCACTTGCACGGGCACATGCACGAGCCCGGCGGAGAGAACCGGCAGCCCGCTGGCGCAGCGGCGATGCAGCGCCGCGCGCAAGGCCCGTCGCTGTTCGGCTTGGAGCAGTTCGGCTCGCCGCCCAAAGAGCAGCGCGTGCACGGGTACGGTCTGTATCGCGTGCGCGCAGAGGAGAGCGGAGAGCTCGTGTTGGAGAGCTTTCCGCGCATCGCGCAGAAGAGCCGCGCGAACACGTGGATCGTGGGCCCCGACCTCGCGATGGGCGCGCGCGGAGACGCCCCCGCGCCTTCGCCTGGAGGGGCGCTCGGGAGGAATGCAAAGCGAGTTGTCGAGTTGAGCGGCAGCCTGCACATCAAGGTGACCGCACAGGGCAACCTCTCGAAGACCTGGGCGCCGAACACGCTTCCGATCGCGGGCGCGCCGTACGATCCGAAGTGGTACCTCGCGCGCCCCAAAGAAGAAACGACGCTGCGTCAGTGCTTGGACACGCCCGGGACGCCCGCGCTCGTGCGGGGAATGCCAGGCATCGGAAAGAGCTGGCTCGTCGAGCACGTCCTAGCGAACACGGTCACGAGCGGAGACTTCGTGGTGCGATCGACGGTCGCCCACGATTTGCCGGTCGAAGACACGTTTCGCTCGTTGTGCTTCGACGTGTTGGAGCAAGGCCCGCTCGGCGTCGAGCTCGTACGCGAATCGAGCGGCGCCAATCGCATCGAAGACACGCTCAAGCGGCACTGGACGCCGTCGCGATCGCTCGAACAACGCGTCGCGAGGCTGATCGAGACCGAGGGCGCGCGTCGGCTCGACGCAGGAAAGCGCTTGTTCTGGGTGCTGTCGTTTCCGCCTGCGCCCACGGTCGAGCTCACCCATCGCATCAACGCGACGCTGCGCGGGATCGTCGAGTCCGCGGTGCGCGAACCCGTGGATCGCGTTCGCATCGTGATGATGGAGTCGTCGTTCAACCCGAACACGCTGCGGCTCGCGTACGGGTCGTCGTTCAACGCTGTGACGGTGATCGACCTCAACGGTCTCGACGAACAGACGCTGCTGCACGACGGTCCGGCGAAGGGAATCGCTGGGCTCGACTCAGACGCCATGCGTGCGTACGGCGGCCACCCCATGCTCATCCGCGCTGGGCTGAAGGCCAGCGTCGCGCTCGACGAACAAGCTTCGCGACACGCTGCGTTCGCGCAGTTCATGACGAAGCTCTTGCAGTTCTTTCGGCACAACAACGGCGAGCGCGAGGCGTTCAACGAGCTGCTGACGAAGGGGACCGCGACAGGCCCCGCCGTCGAGCGCCTCATTCGAGCGGGGCTCGTCGTGCGCGACGGCGACGGGCCTCCGCGCGTCGCGATCAAACTCTTGGAGCGAGGCTTTCGCGCGATGCTTCAGCGCGAAGTGGACGGATGACCGCGGACCGCAAGCGATTTCAAGCGGGCGGGGTGCTGCAAGGCGAGTCGTTTTATCTCGAACGAACCGCGGACAAGAAGCTCGCGCGCGCGATCGAGCAGCGTGAGCACTGCTTCGTGCTCGCGCCTCGGCAAGTGGGCAAGACCTCTCTCGTCCGCCACGCGCAGTCCCAGGCGAAGGCGCGCGGGATGAGCACCGCGCACATCGATTTGAGCGCGCTCGGCGTGCGAGGCAGCACCCCTGAGCAGCTCTGCTTCTCTCTGATCGATCAGCTCGCGCTGCAGCTCTACCTCGACGACCCCACAGAGTTCTGGGAGCGCTACGCGCAGACCACGCACGTCGAGCGTCTCGCGCGGTACTTCGAAGAAGTGGCGCTGAGCAGCGAGAAGCCGCTGCTGTTGGTGCTCGACGAGATCGACCTCGTGCTAGCGATGAACACCGAGGGAAATCTCGCGTTTCGCGGGGATTTCTTCGCGACCCTGCGCAACATGTTTCAGTCTCGCAGCGACCCGAACACCGGCGATCGCTGGTCGCGTCTGGTCATCGTGTACGTCGGTCTCGCCCTGCCGACGGACCTCGCGCCGCAGCTCGGGCAGACGCCGTTTCAGTTCGCGACGGGCGTCGACGTCGCGGACTTCACGCGCGACGAGCTCACGCCGCTCGAAGCCGGGCTGGTGTTCAAAGGGCGCGACGCAGCCGCGATGCTCGACCGTGTTCACCACTGGCTCGATGGGCATCCAGCGCTCACCCAGAAGGTGTGCAAGTACCTCGTCGAGCACTCGGACGATGTCGAAGCCGCGCCGGACGACGTGGCCGCGGTCGACCGCGCGATCGAAGCGCTGTTTCCGAGCCAATCGCCGGAGGACGATCTGATCATCGCCGAGATCGATCGGCGTTTCGAGCGGCTGGACAAGGACGAGGACACGCGACGGTCTCCCAATTTGCACGCGGACAACCTCGGCTTCTCCGTGCTCGACCTCTACGTGCGCGCGGGCAACGGCGCGTTGGTGAGGGCCAACGAGACCGTCGAGCAACGGGCGCTGCGCGTGATCGGGCTCGGAAAGAACGCGAAGCGAAAGCGCGCCGACAACGGCAAGTGGGAGATGGTCATCGCGCCGCGCAACCGAGTGTTCACCCGGTATTTCAGCGAGAGCTGGGTGCACCAGCGCGCCGCGGGGCGAGAGATCTTCGTGCGCGCGCGCAAGTGGGAGACGCACGGGTGGCCGAAGGCGCTGCTGCTCGATCGGCGCGAGCTCGCGCTGCTCGATACGCGAATCGGCGCGTGGGAAGAGCTCGGCCCGCTGTCGGACACCGAGCAGGCGTTCATCACGGCGTCGCAGAATCAGCAGCGACGAGCGAGCGCGGCAGCGGCGATTGCGTTCGGGGGAGTGGGAATCGCCGCCATCGTGGCCGCAGGGTTCGCGATCTATTGGGGATTCCAAGCGGAAAAGCAACGCGTCGCGACGGAGACGCAGCGCAGTCAGGCGAGAAGGACCATCGCGCTGGTGAGCGCAGCGCAGAGCGCGATCGGTCGACCGAGGGAGGCGGCGCTGTTGCTTCCGCGGATTCTGCTGAGCGACGCCATGAGCGAGCCAGCGCCGTCCGTGCAGCGAACGGTCGCGCGCCTGAGCGTCGACGCAGCGTCGTTTCGCACAAGCTGGTCCCGAGCGTCGGCGTTGATCCCAGCGTGGTCCCGAGTGTCCTACGGACTTCTCTTCGCGAACACCGACGAGCCAGCGCGACGGACGTTGTCCGTTCTCTCGACGAACAATCGAGACGAGACGTTGATTTCGTGGCGCGAACTCGAGCCCGAACACCGACGAACGCTCAGTGTCTCGCCTTATGGGCGTCGCTTCGTCGAACACTGCAACCATGGCGCGATCGTGCTGGTGGGCGACGAAGAGGGATCGTTCGTCGACGTCTCGCGAGGAGACGAGCTGTTGTTCTCTGGCGATCAGCTCGAACGAGAGCCGATCCGCGGTGTTCGTTGCGCGACCGACAGCGACGTCGTGCTCGTGTGGAGCGACCACCACCTTCGAGAGATCGTAACCGAACGGAAGTTCGCGCTGCCTCGAGAGACCATCGTCGACGTCGGGATGGCGATCGAGGGCTCGACGCGCTTCGTCGCGACGGCAGAGCGCGTATTCAAGCTCACCGCGACCGCGAACGACGAGTTCGCAGCCAGTGAAATCCAGATCGACCCCGAGGCCCGCAGAGGCTGGACGATCCGGGCCCTCTCGGCGCGCGGCGAGCACGACGTGTGGATCGCGCGCTCGAGGTTCCTCGCGAACGGTGCGCTTCGTCGCGACTCCCGAGCGCTCGTGGCGATCGACGCGCTCAGCGCGCGGCAGTCTGCGCTCTCGACGATCGCTCGGTACGCGATCGATCGACCTCTCGATTCCGCGAAGTTTCGTCTCTTTTCGAGCGCAGCCGGCGCGGTCCTCGCGATGAAGCAGTGGCAACAAAGCCCCGCGTCGAACACAACGAGTTCGGAGCTCACGACGACGCAGATTCAAGAGCCACAGGAAGATCTCGGGTGGGGAGCTTGGCGAATCTTCGCAAACAGCGAGTTGCCTTCCACGAACCTGGCTGCGCTTCCTCACTCGTTTTCATGGTCCGACCCGACGATCACGCGAGACACGTTCGAGCGTGCGTTCAGCTTCTCGGGAGACGCTCCGCCCGTTCACAACGGCGCTTCGATCACGCACGCGTTCAACGAGGGAGAGCGGGCGATTTCTCTGCGCGATTTCACGGTGCAGGTTCGCGACAGAGCGCAGTCGACGGCGCTGCGAACAACGCCTGTGCGGTGCCTCGGCCCACAGATCTCGAACATCGTTCTGCGCTGCCGAGAAGAGCAGCCCGAGTTCGACGGGTCGACGCTCTATCTGCAAGGAGCGAGCGCCGATCGCGTCGTGCAGCTCGATGTTCAGCGGCCGATCGCGTCGGTCACATCGACGCTCGTTGCGCGCTGGACCGACGGTCCCCCATCACTCTCGATGCTCGCGGAGATCGATCATCGCCAGCTCGTTCGATGGCGCTTCACCGACGGAGCCGCTCCGCTACGAGACGAACTCGCCCCCGCGGGCGCGACGCTGCGCGGCACGAACATCGATGTGCTCGGTCGCTGGCTCGCCGCGACGGTCGAGACAGGAGCCGAGCACACGTTGTGCGCATGGAACCTCAACGAGACCGCGCCGCGCGCGCGCTGCACCGACCGACAGAACGGAGTGTTCGCAGCGGGTCCCAAGATCAGCGACGACCTGCTGGTCGGAGCCATGCTTCGACGAGACACCGGCGTATCGCTCGTCGTCGCGCAGATCGAGCAGCTCCCGACGACGCTGGAGCGCGTCACGCTCACCGCCCCGCTGTCGGATAAAGCCGACTGGGACTGGCTACCGCCGAGGGACCGTCCTGCGGCGCTGTGGTTCGAGAGCGAAGACGCTCCGAGAATCATCGCGAGCTTCGACCGCGTCGGCCGTGATTGGCGTGCACGACCGTCGAGCAGCGCGCTGCTCTTTCGTCGAACGACAGACAACTGCATGCTCTGGTCACCGCCCACCGCACGGAGTTGGCGGCAAGCAGAGTGGTGCGAGGTCAACCGCGCGAGCTTCGACGATGACTCGTGGATCTACTCATCGAGCAGCCGCACGCTGCAACAACCGATGGCGGACAGATCGACCGGGAGAGAGCTTGCGATCGCTCGGCCACCGACGTGCGAAGCGACGAACTGCAATATCGCAGCGTGGCTCGACGAGACCAACATCGTCCACTACCTCGACGTGCGCGCGAGGCCCGTGCTCAGCGCCTTTCGCGCGTCGACACCCGTGCTCGCGATGGGCTGGGGCGCGCGTGGGATGCTCGCGTTGGGCTCGCTCGACGGGGAGGTGCGCGTGTGGCGGATCGGTCAGCAGCAACCGGATCCGCCGCTGCGATCTTCGAGCGATTCTCCGGTGATCGCGCTCGCCGCGAGCGACGAAGAGGACGCGACGCGCCGAGAGCCGACCGTCGCGATCGCGCGCGCGGATGGCTCGGTCTCGCTCGTTCGACGGGGCGCAGAGCGCGTGCTTCGCGCGGCTAGCTCATCGCAAACGCTGCGACAGCTCGTGCTCGCGAGCGATCAGCGCACAATCTACGGGCTCGCGCACGATCAGTCGTTGCTTCGCATCACCGATCACGCGCCACCGTCCGTGACTCCCTTGCGCTGCGCCGAGCACACGCAGTTCGCGTTGCTCACAAGCGCGCCAGACCGCCGCTGGATCGCGGCGGTCGCAGCGAGCGCGGCGGACTCCAAGGCCCGCGTGTGCGTGTGGTCGGCGCTCGACAACTCGCGCGCGGGCTGGACTGTCTCGTCCGACGGCGGCGAGATTCGCGCGATCGCCCTATCGAACGCAGCGGGCGAGTGGCCGCGCATCGCGACGGCGCACCGCAACGAAGTTCGCATCTGGGAGCACGGAACGTGGCCCGCGGACGAAATCGCTGCTCCGATCACCGCCGCCGCAGAGGACACGAGCGTGATGGGCTGGGACTCGGTGCTCGTGCGCCCGGTCGCCGACGTCGATAACCTTTGGTTCACAGAACACGGCACGCACTACGTCGTGCGCACAGCGCGCTCGAGCGCGCGCTACCCAGCGACGTTTGAAGAAACGCGCACCGACACCTGTCGCACGCTCGCTCGACTCGCCGGCGAAGACCGCCGCGACCAATGTGACTGGGAGTCTGCAGGAGCGCGCTTCGATGCAGGCGCAGACGCCGCCGTCGACGCCACGGCGCCGGACGCACAGCCCTCCGTGAGCGCAGCTGCGCCCGAGCGCCCTAACGCGCTGCGCCTGAACCTCACCGACGCTGTTCGCACGTTTTGCAGGCTGCGCGAAGTCCCTCTGCCCGCGCCCGACGCTCCCTGCCCGCGACACCCGTAGCTCGCGTGTCGCCCAAGAGCGCGATCAGCCGCTCGCACGCTTCGCTGCTCAAGCCGACGCAGTCGACGACGCTGGGCTTGCCCGGCTTGGTGCCCACCTTCACCGCGTCCGTGATCCCTGCGCGCTTCAACGCACGTTCGCTCGCGGTGCCGGTCTTGCCCTTCGGCCGCTTCTCGGCGCCCTCGCTTGCGTACCGCGAACCCACTGACCCGCTTGCGTCGCGAAGCGCTCGATCGATCTCCTTCGCGCACCGAAACCTCGAGGCGCTTCGGCCAGAGGACCACGGTGCGCCATGATCGCCGCCGCGTCGTCGGCCGGAGTTGCGTCCGCGAGATCGAGCCGCGCGTTGACGGTCCCTAAGCCGAGCATGGCGAACCGCGATTGATCCACGCGCTGCACAGCGTCGAGCGGACGATTCACCGACGAAGCGTCGATCGAAAGCTCGCTCCCAGCGAGCTCGTGCCGCCCCTTCTGGCCGTCGCTGTATCCGAGCGCGACCGTGATCCCTCGGCGAGAGAGATCGATCAGCGCTTGTCCGACGTCCTCGAGGTTGACCGTGACCTTGCCGAACGCTGTCCTCGCGCTAAACCACTACCGCGACGGGGTTCGTAGTTTTCCGAGTGCGCGGCAGTGGTTTGACTTGATTTCAACCGCGCTGATCCGCTCCGCGCGTCTTCGACGCTCGTCGCGGGCGCGGTATAGTAACGGCGGCGCGGCCCGCATTTTCGGACCACGAAACCCCCAACGGCAGCCCGTGGGCTCGCGCGTGAGACGGCGGCTCCCGCTCGAGACTCGACGATTACAGCGAGAGATTCGGATACGTCGTGAGCTTCGGATGCCGCGCACAGATGCGACGGAGGCACTCTTCGCCGACCCGTGTGTCGACCACGTCCAAGAACTCGAGCCTCCATCGGGCGACGAGCCACTCGATGAGCTCGTCGGTCACGGGAGTTCCGCGCAGGCTGAGCGCGGTCACTGCTTCGACTCGGTCGACGAGGCGCCCGATGTCGTCGTCGTGTGATCCTCGCAGATGGAGGTAGAGGGACCGCACCTTCGGCGGGAGCGGATCTCCCACGACCGAGCGCGCGTGAAGCGTAAGCCAGTCGAGCGGCGCACGAAGGCGCGCGTCCAGCACGAGATCGTGCGCAGACTGGAGGGACAACATGTCCAGCTTCTCTGCGGACGACGCGACAGCCCGAAAGTCCCACGAGCCCGCGGGCAGTTTCTCGATCGTGAGGGTCTCGAGCTGCGGCATCGTGGGCAGGTCGCGCGCAGAGAAGGGAGCCTCCTGGTTCAAGTAGATCCTGACGTGACGGAGGCTCTGCTGCCGACGGAGTCCGACGAGTCCAGGGCCCTTCAGAGGCGAGTCCTCGAGCTCCAAGATGCGGAGCATCGGAAACGGCGGCAACGACGCGATCACGTCGTCGTCGAAGTCCTCACCAGACACGTGGAGCGACCAGACCTTCGCCGCGTTTGCCGCGACGAGGCTGAGCTCGTCGCGGTTCGCACAGCCGCTGTTGAAGTAGATGCTGAACTTCTGGCCTCGCTCGAACTTGGGAGGGAGCGCTGGGCTGAGCACATGAAACGGAGCGCGGTCTTCGTGCTGGTGATAGAGCCGCTCGACGTTCGCCGTGTACCGACCGCAAGCGAGCACTTCGACGAGGGTCGCGGTTCGGGCATCGCCGACCACCGAGAGGTTGACCCACTCGGGGACCATCGCGTCTCGCCACAGGACGTCCACGACCTGTTCGGCGGTGCAGCGCGAGAGCCTTCGCGCCAGGCCGCGGTCGCTGTCCTCGGGAAACACCCGCTCGTCCTCGCGCAGCGGATTGCCGTCGTACGACGCGTTCAACCGAAGCCGAAACAGCAGAGGCTCGGGGAGCGGCTCTTCGATGAACCGCCGCGTAAAGTCCCGCGCCAAGGCGCTCGCCTCCTGAAATCGCCGAGAGAATTCAGCGCGTTCCACGGCTGCATTGTATCAGCGAGATTCGCTGCAGAGGGCATCCGGGAGCGCGTGGCGATCGCGCTCGCTCGGCGCGTTCGCGTGCTGCCGATCGGCGGACGCGCGGTGATCACGGCACGATCGTCCGCGGCGGTCAGCGACAGTCTTCGCTCGGCAGCGCGCACCTGCCGCGGACGCACCGCGAGGGAAACTGGCATTGCCTCTCGCCGAACGCGTCGCATGCCTCGCCCTCGCGCACGAGCGCGCGGCAGCGGCCCGAGCCGAAATCGTTGCGATTGACGCAGTCGCTCGCGCTCTCGCAGAGGGGCGGCCGGCGCGTCGCTGGGCCCTCGACGTTGCCGCAGCCCTCCCCGACAGGGACCGCAGGCATCGCCGCGCAGCGCCCTGCTTCGCAGCGCGTCGTCAGCGACGGCACGCACCCGCCGCAGGCCTCGCCTTCGACCGATGAATACATGCACACATTTTCGAGACAGCCTTGAGGGATCGAACAGAATCGCCCGTCCCTGCACGGCCCGCCGACCTGCGTCTCGGGAGGGCCCATCGAGCGCGCGGCGCACGTTCCGCACATCCCGTCGCGAAGCCGGCAGAGCCCGCTCTGGCACTGAATCGAGCTCGCGCACGCAGCGCCGAGCGCGCGTGTCCCGAGACGCGCCCCGCACCCGAGCAGCTCGTCGTTGAAGTCCGTCACCGCGACGGCGCACGGCGCGCGCTGCCAGCGCGTCGCGCACGCGCTCGCCATCGCGTCGCTCCACGTCGTGTCTCGGGCTTGTCCCCACGCGCGACAGCCGAGCGCTACGCGCCCCACGCACTCTTCGCGGTCTCGAAAGCTGCGCGCTCTGCCCGCGCCGAGCGTCACGGTGGCCGGGCTGCACGCGAGCGTTCGATCGCACACCGCCGCTGCCAACGCAGCGCACGAATCGACGGGCCCAGGTCCGATCGCTCCTGCGCCGCGCAGATCCAGATCCGTTTTCGCGCCGCACGACACGAGCGCTGCCGAGACGAACACCGCAGCGATCGCGAGCCTCATCGCAACGGAGCATCGCACGCCGCTCCGAAGCGCTCGTCGTGGATTCGCTTACGGCGCCCTGCGCGGGTCCCACCCCGTGACGAGCCCCTCTTCGAGCGCGTCGAGCGACGCCATCGCTTCGTCGCTCAGCGCTGCGTCCTGCGAGCGGAGGTTCTCTTCGAGCCGCGCGCGGCGCGAGGCCTTCGGCAGCACGATGAGCCCGCGCTGAAGGCCCCAGCGCAGCAGCACTTGCGCGGCGGTCGCGCCGCTCTCGGTCGCGACGCGCTGCACGACGGGGTGAGAGAGCTTCGCTCCCTTGGTCAGCGGGCTGTAGGCCTCGACGGCGATCCCGTGCCGCTCGCACAGCGCGCGCACCTCCCGCTGCTGAAGAAACGGGCTCGCTTCGATCTGGTTCACGCTCGGCGGCTCCGTTGCGTGCGCGAGCAGCTCATCGAGGTGATGCTGCATGTAGTTGCTCACGCCGATCGCGCGAGCCCGTCCGTCGGAGCGCAGCCGCTCGAGCGCGCGCCAGCTCTCCTTGCGCTTTCCGGGCACGGGCCAGTGGATAAGAAACAGGTCGACGTAGTCGAAGCGCATGCGCTCGAGCGCCGCGTCGAAGGCGCGAAGGGCTGGGTCGTAGCCATGGTCGTCGTTCCACAGCTTGGTGGTGACGAAGACTTGGTCGCGGGGGACGCCGCTGTCGCGAACGCCGTCGGCGACGTCGCGCTCGTTGCCGTAGATGCGCGCCGTGTCGATGTGGCGGTAGCCCAAGGTCAGCGCCTCTCTCACGAGCTCGCGCGTCGCCGTCCCGCTCGGCATGCGAAACACACCGAGCCCGACGCGCGGAATGCTCAGCGCACCTCGCGACGTGCCGTCGCTCTTCGCTGAGGCGGGCCTCACGCGACGCGCTCCTCGGACGCGCGCGTCTTCGGGCTGTGTCTTTCGAGGTCGAACGCGATGCTCATGACACTTCCTTGGTTGGATAGATCCACGGCGCGAGCCACCGCGTGATGCGCGGCATGAGGACGTACGTCATCAAGAACACCTCGATGACGATCGTCACGAGCAGCCTGGCAGGCGCGGGCGCGCGCGCCAACACCAGCGCGACGAGCTGCCCGAGCGAGAGGACCAGCGCGTACACGACGACGATCATCACGAGCGCCATTCGCAGCTTCGACGGCTGCGGAACCACGGTGCCCGGCGGCGGCGTGAACCACAGCTCGAGCCCCGTGAGCCGGCTCCACACCGCGTCGGCCTCGACGAACGCCGCGGCCTCGGCGAGGGCGTGTCGCCGAAGCTCGCTCTCTTCGAAGGCGCGCAGCGTCTCGACGCTCTCGAAGCGAAACACGCTCGTGTACGTCGGCGCCTCGCCGGGTCGCGGGCGCTGCACCTTTGCGCCCAGGTAGCCGCGCATCCCCGACGCGCCCGCGATCAGCCGATCGAGCCACGCTTCGTACGCTGCTTCGAAGCCGGGCTTCACCCGTCGCGAGACGACCACGGTGACGGGCTCGTCGTCGCCGAGCGCCGGTCGTTCGAGGGCGGGTGCGTCTGTGAGGCTCATGTCGTCGTCTCCTTGGCCAGGACCGCTGAGAGCGAAGGTCCTGTGACCGAAGACGATCGAGCTGCTGAGCCATGCAGACAACGAAAGAGCGATGAAGTCACAGTTGCAACGGATGCAACTCAGGAGCGCGCGGACGCAGGCGCGCCGTGATCGATCAGGCGCTCGGCTGCCAGAGCTCGAGCTTGTTTCCGTCGGGGTCGAGGATCCACGCGAAGCTGCCGTTCTCGTGGGTCTCGGGGCCCTTCACGATGGTGACGCCGGCCTCGCGCAGCTGCGCGAGCAGGGCTTCGAGGTCGTCGACGCGGTAGTTGATCATGAAGCTCGCCGCGCTCGGGCTGAACCACTCGGAGCCCTTGTCGGCGACGTGCCAGACCGTCACGCCGCGGTCCTCGGCCTTGTCTTCGGGCCACTTCAAGAGCGCTCCGCCCCAGTCCTCGAGCACCATCCCGAGGTGCTTCGCGTACCAGGCCGCGAGCTGCTTGGGGTCCGAAGTGGACTTGAAGAACACGCCCCCGATGCCGGTCACTTTTGCCATGATTTGCGCACGGTGCCAGACCGCAACGCGCGCAGCAACGCGGCGTCGGTGGGCCATTTTGTTGCGCGTCAGATGGGCATCGTGCGGTAGCGTTTCGACGCGCTCTCGCCGCGTCGCTCGCTTCGTACGAAGCCGACTTCGCAGCGCGCGCGACGTCGATTGCAACAGTCGTTCAACACGTGGCTCGCACGGGGCGTCGACGATGCCCACGCCGGTCGCGGACCTGCCAGCGAGGAGAGCAAGCATGGGAGTCTGGGACGAGTTCTGCGCGGTGTGCGGCGGACCATCGGTCTTCTATTCGTACGATCGCATCGCAGAGAAGGCGCGCGATCTCGAGCTGAAGATCGACGACAAAGCGCTGCAGGCGCTCGCGCGCAACGGCGTGTGGACCCGCAGCTGGGTCGGTCTCGCCGCGGATGGCTCCGAGGCGCCGCTCGGCGCGTACACGGGCTATGGCAGCTTCGACGCGACCGACGACAAGGGGGAGTTCTATCTGAGCACCAACGTCACGCCGAAGGACATCCGCAAGGGGGCGCGCTACGGCGTCGGCGCGCACGTGGCGTGCGTCAACGTTCTGCGAAAATCGCTGGGCTATTCGCTGCGCTTCGCGGACGTCACGATGCGCAAGTACAACCTCGTCGAGGGCGTCGACTACAGCGACATCGCGAAGTATCACGATCAGGACTTCGACTGCCTCACCATGATCGAAGACGGCGTCGAGTGGATGCTCAACGACCCGACGACCGATGAGCGCAATCGCAAGCGCATCGTCGACAAGTGGCAGGCGCGAGCGAACGGCGCGGCAGAGAAGAAGCCCGCTGCGACAGAGCCCGTTGCGAAGGGGCCCGCTGTGAAGAAGGCTGTCGCAAAGAAGCCCGCTGCGAAGAAGGCTGTCGCGAAGAAGGCTGTCGCGAAGAAGGCTGTCGCGAAGAAGGCTGTCGCGAAGAAGGCTGTCGCGAAGAAGCCGGTTCGTCGCTGATCGAGCGGGCGGAGCTGCGTCGCCTCGTTGCCGTTGCGTGCCCCGCGACGCTCGGCTGCGAGGCTGTGCGCCGCGATCGATGCTGCTCGATCTTCGGGGGCGCGTATCATGGCGCTCGTGCGAACCGAGCGAGCGGGCTTTCTGGTGACGACGTTGGCGCTGGCTGCGTGCACGTCGCCTGCGACCTACGTCGAGGTCGTGATCGACACCGACGCGCCTTCGGATCGAGCGATGACGGTGTCGGCGACGGTCACGCGATCAAACGAGCCGAGCGCGGTGCGCACGCCGCTGCTGATCGAGCGCGGAGGGGGCGTTGGGCAGACGACGTTTCCGACGAGCTTCAGCGTGGTTCCGAGGGCAGGGGGCGGCCGTGATGACGCGGTGACGTTGCTGCTCGAGGCGACGATCCGCGCGCGCGCAGCGGGCGAGCCGGACATTCGCTTTCGTCGCACCGCGCGTTGGAGATTCACCCGCGGAACGCCAGGGCAAGTGCGGGTCTTTCTTCCCGTTCGATGCGGGACGATCACCGAAGGCTGCTCGAGCGCGTCGCCGTGCACGATCGCCGCGCTCTGCGAAGAGAACGGGCTCACCTGCGGCAACGACGGGACGTGCGTCGCGCCCGACGTGGTTCCAGAGCCCGTGTCCGACGCGGGCGTGCGCGACGCGAGCGCGCCGTTCGACAGCGGGATCGACACCGGCGTGCCTGCGCGCGACACCGGCGTGGACACGGGCGTGATCGTTGATACGGGGGTCGCTCCGATGGACACGGGCGTGATCGTGGATACGGGGGTCGCTCCGCGCGACACCGGCGTGGACACTGGCGTCGCGGACAGCGGCGCGGGACTGCCTCCGGGCCGCGTGTGTGCGAGCGGCGCCGAGTGCGCGAGCGGCGTGTGCGTCAGTGACATGGCGCTGCGCCAGGTGTGCAGCAACGGATGCATCACAACGGCGCAGTGCCCTGCGGGGTGGTCGTGTCCCGCGCGCAATCAGTGCGAGCCGCCGCGTAGCTGCGTCGGCAACTTCCAGTGGACCGACTGGAACGGCGATGGCTCGCTCAGGCTCTCTGCAGGCGAGAACTTCGGCCTCTTCGGGCCGCTGTCGAACACCTACGCGTGCACCAACTCGACCTCGCGCATCACGATCTGCAACAGCACGCTCGACCTGGCGCTGACCGGCGCGCAGACGAGCGTGCTTCGAGGGCCCATCACGTCGCTGGTGGCGCCAGGAGCGCGCGTCGCGGCGAACATCAGCGCGATGGGGCCGCAGCTCTTCGTGACGCTCGACAACACGCAGCACCTGTACGACATCAACGTCAATGCTCCTGCGACGGAGGTGATCATCCGGGGGACGTCCAACATGCGAGAGCTCACGTTGGTGGGGACGATCCGCGCGCGCGAGCTGTACTTGGATGTCCCTGCGGGCTCGCGCATCGTGAACACGGCGAACTTGCAGTGCCGGCTCACGATCACGTCGAACGGAACCTACGTGAACATGGGCTCGATGATGGGCTTGCGCAGCAATGTTCCTGCGCCGGCGACTCCGGCAGGGTGCCCGTAGCGCTCAGCGCGCGCGTCGATCGCTCTTGATCTCTTCGCGCTCGGGCAGCGTGTCCGCTGGTTCTTCTTCGGTCGCGACCCTCGTGCGCTGGGCTTGCGATGCGTCGGCGCGGCGTCGGACGAGGCATTCGCTGCAGAGCTGCGCGAGGCTGCGCGCTCGTAGCTCGACGTGCTTGTCGAAGCTGGCCACGTCGAAGTGACCGGTGCTGCTGTCGAGCGGCAGCGAAGCGTCGAAGCTCTCGTGCGCGTCCGCGGCGTCGGCCCAGAACACGACGCGCTCGCCGTTCTGCGCGACGAGGGTCATCGCGGCGACGCCTTGCGAGACAAAGTGCTGCACGGCGATCACTTGTCCCGGCAACGGGCACACGGCGAGCGTGTGATGCGCGCGGCGCACTTCGACCTGGTCGTGCCCAACGCGCACGCGCAGCGGGGCGACGGACCGAGCGCGGCCTCCCCGCGCGAGGGCTGCCGCGAGAAGAACGAGCGCGACGAGAACGACCACGACGGGCGTCGCGCTCGATGCCGATCCGAGCCAGGCGAGGGTGGCTGTGAGCACCACGGGAACCGCGCAAAAGAGCGTGAGCACCGTCGCCACGAAGAGCGCGCCGGTCGGCCGCCGGCGCGGCGCAGCGGAGGTGAGCGCGGTCGCGTCGCTCCAGGGCCGGCTGGTGCTCAGCACGACGAATCCCGCACGCTCGCGCCACGGTGAGGAGGGCTGTCGGTACGGTGGCGTTGCTGTGGCGGTCATGGTCTCGCTCGTCGCATGTGCGGCGGCGCTCTGGCCGATGCTACGACGTGCGCGGTGCATCTCGCAGCCGCTTCGGGTTGCGCTTTTCGCGCATCGAGCGCCATGGTGCGGGATCGACTTGCCGCGCGGAGCTGCGCTGCTGACACGCTTGATCACCCGCCACGGCGCCGCCTCGCGCGCGCATCGACGGGCCGATCGTCCAACCTCTCGGCCGCCGTCTCGATGACGGGCGGCTAGAAATACTGATCACCATGGCCAAGGCGAACAACGCGTCGAACGCGAAGAGCGACACTCCTACCCGCGCCGAGTCCGAGAAGCACATCGCTTCGCTCGACCGAGTGAAGGACAAAGCCGCGCTCGAGGCGTACCTGAAGAACCCGAGCAAGCGGCTGCAAGAGCACGCTGCGTTCAAGCTCGCCGAGCCCGAAGAGCGGGCGCGGCTGATCGCTGAGAAGAACGCGAAGCGCTCGCCGGGCTGAGCGGCCACGAAGGGTTGTTGGGGACGGTGTTCAATAGTTCAAGAGACGGGGATAAACTCGCGAGATTATTGAGCGCTCGTGCGTCGTAGCGCGGACGCTGCGGTGCTGCGGCGGGGACGGGGTTCGATCGCTCGCGACCGGGGCGCGGCGCGTGACCGCGGCCGGCGCCGCGGGATCTCGCGGGGTTATCGGGGTTTCGTGAACTATTGAACACCGTCCCCGTTCACTCTGCTCCGGCTCGCCCGCTCGCCCGTTCGTGAACTATTGAACACCGTCCCCGATGAACAACAGCAACGTCGACTCGTACCTTCGCGACGGCTGCGGCCGCTGCGAGCACTTTCAGACGCCCTCGTGCAAGGTGCACCTGTGGACCAAAGCGCTCGAAGCGCTGCGCGAGATCGCGCTCTCGACCGGGCTCGACGAAGAGATGAAGTGGGGCTCTCCCTGCTACACGCTCGGCGGAAAGAACGTCGTCATGATCGGCGCGTTCAAAGAGAGCTGCGTGCTGAGCTTCTTCAAGGGCGGCGCCCTCGTCGACCCTGACGGCGCGCTCGAGAGCGCTGGGCCCAACTCGCGCGTCGCTCGTTGGATGAAGTTTCGCTCGCTCGAAGACGTGCTCGCTCGGCGAGCGATCGCGCTGCGCTTCATCGAGCAGGCCATCGCGCTCGAGCGCGCGGGCGTGAAGGTGGCCAAGAGCGCAGAGGCAGAGCCAGTTCCGATGGAGTTGGAGCGGCGGCTCGAGGTGGATCCCGACCTGCGACGCGCGTTCGAGGCCCTCACGCCTGGGCGGCGGCGCAGCCATTTGATCCACATCACCGGCGCCAAGCAGAGCGAGACCCGCGCGCGCCGCGTGGACAAGTGCGCCGAGGACATCCTCGCTGGTCGGGGATTCAACGAGCGATAGCGCGCTCAGCGCGACCGAGCGCCGCCGACGCCCGCGCCGAACCCCAGCTCGTCCATCGCCGCGTTGATCTCGCGCTGCATGGGCATGTCGTCGAAGCCCACGATCGGGTCGCCGTGCACCGCGAACACTCGGCCCGGATCGGACAGCGCGATGTTGCCTGGAGCGCCCACGAGCACCGTGGGGCAGCCCGCGCTCTGCGCGCGGCCCCAGTGCACGTCGCCCACGACCGCGAGCGAGATCCCCGTGGAGTTTTGCACGCCCGCAGCGCCGCGGATCGTGCGCTCGTCGTTCAGCGAGCCGTCCGCCGCGCCGCGCAGCACGTACGCCGCTCCGTCGCCCGCCGCAGCGCGAGGAGCGCCGATCACGATGTCGGCGTGGTGGTCGGCGTCGAGGTCCATTCCGCCGAGCAGGGTGCGACCGTATTGCTCGACCGGCGCTCCGGTGAAGGTTTGCATCGGCGTCGTTCCGAACGCAGCGCCCGTGCTGAGGTAGAGGTACACCATCCCCTCGGCGGGAGAGCCGACGAGCATGTCGGCGTAGCCGTCGTGGTTGACGTCGCCAGCGGCAGAGACCGCGTAGCCGAAGTCCGTCGCCATCATCGCCGACGCGGGGGCGTCGAGGCGCTGGGCGGGGGTCGATGGGAGGCGGCCCTCGCGCGCTCCGAGCCAGATGGCCACGCTGCCGCGCTGCATCGCGCCGCCGTCCGGCGAGCCGACGGCGAAGTCGTTGAGCCCGTCGCCGTTGATGTCTCCGAGCCCCGCGATGCTGAAGGCGAACTGCTCGCCCGCGGTCGCTCCCTGAAACGACTGAGACAACGTCAGGCTGTTCGCGCGATCGCCCAGGTAGAGCCTCGCCATGCCCGTGTTGCTGCGGTCGCTCGGGCCGCCGATGGCGAAGTCGTCGAGCCCGTCGCCGTTGATGTCTCCGAGCCCCGCGAGGCTCGTGCCGAACGACGCCGAAGCCGTGGCCGACGTGAGAAACGTCGATGTTTGCTCGAGCGGCGCCGCGCGATCTCGGCGGCCCAAGAACACGCGAACCGCCCCAGAGATGCTGGAGACCGCGCGGTAGCCGGGCAGCGCCACGGCGGCGTCGGCGAGGCCGTCGCCGTTGATGTCGCCGAGCATCGCGGTGTTGTAGCCAAACTGGTCGTCGTCCTGAAGGCTGGTGGTGACCGCTGCGCTCTGCGCGCCGCTCACGAAACCCATCTCGCTGTACGAAAACACCCGCGCCACGCCGCGTCGGGTGCCTCCGCCCATCGAGCTCGGCGCGCCCACGAGCACCTCGGCGAACCCGTCGCCGGTCATGTCTGTGAACAGCGGGATCATCCCCGCCCGGCCCTCGTTGTTGGCCGCCGTTGCGCTCACGCGAAAGCGCCACTCGGCGCTGTGGCGAAGCTCGTTCATCGCGTCGCGCGCGCAGAGCATCCAGCGGTAGACGCCGTTGCCGAAGCGCTGCTCGCGGGGCGGGTTGTGGTCGACGCGGTTGGCCGCCGCGGTGAGCGCGGCGGTGTACACGACGGTGTTGGTCGCGTGGTTCACGACCACGATGCGCACGTCGCTGAAGCCCGACTCGACGACGCCCTGAAACACCGTCCTCTGCGCGGTCAACGTGGTGTTGGACCACGGGAGCGCCGGACGAACGCCGAGCGCCGTCGATCCGATCGCGCGTGCGGCCGTGCAGAGGCCCAGCGGAGTGCCCGCGGGGCCCATGAGCTGCCCTGTGTCGGGGCCCGCGTCCGTCGCGGCTTCGGGCGCTGCGTCCGCGCTGGCGTCGAGCGAGGCTTCGACGGCGGCGTCGCCGAGCGCTGCCTCGTCGCGCGCGGCGGCATCGGTGTTGGCGTTGGCGTCGATCAATCGCAGCGGCGCCAGCGCGCATCCCGCCAGTGAAATTGCAGACACAATCGCGATCGTGCGCATCAGAACCTCCCCACCCAAGCCGCGCCGCTCAGCCCTGGCGCCACCATCGGAACCATGGCTGTCCTCGCGCTCGCCTCTCGGCCCGCGCTGAGCGCGATCCACGTGACGCCCACGCTTGCGACGGCGAGCCCTCCCCAGAGCGCGACGTGCCCGAGCGCGTTCATTGTGTTTCCGTTCGAGTGAACGCCCTGCGCGGCGGGGTTGGTGCACTCCCAGAAGCCCTCGTTGAGCGCGCAGCCGAGCGAGCGAAGCTCTGCTTCAGCGTTGTTGCGCAGGACGAAGAACGCGCTGCTCGCGATCATGCTGAGCCCGCCGGTCGCGGCGAGCACCACCGCTCCCGCTGCGACGCCGCCTGTGCGTTCGGCGGGCGGTGGCGTGCGCGGGACCGGTGTTTCGCTGCTGTTCGCTCGCGCAGGACCGCGCGCGTCGCCCGTGCCCACGTCGACAGGGCTCGGCTGCGCGCTGCCTCTAGGGCGCATCTCGACAGACTCTCGCGCGCTCGCGCCGTTGAGGTCGATCGAGCGCCGCACGGGGTAATAGCCTTCGGCCTCGACCTCGAGCGTGTACGATCCGCGCACCAGCCGAACGGTCGCCGCAGCGGGAAGCGTTCCCACCTCGCGCCCATCGATGCGCACCCTCGCGCCCGAGACTCCGTCGATCAGCTCGAGCGAGCACAGCCGCTGCTGAAGCTGCGCCAGGGCGCCTTCGAGCGCCGCGCGGTTGCGCGTGATCCACCCGTCCTCGGCGCGCGCGAGGGCTTCGCGCAGGTGACGGTCCGCGCGCTCCCAGCGGCCGAGGGCCTGCTCGGCGAGGGCGATCTGCGCGACCGCGCGCGGCGTGTGAAACTGCTCGTTCGCCTGCTCGAACAACGCGAGCGCCTCGGCGTCGCGCCCCTGTGTACGCAGCGCGATCCCCTGCTGAACCAGCGCGTCGTCCGGGGCGCTCTGCGCGTGCGCAGTGGCGCTCGCGAGGACGAGCGCGGCGCCGCCGAGCGCGACCGCAGCGCGACCTCGAAAACCGGTGCGTGTATTCATTGTCTTCCCTTGCGTGCCGCGCGGCGACCGGCCGACGCTCGCTGGGAGTGTATCGAACGCGCGGCGCGCGAACGTCGATGTTCGACGGTGCGCGGCGCACCTACAGGCGTCGGGTCATCCCCGTCATGATCTTGGTCATCACGCGCACGCGCGCCCATCGCGGCAGCAGCGCGAGCGACCAGCCGAGCAGCTTCGAGAGCAGCCCCGGTCGCAGGGTGCCCTTCGACCCGAGCGCGGCGAGGCTGTCGCGCGCGACGGTGTGCGCAGAGACCGTGGCGCCCATGGTCATGTTGGCGCGCGACGCGAAGCCGCTGTGCACCGGGCCTGGCGCGCACGAGAGCACGGCGACCCCGTACGGCGCGAGCTCGACGCCGAGCCCTTCGGCGAGGGACTGCACGTACGCCTTGGTCGCGGCGTAGTTGGCGGCGCGCGCGACGCCCTGAAACGCGACGATGGAGCTGAGCAGCACGATCGCGCCTCGCTTCTGCGCTGCGAATCGGGCGCCGAAGTGATGGCAGAGCTGCGCGACCGCGCCGCAGTTGACGGCGATCATCGAGAGCTCGTCGTCGAGGGGGGCGTCGATGAAGGCTCCGGAGGTTCCGAATCCTGCGGCGGCGACGAGGAGGCCGACGTCGAGCGACGAGCACTGCTCGGCGACCGTGGCGACGCTGCGCGGTTCGGCGAGGTCTGCGGCGATCACGCGGGTCTCGACGGCGTGCTCGGCGGTGAGCTGCGCGGCGAGCTCGCGGAGGACGGCCTCGCGTCGCGCGACGAGGACGACGTTGAGCCCCGCGGCCGCGGCTTGCGTGGCGAACGCGCGGCCGATGCCGTCGGACGCGCCGGTGACGACGGCCCACGCTCCGTAGCGTCGAAGCGATCGGGGGCGCTCGTTTGTAGAAGCTGCAGGCGCGCTGACGGGCTGTGTGATCGACGGTTGCATGAAGGACGTCCTCTCTGATTCACCTGGGAAAACACGCTGCGAAGCGCGTGAGCAGCGTTCGGTCTCCGCGCACCCGCAGCCGGCGCGTGAGCACGGCCCACACCGGGCTTCGCTTCTTGGAGACGATGTCGAGCCACAGCTGGCCGGGGGCCGAGACGAACAGATCGGGGGCGCCGACGAGGCCGGGCTCGACCTCGAGCGTTCCGTCGTCGATGCGCACGGTGGCTTGCGTGGCGTCGGGCCCGGTGAGATCGAAGTGAAACGTCGCGCGCCACCCGCGCGCGGGGCCGCGCTGAAACGTGAGCGGGATCGCGCGAAAGAAGCTAGCCGCGCTGGCGGGGCGCAGGCTCGACTGCACGCGCGTCACGGTCTTGTGCGGAAAGCGCTTCTTCACGTGCGCCTCGGCGTCGGACCCTGCGACGACGTAGACGGGCTCGGGCTTCGAGGTCAGCGGTCGTACGACGTCTTCGACGAAGCGGGCGCGGTCTGTGAGAAACGGCCCGAGCACGTCTTCGCCCGCGGGGCACACAGCGATGCAGTACGCGGCTTTGTAGTTGGGCTTGTAGGCGAGCGACTGCCACATCGACGCGCTCTGCGAGATCGAGACGCGCTCGCGAAAATCATGGCGGCTCTTGCTCTCGGCGACCTGCTCGACGAAGTCTTCGAAGCCGGTCATGAACTCGCGGTAGTTGTGGTCGTAGCAAGCCGAGAAGCGAAAGCCGCCGTCGGCCTCGATCGCGCCGACGGGGCAGGCAGCGAGGCAGAGCTTGCAGTCGACGCAGGGGTCGAAGGAGAGGGGCTCGGGCGCTCCGTCGATGGCGGCGGCGGTGATCACGGCGCCGAGCAGGACAAACGAGCCGAACCGCGGGTGAATCACGTTGCGGTGCAGCCCCATCCGACCGAGCTGCGCCGCGACGGCGACCTTCTTCTGCGAGACCACCCACGTGCGGCCGGGAAACGCGTCCATCTCCATCGGAAACGCCATCGCCGGGTTGATGCTGCGGTGCCCGAGCGCGGCGAGCGCCGTCGCGACGCGGTGCGCGACCTCGTCGACGTCCTTCGCCGCGCGGTGAAACTCGAGGTTGGCCACGCTGCGCGCGGGGCTCCGCACGTCGTCGGCGTGCGTGCGCAGGACGATGGCGACGATCGATCGCGCTGATGGGAGCGCGCGCCTCGCGTGCGGCGCCTCGTCGAGCAGCTCCGGGTGATCGAGCGAGACCACGCCTGCGTCGTCGGCGCCCGCCTCGAGCGCGATCGCGCGCACCCGCTCGAGCGTGAGCGCCTCGGGCTCGCGCGTCGGCAGGACCCGAAGCTTGCGCACCGTGGGATGCGCTTCGAGCGCGGCGGATCTGCGGGGAGGTGTCTTTTGCATGATGTGTATCATTCAATCGTGCGAGCGGAGAGCGGGGCGGGTGTGTTGGCATGACGATCGTCATTCCATCGCGCGCAGCGAGCCCCGCTGGCCGCTGCGCGCGCGCTCAACGGCTGCGGGCTGCGTTGAGGATGCGCTCGGCCAGCGGCTTGTCGTCGACGAGCCGCGCGAGAACGACGGCGCCGACCATCTGCGCCGCGAGCCGCAGGGCCTCGTCGGTGGGCGCGTCGGCGTCGCACCGGGCCGTGAGCTTGTCGCTGACGAGCGAGACGAACCCGCGCGCAGCGCGGGCGAAGGCGCGGCGCACGGGCGTGGGCTGCTTGCGACCTTCGGTGCCGAGGGCCGCGAGCACGCAGCCTTGCTCGGGGTGCTGGGCGTGCTCGATCGAGAGGTACCTCGCGAGCGTGGCGTCGATGTCGCCGGCCTCGCGGGACAGGACCGCCTCGCGGGTCTCTTCTGCGGCGCACCGGACAGCCTCGGCGACGAGCTCGTCGCGGCTCTCGAAGTGCGAATAGAAGCCGCCGTGGGTGAGGCCTGCCTTCTTCATCAGCGCGGGGATGCTGACCCCCGCGAGCCCCTCGCGGCGCAGCGCGCGGGCGGCGCTCTTCACGATCGTCGCCCGCACGGTCTCTTTGTGCCCTTCGGGGTATCGCATTGAATGACGTGCATCATGGCATTGCGCCGACCGCCGAGCAAGCGAGCGCCCGACGCCGGTTTGCTGCGACGGATCCATGACGTCCGGGGTCATGGCTTGTCGCTCGTGACCGCGGCAAGCATCGGGCACGAAGGGCGTTGCCAAACACACGATGAACCAACAAACGCACAGGCGCTGGCTCAAGGTCACCGCGGTGGTGATCGGCTCGTTCGGGCCGGTGTTCTCTCTCGGGACGATGGCGGCGACCGCAGAGCCCGCGCGCTGGACCTTGGATCTGCTGCACTGGCCGATCGACGGCGGGACGACCTACGCCCACGCGGACACGCGGTTTCTCTCGGCGCTGACGGGGGGATTTCTCTTCGGCTGGGGCGTGATGGTCTGGTGCCTGTCCCAGTGGGTGTACGACCTCGCGCCCGAGGCGATTCGGCGCGCGGTGCTCGCGGGGCTGTGCGCGTGGTTCGTCTTGGACAGCGCCGGGTCGATCGCCGCGGGCGTCCCGTCGAACGCTGTCTTCAACGTGCTCGTGCTCGCGATCGCCGCAGGGCCGCTGTGGGTGCGACCGCGCGAGGCGCCGCAGCCTGCGTGAGCGCGTCGATCAGTCGGTGGTCTTCGGCAGCCCCGAGTCGTCCCAGTTGCCGAAGAGCTCTCCCTTGGCCGAGCGGGCGATCAAGTGGGACAAGCGCTTGTCCCACTCGGCGCGGTCGCGCGACCGCATCTCTTCGACGTAGCCGAGGCGCACGCGTTGGTAGAGCGTCGGTGCGGCTTCGAAGTGCTCCCACGCGCCGGCGACCGCGAGAAATCGCTCGCGCACGTCGCTGGCGACCTCGATCGGCCCCTCGTCGAGCGAAGGAAGCACGCGCATCCCCGCCTCGGTCATGCGCCCGTCGCGGATGAGCCTGCGCGCGCGCTCTTTGTTGAGCTCGGTCCAGTTGCTGCGTGGGCGTCGCGGGGTGAATCGCTGCGCCGTCGCGCCCTCGTGTCGCTTCGCGATCCCGTCGATCCACCCGAAGCAGATCGCCTCTTCGACGGCGTCGAGGTACGTGATCGCTCCTGGCGCGGGGCTGCGCAGCACGAGCCAAATCTCTCGGTCGCTCTGGTGGTGAGCGGTGAGCCAATCGCGCCACGCGCGTCGCGTGCGCGGGTCGAACGTCGTCGTGACCTGCACGATGCGCTCTGATGCGCGAGCGATCGTTCAGTCGCGCTCGGGCGCTCCCAGAGGAAACAGCGGTCGATACGGTCGCGCCTCGTCCACCGCCCGCGCGAAGGACGGCCGCTCGAGCAGCCGCGCGCGGTACGCCCGCAGCGTCGCGAACCGCGCGTCGATCGGGTGCACCCAGTCCGCGTAGAACAGCGCTGGCGCCGCGGCGCAGTCGGCCATCGAGAAGTCCATCGCGGCGACGGCCCACTGACGGCCGGCGAGCTCTCGGTCGAGCCACGCGTACGCGGTCTCGAGCTTGCGTGACGCCGTGGCGATCCCGTCGCTGCGCTTCACGGGGTCGCCGCTGAGCGCGCCGTCGACCGCGTGTTGCGCGGCGTTCATCACGTGCAGATCGAAGAACCGGTCGAGAAAACGCACGTCGAGCGCTGCCAGCGACTCGTCTGGGATCAGCCGCACCGGCCCTGGGTGCACGAGCTGCAGATACTCGATGATGATCGAGGACTCGACCACGTCTCGTTGCCCGTCGACGAGCAGCGGAAACTTTCGCAGCGGCCATTTCGCTGCCCACACCGCGCTGTGCTCGGGCGTATCGCCGCTGATGCAGCGCAGCTCGAAGGGCGTGTGGTTCTCGTACAGCGCGACGAGCGCCTTCTGCGTGTACGAAGAGAACGGGTGGCCGTAGAGGATCAGCGACATCGACGGCTGTTGTGCGGCACTCGGGCTCGCGAGCGCAAGCGGCGATCACCGCGCACCGTCGTCGGCGGGTTTGCTATCACCGTCGCGATGACCCCCTCCGATGCGCGCTCGTTCGCGACCCCGGCGCTGCTCGACGCATGGATGAAGCGCCACCACGAGACCGAGAGCGAGCTGTGGGTGCGGATCTTCAAGAAGGACTCTGGCGTCGAGAGCGTCTCGTGGGACGACTGCGTGCTGGTCTCGCTCGTGTGGGGTTGGATCGACGGGCAAAAACGCTCGCTCGACGAAGAGTCTTACCTGCAGCGACTCACCCCGCGACGCGCGCGGTCGAGCTGGTCGCAGCGCAACTGCGCGCACGCCGAGCGCTTGATCGCCGAGGGCAAGATGCAGCCCGCCGGGCTCGCGCACGTCGAGGCCGCGCGGGCCGACGGACGGTGGGAGAGCGCCTACGCCGGGCCCGCCGCGATGGTGATCCCCGAGGATTTTCTCTCAGCGATCGAGGGTGACGCCGCGGCGAAGGCGTTCTACGCGACGCTCGATCGAAAGAACCTCTACGCGATCTATCACCGACTGCACACGGCCAAGCGCCCCGAGACGCGGGCGAAGCGCGTGGCCGCGATGGTGGCGCAGCTCGCGCGCAGAGAGCGATTTCACTGAGCGAGGTCGAAGCGGTCGAGGTGCATCACCTTGGTCCACGCGGCGACGAAGTCGTGCACGAACCGCTCAGCGCTGTCGTCTTGCGCGTACAGCTCGGCGTACGCGCGCAGGATCGAGTTGGAGCCGAACACGAGATCCACGCGCGTCGCGGTCCAACGCGACTCGCCCGTCGCGCGGTCGCGCAGCGCGTAGAGGCCGTCTCGCAGCGGCTCCCACGCGTAGCGCATGTCCGTGAGGTGCACGAAGAAGTCGTTGGTGAGCGCGCCCACCCGCTCGGTGAACACGCCGTGCGCCGCTCCGTCGTAGTTGGCCCCGAGCACGCGCAGCCCGCCGACGAGCACGGTCATCTCGGGCGCGGTCAAGTCCATGAGCTGCGTGCGGTCGAGCAAGAGCTCTTCGGCGCGCACGCTGAAGTCGCTCTTCAGCCAGTTGCGATAGCCGTCGTGGACGGGCTCGAGCGCCGCAAATGACGCGGCGTCGGTCATCGCGTCGGTCGCGTCGCCGCGGCCTGGCGCGAAGGGGACGCTCACCGAGATGCCCGCCGCGCGCGCTGCGTGTTCGACGGCCACGTTGCCGGCGAGGACGATCACATCGGCGATGCTCGCCCCCGTCTGCGCTGCGATGGGCTCGAGCGCCGCGAGGACGCGGGCGAGGCGCGCGGGCTCGTTGCCCTCCCAGTCCCGTTGGGGCGCGAGACGAATGCGCGCTCCGTTGGCGCCTCCGCGCTTGTCCGAGCCGCGAAACGTCCGGGCGCTGTCCCACGCGGTGCAGACCATGTCGCTGATCGACAGGTCCGTGGCGGCGATGCGCGCCTTCACGTCGGCGACGTCGTACGTGGTGCTGCCTTTGGGGATCGGGTCCTGCCACAGCAGCTCTTCGCGCGGAACCTTTGGGCCGACGTACCGCGCCTTCGGTCCCATGTCGCGGTGGGTCAGCTTGAACCACGCCCGCGCGAACACCGCGGAGAAGTACGCGGGGTCTTTGTAGAAGCGCTGCGAAATCTCTCGGTACGCGGGGTCTTTGATCATGGCCATGTCCGCGTCGGTCATGATCGGGTTGCGGCGCACGGACGGGTCCTCGACGTCGACGGGCTTGTCCTCTTCGCGGATGGTCACTGGCTCCCACTGCCACGCGCCCGCGGGGCTCTTTTTGAGCTCCCATTCGTGCTCGAAGAGCATCGTGAAGTAGCCGTTGTCCCAGCGGGTGGGGTGCGTGGTCCAGGCTCCTTCGAGGCCGCTCGAGACCGTGTCTCTGCCCACTCCCTTGCCCGTAGGGTTGCGCCAGCCGAGCCCTTGCTCGTCGACGGCTGCTCCTTCGGGGTTGGGGCCGAGGAGGCTCGCGTCGCCGTTGCCGTGGGCCTTTCCGACGGTGTGTCCGCCGGCTGTGAGCGCGACGGTCTCTTCGTCGTTCATCGCCATGCGCGCGAACGTGAGCCGCACGTCCTGCGCCGTTCGCAGCGGATCGGGAACGCCGCCGACACCCTCGGGGTTCACATAGATCAACCCCATCTGCACGGCCGCGAGCGGGTCTTCGAGCTGCGCGCGGTCGCCGTCACGATGCCGACTCGACGCGAGCCACTCTTTCTCGGCGCCCCAGAAGATGTCCTTCTCGGGGTGCCAGATGTCCTCGCGACCGAAGCCGAAGCCGAAGGTCTCGAGCCCCATCGACTCGTACGCGATCGTTCCTGCCAGGACGATCAAGTCCGCCCAGCTGACGGCGTTGCCGTACTTCTTCTTGATGGGCCAGAGCAGCCTGCGAGCCTTGTCCAAGTTGACGTTGTCGGGCCACGAGTTGAGCGGCGCGAAGCGCTGGTTTCCTGTGCCTGCGCCGCCGCGGCCGTCGGCGACGCGGTACGTCCCCGCCGCGTGCCACGCCATGCGAATCATCAGCGCGCCGTAGTGTCCCCAGTCCGCAGGCCACCACGGTTGACTGTCGGTCATCAACGCTCGTAGGTCCCGCTCGAGCGCGGCGACGTCGAGCTTCGCGAGCTCGGCTCGGTAGTTGAAATCCTCGCCGAGCGGGTTGGTCTTGCGGTCGTGCTGATGAAGGATGTCCACGTTGAGCGCCTCGGGCCAGAAGCCCGCCGTCGCTGCGCTCGCGCGGGTGTTTGCCCCGTGCGCCACGGGGCATTGCCCTGCGTGCGCGGCGGTCGTTGATCGAGCAGGGGGAGACTTCGTCGCTTCGCTCATGGTGCTGGCTACCTCTTCGATGGACGTCTTCGGATTCGCGACAGAACGTGGTCGCGTCGTCGCGTGAGTGTGGCGCTATCTCGTGAGCGCGCCGCCCAATTCGCGAGGCGCTCACGGTTCGTTCTCTTTTGTCTCGAGCGACGATTGTCGCTTCGCGCATCGCGGCGAAGCGCGCGCCGGGCTACGGTGCGGCCCATGTGCGCTCGGCGATCGAACACACGCGCCGCGCGATCGTGACCGCGCAGCGTCACAACGGCATCGTCGCTGCGTTGTTCGCGCTGAGCGGCTGCTTCACGCCCGCGACGTCGATCGCGCGTTGGGTGGATGTACACAGCGGCGGGGCGCTGGTTTCGACGCTTCCGCCTGCGTGCGACGCGCCGCTCGCGAGGGTCGTGCGCGAGGCGCGAGAAGCAACGCGTTCGCCGGTGTTTGCCTCGCAGATCGCGCGGGTGTGGCCTGCGGTCGAGCACCGTGACGACGCAGTTGTTGCGGCCACGATGGCGCCCGACGCCTTCGTCGCGGCGCTGCGCGCGCGGGTCGAAGAGCGGCTGTCGTTCTACTGTCACCCCTTCGCGCGCGGCTCGTCGGCGATCGCCGCAGACGGCGCCGGCGCGCGCGGCGTGATCGGAATCAACTGCGGCCGCGACCCCATCGCCTCGCGCTCGACCGACCCTGTGCGCTGGCGCTTGTACGCGCGCACCGTCGTTCACGAGCTCACGCACTCGGTCGGCTTTCGACACGAGGGCAACGAAGCCGCGGGCAACGAGTGCACGCTGCCGTACCTCGCCGGCGACATCGCCCTCTCGGTGCTCACGGGCGACGGCGGCGCGAGCGTTCAGTGCGAACGAGCGCGGCTGTTGCTGCAGGACACGGCAGCTGCGTCATCGCGCTCGCGTCGCGCTTCGAGCGTCGTCGATTCGCTTGGCCAGCGCGCGCGCTTCGCGAGCGACGTCGCCCTTCTCTCCCTTGGCCCGAGCGAGCAGCTTCGCTGTGAGGTCGCTCGCGGCGGTGACCTTCATCAGCGCGCCCAGCGTGTTGCGTCGCTGCGCTGACCGTTTGCTGAGAAAGAACCCCTCGATCAGCGCGTCCGTCGCGCGCTCGGGCGAGAGCTCGCGCAGCAGCCAGTACGCCTTTCCAAACGCCGGCGTGAGCGCACGCGAGCGCTGCTCGAGCACCTCGATCAGCAGCGCGACGAGCGTCGATGCGTCTTCGGGCGCGCGAAGCGGCCACAGGATCTCTAGCGCGTCGTCCCGTGCTTCGGGCGTGCGCAGGCAACGCAGGGCGACCGCGCGCGTCTGCGCTCGCAGCGCGTCGCTGACCAACGTGGGCGGCTCGTCTGGTGAGCGCTGCGCTCGCAGATGGGCGTTGGTCCACCGCGCGAGGCGCTGCGCTCGAACGGCAGTCGCCGAAGCGTCTCCGTCGCACAGCGCGGCTTCGACGCTCGCGACCAGCTCGTGAAGCTGCTCGTCGTCCGTGAGCGAGCGCGGGCCTCCCGCGCGCTCGTCGAGCGCGAGCACGAGCTGATCGAGCGCGGTCAGATCCACGCGATCCGCGAACACCACCGGGCAGAGGTCCGCTGCGAACCCCGCGACCTCGAGACGCGCGCGCAGCTCGAGCACGCGCGCGTCGCGCCGCTCGGGCGTGGCTGCCCCGATGATCCACAGGACCGGAGGCCCGACGCCGAGCGAGTACATCGCGGTAAACTTGTCGCGCTGGGACTTCGCGTCGGCCTTGTCGACCATCGCGGCGATCACCGCTGCGGCGATGGGCCGCGACGGGTCTCGCACCGTCGTGACGCTCGTTGCGCTGCGGATCGCTTCGAAGACGTACTCGCGGTTCGGTGAGCAGTGGGCGTAGTCGTGCGCGAGCACCTCGAGCTGCATCCACGGGATGCTCTCGGCGGTGGTGGCGCTGCCGGCCATCTTCACGGTCACCCGCGGTCGTCCGAGCGGGTCGCGCGCGGGCTCGATCCTCTGTGGCGGCGGAGCTTCGATCGCTCTGCTGCGCGCTGAGGCGAGGGCGAGCGCACGCGTCTCTTCGTCCGTTCGCGTCCCCCAGAGCGGGCCGGGCGCGAGCGCGCGCGCGGTCTCCTCCGGAAACACGTCCACGGCGCACGCGAGGTGAAACCACGAGGTGCGGGTGGGGTTGCGTGTTCCGTCGAAGAGCAGGCCGAGCTGATCGACGTAGGGGTAGCCGACGGGGGTGACGAGCAGGCCCTGCATTGCCAATGATTTTGCAGGTAGTTCACCGTTGCAGCGGTAGCACCGCGGCGCGCTGTCTGCGGGCACGAAGGCCACGCGCAGGTTCGTCGAGATCATGCGAAAGCCAGCAGCAGCGTAGCGCCAAACGGCGGCGCCAGCGGTCGTGTGAGCCGCGCGGACATCAGCCGAGCGATTCGCTGTAAGTGTCTGCGCTCGGCGCGCGTATCGTCGATCACCGATGGCAGAGACACCGAAGTTTCTTCGATTCGCGCGGTCGCTCGCGATGGGGGCCGTGGCCTCGACCGCGCTGCTGCAGTGCACGTCCGCTGCGACGACGACGCCCACGTTCACGTCCGCGTCCGAGCCGAGCTCTGGCTCGTCGCCGCAGCCCACAGAGACGACCATGCCCACGGGGACAGCGACGGCGACCGCAGCGGGGACCGTCGCGCAGCCGAACGCGAGCGCGCTCCCCAACGTGCGCACCGGCGAACGGTGCGAGCTCGTCGGCAGCGCGCACTACCGCATCGAAGGTCGGGAGTTGATTTCGTGTGGCTGCGCCGAGTCCACAGGGCCGTCAGGATCCACCGCGCGCGCGTGGGTCTGCACGAGCTTCGATCGCTCGGCCGGAGGGCTCGACGGCCGCGAGTGCAGCGACGTCAACGCCTCGCGCAACGACGACGGCGGCCCGCCCGGCAACTTGTGCCTCTGCGTCGCCACCGCGCAGCGCCCAGAGCTCGCTTGCTACCACGCGTTTCAGATGGCGGCCGGTCCGCAGGCGCCGCCCGAACTGGCAGCGTAAAGCCGCCATCGAACCAATGGGCCGCGTGCGGGGAGAACGACGGTCCCCGTCGCGGTCATGGTTCAGGGCTCGTCTCGCTCCTTCGCTCGCTTGCGCCAAACCGCTGGTGAAAGCCCGGTCTTGCGGTTGAACAGATCCGTCAGCGCGCGCTCGGACAGCCCGACGGCGGCGCTCACGGCGGTGATCTTGTCGTCGCTCGCGCGCAGCAGCGTTTGTGCCCGGGCGAAGCGGGCGTCGGCGAGCTCTTGGCGAAAGGACGTTCCGTGCGTGGTGAGCACTCGCTGGAGCGTGCGGGTCGAGGTCGCAAGCAGCGCGCTCGCGCGCTCGATCGTGAGCGTGTCGAGCTCGGTGCCGCGCTCGAGCAGCGTCCAGAGCGCGCGCAGCTCGTCCGGCGTCCCGCGCAGCCGCGCTGCGATCGCGTCGACCTCGTCCCGCAGCCGCTCGTCGGCGTCGACCGAACGAAACGCCTCGCTCGCGTCGGTGCACAAGCGATAGTCGTGCGTCCATCCGAGCACTGGCAGAAGCCCCGTGAGCATCAGCCCGATGGGGCCGTCGCGGATCACGTTGACGTGCCGACGCACGTGCGGGAGCAGCGTGTCTTTTCGCTGCTTCATCCATTGGATCAAGATCTGCAAACACGACGGGTCTACGGACTGCACACCGCGCGTGTCGAGCACGACGTCGAAGCCGCTCTGCATGTGCCGTCGATGCTGGTCGAACACCGCCAGGATGCGCCGGGTCTCGTGCTCGTCCTGCGCGGCCCAGAGGATCGACCCGCAGAGCGCTGGCGACTCGCACCACACGACGGAAGAGCCCGTCACCGTGTACCGCCCCACTGGAGCGTCGAAGAAGTCTTCGTAGCGAGCCTCGTGCAGCACTGGGTGACTGCGCGGATGCTACCCCGCACAGCAATCAACCGCGTCGCACTTCGCGCAGACAACGCGCACCGCGGACCCCAAAGGACGCTGTGCTCAGCGCGCTGCTTCGAAGCCTGCGTCGAAGCGCCCGAGCTCGCAAACGAGCGCGCGCACCGCCGACTGTCGCGCTGCGCCTTCGCTCGACTCGGCCCGCTGCAGCACCGCCGCGAGCGGAACGAGAAACCCGTGCAGCCGATCGTGATCCGGGCCGCGCGTCGTGCACTGGGCGAAGATGCGGTTCCACCCCTCGCGCAGCGGGCGCACGTCGCCCGAGCCGCCGTTGGAGAGCGCCGCGGCCGCCGCGCGCTCGAGCCCGTGGATGTTCTCGACCGTCACCGGGTCGATGCGCGCCCGCGCTCGTGCGTAGCCCGCGTGCGGCGCGACGGGCATGATTTCGTGTGCGTGATCACCGCCGCCCGAGAGCGCGTGCGCGTCCATTGCGAGCCCCGCCACCACGGCCGCTGTGCACGCGAGCACGACCCTGTGCCACACGCGCGTGGCCGCTCCGCCGCCGTCTGCGATGAAGCCGCCCGCGCTCATTGGCGCGCTCTCTTCGCTGCGCAGCGCAGCTCCGCCCATGCGCAGCGCCCGCGGAATCGCCCAGCGCGCGCACAGCACCGCCGCGACGGTCGCCCCGAGCGCTGGCCACGCGGACAGCCCCGAGCGCAGCACCGCAGCGACCGCCACCAGCGCCGTGATCGCCGCGAGCGCGACGGACCACACGCGAACGAGCTGCATTTGTACTGGTAGAAACCGCTCGCGCGGCATCGATCGCAGAAGCCCGACGGATTGGATCACCAGCACCCAGAGCACCGACGAGAGCGCGAGCGCGACCAGCGCGGCTTCGACCATCGCGAGGATCTTCACGACTGGCCTCGCTTCGCATCCACGTGGATTTCTTCGCTGTGCGGAAGCTCTCCTTCGCGCGCCACGACCAGGTCGGGCCGCACGAGGAGGGATCGACCGTTGAAGTGCACGAGCGTGGGAGAGAGGGCGGTGACGCGATCGTGCAGGCGCACGCCCGCAGAGAGCTCGGGGTTCGCCAGGCGCGGCCGCCCGTCGGTCTGCAGGTCGAGCATCCCGACGCCGCGCCCCAGCTTGTCCTTGAGTCGATCGCTCTTCAGCGCGATCGGCGCGAGGCGCCTCAGCGCAGCGAACGCGAGGCGGCGACGGCCCGTGAGCAATCGGGTCATGCGCTCGGTCGCGCGCACCATTCCGACGGCGACCGCGTGCCGCTCGGTGGCGTAGCTGTCGAGCAGCGCTTCTCGCTGCGAGGCCGAGAGCCGCGGGTCGTCGGCGAGGTGGAGCTTCCACACGAGGTTGTGCGCGTCTTGCACGCCTGTGTTGAGCCCTTGTCCGCCGACGGGGCTGTGCACGTGCGCGGCGTCGCCGAGCAAGAAGACGCGGCCGCGGCGGAGGGTGTCCGAGACGCCGGATGTGAGGGCGAAGCGAGAGTTCCACCCCATCGAGCGGATCTTCAGATCGATGCCCGATCGTCGGGTGACCAGCGCGCCCCAACGCTCGGCGTCGAGCGCCTCGGTGCTCGGTTCGACGTGCGCGATCAGCCGCCACACGCCCTGTTCGGGCATCGGAACGATCAGCAAAATCCCTTCGTCCGCCCACACCATGTGCCCCTCGTCGCTGACCAGGTCGGACTCGGTCATCACGTCGGCGAGGGCGAAGGTGACGCCCAGTTCGGTGCGCTTCATGGGCACGTCGATGAGCTCTCGCGTGGTGCTGCGGCCGCCGTCGCAGCCGAGGACCCATCGCGCGACGTGCTCTCGCTCGACGCCGTCGGGGCCGCGAAGCACCGCGCGCACGTCGCCCTCTCGCTGCGCGAGCGAGACGAGCTCCGTGGACCACTCGAGCTTCGCGCCCGACGCTTCGAGCCTGCGCTCGAGCACACGCTCGACCTCGTATTGCGGAACGGACAACCAATACGGATACCGCGTATCTCCCCAGCGCCGATCGATCAGGTCCACCCGCGTCTTCGCTCGCGTCGGCACGGTGTGAATGTTGAGCGCGCGAAACTTCGCCCCCTTCGTGAGCACGTCCTGCGCGCACCCGAGGCGCTCGAACACCTCCATCGTTCTCGCGTGAACGACCAGCGCCTTCGAGTACTCCGCGCGCTCGGCGCGGCGCTCGATGATCCGGACGCTCAACCCGTGACGAAGCGCGTCCACCGCCGCCGCGAGCCCGGTCGGTCCGCCGCCGATCACCAGGACGTCGGTGATCGCGTTTGCGCTGCTCTCACTGCTCTCTTTGTTCATCGCTTGGCCACTCCAGTTCGCGAGCGGAGTTGTACTCACTCGAGAAGTCGAACGAAGTGGCTGAGTTCGGGAGTCTTTGTTCCAATGATCGAGACAAACCGATGGCGGACACGTTTTTGGACATTCGGCTGCGCGACCTTCACTTCTTCGAGCGTCTCGCGGCCCTCGGGTCGCTCACCGCGGTCGCGCACGAGCTTCGACTGCCCAAGGCCACGGTGAGCCGCTGGCTGAGCGAGCTCGAAGCGCGCGTCGGTGCATCGCTGGCCAAGCGAACGACGCGGGTGCTCGTGCTCACGCCGCAAGGGGCCGAGCTCGCGCGGCGGGCGAGGGCGCTGCTCTCGCAGGCGGACGCGACGCGCATGGCGCTGCTCAGCGACGCGCCGACGGGCGTGCTGCGCGTGTCTGTTCCCGTTCCGCTCGGGCGGATGTTGGCTGGGCCGGTGATCGCGCGATTTCGTCGCCGGCTGCCGCTGGTTCGGCTCGAAATCGTCCTGCAAAACCAGCGCGTGGACCTGCTGCGCGACGGCGTCGACGTCGCGATCCGCGGCGGCGAGCTGCCCGACTCGGACCTCGTCGCGCGCAAGCTCGCGAGCCCGTCCATGTGGCTCTATGCCAGCGCTGCGTTTCGTGGCGTCGCTGTCGGTGAGATCCCGCTGATCGTCGCGCCCGGCGACGAGGCGCTGTTGCGCCGCGCGGGGCTCGTCGTGTCCGACCCGTCCGCGGTCATCGACGATCGCTCGGCGGTCGCCGACGCCATCCATTGGGGCGCAGGAATGGGCCTGCTTCCTTCGTTCTTGGGAGAGCCCGCGTGCGCCAAAGAGACCATGGTGCGCCTGCACGACGCGCCCGTCGTCACGCTCCCCGTCCACGCCGTCTACCACGCCTCGCAGCGCGACGACGTCCGCGTGAAGGTCCTCGTCGACGAGGTCGAAGCGCAGCTGCTCGCGACGCTCTGAGCGCGCAGCGTCCGCGATCGAGCAGAGAAATCACTGAACTTGACGAACATACCAACTGGTTGGTATGTGAGCTCTCGCGATGGTGAGACCTCCAGCGGCGCGCGACAAGCTGCTCTGCGCAGCGCACGCGCTGATCCGCGAGAAGGGCTTCAACGCGATGAGCGTCGATGAGCTCTGCGCGCGCGCCGGCGTGACGAAAGGCGCGTTCTTTCACTATTTTCGCAGCAAAGACGAGCTCGGCGTCGCCGCGGCGATCCACTGGTCCGTGGTGACCGGAGCGCTCTTTGCGCAGGCCGAGTACCACGCGCGCTCGTCGGCGCTCGAGCGCGTGCTCGCGTACATCGACCTGCGCCGCTCGCTCGTGCGCGGCGAGATCGCCGAGTTCTCGTGCGTCGCCGGGACGATGGTGCAAGAGACCTATCGCGAGCACCCCGCGATCCGCGAGGCGTGCGGCGCGTGCATCTTCGATCACGCTCAGACGCTCGTCGATGACATCCAAGCGGCCATCGACGAGCGCGGGATCGTCGCCGAGTGGACCGCCGAGAGCCTCGCGACGCACACGCAAGCGGTGCTTCAGGGCGCGTTCGTCCTCGCGAAGGCCAGAGGCGACGCGGCCGTCGCGCTCGAGAGCGTCGACCACCTGCGCCGCTACGTCACGCTGCTGTTCGCGACCGCGTCGCAGCGCGAGCGCACACCTACGACGGCGCGCCGATCCGCTGCGCGCCGACGCACGCAAACGTAGATCGCATCGCCGAACCGCTCGCGATGCCACGCTTGGAGCAAGCCATGACTCAGTCGAAGGTTCGCACGTGTCTCTGGTTCAACTGCGAGGGCGAAGAGGCCGCGCGCTTCTACGTTTCGCTCATCGAGGGCAGCGAGATCGAGACCGTGTCTCGCCCGAATCCAGCGGGCCCTGCGCTGGTGGTCGAGTTTCGACTCGCGGGGGTCCCGTACATGGTGCTCAACGGAGGCCCTGCGTTTTCGCACACGCCCGCGGCTTCGATCTCGGTGCTCACCCGAGACCAGGACGAGACCGATCGGCTGTGGAGCGCCCTGCTCGACGGCGGCGGTCACGAGAGCCGCTGCGGCTGGCTGGTCGATCGCTTCGGCGTCTCGTGGCAGATCATCCCCGAGGCGCTCCCCCGCTGCATGAGCTCACCCGACCGCGCTGCAGCGCAGCGCGCGCAGGCGGCGATGATGACCATGAGCAAGATCGACGTCGCGGCGCTCGAGGCCGCGTTCAACGCGAGCGCATGAGCGAGGATCGACCGTGAAAACCTTGGTGAAAGCAGACTCGACCGCGCCGCGCGCCGCGATCGACGCCTACGTCGCGGCGCTGACCGAGCCCGTGCGCGAGCGCTTCGCTGCGCTGTGCGCGGTGGTTCGTGACGCTGCGCCCGAGGCGGTCGAGCGCATGACCTACGGCATGCCGACCTGGCATCAGGGCGAGAACCTCGTGCACCTCGCGGCGTTCGCGCGGCACATCGGGATTTATCCAGGGCCCCGCGCGATCGAAGAGTTCGCCGCGGAGCTCGCGGAGTTCAAGACGTCGAAGGGCGCCGTGCAAGTGCAGCACGAGCAGGCGCTTCCGCTGGCGCTCTTGCGGCGGATCGTCGAGCGGCGCGTCGAGCAAGCCGTCGCGCGTCCAGCGAAGCGCTCCAAGGTCGAGTGACCTTCGCGCTTCGACTACGATGACGGCGCGCATGATCGTCTTCGACCCGACGCTCTGCTCTCGCGCTGTCCGCTTCGCTGCGCTGCTCGCTGGCGTCTCGACCAGCGGCGCAGCGTGCGCGCGCCGCTCGCGTCCCGAGGGGACCGACGCGCGCGAGACGACGGCGACCGACGCGCGGTCCGCCGAGACGACCGCGGACACGCCTGGCGAGACGGTGACGCCGCTCGCGCTCGAGGAGCCGCCGACGCTCGATCCCGTCGACGCTGAGGGCAGGCCGCGGTCGAGAGCGCTGGGGTATGGCTCGCGGCCCTGCCCCGATCGCGAGCCGCGCGAGGGCGCGCGCTGCGAGAGCCCGGCGCGCTGCGCGTACGGCGTTCGATCGGCCTTCGTTTGCGCGTCGAGCGCTCGCCCGCGATGGCGTCGGTCCCCGGTGGTGCTCGAGCGCAACCTGCGCGATCGATGCCCGTCCGAGAGCCCCCTCGCGGGCCAGCCGTGCGATCGCATGGCGGTCTGCCGCTATGTCAGCGACGGGTTTGCGATGTCGAGCGTGGTTTGTACGCGAGCGAGCGATCGCGAGCCGTGGCGCTGGCGTTGGGCGTGGGATCCCCTCGCGCTGCAGTGCGCAGGCCCCGACGAGAGCGCGCGCGACGCGACGGGCGGCGGGTGGCGCTGTGATGCGAGCGATGGGGGATTTCGCTGGCAGTCGCACGGCGTTGTGCTGATCGAGGGCCCGTTGCCTCCGCCTTCGTTGAGCCCGTGAACCGCCTACGCGCGCCTCGCCTCGGCTGCTCGCTTGAGGTCGGCCGCGAACCGATCGAACGACGCGTCGAAGGACGGAATCATCCACGCGAACAGCGGAAACAGCGGTCCGCCGATCTTCTCTCGCATCGTGAAGCGCGCGGCGCCGTGGTCGCCCTCGGCGATGGCGTAGCTTCGCTCTCCCATCGCATCGCCCCACGAGAGCAGCCGCGGCGCTTCGAACGCCCGCACCGTGAGCGCGAAGGTGCGCTTGGGGTCGAGGCTCGATCGCAGCTTGATCTTGGCGCCGGGCGCGATGGTGCCCTCGATCGAGAGGACCGTCTCGGTCCAGCGCGGGTACCCCTCGGCGTCGGTGAGCAGAGCCCAGATGTCTTGGGCGGTCGCGTCGATGTCGACGTGGACCTCGGTCACTCTCGAGAACACTCGCTTGATGGTGGTGGCGCTCATGGGTCCCGAGGCTCGCGGGCGCGAGGCGCGGGGTCTTGTACAAATCGGACAAGGTTCGGGCTGAAATCCTGCGGCGCTTCAGCGGGAAAATACCCAGCCTGCCGCGTCGGCACCGCGCCCGCGAAGCGCTTGAACTCTCGGACGAAGTGCGGCTGATCGTAGTAGCCACACTCTTCGGACACCTGCGCGAGCGTGCACTCGGGCTCGGTCTTCAGCCGCGAGAGCGCGCGTTGAAAGCGCGCGACGCGCGCGAGGGTCTTCGGGCCGAAGCCGACGTGACGACGAAACATTCGATCGATGCTCCTGCGCGACGCTCCGCGGGATTCGCACAGGGGCTCGATTTTGAGCAGTCCGTGCGACGCCGCGATCTCGGCTTCGAGCGCGAGCACGGTGCGCACCGAGTCGCTGAGGTGGACGCGCGCGGTGAAGAAGCGATCGAGAGCAGCGCGCTGGCCGTCCGTGTCCGCCTCGCGCAGCGCGCGTTCGAGCGCGAGCCCGTCGCCGCCGAACACCTCGACGATCGGCGCTGCGCGGTCGTTGAAAGCGTCGAGCGAGGAGCGCACGAACGGCGCGAGTCCGGCGCTGCGAAAGCGCACGCCGACGACGTACACAGCCCCTCGCTGCTCGATGCGGATGGGCGAGAGCCGCTGCGCGTCGAGGTTGGACGCGGCCACGCGCACGCCTCGCGCGCCGAGCACCGTGCGCACGTACGGCTCGCCGAAGTTGAAGATCAGGTCCGCGCGCGCGTCGACGAAGACGTCCACCGAGAGGTCGAGGGGCGCGTCGGGCTCGGCGCGGACGTGCCAGTAGTGCTCGATGTACGGCGCGAGCGACGGCGCCGGGCGCGAGAGCAGGTACATGCGCGCGCAGTGTATCCGCGCGCGGCCGCGGCGGTGGTGCTCGCTCGACGCCCCGCTGCGAACCGCGGTACTGTCCGCTCACTGTGACTGACGAGCTCCATGGGGACGAGCCTCGACTCGCGAGCGAATCGCCTGCTGAACCCGCGGCCCACGGGGTCCGCTCGCCCTCTGCGGTGCGCGAGCCCGAGGCGCCGATCGCGCTGCCCGCCTCGCTGACGGTCGAGCCGCCGACAGCGACCGCGCTCGCCATCGCAGAGCCCGCGCTCAGCGAGGACGAGCTGCGCTACCGATCGATGCGCGACGCGATGCTCGCGCCCGCGGCGCCCGCGAAGCCCAACACCACGACGCTGCTGTTGCTGACGGTGCTCGGCTTGGGCTGGATCGCGAACACGCACAACTCGGCGAGCTCGGCGATCGCGCTGGTGGCGGCGCTGGCGCTCAACCAGCTCGGGCACAGCTTCGCGATGCGCGGCTTCGGGTACCGCGATCGCTCGGTGTTCTTCGTCCCGTTTGCGGGCTCGTTCGCGACGGGGACCAAAGAGGACGCGACGCCGACGCAGCGCGCGCTCGTGCAGCTCTTCGGCCCTCTTCCGGGAATCGTGCTGGGCATCGTCCTGTCGTTCACGATCGCGCGCGCCATGCCCGCGGGGCACTTTCTGCGCACGTTTGTGCCGGTGCTGCTCTTGCTCAACTTGTTTCAGCTCTTGCCGTTTCCGTCCTTCACGGGCGGCGAGCTGCTGCGCTTGCTCGTGCTTCGGCGCAATCGCTGGGTGGATTTTGCGTTTCGCGGCGTCGTTGGCGCGCTGCTCGTCTACGCAGCCTTTCGCTGGGAGCTCTTCGTCATCGCGATCTTTTCGCTGCTCTCGCTCGTCGCGCTTCCCGCGCAGTGGCGTGTCCGCGTCGCGGCCGACTCGATTCGCGCGCGCTTCGGGGTGCTCTCTCCGCTGGCCCACGAGGTGAGCGAAGAGGTCCTGCGCGCGATCTACGACCACGCAGAAGTGCTCTCGGCCAACTCCGCCGAGCTGCAGCGCCCCGCGCACCGCGCGCGCATCGCCAAAGAGATCCTGCGGCTCGCCTCCGAGCAATCGCCATCCGCGGGCGCTTCGGCGGCGATCTTGTCGGTGACCGGAGCGGTGTTCGTCCTCGGCTCGATCGCGTTCGTGCTGTTCGGGCGCTGAGCGCCAGCGGATCAGCGACCGGCCGCGCGAATGTGCCCGAGCGCGCGCTGACCGGCGACGAGGCCCTCGCGCTCATCGAGGCTCACGACGACTTCGATGATCTTCGTGTCCACGCGCTCCGCTGGATCATCGGTGCGAACGTTGCGACGACCGAAGCGCCGCGCGACCTCGACGACGCGCCCGTTGAAGCGACGATCGCCGAAGGCGTCCACCGTGACCGCGGCCTCGGCGCCCACGCGCACGCCAGCGTACTCGCGCTCGTCCACGTCGATGCGCGCGCGAAGCGAGCGCGTGTCGCCGAGGATCAACGCTGGATCGCCGGCGGGGCTCGCGTATTCGCCCGCGCGGAGCTTGAGCTGCAGCACCTCGCCGTCGCACGGGGCCCTGAGCGCCAATCGATCGAGCTGGGCGCGGGCCTGGTCGCGGCGCGCTTCGGCAGCACGCACCCTCGCGCTCGCGACGGCGATGTCCTCCGCGCGTGAGCCGCGCACCGTCGCGTTGCGGCGCGCTTCGACCTGCGCCAGCGACGCGCGGTCGATCGAGGCCTGACTCTCGGCGCGGTCGAGCTCGTCCCGCGTGGCGTTGGCGCTCGCGTGAAGGCTGGTGATGCGGGTGAGCTGCGTGGCCGAGAGCGCCGCGCGCGTGCGGGCCGCGGCGAGGTCGGCGTCGGCGGCGTCGCGGTCTTCGCGGCGGTTTCCGCGGAGGGAGCGCGTGAGCTCGGCGCGCGAGACGAGCAGGTCGCCCTCTGCTGCGGCGAGCGAGGCCCGCTCGACGGCGCTGTCGAGCTCGAGCAGCAGGTCGCCGCGGTGCACGAACTGCCCCTCTCGAACGGCGATGGTGGCGACTCGACCCGCGGTGGACACCGCCAGGCGCACCTCGCGATCGGCGGGCTCGATGATGCCGTTGCCCGCGATCCACCCCGCGGCCACCGCGGGCGCGCGAGAGTCTTGTTGGCCCGCGCGCGGCGCGAGCTCGCGCTCGGCGGCGCGCACATCGGCGACGCGCGGACGATTGGTCGCCGGCTGCTGAACCACGCGCGCGACGGAGACCGTCAGGCTCACGAAGGCGAGGGCGGCGAGGGCGGGCTTCCAAGGGATCGATCGAAGCTTCGATACAACGGTGCTCATGGCTGTGCTCTCTGCGTGCGGGTTTGGTCCGTGGTCTCGCCGCCCTGGATCAGGCCGTCCTCGATGCGGACGATGCGATCGGCGAGGTGATAGATGCGGTTGTCGTGCGTCACGACGACGACGGTGTGGCCGCGCTCGGTGGCGAGCCTGCGCAACAGCTCGGTGATGGCGAGGCCCGACGAGGCGTCGAGGCTGGCCGTCGGCTCGTCGGCGAGGATCAGCGGAGGGCTGGCTGCGAGCGCGCGGGCGATGGCCACGCGCTGTCGCTGGCCGCCGGACAAATCGCTGGGTCTACGATCGAATTTGTCCGCGAGGCCGACGGCGGAGAGCAGCTCCATGGCCTCGATGCGGGACTGTTTGCGCGATCGTCCGCGCAGCTCTAGCAACAGCTCGATGTTCTCGATCGCGCTCAGGCTGGCGACGAGGTTGTGACCCTGAAAGATGAAGCCGATGTTGGCGAGCCGCAGGTCGGGGAGCCTGCGCTCTCCCGCGGCGATCACGTCTCGGCCGAAGAGCGAGAGCGAGCCCGAGCTCGGCGTGAGCACGCACCCCAGGATCGAGAGCAGGGTGGTCTTGCCCGAGCCCGAGGGGCCGACGAGCATGACGAACTCGCCGCGGTTGACGACGAAGTCCACGCCCTTGAGCGCGGTGAAGGCCAGGGCGCCAGCGCCGTAGGTCTTGGTGATCGCGCGCGCGTCGATCGCGAGAGAGTCGTTCATCGAAACACCATTCCGGGCTCGACGCGGCGGACACGGATGAGCGCGAGCGACGAGGCTGAGATGCACATGAGGGTCATGACGGCGAAGGTGCCGAGGTAGAGCCATGGCGGGAGGATGAGGGCGAGGTTCGCCGAGCGAATTCCCTCGGCGATGCGCGAGACGAGCGCGAGGCCGAGCAGCGTCCCGCTGAGCGCGAAGAGCACGGACTGAACGAGCAGGATGATCGCGAGGTCCCAGTTGGTCGCGCCGATGGCCTTGAGCGTCCCGAACTCGCGCAGGTTGTCGATCACCGACGAGAACATCGTGAGCGCGACGATCACGAACCCCACGAGCAGACCGAACAGCGTGCTCGTCCCGAAGCTCACGCCGATCGCCGTCTGCGTGAGCAGATATCGTCGAATCTTCGATTCGAACTCGCGGCTCGTCAGCACTTGAGCGTCCGGCAGCCGAGCGCGCAGCGCGTCGCGAAGCTGCTCGGGGCTCTGTCCAGGCTGCGCGCCGACGAGCACGAAATTCGTCTGATCGCGGTCGAGTCCAAGCAGGTCCCGCGCCGTGTCGTACTCGGCGAACGCGTACGCCGGACCAAACGGGATGAGCCCCCACGTGAAGCCCACCGCGTGCACCGTGCGCCCGTTGAGCTCGCGCTGCGATCGCAGGTTCATCCCGCCGTACTTCACGCGCTCGGCGTTCTCGAAGAAGAGCGCGCCGGGTTCGCGCAGGTCGTTGATCGAGCCGCGAACGATGTTCCACGGTCCCCCTGCGCCGCGCGGAAGGCGCGTGCCGACGACGGTGAGCTGCTCGGTCCCTCCGCCCGGGACCTTCAGGCTCGCCCCGCCAAACGCGAGCGGCTCAGCCCACGCGACGCCGGGCGTGACCTGCGCGCGATGCAGCACCGAGATCGACATGGGCGCAGCCTGCTGCAGCGTCGGAAGCGTCCTCGGGACGATCCACACGTCCGCGCGGGTGTTCGCCACGAGCATGGTGTTCTTCTCGAGCAACCCCATGAAGGTGCCCGCTTGCTGGTTGGCGAGCAGCGTCGCAAACACGACGCCCACGAGCGTTCCGATGCTCTTCAGCCGATCGTGCAGCATCATGCGAACGGCGATCGCGCTCATCACCCGCAGCCGCGTGAGCAGCGACGCCCGCGTGGTGATCGGACCGGCGCTCATCGCGCGCCTCCGTGGACCGCGCGCCCTGCGGCGACGCGAAGGGCCACCCGCGCGTACGCGAGGTCTGCGTCCGCTTGCGTCACCGCGACGTCCGCCTCGAACTCGTCTCGCTCGGCCACGAGCACGTCGAACTCGTTGCCCGCCCCTTGCGCGAGCCGCGCCCGCGCCGCTGCGGTCGCTCTTCGCGTCGCGTCCACTCGCGCTCGGCTCGCCGTCGCCCGCGCGATTCCCGCGCGCACCTGCCACCACGACGAGTGAATCTCGTCCCGCGCTTGCTGCACGGCCCGCTCGACGCGCACGTCTGCGATGGCGCTGGCTGCCTCGCTCGACCGAGCGCTCGCGACGCTGGTCGCGTCGATCCTCCACGCCAGGCTCACGCCGGCGCTGAAGGTGGCAGGCTGTCCGAAGCCCGCCGCGTTGGTGATGCGCTCGGTGGCGCTCGCGTTGAGCGTCGGGCTGAGCGCCCACCACGCGGCCCTCGACTGCGCCCGCTGCGCGCGGGCCTCGGCGATGGCCTGTCGAACGCTCGCGGTCTCCGTCGCGTTGGCCTCCCACGCTTCGATCGACGACTCTGCGTTGAGCGGATCGCTGAGCGCGGGCGCAGCGCTCGGCGCGAGGCCGGTCAGCGACTCGAGCGCTCGCGCAGAGGTCTGCGTGACGAGCACGGCGTCGGCGAGGGTCTGCTGCGCGCGGGCGAGGTCGCTGGCGGCGCGGGCCACGTCGAGCTCGGTCGCCGCGCCGGACTGCAGCCGCGCGCGGACGCGATCGAGCGAGCGCTGCGCGACGTCTGCTGCCCGCTGCGCCGAGCGCTGCAGGGCGCTCGCGCCGACCCATTGAAAATAGCTTCGCGCGATCGAGCGCTGCGCTTGTTCGACGGTGAGCTGCGCGCGGCGCTCGGCGGCGTCACGGCTCGCGCGCGCCGCGTCCACGCGCGCCCATCCCGCGACGTCCACGAGCGGAACATCCACGGTCACCGACAGGTCGACCTGATTGTACGGCGTGATGGTGATCTGCGTGGGCGCGGCGCTCGAGCCGCTCGGCAGCGAGACGCCGACCTCGAACTGGTTGTGCGTGTACCCGGCGCGCGCCGAGAGCGAGGGCAACAGCCGTCCGATGGACTGCCACTGCTCGTCCGCTCGTTGCTGCGCGACGAGGGCGCTCTCGCGCACATCGAGCGCTCGCGGGGCGCGCTCGAGAAAGCGCTCGATCGGCTGCGCGGTCGCGACGCTCGGCGCGCCCGACGCTGCGCAGAGCGCGAAGAGGACCGCGGTAGTTCTTGATGAAGTGCTCACTCAATTATTCTCCATCGAAAATCCGCGGTCGAACACAGTGGGTCCGCCGCGGTGAGAGCCGGTGCGAAGCGGGTCAGCGCGCGTGCCTGGCGGGCGCGCGTCGCTCTGGGGGAGCGGGCTCGAGCCCGCCGCGCATGAGCTGCACGAGGCCTCGAACGAAGGTCTTCTCGGGCAGCGCGAGCACCCGTGGATCGGGCTGCATGAAGCGATTGAACGCGTACGAGTGCAGGGCGCCCAAGAAAGTAAACGCGATCACCTCGGGGTCGTGCGGGGCGATGCGGCCGAGCCGGATCTCGGCCTCGAAGTACGCGGCGATCTTGCGTTCGCCGTGCTTCTTGCCTTCGATTCCGCCCGAGCGCGCGCGTTGCTCTTCATTCATCGCCGCCGAGAGCGCCAGCAGCGGCATGAGCTCGTCCATGAACTCGAGCAGGTCCATGGCGATCGCCTCGATCTGCTCGAACACGTCGCCGCTGCCGACGCGCCCTTCGATCGTGTCCATCCACGCAGGCCGCAGGGTCTCGAGCACGGCGCGAAAGAGCTTCTGCTTCGAGCCGAACCGATGAAACAGCGTCCCTTCGCTCACCCCAGCGCGCTCGGCGATCTCGGCGGTCGTGCTCGACGCGCCCCGCTCGCGGATCACCGCGCGCGTCGCTTCGAGCAGCGTTTCGTCAGTGATGCTCTGCGGTCTGGCCATCTGGGGTGGAGCGGGGACGGTATCGCGAACGGATGTTGAGTACGCGCTCGATAATTAACGCGAGCCCTCCGTTCGTCAAGCGTCCATCAGTTTGTGGTGCGCTCGCCGTGTGGGTGCGGCCGTCAGGCGATCCGCTCGCGCGCATCGAAGAGCTATGCTTCGAGTCATATTGCATCGAGTCGGGCTGCTGAGGTCCGATCCTGGACTCGCATTCGCTCAAAGCCGATAGAAGGACGGTGTTGATGTTCAGAACGGCTGCGACAGTGATCGCTTGTTTCGTGATCACGGCGTGCTCGAGTCGTCGGGCACCGCCAGCGACTCGTCAGGCGAGTCCGTTTGTCGTCAGCGAGCCGACGGGCGCGCCAGACCCCGGTCGGGTGACGGCGCTAGCGGATCTCGACCCGGTGTGGATGCGTCGCTCACAGCTCGCGAACTTGTACGACGGACGCACGGCGGTGGTTCGCACGCGCAGAGGGGCCGCGCAGGGCCCTGCCACAGCAGAGAGCTCCTCGTACGTGTTGGTGACGCTCGGAGATCGCGCGGGCAGCCAGGGTGTGGACCGTGATCGCGACGGACTCAGCGACGAGGCCGAGGTCGCGATCGGAACCAACCCTGATGCCTTCGACACGGACGGTGACACCATCCCCGACGCGTTCGAGGTGTTCGGGACATGCACGAGAGCGGAGCGGGTCGACTCGGATGGCGACGGGACCGCGGACAACGTCGAGCTCAACCTCGACGACGTTGAAATTTACGCTGATCGCGACGGCGACGGCCTTCGCAACGGACAAGAGCGCGCGTCGTTCGCGACGAATCCTGATGCGACAGACTCGGACAGCGACGGCTTTGGAGACATCTACGAGTATTATTTTTGGACTGAGATGAACGATCCGTCTCTTCCTGATCGAGACTCGGACGATGACGGTCAGCCAGATCGGTTCGAGATGGCGAACGGGTTCGACCCGATGAACGCTGACTCGCACGCGCCGGACTCCGACGGCGACGCGCTGCCGGACTTCTGTGACGAGAATGACGGTCAGAGCTTCGCGCAGGTCCCCGGCCGGCGCGCGGCCGTCGCGGCGATCCCCTGCAACACGGGCAACAACGGAAACACCTGGAACTAGTGCTCGTCAGCGGCCGGCGTGTCCTCACCGACGTTGCGGTTGGTTCCCGGAGGAGCGCTGGCGGGCGCGTCGTGGCCGTGCTGTTCGTCGCGAGCCTGGCGCTCGGCTTCGCGGTGCGCTCTCCCATACTCGGTTGGATTGGCCTCGTGCTCACGGCGTACGCGGTCGCACAGCCCCTCGAGAATCGCGCTGTTCACGCCGCGCTCTTGCTCGCGAGCAGCGTCGGAGCAGCGTTGCTGCGCTATGGATTCGTCTGGAAGGGGCTGCGCTTGTTCGGCGCCGGAGCCGACACCGATCTCGCAGCGCTGTCCCTCGGCGTCAGCGCTGGGTTGGTCGATCGCTGGGTGATCGCGGCGGTCGTGCTCGTCGCTCCCGTGCGCTGGCGGGCGCGCTCGTGGGGCGTCGCGATTTGGATGCCTGCGGCGTGGCTCGTTGGCGAGCGCTGCATGGCCTCGATCATGCTGATGGAGCTCAACGGATGGTTGCTCACGCAAGCGCGCGTGCCGCCGATCGTGCATCTCGTGAGCTGGGTGGGGCAGACCGCTACGGCGCTGGTGGCGCTCACGATTGGCTGCATCGTCGCCGGTGTGCTTGCGCATCGGCGGGCGAACGTCCTCGCTTCGTTGCTCGTCGCCGCAGCGTTGTCTTTCGCCATCCCCCCGCGGCGCCGGGACGCGAGCGCGCTCAACGGCGTCGCCGCGCTGCGACTGCAGCGTCGCGCTGAGCACGTGCGCGGGCTCGACGCGTCGGTCGTCGTGTGGCCCGAGGCGGTCTCGACTCGCCCGCTGAGCCTCGAAGAGGGACCGGTCGACGCGAGCGTTGCGCCGCCGGGTGACGCTCCGTCGACGCACATTCTGGGCGCGGTCAACCACCGAGGCGAGCGCGCGCAGAACAGCGCGATCGTCGCGACTCACGACGGGCGAGCGCTTTGGCACCGCGCGAAGATCTCGCTCGCCGCGGTGGGCGAAGCGTCGCGCTTTGGTTTGCGGGTCGGCGCCAGCGCTGATCTGTTGCCGGGCGCGATCGAGCCGGTGGTGAGCGTCGGTGAGCGGCGCATCGGCGTTCTGATTTGCAGCGAATTGCTCGATCGAACGATGCGCGAACGCGCGACGCCCGAGGGGGTCGAGCTGCTCGTCGTGCTCGCTGGAGACGCGATCACCGGCGATCATCCCGCCGGGCGAGAGCTGATGCTCAACGCAGCTATCTTCGCCGCCGCAGAGCAGAGCGTCTCGATCGCTCGAGCCTCGAGCCGCGGCGTCGCCGCGCTGATTGGACCCGATGGAACCGTCTACGCGCGCGTCGACGATGGTCATCTGCGCGCCGCGTCGTTGCCCACGAGCCCACGATGAGCGGGCAAGCTCAGCGCCAGCGCTCTCGGTCATCGAGCGGTCGTCGTCCTCTCGCGTCGATCCTGCTGCTCAGTGCGCTCTGGATCGCGTTTCGATTGGACGACGCGACCCGGCTGCGACGGGGAATCGGCCTCGAGCCGCTGCCTGCACGGTGGGTGTTCGACGGCGCGCATCCCAAGCCGTGGCAGTTTGTGACGTACGCGTTCGTGCACGGGTTTGGGTGGCACCTGTACATCAACATGCTCGCGCTCTTGCCGTTCTCGCTGATGGTCGAGCGTCGGTTGGGGCCGGGCCGCACGTTGGCGTCCTTCGTCGCGCTCGCCGCGATGGTGAGTGCTGGATTTTCTCTGCTCGACTCGCGCGACTTGTACGGAGCGTCTGGCGTGGTCGCCGGCTTCGTCACGATGGCCGCCACGATCTGGGGCTTGGCGTCGGAGGTCGTCGCATGGAAGCGGGGCCTTCCGTCGGTGCTTGCGGCCGGCTACCTCGCCGCGACCGAGCTGTACCCCGCCTTGCAAGGACACCCGAACCCCGGTTGGAAGCCGCACGTCGTCGGAGCGCTCGCGGGCATCGTGCTCGGGTCCGTCGTTCGCGGCAGGACAGCGCCGCTACAATAGTCGACGCGCTCTTGGCGCGCGCCGCGTCATCCCACGTACGCGTTGCAGTCGTAGCACCAGGTAAACGAGCCAGCGCCGAGCGGCAGGGACTTGATGATGGGATGTCCTGCGCTCTTGGCGTGCTTGGTGTTGTGGCCCTTCTGTGACTCGCAGCAGCCGACGTGGCCGCACGCGGTGCAGACGCGAAGGTTGAACGTCGAGCCGCAGCCCTCGCAGCGATCCGAGCGGGGTTCGGCGACGGTTCCATCGAAATGCGTGCACTTGTGAGCCATGAGCGGTCCTTTGGTGGCGGGCGACGGTCTCGGGAGCAGCGGCAGTACGCGCTCGCGCGCAGAGAAGTTTCGCCGGACGCCATCGTCGGCGCGCGGTCCGTTACGGCGTCGCGCGCTCGGGGCTCCATCGCGCGCGGTCCCTCGCGAGCTGATCCTGCAGCATCGCGATAAACGCCCTGCGCGCAGGGTGCTGCGCCGCGCGCGACGGAACGAGCGTGTACAGCGTCACCTGCTTCCACGACCACCCCGGGCACAGCACCACCAGCCTGCGCTCGTGCACGTGCTCTCGGATCGCGTGCTCGGGCAGCACGCCCACGCCCGCGCCGTGCAGCAACAAGCTCAGCAGCGTCGATCCCGTGTTCGCCTGCGCCCGAAACGTCGGCTTCAGCTCGTCCCTTCGGCCTCCGGGCCCCGTGAAGCGCAGCGTCGCCGTCGAGAGCAGCGAGTGGCGCACCCAAGGCGCGTCCGCGAGCGCGCTCGGCCGGGCTGCAGCGCCGAGCTGTCCAGCGAGCGCCGGCGCCGCGACGATGGGCTCTTCGAGCACCGCGAGCTTGCGCGCGACGAAGCTCGATGACTTGGGGGCGCCGAGCCGCACCGCCACGTCGATCCCGGTCTCGATCAAGTCCCGCGCCGAGTCCTCGGCGAGGATGTCCACGCGCACCTTCGGATACGCCGCGACGAAGCGCGCGACCGTGGGCGCGACGAGCAGCGCCCCGAGGTCGTTGGTGGTCGAGACGCGAAGCACTCCCGTGGGCTCCGTTCGGCGCTCGTCCAGGCTGCGCGAGAGCAGGCCCAGCGAGTCTTCGACCTTCGTCGTCGCGTCGAGCACCTCGGCGCCCGCGGCGGTGAGCCGAACGCGCCGCGTCGTGCGCTCGAGCAGCCGAGCTCCACAGCGCTCTTCGAGCATCCGAACGCGCTCGCTCACCACGCTCTTCGACAGCCCGAGCGTCGCGGCCGCAGCCGAGAACGAGCCCGCGCGCGCCACCGCCGCGAAGACCGCCAAGAGGGGACCGTCGGTCGAGCCGATCATTGTTCGATCGTAGCGAACAGTGATTGCTGAATCGATAGATTGATCGGACTGTCTCGAGGGTCGATGTTCGTCCCGCGATCCACGCAACCGACGCAGGAGACGACCATGAACCACGACGAAGGACGGGCCGCGGTGGCCCCGTTTTATGCAGCGCTCAATCAGCCGGCGACCAAGGACGTGCGCGCGCTCATCGAGGGCGCCGCCGCGCCCGAGTGGCGCTCGTTCGCAGGGGAGTCTGTGAGCAAGGGCCGCGACGAGTTCGTCCAGCAAGTGATCGGCTTCGGAAAGCTCATCCCCGACCTCGCCTGGGACATCAAAGAGGTCTTCGTCGACGGCGATCGCGTGATCGTCCGCAGCGAGGCCAGCGGCACTCCGGCTGCAGACTTCATGGGCGTCGCCCACAGCGGCAAGCGCTTCTCGATCATGACGATCGACGTGCACACGGTCGCGGCGGGCAAGCTCGTGCGCGCGCACCACGTCGAGGACTGGGCGAGCGCGCTTCGTCAGCTGAAGGCCGCGTAGCCCATCACCGCGCGGTGATGGTCATCGGCAGCCCGTTGCCGAGGTGCAGCGTCCCCTGCATCTCCCACTGCGGGACGTATCCGGGCCGCAGCTTCGTCACGAACCGCTGCGCGAGCAGCGCCAAGAGCAAGTGACTCTCGAGCAGCGAGAAGTTGTTTCCGATGCAGATGCGCGGGCCGCCGGCGAAGGGGTGATACGCGTGCGGGTGGCGAGTGCTCTCTTGGTCTTTGGTCCAGCGGTCCGGGTCGAAGAGCGAAGGGTTCTCCCAGAACGCAGGGTGCCGTTGGGTGTAGTACGGCGAGAGCATCACGCCCGCGCCCGCCTCCACGTCGAAGCCGCCGATGCGATCGGCGCCCACCGCGTCGCGTATGTAGAACGGCGCCGCTGGGTACATCCGCAGCGTCTCTTTCACCACTTGCAGCGTGTACGGGAGCTGCCGCAGGTCGTCGACGGTGACCGCGCGTCCGCCGAGCGCTCGATCGAGCTCGGCGCGCAGCTTCTCTGCCACCGTCGGGTTCGCGGCGAGGGCGTACAGCGCGAAGGTCATCGTCCGAGCTGTCGTCTCGTGGCCCGCGAAGAACGTGGTGATCGACTCGTCTTGCAGCAGGCTCTCGGACATCGGCTGCCCGCTCTCTTCGTCGCGCGCCTTCATCAGCCGAGAGAGCAAATCGTCGGGCCACTCGGACTCGGTCATCGCCCTGCGCTGCGCGATCAGCGTGCGAATCGAGCGGTGAACCAGCGTCCGCGCCGCGACGTACCTGCGGTTCTTCTCGGTCGGAACCCACGTCGGCAGCTGCACCGCCGTCATCTGCCCGCTCGCGAAGGAGATCATCGTCTCGACCGCGCCCTTCATCTCGTTGATCGAGTCGATGGTCTCGGTGCTGAACATCGCCTTCAAAATGATCGACGCCGTGACGAAGGTCATCTCTTCGCTGATGTCCACGACCGCGCCCTTCGCCGCGATGCCCTCCCACCGCTCGATCAGTCGTTGCCCGTCGCGCAGCATCAGCTCGGCGTACGCTTGCACGCCCTTGGGCGTATAGAACGGCGCCATCAACCGCCGCTGCCGCTTCCAGAGCTCGCCGGTGCTCACCACCAGCCCGTCGCCGAGCAGGTACTTGCGCACGGGGTCGTAGCTGCGGAGCTTGTCGTAGTTGCTTCGGTGCGAGACGTTGACGTGTTCGACGGCGTCCGGGTGCATCGCGAACAAGAGCGTCCGCGGCCCGAGCTTCACGCGAAACACGTCGCCGTGCTCGCGCCACAGTCGGCCGACGTACTCGAGAAATCCCAGCGTTCGAGCGCCGTAGATGAACTGCAACGGTCCTGGTCCTGGCGGCTTCACGGGGGCGGTGCTTTCGAGGCGAGGGGAGCGAGATCGGGCTTCGTGCGCAGGGGATGCTGCCACAGCGCGGGCGCTGCTGCGCTCGCTCTGTGTCGCGGAGCGCCGCCCACAGGTGCGCGCTTCGCTGGTACCGTGTCGTTCACCATGAAGCGTGTCTCGCGCGCACTTCGTCTGGCCTCCGCGCTCGCGCTCTGGGGCTGTGCTCGACCCGCGACAGTGGTCTCCGTAACGCTCGACACGGACGCGCCGATCGACCGGCTCATGACCCTGCAGATCGTCGCCCAGCGGGCGACCCCTCGCACGTTCGACGCCGCCGTGTTTGTGCGAGGAGGCGGGGTCTCTTCAGGGATCATCACCCCAGCGACCTTTTCGGTGGTCCCTGCGACGGGCGTATCGCTCGACGAGCCTGCGCGCTTGGTGGTGGAGGCGCGGCTCGAAGGGACCGCGACGCAGCCGCCGATCGCGTTTCGTCGCACGATGCGCTTTCGCTTCACGGCCAACACCACCACGTATCTGCCGCTGTTTCTCGCGACCGGCTGCGGCGCGCCGAGCCTCGGGTGCACCAGCGTCGCAGCGGGCGCGTGCACGGTCAGCGTTCGCTGCGAGGAGCAAGGGCTCACGTGCGGCGACGAGGCTCGATGCGTCCCGATCGACGTCACGCCCGCGCCGACGCCAGCGGACAGCGGCGGACCTGCGATGGACGCGGGCATCGACGTCGCGCCGCGCACCGACGTCGCGTCGCCAGACGCCGCGGCAGATGCTGCGATGGACGCTGCGATCGACGCTGCAACGGACGCGGGCTGCGAGTGCGCGCCGCGCGCCAACGCGACGGGAACGTGCATGGGAGCCTCCTGTGTCTACCGCTGCGTCTCTGGCTTCGCCGACTGCAACAACAACGGCGACGACGGCTGCGAAGCCCCTCTCGGAACCCCGCAGAACTGCTCAGCGTGCGGCGTCACGTGCAGCGGCGCGACGCCCGTGTGCGAGGCGTCGATGCGCTGCGTCTCCGGCTGCGGCGCGATGAGCAACTGCGGCGGCGCGTGCGTCGATGTGCAGACGAGCGCGATGCACTGCGGGTCGTGCGGCCGCGCATGTACTGGCGGGCAGAGCTGCGTTGCAGGCGTCTGTCGTTGCGCTGCTGGGCAAACGCTCTGCAGCGGCGCGTGCGTCGACGTGCAGACGAGCGCGGTACATTGCGGAATGTGCGGCCGCGCGTGCGCTCCTGGGCAGAGCTGCGTCGCCGGCGCGTGCCAGTGTCCCACAGGGCAAACCCTGTGCAGCGGCGCGTGCGTCGACCTGCAGACCAGCGCTGCGCACTGCGGAATGTGCGGCCGTTCGTGCGCGACCGGGGGCTGCAACGGGGGGACGTGCGCTCCGAGCAACGACCGCTGCGCGGGCCCGACGATGGTGACCGAGGTCGCGACCGACTACACGTCGACCACCTGCGGCGCTGGCCGCGACGTGACGAACTGCGCGGCGGCACCCGAGGTGTTCTTCGCCGTGCGGCTCGCCACGTTCGCGACGCGCGTGAGCGTCAGCGCGATCACCGGCGGGCCGTACAGCCTCGCGATCGTCGGGACGAGCTGCACGTCGACCGCAGTGAGCTGCGCCTCGAGCTCGTACAGCGGCGCGTTTGCGCCAGGGCTCACGCAGTACGTCGCCGTGCAGGGGCCTGGCGCGGGCGGCTGCGGCACGTTTTCGCTGCGCGTCGAGTGATCCCGCGTCAGCTGAGCCCGAGCGCTTCGATCGCGCGCTCGACGCTCGCTCGGGACTCGTCGGTGCACGAGACGATCGTGTGGCACTCAGCGTCTTCGGGGATGCGAAGCGCCGTCTCGTCGGTCACGATCACGCGCTTGTTCTCTCGCCGAAATCCGCGCGAGACGACGTTGGGGTGCACCCAGCACCATTGGTACATCCCCTCGAGCGCGAGCCGCCACGTGTCGTAGCCGTGCGAGAAGCGGTCGACCGTGGGCGCTTCGACGGCGAGCTGCGAGCCGATCCTGCGCGCGACCACCGAAGCGGCGAGCGGCGCGCGCAAGCGCAGCGCGCGATCGGCGGTCTCGTCGATGATCGCGGCGAGGTACGCGTCGAAGCTCGGGGCGACCTCCTGCGCGCGGTGAACCTCGCTGTCGACGAAGCTGACCGAAGGCTCTTCGTGCGGCCCGCGCGCTCGGTAGTCGAAGCACATGTGCCAGTGCCCGTCGCCGTCGAACGGGATGAGCCGCTCGGCGCCGTCCGGCGCCCACTCGGCGCCGCGTCCGCGCGTGCGCCACGGCGCGGAGTCGCCGGTGATGCTGGGAAACTTCTCGCCGATTCCAAAGAGGGTGTTCGAGACCGACTCGGCGATGGCGCCTCGGAGGTATCCGCCGTTTTGCTCGGAGAGCATGGCGATGTACATCCGCGGCAGCGTCACGCCGAGCTGCTTCTCGGCCGCGAGCACCGCCTTGCTCGTCAGCGGCTCGTGCACGTAATCGAGAAACGCCGGAGCGATCCAGAGCGAGTCGTAGCGAGGGTGAACGCGCATCGCGCCAGAGTATGCGCCTCGCAGCGGCGGCGCTGTGATCAATCGATGTAGCGCTCGGTTCGGCCCGGAAGCCGCGAGATGCGCCGATACCTGCCCATGACGCGCCGGACGCAGACGAAACCGTCGCGCTGCCCACTGCAACGAAGCGCGTAGCCTTCGAACGGGTGAAGCCAACGCACGAGCGCGCCCTGCTCGTCGGCCGACATGGCGTCGACGCTCGAGGGATAGACGCCGTGTCGCTGATGAAAGCGCTCGGCGGCGTCGAGCGCGCGCCGCTCGAACTCGTCCCGCGAGCCTTCGAGCGCGGCGAACATCGCGATGGCCAGCGCGACGGCCGCTGCGTGCATCGCCGCCGCCGGCGAGCGCCGAAGCAGGGCGATGGAGAGCGCCGCAGCGGCCGCTCCGGCCGGGACGAGCGCGCTCGCAAACAGCGGGAGCAAGCACGCTGACGCCAACGCGACGGCGACGAACAGCGCGAACGCCGTCACAGCGTAGCCGCTCAGGAGGTCCGACAGCGGCTCGGTTTGGCCGCGCTTCGAGCTCGCCGAGGCGCTGTGCTTCGCGCGCCTTCGCTTCCCTCTCCGCGGCTCGCGCATCGTGGGACGAGCGTATCACGGGGCGGTCGTCGGTCGATCGTCGCGTTCGAGGGCAGCGCTCTCGCGAGGCCGCACCGCGATCTTCACGACGGCGGTGAAGCTGAGTCTGCCACTGGGACAATGCGGTTTGGTCGATGAACGCCGCATGGTTGGCGGGCGCAGCAGAGGCGCGGCCACGACGGTCGCGGGGCTGCCACGAGGTCGAACATGAAGAAGGTCAGTGCAGTGGTGCTCGGAGCGATGATGGTGTTCGGCGCGGCCGGGTGCGCGACGACCGGCTCGGGTGCGGATCGCTGCGTGACGCAGCTGCCGACGAACAAAGAACTGGCGCTCAAGGTGTCGCTCGAGGTGTTTCTTGCGAATGCGCCCGCGACGGGGGTGCTGTCACCGCAGTTCGTGGCGCACTTTCCGGGCGGGCAGCCTGACCAGAATCTGCAGGGGTTTTTGGGGTTTGCGACGCAGTTTCGTGCGGCGTTGCCGGACGCGACGTTCACGTTTACGCACGTGATCGCCAGCGGCGACCTGGTCGCGCTGCGGTACATCGGGACGGGGACTCACCGCGCCGAGCTCTTCGGCGTGCCGGCGACCAACCGCGCCCTGCGGTGGGAGGGCATGGTGGTGCGCCGCATCGAGAGCTCCCTCGTCGCCGAAGAATGGAACGAGCCCGACAACGCTGGGCTCTTCGCGCAGCTCACGCGCGGCGCGCCCGCTCCGACGCCGCACGCGACGGACCACCGCGGCAACGGAGACTGCAGCTCTGCGACGGTGACCGCGACGACGGGCGTCGCGCGTCGCGTATCCACGGACGTCGTGCTCGCTGGTGGAGCGCCAGACGCGCTCGTGTCGCCGAGCTTCACGATGCACAGCCCGAACGGCATTCCCGACGCGGACCTCGCGGGGTTCTTGGGCTTCAACGCTGGCTTTCGCGCGGCGTTTCCTGACGCTGCGTTCACGTTTACCCATGCGTTCGCGGAGGGAGGACTCGCGTTTCTTCGCTATACGGCGACCGGCACGCACCGAGCAGAGTTCTTCGGTGTCCCGAGCACTGGCCGGGCGATTCGTTGGGAGGGCGCCGTCATCCGCCGCATCGACAACGGCCGCGCCGTCGAAGAGTGGAACGCCCCCGACATCGCCGGTATCATGGCCCAGCTCACGGCCCCGTAAGCGTCACGCTCGCGCGCGCGGATCGCCGGCGAGCCACCGCAGCCGCTGCGTGACCAGCCCCGCCACCGCTCGGACGTGCGCGCTGCGCAATCGTCCGGCGGGGGCGACCAAAGAGATCTCCATCGGCGCCACGGTCATCGTGGGCAACACTCGAACGAGCTGCCCTGCGTTGACCGCGTCGAGCACCTCGCGGAGCGGGCGAATCCCGATGCCGATCCCCGCGCGAAGCGCGGACATGAGCATCTCAGTCGTGTCGCTCTCGAAGCGCGACGCGACCTCGACCTCGTGCGTCTCGCCGCGGCTGTCCACGAGGTCCCATCGCGCTTCGCGACGACCGCGAACCGCAAGCAAACAGCTGTGCTGCTTC
>JAAFIF010000249.1 GCA_013298625.1 Myxococcales bacterium
GCAGTCGGGCCCCGGTGTGTGCGTCAACGATAAGGTCCGAACGCTCTCGTCGGGCCTCAATCCCTTTCGCTTCGGTCGCGCGGCGCTGCGCTTCAACGTGCAAGCGCCCGGCACGCCGTTGATCCTGTCTGCGGCGAAAGAAGCCGCGACGCTCTTCGACAAGGGCATCAACGAAGACAGCACTTCCGCTGGGCTCAACGTGTTCGGCTCGAGCCTCACCGAGACCGATACGGACACGAGCAAGGACGGAGCGCTCGTTCCCAACAAGTACCAGTTCGAGATGATGGGCATGGGCGTCATCATCGGACGGCCGGTCGCGAAGATGATCGCGGGCGGTGACGGCGTCGGGCGACGTCACTGGTTTCGCTTCTACGACGACGAGCTGATGGCCGCGGTGCTCGAGCACGCGTCGCTGGCCATTCAGTTTCCCGACGGCCAGTCGATCAACTACGAGACCGGGCCGTTGATTCTGTGGCCAGGCCACGGCGGCGCGCTCGTTCAGAGCAAAGCCAGCAACGGCTCGCCGATCGTCGCTGCGTACATGCCCTTTCGCGCCGCGGGAAACACCGGCGGAAGGTCGAGCGACGACAAGATCGAGATCGTCACGCGCGTTCCGCGGACGGTGGAGATCGAGAGCAGCGCTGTCGTGGCGGAGCAGACGCAGCCGCTCGACGTGTTCGTGCCGTTTCACGTCGTGCTGTTCGGTCGACCGCTCGAAGCGATGCCCGTCGCGGGCTGAGGAGGTGGGTGGTGGCGCTGGTTCCGAACGATCGCATGATGCGCATTGCAGAGCCGAATTCGCTCGGCGATGCGTGGTCGTGCGCCTTCGACGGAAAGACCACCATCGAGCCCAGCGCCGAGCTGCGCGTGTTCGGCGGCGTGTTCGTCGAGCAACAGTGCGACCGCCCCAAGCGCGACGTGTGGCGTCCCATCGACCGCATCTCGCTCTGGCTTTCGAGCATCGAGAGCGTGGCCGGTGAGCTCGCGCCTCCCGCGATCGAATGGGAGCTTCGCGCGCGCGCCGGCAACGCGAGCCATCGCGTGATGCTCGTATCGATGGCGCCTGCGTCGTGGGAGCACCGCGGACTCATCGTTCAGTTCGCCGGCGTTTTGTGCGTCGGATTCGATCTGTACGCGCGCGTCACGACCAGTGGAGCGAAGCCCGTTCGCGTCAACGTGACAGCGGTCGTTGATCGCTGCGGTGCACAGGTCGAGCGCGTCGTGGGCGAGAACGTGACGGTGCTGCCGTGATCGTCATCGAGACCAAGCGCTCGTGGACGGGAACCGCTCGTGAATGGGCGCAGTCGCGCGGCGCAGTGCTGATGCGCCTGCTCGTTGCTCGTGGGCTTCCGCTCGCTGCTGCGTTCGCGGTGATGACGACGCTGCTCGCGCATCTGTGGCGCGAGGTCGGCGGCGGTCGCTACGAGTTCGACAACAACCCCGGAAACATCAAGGCGTCGCCGAGCTGGGCCGGGCTCGCGGCGTATCGAACGAACGTTCACGACGGCCGCCAGCCTTACCGCGCGTACGCGTCGATCGCCGAGGGGCTCGATGCGTACCTGCGTCACCTCGAGAACGCGCGCTACGGCGCAGCGCTCGCGCAGCTCGTCGCCGATCGCGACGGAGCGCGCTGGTACGTGGCGGTCATGCGCGCTGGCTACCACCCGTTCAGCGATGAAGCGCTGATCGAGTGGAGATCGATTCATCGCCGCATCGTCGGCGCCTGATCACGAAGGAGCACCCGTCATGGCGAAGAAGAAGAAGTCCCGCTCGAAGTCGAGCAGCGTCGGAGCGGTCGCCCGCAAGTCGAACGCGATGGCCAAGCGCACCGCCAAGCCCAAGCGCGCGAAGAAAGCGCACGAGGTCTTCGCGAAGGGCGTCGGCGCGCGGCTCTCGAAGGCCGAGCGCGACATCAAGTCGCTCGCGAAAGGCCAGTCGACCATCGCGCGAACCGTGGGCGCGCATCACGAGATCCTGCGCGTTCACCACGAGCGCATCGGCCGCATGGCGAACGGGCTTCGCTCGCTGCTACCG
>JAAFIF010000242.1 GCA_013298625.1 Myxococcales bacterium
TGCGTGTCCGTTCACGCACCAACTTGTGAATACTAGAGCTAGCTGTTCCTGCGTCGAACCGGACGATGCAACTGTCCGGAATCACTGCGTACCCGTTTTGGCCGTCTTCGCTGTGCGGAACGACTTCGATGGCGCTGTGTGCTGCAACACTTGCGGTGGTTACCAGCACCATCTGGCACTACATAGAGAATCATCCGTCATCACGTCGCCCCTTCGCACCGCGTGCCGCGCGCTCTCGCGCTTTTCCGCGCGTCCGCTCGACGCTGACCCACACCCAAACGAACGGCGTCTCTTTCTCCATCGCTGCCGTCAGCACCTCGGCGCGCGTTCTCGCCCGCGTCCGTCAGCGCGTCCCGCGCGCGATTGCGTCCTCTGAGAGCACACCCGAACTTGTCCCAGCGATCGGTGATCAGCTCGATAGCCTTGTCGCCGTGCGAGTTGTCCCGCTCACGCGCGAGAAGCACCGCCGCGGCCGTCGAGAGATTACCTCCTCGCCGGGCACCCGTCGTGACGCCTCTTCGGCGCCATGGCATGTGCGTCAGGGGTTGTCCAATGAGCGACAACTCCGTCTCGGCTCCGTGACCGCGATGCGAGCTGTCCGGTCGACTCCCGTGCCGTCGCCCTGTTGTTGACCATTTCGTCCACTGCTTCCGCCTTTCGGCGGTCTTGTCCCCCTATCAATCCGTTCGTGCCTTCTGACCCTGTCACGTTCTCGTCACGTTGGCCCACTTCTCGCGCCGTCGCCTCCGCCGAATTTCCACCTCGTCCCGCTCGCCACCCCTGGACTGAAAATCCTCGTGTCGCTGGTTCGATTCCGGCTCTGGGCACTGAATTTACAGGGGAAAGTGACGGTGGCTGATCGGGGGATCAGTGTCAAAAACCGTGATGTTTCTCACTGGCCGGGACGGGGTCTGTTACGTTTTGGTTACGTTCGACACGCGTCAGTGAAAAACGTAGTTGGTGGGGTTACCTAGAGTGGCTGCAGAGCGTGTGCCGCGCTGGAGCTCCCGTATCGATGTCGCGTGAAAGAGGGTCAGTCGCTGGTCGGCGAGCCTTCGGTCGAGAGCTGCTCGATCGGCGTCTTCGCGAAGTACTCGATCAACCTCATGACTCGGTCCGCCTTCGTGCCGTTGCTCTTGAGGCGGAGGCGATCGAGGACCCACTCGAGCTGCTTCAGGTCGAGCTCGAGGAGCAGCGTCTCTTCCTTGAAGCGAGTCTCGCGGATGATCTCGAGAAGCTTGTCCTTGCCGCCGGTCGACCGCTTCGAGCCGAAGCCCGAGAGCACGTCGCTGAGATCGCTCCCCCGCAGGGTGCTGAACAGCAGCGTGAAGCGCTCCAGCGACAGAACGCGCTCCTCTGGTGGCGGAGGGGGTGGCGGTTCTGTCTTTGGCTGCAGATCAGCGTTGCGCGCGAAGTGCTGCACGAGCCGCTCGACGAGCTCGTCCGTCCCGCCGCTCGACGTGAGGCCGAGATCCCTGCAGACGTCCTTCAGTGCGGCGCCAGACCACGCAGCGATCGCAACGGTTGGCTGGATGTAGTTCCCGACGAGGCGGTTGATCTTGTCGTCCTTCGAGCCGCGCCGTCGCAACTTCGCGGATGATTGCGACGTGACGCTGGCACGCTGCCGCTCTCCGCTGCGGCGCAACGACACCACACGAGCGCAGTGGCCTGACTAAACGAGCATGACGCCGCTGCTCGCGAGCGCGTCGAGGACACGCGCGAAGACTCGCTCGGAGTCGCCCCCACCGTCGACGCACGCAAACTGACCAGCAACGGACAGCTGGGCGCGTTGCATGTGCTCGCGTCGGAGCTGGGCGTCGGCCTCGGCGGTGAGCGTCTCGAGGTCGGCTGCGGTCGTCGCGCGGTGTTCGAGGCGAGCTCGCCGCGCTTCGAGGGGCGCGTCGAGGTAGATCGTCACATCGGCAGGCGCGAGCCGCGATGCGAGCTCGTCGACGCCGAGACGCGAGCCGCGGAACGCTGCGTACGACTGCGTCGACAAGAAATAGCGATCGAGCACGACCGACTTCCCCTCGGCGAGCAGCGCTCGAACGGACTCAGATGCAGCGAACACCGTCGCGAGATAGAAGAGCTGTCGGCTCTCTTGGTGAGGTCCAAGGCAGTCGAGCAGCTCGTCGCGAAAGCGTCGAACGCGCGCGCACGGCGTCGTGAGGAGCGCCGAATCGGTGAGCGCCGCGAGTCGCGCAGCGCCTGTGCTCTTTCCAGAGCCGTCGA
>JAAFIF010000174.1 GCA_013298625.1 Myxococcales bacterium
GCTCGAGCGCGGGCACGCCGAAGACCCACGAGCCGATGCCCATGTCTGCGATCACGGGCTCGAAGTCCGCGACGTATTCGTGGTCGGTGCGCACCGCGACCTCGACGCCGTCGGCGACCATCGACGCCAGCTTGTACCGCGCGGGGTCCGGCGCGTCGGGAGAGCGATTGGTGTGGATGTGAAAGTCACCGCTCATCGCGCCGGTGGTGTCGACCGAGCGACGAATCACAGGGCGGACCATCTGCGTGGCGCCCGCGGCGACGTCGATCTCTTGCGAGGCGATCTCGTACTCGAAGCCGCGGCCCGCGATCACGCGGTAGCGCCCGACCGGGACGCGCACGGTGGCGCGGCCGTCCGTGGGAAACAGCACGTAGTTGCGGTTGTTTCCGGGAGAGGGCTCGCCGTGCGAGGAGGGCAGCGACGGGGCGCGGCCCGAGGTGGGCTCGACGATGATGCGCGCCGGGAGCGCGGCCATCGTGTCGTCGGTGACGGCGATGTCGAGCGTCCCCACTGCGGGCAAGCGGAGGTTGGCGCTGTTGGCCGCGACGGCGACGTCTTGCGTGGGCGAAGCACCATCGCCTTCGCGCCACGCGACCAATCGCACAGCCTGATCGCCGGGAACGCTGATCGAGTAATTGCCCATCGCGTCCACCGAGACGCGCGAGAAATACCGCGCTCCGTCCGCGCTGGTCGCGTGTACGCGCGCCCCCGTCGCAGCGGCGCCCATCGCATCGGTCACCTGCCCCGTGATCGTTCGCTGCGTCTGCATCCGCAGGCGCGCCATGGCCGACTGCAGCCCGTTGACGCCCGGTCCGCCGACGACGACGCGCGCCATGTGCCTGCGCACCAGCGAACAGCCCGGCCACGAAGACGTAGGCGCTTCGAAGCCATCGAACCCAGAGACGCTGATGAAGTGCCGCACGGGGCCGTTGGGGTCGATCCACGCGTACGACGCGCCCGTGTCGTTGATGAAGCCCACCCACGGTTGCATGGGCGTCGCGTCGGGCGAGCTGGTGAACCCGACGTTTTCGAAGAACAGCGGCATGCGATAGCGCTGAAAGAACCCGTGCAACGAGAGCTGCACGTTGGTCGCCGACGCGCGCGTGTGGTTGACGAGCAAGAAGACGTCGACGTGATCGGCGCCGGGCGCGAGGACGTACTCGTAGCCGACCCGCGCGTTGCCGAGGTTCTGCGGGGCGATGGACCGCGCGAACTCGTCGATGAACGGGATCGCGTTGGTGGTGCCGACGGCGCGGACGACCGCGGGCATTCCGTCACGGCCGTCGTTGATCACGCCGACGGTGTCGGGCCTGAGCGTGAAGCGACCGAGCGTGGTGATGGCCTCGTTGAAGTCTGCGCCGTCGACGAAGGCGCGGTTGCGCACGAGCGAGAGGCCGACGATCTTTCCGCCGAAGGGGTCGTAGCCGTGCGCGGGGCGGGCGGCCTCGACGACGACCGCGATGCGCTCGTTGGCGAGCACGAAATCACCGGCCTTGAACTCGAGCAACCCCGACGGGTTCGGCGGCAGCTGCGCGGCCGAGAGCGTGCCCGCCGTCGCTCGATTGGCGACGATTTGCATCGGGTCGTACGCGGGGTTCGTCCCCGGCTCGAGCGGAAACGTCCTGTCGCACGTCGGCAGCGGCGGCTGCTCGTCCATCGCGTCGTCGACGGCGCCATCGTTGTCGCCAGCCTCTGCGCCGCCGTCCATCCCGCCGTCCGGACGAGGCGGATCTGTGCCACAGTTCGAAGCGAGCGCGAGGGACGCTGCGAGCGTCCAGAAGAGTCCGGTGTTTCGCATGCGCAGAGTCTACACAGATGACACCTCCCTGTGTCGCGGTCGTAACCGAGCCATGCTCGACCGAGCGCTGCGCATCGCCGCGGTGGGGTCGGTCGCCGCGGTGGTCTTGTTTGCCGCCAACGCGCCTGCGTCGATCGAAGAGCAGCGCGCGCGCCTGCCGCCCCCAGCGACGTGCACCGACCCCGTCGAGGGAGAGTGGCGCGGCAAGAAGTGGGAGGGGCGCTACGGCAACTGGTTCGCCGTCGTCCTCGACGTCCACCGCGCCGCGCCGGGGTCCAACGTCCTCACCGGCCGCATCAACGCGCGCATCTGGTACGCCACCGAGCGCGACGTCGAGCCGCCGCCGTGCAACCCCTCGATCCGCAGGGACTACGCGGTCGAGATGCCCGCGGCCGGCTCGATCGAAGGCAACGCGATCCGCTTCGGCGCGAGCACCTACCGCATCACGGCGATCCACTGCGGCTCGGTCGAGCACTACAACCCGGACAATTTCAGCGGGGTGATCGACCCCAGTATTCAAGAGTTTCAGAGCGTCAACAACGACGGCGGACGGGCGGTCAACGACCCGATGGTGTTTCGTCGCGTGCGCTGCTTCAACCCTGGCGAGCGCTCGCAGCGGGCGCTTCCCGCGGTCGTGGTCGCGCCGCCGCTCATGCCGCCGAGCCGCTCGCGCGGCTGCTCGCGCTAGCGTGGCTCGCTCGCGAGCGCGACGATCTCGCTGGGATGCGCGACGAACACCTCTGCGCCAGCGAGCGCGAGCTCGTCTCGCCCACGAAAGCCCCAGAGGACCGCGATGCACTGCATCCCAGCGTTGCGCGCGGTGTGAACGTCCGTGGGCGTGTCGCCGATGAACCAGCAGCGCTCGGGCGTGGCGTTGACGGCGCGCGCGATCTCGAGGGCCTGCGTCGGGTCGGGCTTCTTGGGGCCGCCCTCGCGCTCGCCGCGGACGTGCGCGAACGGGACGCCCGCGAACATGCTGGCGACGATCTCTCTCGCGAGGTCGTCGGGCTTGTTGGTGAGAACGGACTGCGAAATCCCGAGCGCCCCGAGCGCGTCGAGCATCGCGCGGACGCCCTCGTACGCAGGAGCGTCGAGCTGCCTGGCCCGGTAGCGAGGGCGATAGGCGACGAGCAGCTGATCGATGCGATGGTGCTCCGCAGGCGCGAGGACGCGCTCGGCGAGGACGCGCACACCGTCGCCGACGAAGTGCTTGTAGGCGTCGATGGGATGCGGCGGGAGCGCGAGGGACTCGAGGGCGTCGTTCATCGCGAGGCCGATGGAGGCGAGCGAGTCGAGGAGCGTTCCGTCGAGGTCGAAGAGGATCGCGTCGGGGCGAGAGAGCATCGGAGGGCGGGGATGGTACGCTCGGCCGCGATGGGCAAGCTGGATTCATTTTTTGGCGGAGACAAGATCGACCTCGCCGCGCTGGCCAAGGCGCTCGACGCGATGACCGAGTCCGACCGGCTCGACGCGGCGATGGCGCTCGACCGCTCGCAACAAGCGCAGCTCTTCGACGCGGCGCGCGGGTTCAAGAAGATCTCGATCGACGACTTCGTCCCGAGCGCCAAGGGCACGCTGTCGCCGGTGATCCACCATGGGCGCAACTCGCTGCCGCTCTTCACGCGGTTTCAGAAGCGATTTTGCAGGGCTCCCGAAGACCACGCCAAGCGCGAGCTCTGGGGCTACAACGAGCAGACGATGAAGGCCTTCACGGGCCCCGGCTACTTCGTCGCCTACGACATCGACGACGGCGAGGTGAACATCGACTACACCCGCGTTCCCCCGAAGGGCGCGCCGGGCTGGCCCGACGTGTTGCCGAACAGCGCGAAGCTCTCGCGGTTCATCTACAACGGGACGCAGGACCGCATGCGGGGCGTGAGCGCGCACGTCACGATCGGCCGCGCGTCGCGGGCGGGCAAGGACATGGACAACTGGTTCGTGCTCGTGCGCGAAGGCTGAGCGCGCTCACGCGCGAAACCCGAGCGCGACGAGGGTGGTCGCGAGGGCCATCGTTCCGAGCTCGATGGTGCGCAGCTGCTTCTTGTCGAGCCAGCCGCGGATCGCGTGGCCCAAGCTGTTGCCGACCAGCAGCGCGAGCAAGAGCGCGGTGGCCATGGGGAGCACCTTCGCGGTCAGCGATCCGCCTGCGAAATACCCGACCATTCGCCCGCTGTTGAGCCCGAGCGCAAGCACCTGCGTGGTCGCGACGAACGCCTCGCCCTCGAGCCCCGCGGACACGAGCACCGGCGAGAGCAGAAGCCCCGCGCCGCCCGAGCACGCGCCGAACGCGCCGATCGCCGCGCCCGCTGGCGCGAAGAGCGCAGAGCTCACGGTGAAGCGCAGCCAGCCGAAGGCCTTGGCCAACGCGAGGGCCGTCGCGATCACCAAGAGGGCGCGCAAGAGCCCCGCGGGCGCGCGGACTGCGAGGGCTCCGACGAGGGCGCTCGCGACGAGGATGGGCGCGAGCATCCTGCGAACGAGCGCGCGGTCGATGCTGCGGCGATAGAGCCACGCGCGGTGGATGTTCGCGACGGCGAGCCCGGGGGCGGTGAGCACCAGCGCCTCGCGCGGGCCCATCGCCGCAGAGAGCGCGAGCAGCGCCACGAGGCCGCCGCCCTGCCCCGCGAGGGTCGAGAGGACGCCAGCGCCGACGCCGCAGAGGAGGACCAGCTCGATCATGGGCGAGAACGTTGGGCGCACAGGTCCATAGGTCCAATTGATGTTTCGCTGTGTAGTGATAACTTTTGGTGATGCTCGATCTCTTTCGCTACTTCTTGCTCGCGTGCGAAGAGCGCTCGATCACCAAGGCCGCGCGGCGCGCGCACGTGACGCAGCCGGCGATGTCTTCAGCGATGGCGAGGCTCGAAGAAGAGATGGGCGTCTCGCTGTTGCATCGCGACCGCGGGGGCGTTGCGCCGACGACGGCGGGCGAGGCGCTGATTCCGAGGGCCAAGGCAGCGCTCGCGGCGGTCGAAGACGCGCGGCGCGCGGTCGAAGAGGTGCGCGATTTGCGGACGGGCCGGGTGCGCGTCGGGGGCGGCGCGACGGTGTGCGCGTATTATCTTCCGCCGGTGCTCGCGGCGTATCGAGCGCAACATTCGTCGGTCAAATTGCTGGTGCGCGAGGGAACGTCTGAAGGGACGCGCGAGGCGATCCTGGCGGGCGAGCTCGACTTGGGGATCATCACGGTCGAGGGCGGAGAGTTCTGGCGCGACGACGAGATGATCCTGGTGGCGGCGCCGGACACGGACGTGAAGCGCGCGCCGATGGTGACGTTTCCGAAGGGGGCGACGATTCGTGATGCGGTCGACAGGCACTTTCCCGGGAGCGAGATCGTGATGGAGCTCTCGGGGATCGCCTCGGTGATCGAGCACGCGGCGCAGGGGTTGGGCGTGGCGCTCGTCTCGCGGGTCTCCGTCGAGGACGCGCTGTCCGACGGGACGTTGGTCGAAGTGAAGGACCCGCGCACGCCGATCGTGCGGCCGCTGAAGATCGTGCATCGCGGCGTCGAGCGGCTCTCTCCAGCGGCCGCGGCGCTGCGAAAGCTGTTGCTGGCCTCGCGCACGGTGAAGCGCAAGCGCCACGGTCGACGGTGAATCTGCTCAGCCTTCGCTCGACGGAACGACCGCGAGCGCCGTGGCGACCGCGACCGAGGCGACGATGGCGGCGAGCCAGCGCGGCTCGACGCAGAGCTGCATGAGCGCGTACGCAGCGACGGCGTGAACCGCGGCGCTGACGAAGCCGAGCATGCGACCGGTGAGCTCTTCGCGGACGAGGGCGCGGGCGGCGACGCTGTCGTACGCGGCCCACGCGACGAGGGCGACGGCGCCTGCGCGCGCGAGCTCGGGCTCGGGGAGGGCGCGGTGCCAGAGCAGCGCGGCGAGCGCGAGGCGCGCGAGCGCCCACAGCGCGAAGAGCGCGGCGATCGAGCGAAAGAGCGCGCGGGTCACGGCTCGTCGGCCTTCGACGCGAGCACAACAAGCGCGGCCATCACGCCCGTCACGATCATCGGCGCCATGAGCGTGGCGTCGAACGGAGCGTCCGGCGGCAGGCCTCGCTGAAGGAACCAGAAGAACGCGAAATGCAGCGCGAGCGTCAGAAACGCGAAGTATCGGGCCCAGTTCTTCACGGCGAGCAGCCCGAGCGCGCACACGCCGTCGTACGAGCCCCACGCGCCCAAGACGAGCACCACCAGGCGAGCGACGTCGTCGTGGGGGTACTCGGTCCAGAGCGTGAAGGCGAACCACAGCCGAAGCCCCGCCCACGCGAGCAAGACGAGGCCGACGAGGCGCAGCGCGAGGCGAGAGACGAAGGGGCTCAACATGAATGGGCGTGATCGTACCCGAGCCGACAGCGCGGCGCTCGGCCGTGCAACGCTGCGCGCGCGAGTCGCAGAAATTGCAGCTCCGCGCCGCCCCTGCACCCCGGTTTCACCGCCACTTCACCGTTTGGAACAGCTGCTGCAACGCCCCAGCCCTCTCCGGCACACAGAATCAACGACAGGACGCACGCACAGTGAGCGACGGCATCGCGGCATCGGCGGTCACGCAGCGACTTCGGTCCGCGGTGGACCGGTTCGTCAACGAAGGGCTGCTCGTACGCCCCGGCGAGGGCGCGCGCACGGCGCTGCTGTTCGCGCAGCTCTTGCTGTCGTCCGCGGTGTTCATCCTGGGGCGCACCGTGCGGGACACGCTATTTCTCAGCCGGTTTTCGATCTCTGCGCTGCCGTGGATGTTCGTCTTGTACGGCGTCGCGTCGGCGCTGACCGTGGTGGTCTACTCGCGGGTCGCCGACAAGCTCCCGCGCGCCAAGATGGTGGTCACCTGGTGCGGGCTCGGCGCGGTCACGTACGTGGGCGTGTGGCTCGCCGCGAAGGCGCACTTCACCTGGATTTATCCAGTCTTCTACGTATGGAGCGAGGTCTTCGCCAACCTCTTGCTCTCGCAGTTCTGGACGCTCGCCAACGACCTGCACGACCCGCGCTCGGCCAAGCGACTGTTCGGCACCATCGGCTCGGCGCGCGTGCTCGGCGTCATCCTCGTGGGCGTGGCCGCGGGCGCGATCGTGCGCGCGATCGGGACGCAACAGCTGTTGTTCGTCCTGGTCGCGATGCTCGCGCTCATCGCGCTGGTGGCGACGCGGCTGGCCCGAGAGCCGCGGGCAGCGAGCGCGGTGCCCCGTCCGCGCAAGGCGCCGCGAAAGCCCAAGCCCGCGCCGTCGGTGCTCTCGGATCGCTACGTCGTCGCGATCTCGGCGATGTTCTTTCTGACGTTTTCGGCGCTGACCATCGGCGACTACCAGTTCAAGGCGATCGCGCGGCAGACGTACCGAGAGGACGCCCTCGCGCAGTTCTTCAGCTTGTTCTACGCGGCGGCAGGGACCGTCTCGTTTGTGTTTCAGCTCTTCGTCACGCCCAGGCTGCTCGCGCGCTTCGGCGTTGGGCTCGGGATGACCGTGATGCCCGCGGTGTTCGGCGCGGCCAGCGCGACGCTGCTCGCCGTGCCCGCGCTGCCCGTCGCGACGGTGATGAAGTTCGCCGACAACGGCTTTCAGTACACGATCCACGAGAGCACCGTGCAGGCGCTGTACGGGCCGTTCGACCCCGCGCTGAAGGTGCGGACGCGCGCGTTTCTCGACGCCGTGGTCAAGCCGCTCGCGTACGCGCTCGGGGGGCTCGCGCTCTTGCTCTTCGCGCAGCCCCTCGGGACGATCCGCATCGCGTTCGTCAGCGTGGCCCTCGTC
>JAAFIF010000112.1 GCA_013298625.1 Myxococcales bacterium
GCACGTCGAGCACGCGCTCGCCTTCCTGCGACCGGGCGGCACGCTCGTCGCGGTCATGGCTGGAGGGATCCTCTTTCGCCGAGACCGCAAGAGCGAGCAGTTCCGAGCGATGATCTCCGCGATGGGAGGCGAGATCTCGCCGCTGCCCGACGGCTCCTTCGCCAAGAGCGGGACCGACGTTCGAACCGTGCTTCTGCGCGTGCGCAAGCCCTCTGCGGCGGTGGCGGCGGAGGACGCTCGCGTCGAGCTCGACGCGGCCGAATACGGGGTCGGCGGCCCTGGGTGAATCGCGATTACTGCTTGACGCAGCAGTCAACAGAGCATATGGTTTCTGCGTGGCCCGCGGAGCGGGAAGGAGTTCAGCATGAAGAACGAGTACAGCGGCAAGAGCCTGTTCTGCAGGTACCCAGGACGGCGGCGGCACCAATCGACGCACATCTACGTCGACCTCGATCGCCGCGCGTTTGGGGCTTCGTACAACCCCTACGATGATTCCACTGTTTCTGAGCGTGTCTTCGACGGCCGAGAGGTCTGGACCAAGATCGCCCTCTTGAAGCAGGCTCCTCTCGCCGCGCTGCTCGAGAAGATCGCGCCTCTCGCCGAGCGCATGGCCGACGGCTACGACCGCCGCTGGACGGGAAGCAGGCACGTCGTCTCCCTCTCGGAGGACGCCAAGAACGCTCGGGAAGAGATCGAAGAAGCCTGCTACGCGGCAAGCCAGCGGGAGCAGGACATCGTGTCGGTCTACGACGCTTCCGATTGGTTCGCGATGGACGATCGCGAGCTGAGCAAGATCCTCGGGATCGGCGTCTTCACGCCCGACGAGACGATCGAGGAGATCGCTCGCGAGCAAGAGCTCGCGCTGCCCGAGAGCGAGGCGATCCTCTTCGATGGCGAGCACGCTCTCTATGCTCTCCGAGAGCGACTTCGAGAATCGTCTCACCTCCGATTCTTCAGTCTGTCCATCAGCCTTGATTCGCCGGGCTGGCTCCATACCGCTGCGTGTGCAGACGAAGAGCAGTCCGACGAAGAGGCCAGGCACCTCCGGGACATCTTGGGCGTGACGATCGAGCAGAGCGTCTTTTTCGGAAAGTTCGTCCGTGGCTCTCTCGTCCTCTTCGAGGAGCCAACCGTGTACGAGTTCCCGGCGAGCCAGCGGTCGGAGTCCGCGTGATTGGTCGCGGTCCTCGGGCCTCCCCCGAGGGTCGCAGCGAACCACGAGGACCTCGCGAGGATTCTTGCAGAATCCATCGCGCTGCGTCAGTATCGCCACATCGACACGTTCCCGCATCGCGGGAGAGGAGATTCGTCCATGTCTAGCTCGATCGCGTCCTCAACGGACACCAAGAAGACCATCTTCCTCAGCGAGCCTGTGCCATGCCAGGTCGTCTGCGGGACAGGTTGGGTGCATTTCTCGCTGACCGAAGGGGAGATCGGCGACTACGTCGACGACGAGCTGCACGAGGTCCTCGAGCTCGCTGGAGAGCGCTTGGAGCGAGAGTGCGGCGTCTGGATTCAGGGCGCAGACAATATCCTCTCCGACCTCGAGCACGACAGCTGCTCGCTGCCGCTGCTCGATGAGCAGCCGAACATGGTGCTCGAGGTCTCCGGCGAAGAACCCCGGTACGTCAGGGTCACAGCGGTCGACGGTTCGCCGGTCGACCCCGACGGCGACCAGCCCAGCTGGTGCTGGGTCAAGACCCGCTCCGAGGTCCTCTTGGAGTCGGAGCCGACGCTGGTGATCTCGAACGGCTTCCTCGAGTCCGACAGCGACCGCGTTCACAAAGAATTCCGGCTGACCCCGTGGAGCAAGCAGTGAAGACACTCGACAAGGCTCCTTTCTGCGATCCCGCTGAGGCGGGCATCATCGCTGCAGTGTTCGACGTGCCCGCGGAGCTCGTGCGCTCTGGATTCTTCAAGGACATCGTCGCGAGCATCACTGCGAATCCGTCCGCTGAGCTCCTCGAAGAGGCCCGTCGCCGCGTGCACGCGCACCGAGGCGTGCCGCTGTCGGTCGGCAAGGGCAGCCATGAGCTCGAGCGCTTCTGCAGCCGGGAGACGGCGCGCAAGATCTACCGAATCTTCGGCAAGCCCGTGAAGCACGCGCGCTCTGGGCTGTTGCGAGAGGTCTTGGAGAGCGCAGACCCTTTTGGGGTCGAACACGAGAAGCGCGCCAAGAGCATCGCCCTCGTGAACGAAGGCAACGGCGAAAAGAAATCCCAATGAGAAACCGACCGACCGACTACCACCAGACCATGCGCAACGCCAGAGAGGCTTCTCTTCGAGCGCTCCAAGCGCAACGGGAGGCCCTCATCGGTTCTTGGTTCTGGAAGGTCGAGGCGCGCGAAGGCGCGATGAACGACATCGTCGTCTCGGTCCTCGTCGCAGCTCGGGAGGACGAGGTCGTCCTTCAGTGCGCTGGGCGGCGACGGACGCTGAGCTGGCGAGGATTCGAGAAGGAGTGGAAGCGTTGGACCACCAACGCCCCTCCGCGACCGATGGTTCTGGAACGAGATCTACTCTGGACGAACGAGGCAGCATGACGATCACCGAAGACAAGAAGAGCGCCAAGAGCCCCAAGACCCCCAAGGCTCCGAAGGAGCCGAAGCTCGAGAAGCCCAAGCTCATCCAGCCGGCGCCTCCGAAAGAAGAGGAGGACGAAGACAATGGCAGCGGAATGCTGCTCCCATTCGTCTACATCTGCAAAAACACGCACATCCACGGGATCGAGCTGATCGAGTCCGACGACAACACCCGTATCCTGCTCAGCAGCGGCGGGTACTTGAAGGTCGAGCTCAAGAACAAGCCATCGCGCTGGCATTCTGGATGGTTGCACTACAACCGTCACGAATGGACCACTGACCTCGACGCCGCGGTGGCCTACTTGCGCTACCAGCAGGCGCTGCACATCCAGCGAGCCAAGAAGGCTCTCGCGAAGCTCGAGAAGGGCTTCGCGAGCGAGCCGGTGATCGCGAAGAAGGCGACCCGATGAGCGGGAGCGCCAGCATTCGCCTGCGCGTCGTGACCGTCACGGGGCTCGTTCGAGCGAACATCCACCCCGCAGAGGCGCACGAGATCGCCCGCACGGTCTTCTCGGACCTCGACGACGAGTCTCGGCCCATGTTCAGGCTCCGCGAGAGACGCCGCGATCGCGAAGTCATAGCGCAAGAGCTGACCATCCAGTGGGCAGGCGGCGCTGGAGACCCGGACATGGACGCGTTCGAAGCCCGCGAGAAGAGCCTGTCGGAGAAGACCCTGCTCATCGAGCCTGGCTCGGTGTGGGACTTCGAGCTGCTCGCGCAGCCGACGGTCGCGAAGAACTTCACCCGCGAAGGGGCCCCGCTCGAGCGAGGCAAGCCCGTGGCGATCGCCGACGAACCCGGGCAGCGCCGCTGGATCGAGCAGCGCTTCCCCGGGTGCTCGGTGACTATCCTCGAGCTCTCCTCGCGTCGGCTGACGCAGCCGAGAGGGCGCTCCATGCTCATGGTCGAGGCTCGCGGCGAGATCGTCGCCCACGACCCGTCGTCGCTCGCCCGCGCGCTGACCAGCGGCGTCGGCCGAGGCAAGTCGAAAGGATCGGGGCTGCTCTCGGTCACGCAGAAGAAGGCGAAGTGAGGTTCCCATGGTCCCGATGCCCAACGATCTCTCCCTGTGGCTGACGAAGACGGCTGACGCCGCGAGGATGGACGCCGAAGCCCTGCTGAAGAGCGCGGAGGTCGTGTGGTCTGTGGCTCAAGAGGGTCTCCCCCAAGGACGGCCAGCAGAGGACGGAAGTCCGACGGACGTGATCGCGTGCGTCGAGCATGCCCGTCGCCTCTGGACGGTGCCCGTAAGCGCGCAGCTCGGCGATCCTCCGTCGAGGCCGTGGATGGGCTCGTCGAGCTGGAACCTCGAGCCCGCCGACGATCTCCCCGTCGAGCAGCGTGCAGAGACCCTCTTCGCGAGGGCAGTGCGGTCCGCACGGCTGAGGCTCTCTCTCGCGCGTGGGGAGGGCGTCTTTCAGGACGACCTCGCGGCGATCCTCGCTTGCTCGCGGTCCACGGTGCGCTTGCGGGTCGAGGACGGCACCCTCGCGACCACGCCGTACTCCGGGCCGAAGCGGAAGGGATCCGAGCCGCTCCTGCTCTCTGCTGCGAGCGTGGAGGCTTGGCTCGGAAATCTGGGCGTCCCTGGGATCTCTCGTTCGGATCCCTCCTCGATCGAAGACTAATCACGCCAGCCTGCCTCCTCGCGTTGTAGGATGGAGCCATGTCAAAGGATTCCGTGGATCTCTCGTGTCCCCCGATCATCGATCCTCGCGTGTGGGCCATCGCGATCAAGAGAAAGAAGAAATACTTCAGGATGCCCGACTACCTCGGGCTCATGACCATCCCTCCCTCCGAGGCCGAGGTCGTGCTTCGGGCGGCGAACTCGAAGCTGAACAAGGAGTACGACAGCATCGCCCCCGCTGGGATCCCGAAGATTCACAGCATCAACCAGGCGATCGAGCTTTTCTCCCAGAACATGGGCGTCTCTCACGCGCAGGCCAAGCTCGCCATCTACAACGCGATCGCGTGGATGTTCGTCGAGATGCCGTTCGACTTCACGAGCACCGAGAGCAGAGCCGATCCGGGTGATCTATGGAGGGAGCTCTCGGAGCTGGACTACCCGATGGCGGCCTTCTTTCTCCTCGACATCGTGAGGTCGGTCGCCGCGGGGTCGAGAGACCCAGACTTCGATCTCATCAACGAGATGGCGCTGCGCTATCAGAGGTTGATGATTCAGCACGCGAACGATGACTCGTTCGAGGTGGTCTACGTGAAGACGTGGGGCGGCCGCAGCAACCGCAAGGAGTTCGTCTCCGAGAGTTCCCCCGGCAAGGCTCTCTGGATCAAAGAAGAGGACCCGAGACTGCTCGAGGTGATCATGGAGGCCAGCCAGCGCGCCGACGATCGTTCCCAGACCATGTTCGAGCAGGACCGCCCAGCGCTCCTAATGGCCACGCTCGACCTCGTCCAGCGAGAGAGGCTGTTCTTTTCTCGTGTGGGTCGATCGCCGTGGCCTTTTACTGGGAGTTATTGGCACGAGTTCGTGAAGGACAAACCGTACTATCGAGACTTCGAGGATCGCCCAACTGTGGATTGGATGCAGAGGGTTCGTCTATCCTCGATCTTCAGCGGCACCATGGACAAGCTGATCCGTGATCGGATCTCTGGCTTCCTGTTTTCTTGGCCGCCAAGTCGTGTGGCTGACTAGGTGATGCAAGGACAGTTCAATGAATCGCCATCCAGTTTACACTCGAGTGCCCATGAGTTCGTTCGTCGCCGCTGAAGTAGCGATAGACGGCACCACACTCGGCCGAGTCATGCAAGCTCTGGCCATCGGCCACTTGGAGAGCGAAGACATCTCCGAGGAACATGGCCGAGTCGCGATGGTTCCTCCGCACTCTCTCCGCGACTTCGCCGATGAAGGAAAAGTCCAGCTCGCGGACGTGCTCGAGACGATCTCTCAGTGGGTCATGACACAGAGCGACGCAGAGTATGCGCTCGATGAGCTGACTGGATACGATCACAAACTCGGGGTGTGGTGCGCATGCCAGGTCGCTCGCCATGGACTCCAAGCCGTGCCCCATCACGACCACCACCTGCCTGTCATCATCGACGTCTTGGAGCGATGGGTGACTGGCCAAGGCACGGTCGAAGACTGCCGAAGAGCAGTGGAGATGGCCGACGCCTGCTCGCGGCGCGTCGACTCGATGACTGGCTTGGATCTGGCCAACTCTGTGGCCTACGCAGCTGAGGCCGCGGCAGCGCGAGCCAACGAAGCGATGCACTACACGACGGCGACCGCTGGCAGCATAGCAAGAGTGTGCGCCAGATCGATGGTTGGAAGCGGCTTCGACAAGTTCGCCGACGTCACTCTGGATGACATTGACAGACTTGCTTCTGGCAAGGAATCCGAACGCTGGACATCTGCGAAAAACGCAGAGCTCGTCCGGCTTCGAGAGATCGTCTCTGCGGCATGTCTCAGCTACCCAGGCAACCCATGACCGTCACGAAGAATCCAGACAGGTTCACTTGTGTGCCCCGGGGGAGCTTCGAGGCGCTCGTTCTGCATGGATGGCTGACCGAGGTCGTCTTGGCGTTGGTCACCGATCCTCTGGAGGCCCAAGACCTCTCCGAAGAGGTCGGTCCTCCCGTGGACTTCATGGGTCCATGCGGACAAAAATTGATCCGCCAGACGGAGGAAGGATCCTTTCGTGTGGTCCCTTCGTCTCTGGACGTCTACCGAATGGGCGCCTCCATGGTGGACGCCTGGAGGCTGACGATGTCTCAATGGGTCACGGTCGTTGATGACCCGAGATCGGCGATGGAGGGCCTCATGTCGTATGAGATCAGGATCGGCACATGGTGCTCCTCTCAATTGATGAGGAGCCTCTTCGCGGCTTCCGCAACAGAAGTCGCCGAGTGGGTGGGCATTCTGGACCACGCAGAAGCGTGGGTGCGACGCGAAGCCACAGAAGACTCATTGATCGAGCGAGGAGGAAAGGCCGACGAAGACGCTTACGCATCGCTCGAGACCGAGCTCGCCGCGAGGGTCGCGTGGATCATAGGTAGCGCCAACGTGGTTGATATGTCGAAAGACTCTGTGCGGATGCTCCAGCTGTACGGGGAGCTGGCTGAGCCAGAGTTCCGCATCGCAGCCACACAGGCGATCTCGAACGCTTGTCTTTCGTTCCCCGTCAGCGACGATTAGATGGTGCCGATCGATCGTCTGCGATGCTTCTGGTAAGCGGCTGCTTCGTCCTGCCTCAACCCGAGAGCGAGGACTCGATCGAGGTTCTGCTGCTGCGCGGCGTCGGATCGCTCTATACTGATCGACACCGACCATGACCGACTACTGTTCAGGGCTGCCTCGCGTGTACGGGCGGAACAAGAAGACTCTCATGCTCTCGCGTTGGGACGGGGAGGTCGGAGACGCCGTGCGCCTCTTCGGCGACCGCATCTTCCACGGGGTCCCGCTCCCTCTCCTCGTGGGGCTCGGGGCGAACTCCACGGGCCCCACGGAGGCCATCAACTCCGCGGGCTTCTGGGAGATCGGGTTGTACAACGTCCCCGCTGGATCGCCCTCCGAGGAGCCGCCTGTGCCAGGGTCGACCTACTGGAGGCTGGCTCGAGAGCCGTCCACGGAAGAGATGCTCGGCCGTCCCGTCGACCTCGGGCGCGGCCGCGCCGGCGGATGGAGCCGAGACATCCCCGGCCAGGTCATCGTCGGGCTCAAGAACTACCGAGAAGACCGGGACTCGATCTCGCGGAGGATCCCTGAGCCGCTTCGGCCTCAAGCGCTGGACAGCCCCTGGGCCATGGCCCTCGCCGTCTTCGGGTACGTCGAGTCGAACGGTGCCGTCCGGGCGATCAACCTCTTCGCGGCCGAGCTCGCGCAGTTCGACGAGCAGCAGCGCTTCCAAGCGCTGTGCGCGCTGGTCGCGGACCGCTTCGAAGAGAGCGGCCAGACGGACCGAGCGATGGCGTATCCCCTCGTCCGGGCCATGCAGCGCTTTCAGTGCGGCCGGGTCATCGCGGAGGAGCGCGGGCTGCCAACCTCTTGGTGGCCGGTGTTCGGACCCGCAGAGGGCGTGATCGAGCACTGGCTCACCCTCGGGCGCTACGGGGAACCTCGAGGATGCGTCCCGCAGCTCGAGCCCTCGATCGATCCGTCCTCCATCCCCGCACGCCAAGGTTCGTCCGCGGGCGCGATCGTCGCGGTCGGCGCCTTGACCCTCGCCGTCGCCGCGGCGCTCGGCGGAGGGTGGTACTACTTCAAAAACGAGCGATGAGCAGGTCGAGCACCATCGCCGTGGCCGCGCTCAGACCGAAGAGCCAAAACCAAGCAGCGGTCGGGATGGCGAGACGCTCTCGAAGCATGGGGTGCTCTATCGCCGATCATCGGCGAACAGTCAATCGAGGAACGTCTGTTGACTGACAACGTCTCACGGGTTAACTGTCTTCTCATGGAAGACGTAACGAAGAGAAAGCTCATCGGCGAATTCTCGGCCATGTTGGCTCAGAACCTCCCCTCACCGAAACTCCAAGTCACTTCCGCCGAGCTCGTCGGCCTGATCTCGACGGCAGAAGCGCGCGTTGCGGAGTTGGCAACGAGCGCGAGGAAGCAGGAGCTGGAAAAACCGTCGATGATCAGCTCAGGCGCTGAATACTGGGAGCGAAAGGCCGAGATGCTCGCCATCGCCGCGAGGCTCGTGGGCGAGAGTGAAGGCCCCCACGTCATCATGCTCTCGGACGTCCAGCGCCTTTTGATGTCTCCGTTCGATCTCCCCGGCGTGCCCGCTATTCGGTCATGACCGAACATGCAGGTCATCATCGACGCGATCGGAAGCCTCCAAGTAGAGCAGCAGTCCGAGTGGAATGAGCTGCAGCTCGGTGCTCGAGACCCGCTCGATACGCTCGACTCGTGGACGAGCGAGCATCGATCAGCGGTGCGTTTTGCGCTCGCCGACTATGCCTGCTCAGTGGGATACGCCAGCAAAGCGCTGGCGTCGATCGCTTCTTGGTCGAGAAGGATGGGCGTCGCCTTGTCCTGTGTCGTCGCTCGCGAGGGGCTACGGTACATTACGGAGGTAGAGCTCGTGCCGAGGATTGCCATCCAGAACGCAGAGAACTGGGTGCATGGACTGTCTTCGGCTGGAGCCTGTCGAAGCCTCTCCTCGGTTACCTACAGGTACGCAAACAACGACTCCTATTTCGCGGCCTCGTCGACGAAGTCCCTCAACTCGTTGGCGATCGCAGAGGCCGGATACCTGATTAGACTCTGCGCAAGGTCTGTAGCTATCGACGTGGCCCGCGCGCATTCGTGCCACGAGGCCGACGCCGAGGGGGAGAGCTCTGGAACGTACGGAAGCTTCACAGCTTCATACCAAGACAGCCCTTGGTGGGCAGACGCGATGCTCGTCGAAGACCGACGGCTGTGCGGAGTGGTCGCCGAATCCCTGCGCACGGGATCTGTTCGCGAATGGATCGAGTGAATCATGAAGATCAGAACTCTCGTCGATGAAGCCATCTCCAGACTGAGCCCAAAGGAGCAGTACGATTGGGACGCGCTCAAAAACGGAGACTCAGATCCGATCGACACGCTCGACGCTTGGAACCCTGAGCATCGTCTTGCAGTGCGCAGGGCGCTGGCCGAATACGCGGTCTCGAGAAACGACGCTCGCGAGGTGCTTCGCGAGATCATTTCTTGGTCTCCTCGGATCGGCGCTCTTCTGGCGTGCGTCGTCGCGCGCGAAGCGCTGCGATACGTGCCGCATGGAGAGCACGTCCAGCGGCACGCCATCGAAGCCTCGGAGCGGTGGGCGCGAGGAGAGTGCACGGCGGGTGTGAGAAGAACCTATGCTCACGCAGCATACGCTGCGTCCACCTACGATTCGTCAGACGCGGTTTTTGCGACGGACGCAGCCTTCAACGCAGCTCTCGCGCCAGACTCTCCACAGAGAGCTGCAGATGTGGCCTTCGACGTGGCCGCGGCAGTCTGCTCGGCTCACTGCGATGCCGACTTCGGTGAAGTGCTGAGCAGCCTTTGCGTCGTTATCGCAGAATCGCTTCGTGAAGGCTCCGTCGGAGAGTGGATCGGCTGAGCAGGCCAAGACTGTCATGAAGACCATCGACGAAGCCATCGAAAGACTCGCTCCCGAGCAGCGGTCCGAGTGGAATGAGCTGCAGCTCGGTGCTCTAGACCCGCTCGATACGCTCGACTCGTGGTCCGCAGAGCATAGGATGGCGGTCCGAACGGCACTGGCCGACTATGCATCGTCACAGAGCGATGCAGCCATGGTTGTTCGAAAATTCACAGCATGGTCAAGTCGGCTCGGAGCGCTATCCGCTTGCCTCGTCGCTCGGGAGGCGGCTCGGCACGTCCCAGCATGCGACAGCCACCCGCTGTGGATCATCGACGCGGCGGAGAGAGTGGCCCGCGGAGAAGGATTTTCCGACGAGTGCTTCCCTATGGTCTCTAGGTCATCGGCTGCTACCAGGTCCATATGGGCAGCAAGAGACTCTGCGAACTGTGCCTCGAGGTCTGTTGTTGCTTGGCGCAGTGGTAATAATATGGCATCTGAACAGTTCGCCCTACAGTGCGTCGTAGCGGCCGCGGAAGCTTATGCAGAAAACTTTGAAGACTGCCTGAGTGCTCTGGTCTTCGAGCGCGAAAGACTCTGCTCGTCGATCGCCGAATCCCTGCGCACGGGCTCGCTCCGCGATTGGATCGGGTGAGATCGCGATGATCCAAGTCGACGAAGCCATCGCAAAGCTCGGATCAGAGCAACAGTCCGAATGGATCGAGGTCCACGCTGGGCACTCCGGCGACGGCTGCTCGTTGATCGCGCAATGGACGCCAGAAGCCCGACGCGCCGTCGAAGTCGCGCTCTACGACTTCGCGCTCTCGAGCGACGATGCGCGAGACGCGCTCCGAGAGGTCACGCAGTGGTCGCACCGACTCGGCGTGTGGCTCGCGTGTCGCGTTGCGCGTGAGTCGCTGCGCTGCGTCCCCGCCGACGAGCTGCGTCCACTTCGCGCGATCGAGACCACAGAGCGCTGGGTGCGCGGAGAGGCGAGCGCGGAGGAGTGCGGGACCGCTGGCGTCGCCGCCGACGACGCCGGCGACGCAGCCTACGCCGCCAGCGACGACGCCGCCGACGGACGAGCCGCCGCCTGCGCCTCCGCCGCATGCGCCGCATACGCCTCCGACGACGACGCCGCCAGCCTCAACGCCGCCGACTCCGCCGTTTACTCTGCTGCCGCCTGTGCCACCTTTGCGACCTCCAACGTCGTCAGCCTTGCCGCCCGACGCGCGGAGCTGCGCCGACTGTGCAGCGTGATCGCTCACGAGATCGCACCGGCGCTCGAAGTGATCAGCGGGAGTTCCAGGTGATCAGCGTTTCCGAGACCATCTACGACGCCATCGCAATTCTCGAGCCTGAGCAGCGCTCCGAGTGGGATGAGTTGCAGTTGAATGCTCGATGCCCGCTAGATAGAATGGACTCGTGGACCTCGGAGCATCGAGCTGCTGTGCGGATGGCACTTGCTGACCTCGCTTGCTCTCGAGCCGATGCTTCTGTCCTTCTTGGAGAGATCACCGCGTGGTCCAAGAGACTTGGCGTTGCCGTCTCCTGCGTCGCGGCTCGAGAAGCTCTTCGGCGAGTATCCGTCGTAGATCGGCAGACTTTGCTTGTTATGGAGACCATCGAGAGATGGGTTGGAGGATGCGCATCTGTCGCTGAGTGCAGAGAAGCCAAGATATGCATGGGACCAAGTCGAGACGATCCTAATGGCTCCGCTTTGGATTCGGTCTACTACTCGGCCTGCGTGGTTGAGTGCACTACCACGAGTTTGTCTTCTTTATTGGCTTCGGGAGTTGCGTTCTACGCCGCTCAGGCGATCTCCATCGTTGACAACCCATCGTGGAAATCCAACCACGCCGGTTTCTCTAGAGCATGCGACGCTGGTAGTCTTCATCTCTGCGTATTGATCGCAGAGTCTTTTCGCACAGGCGCTCTGAGCGATTGGATCGGGTGAGCCCATGGTGGTCAAATACATCATCGACACGGCGATCGCCCGTCTCGATCGCGAGCAGCAGTCCGAGTGGACAGAGCTTCAGCTCGGCGCCCGAGATCCGCTCGACACGCTGAGCTCGTGGACGCCAGAGCACAGAGCAACAGTGCGCATGGCTCTGGTCAACTACGCGTCTTGGCAGAGCAACGCGCGCGAGGTGATGCATAGCATCACGACGTGGTCTCCGCGTCTCGGCGTCGCGCTCGCGTGCGTCGTCGCTCGTGAGCTGCTGAGCCACGTCCCTGTAGGCGAATCTCGTCCGCTGCGCGCGATCGAGACCGCGGAGCGCTGGACGCGCTGGCAGGCGACGGCGAAGGAGTGCAAGACAGCATACCTGGCGGCTTTTGCGGCATCCAAAACTGCCCGTGTGTCCGCCAGCGTCGTGATGCGCTACGGGCGTTCCTTCGACGCTGCGGCCGCTGCCGCTGGCGCTGCGGCTTCTGTCGCCGACAGCCCCAGCGTCGCCGTCGCTGCCGGAATAGCCGCCGAATGCGCCTACTATGTTGCAGAAGGCGCGTCCTGTCTTGGCGGTGACGAATCGACTCGGAAACAATCGAGGATATCCGCAGAATTGCGTCGCCTTTGCCAAGTGATCGCAGAGTCGCTGCGCACTGGATCCGTCGGCGAGTGGATCGGATGATAGCGCTCGTTCCTTCATGGGATCACGGGGTAGCTCAGACAGCCTTCGGCGATGACGTCTCGAAGCACGATGAGCTGGCGAAGTTCATCTCGAGCTGTCACGTCCTCGACGAACTCAACCTCCTGTAGAACCAGTGAATACGCAGCCATTCCGACGACCTTCGGAGTGATCGCGGAAGCCATGGTCACCGTCGACTGCGAAAGAGACGACGCCAGCGCGACGTAGCACGCAGACTGCACCGCTGCGTTCCATTCAGCGTATGCTCGTTCGTTTAGCCTCATGAGCCCCCGATAGCGATCGTACGCCACGCGGCCCTCGTTCGTGCGCTCGCCGCTCATGACGAACGCTTCGGCCACCGCAACCGGCTCCGGAGGGTAGGCGCGGAGCTTACGGACCACACGGGTTGCGCACCACACGCCGAGACGCACGTCGTAGGCCGTGATCTCCGCGATGATCTTGCGGGTGTCCTCGAAGCAGAGAACCCACTGAGAGATGGTCTCCAGCGCGGCGGAGAAGAATCGCTTGCCTCGATCTGCGATGAACTTGAGGCTGTGCGGTGTTCCTTCGACTCCCCGCTGTTCGAACGCGTCTTCGGCTTCCTGCGGATCGATGACGAACGAGGCCATGACAGCATCGAGCTGCATCTTGTTCGGGTTCACGTAGGCATCGAACGAGCGCTGGTAGACGAGCGTGAACACCGGGTGCATCGGAAGGTTTGCCGCCATGACCGAGCATCGTACACGGGGCGATCGAGGGGCTCACGGCGAATCTTTGGCGCCCCCGATCCGATCGACCAGGCGCGCCCACCCGAGCGACGTGGCCGCGAACCTCATCGATCCAGAGGACTGACTCGGGTTGCTGCCAACGAAGGAGCTCTCGCAGCGGTTGTTGACTGCTGTTGCTGGCCAGTGATACCGAGGCTCCATGAGCGGCTGCGACGAGGGCATCTGGGTGGATCTGTTTTGCGGGGGAGGTGGAGCCTCGACGGGTATCTCGATCGCGACAGGCCAACCCGTCTCGATCTGCGTGGATCTGTGGGGCGTCGGGCTCGAGGTTCATCGCCTGAACCATCCAGAGACCGAGCACATCCTCTCTGACGTTTGGCAGGTCTCTCCGCGGAAGGTCGTCGCGGGGCGCCGCGTTCGCGGGCTCTGGCTCTCTCCTCCGTGCACGGACTTCTCGAACGCCAAGTCCGTCGAGTGCCAGAAGGTCGCTCGGACTCGCGCTCTTCCGTGGACCGCCGTGTACTGGGCGCGGCAGGTTCGCCCCGAGATCATCATCATGGAGAACGTCGTCGACATGCTCCGATGGGGGCCGCTCGACAACGAGGGAGTACCGATCCCATCGAAGCGGGGGAAGTCGCTCCGCTGCTTGATCTCGAAGCTCGAGCGGCTCGGGTACACCGTGGAGATGAAGGTGCTGGTCGCCGCGGACTACGGTGCCCCGACGAGGCGAAAGAGGCTCTTCCTCATCGCGCGGTGCGATGGAAAGCCCATCCGCTGGCCTGCGGCCACGCATGGCCCAGGCACCGACCAACCCTACCGCTCGGCCGCCGAAATCATCCGATGGGACGCCGAGGGGACTTCGATCTTCGATCGAAAGCCGTCGCTCGTCCCTGCGACGCTCCGAAGGATCGCCACCGGGCTGCAGCGCTTCGTGATCGACGATCCGTCGCCATGCGTGATCGAGAGCCGATCGTCCGAGTTCATCCCTTCGATGATTCAAGGCGGGTACACGGATCGGAAGAATCAAGCCTCGCGGTCGAAGAGCATCCACGATCCGCTGCCAACCGCGGTGTGCTCCTCGGTGCGTAGCTACGTCGTAACAGCCCACCTCGACCAGGCTTTCGGCACATCGCTCGGGGCGGATGCAAAACGACCCGTGCCAACGCTGACCTGCGATGGAGGAGGCAAGGTGTCCGTCGTCACCGCGCAGCTGACGGACGAAGATGTGGCTCCGAAGCCTGCGGCAGCCGCTCGCATCGAGTCCTTCGTGCGCAAGCACCGCAGGCTCTACAAGGGCCAGAGCGAGGAGCATCCCTGCGTCCCGCAGGTCATGGTCCGAGGGAAGCGCCGGTGGATCACCGACATCCGCATGCGAATCCTCTCCGTCGAGGAGATCTTCGACGCCCAGGGTTTTCCATCGAGCTACCGGCTGCACAAGAGTGCGTCGGAGCCGACCACGAATACCGACCTCGTTCGGATCGCGGGGAACAGCGTCTGCCCGCCGCTCGCGGCCGCGATCGTCCGCTCCATGCTCTGCTCGACGGTCGAGGGGTGAGCACGAAGCCCGACGCAGGCATGGTAGAGTTTGCTCGCCATGCAGCCGGACACCCATCCGTACTACACTGAAATCCAACGGCGTTCGTACGACGCCATCGTCAAGAACGGATGGCTCACCGAGGTCGTCCTCGCCTTTGCTGTCGATCCGAAAGAGCCGTACAAGATCGGCGACTCCCTCGTCAGGGACGCCCATCAGCAGCTCGTGATCGTCCCAGACGACCCTCGGTCGATGCCCATCAAAGCACCCATCGAGCCCGCGGTCATCGCGAAGATCAGCAAGAAGGCCGGGGCCCTGCTGAAGCTCACGATCGAGCAATGGGTCTCGAGGCAAGAGGACGCGCGCTCCGCGATGATCGGCGTCACCCTCTACGACGCCAAGCTCGGGGCTTGGTGCGCCGCCAGACTGTGCCGCGAGAGCGTCGCCTCCTCCCGGTCGATCCCCCCGAGCACGCGCCTCGCCATCGAGACGGCCGAGCGCTGGTCGGTCGGCGAAAGCACAGCAGCTGAAGCCCGTTCGAGAGGGCAAGCTGCAGCCCAGCACGCCGAGAGCGCCCGCCGGACCTCGTTGTTCGATGCCTACGCGGGCTACGCGGCCGCCTACGCCGCCGCGATCGCCGCCTATGCACCCTCTCCTGATGCCGCTGCGCGAGCTGCTGAGTGTGCGGTGTTCTCGGCCAGGGCTATTGCGTCGGCCCCATCGGCACCCGGTCCCTACCGCGCCACCCACGGCGGCGCTGGCGAGCGAGACGAGCTCGTGCGATTGACCTCCGTCGTCGCGAGGGCATGCCGGTATTGGCCCGGCCCATGAGGATCGTCTGCGGGCTCTAGCCCGCTGAGTCCCCATGCGATCCAATGAGAGCGAGCATCATCGCTCCCAAGACCTTGCCAGACAACAGGGGCTCGGAATCGAGCGCCGAGCCACTCAGGCCGCGCGGGAGCGTCAATCGACCGCGATCCGCCTCGACGCGAAGCCTCGCCACCCACCGCTCGGCGTCCGCCACAATGGCGGAAGCCGACAGCTCCCTTCCCGCTGAGGACAAGGCTCTCGCGATCTTCTCGATGGTGACGATTCCAACGTCGCCCTGAACGCCTCGCTCGATCTTGGACAACACCATGGGATGGAGCCCGGAAGCGTCCGCCAGCTGCGCTTGGCTCATCGATCGTGCCGCTCGATGATAGGCGATGACCGGCCCGATGGTCGGCACGAGGCCGATCTGCGTTGGCTTGACCAGCTGCGCGGCTTGATCGCTCTTCGATCGATCCATGCGGCAACCCTACTGCCTCCAGACAGATCTCTCAAAACCAGCGACGCTGGCTCCAATCAAACGGTCTTTCGACCGGTGATCCTCTCGGCGAACACAGGCTCGACGCGCTCGATGGACGATCGAAGAACGGGGTCCGCTTCGATCTTCTCGAGCAGCTCGAAGATGCCGACGGCGCCGTCGAGCAGGTCGACGATGTACAGCCGGGGCTCGAAGCTCGTGGGCGCCAACTCGAACTTGGCCAGCCCCTCCAACGCGATCCGCTCTTGTCCTTGGACGTCTTCGAGACGCACGCCTTCTCGGGCGAGAATCGCGAGCTGCGGCATGACGAACCTGAACTCCCCTCCGGGCGCGGATGGAGGGACGACGAGCGCCGAGATCTCCGCGGGGTCTGCGTCTTCCTTTCGGACGACGACCCACTGCGGGGTTCGGTACACCGCCAGATGACTCGCGGCGACGAGCACTTTCTCGCGAACGCGCTCGCCTCGTCTCGTCTTGGAATACCAACGCTCTTCCGTGATCAGGTCTAGCATAAATGCTCCAATGCTGCTCGTCGCTGAATTTGGCAAGGCCATTCGTTAGAGAAATTGTCGCTCCACGTCTGGGTCCACCGACACGACGACTCCTGGCTCGCCAGCGCAGAGCAGCAAGGACGCTCTCTCGTTGGGGCTGTAGTTGCTGGATGCGATGTCTTCCAAAGCGACACCGAAGTGACGGAGGTTCTGGTTCTCTCCCATCCGTCTCGCGTCGTGGCGGTGGGATCTGAGCCTCATGATCTCCGTCGCGCTGATCTCGCAGAGCGCACATCGGTTCTTCTCGTCGAAGCGATGAAGCTTCACGGCGCCCGACGTGCGCCGCACCGAGATCATCGTCAGCGCTTCGATGAGCACGGTTTGACCGGGGTCGAACGGCGCCCTGCGGAGGTCAATCTGCGTCGACGCCTGCTGAGAGACGATCTTCTCGTGAACCTCTCGGCGAAGGCTCTCGAAACGAGCCTCCGCAGATGCCACATTCTCCTTGGACTTTCCCAAGGCATCCTGCAGGCGAGCGACATCCGTCCGAAGAGCTTCGAGCTCCTTGTCTTTGGCCAACACGAGCGACGCCTTCGCTTGCTCGAGTCGCTTCTGGAACTGCTTCTCCAGGTCCTCTCGAGCAGGCCCAGCGTCGATGCGCTCTTTCTTGGAGGTGATCTTCGAGTCCTTCGGTGGGGACGGAGACGCCCAAGGGCGAAGCCTCTTCCGCATCCGATCGATCGACTCCATGACTTTCGCAGGCATCCCTGTCGACGTCTTCTCTGCACGGCCGAGGACCGCCTCCATGAGCATCGACGGCAGCTCGCTGTGCAAAGCGTGGCCGATCCGAATCACTTCGGCGAGCGCCTCTCGCACCGGCGCCGCATCCCGCTCGATCATCTGCGCGATCAGCTCTAGGACCTGATCGGACCTGATCGGTCGCGGTTCTTGGGAGAGCTCGAGCAGCGTCTCGATCGGAATCACTTTCGCGAGCTCATCGCTCATGACTTTCTCCTGTCCGACGCAAAACGTCGGGTAGCGCTACCTCCTCGTCTGGGTCTTCCCCTTCGAGCTCGAACGGCCCTTGGCGGCTCGCTTCGAATTCGATGTCCTGCTGGACTCAGACGGATCAGAGCCGTCCTTCCCTCCGCCGACTGAGACGGTCTCGATGGCAGAGCCTTCTTCGTCACCTGCGTCCACGCCGTCGCCATCGACGTCTTCGTCACGCGCTTCCGACGGATCCTCGTCGGCGACTCCCGCTCGCGCCTCCGCGGGGATCTCTCCGTCCCTTCGGAAGGGATTCACGGAGACGCACTTCGATCCGTCGTTGAGGCCCAGCTTTTTCTGGAGCCTCTTCTCTTCGGCGATCGCGGCGACGAGCTCCGAGTCCGTGAGGGGCTTCAGATCGAGAGCGCGAAGGGCGCAGTACACGCTCTTGCGCAGCGCGAAGCACGCGTCGCTGTAGCGCGCGTTCTTCTCGACCCTCTTCCCAATGATGCTCGCGGCGATGCCTCCGTACACATCGTCAGCGATCTCGCTCTCGAGCCGTTCCGCCGCGGCGCGGAGCTGCTGCAGAACCTCCGTCTTCCTCTGAACCTCGCGGTCGGAGTGCTCGGAGATCGCATCGAGGATCTGCTTGCCCGCTCGCTCTTTGATGCCCGAGCGAGCGCTGATGTCGGTGACCTTGCTCATGCGCTGTCCTTCTGCGCCAGTGGGGCGCGCAGCGGACAGTTGCGCATCGAAAGTCAGCAGTCAACAAATCAGCGGTCGCCGTCTCCGTTGCCGCCGCCGATGCGTCCGATGGCGAACCCCACGACGCCGCCGACGAGCACTCCAGCCGCGATCTTCATCGCGTCCATGTCGTGATGACGCTGATACTGGTCCTCGGTGAAGACCACGGTGCCGTCCGCCTCGATCGGGCCGCCGCCGAGGTGGTCTGCGCGCGGGAAGGTCTCCTCCCACGATTGCGTGGGGATCTTTCCTCGACCGAGCTCCGCGAGGAAGTCGTTGACCTCCATGACTCCGTTGCTGATCACCGCGAACCTCGCGTTCTCGTCGAAGGGCTCGTTGGGAGAGCGCGCGGGGGTCAGCGTGGTGTCGTCCTTGTATTGACAGATCCACCCGTAGCGGACCGGCGGAAACCCGCCCGGAGGCGGCTTCCAGAGCGTGATCCCCTCGGAGAAATCGAGACCGTCCAGCCGCAGCGGCGGAGAGAACTCGACGAGGTACCGCAAGCTCCGATCGTCCTCGTTGACCTCGGTGCGCATCAGCTTGACTGTCTTTTTCGCCATGACTCCTCGATCGGTGAGCATGCCCGATCGCCCACCGCGGCGAAAGCAAGTTCAGACCTCGTCGACGGGAGGTACGATCATGTCGAGCACCCACGTCGAGCTGCCCGGCATCAGCACGAACACCAGCAGATGGCCGAGCTGGCTCCTCACCACGCGCACGCGGCAACGGTACGGGATCAGCTCTTCTCGCTCGCTCATGAGCGTCGCGATCAGCGCTTGGCGAAAGTTCTCGTCGTCGACGCCGTACCAATCTCGCATCCACTGCTCGAGGTCCGCAGAGCACTGAACGACCCTCGATCGCGGCGTCCATCCCGGGCGCGGCTTCTTCACACCCGTGTATCCGAGACGCACCTCCGCGCTGTTTTCCCAAGACGAAGGCTCCTCCATACCCTTGCGCTGCAGGCGCCGGAAGAGCTCTTCCTGCCTCAATCGGATCTCGAGGAACGCGTCGGTCGTCGCCTTCTCCCTCAGCGCACGCCGCTTGGAGCTAGAGAGTCCATCGTCCACGTCCTCGACCACCTTGCTCTGCGGCTTCTCGATCATGGCGGTGGTCGCGATGTTCTCTTTTCCAGCGAGGAATGATGATGGGTCCTGGGATGTGTTCTGACCCGCCATCATCGGCCGGTCGAGCACCGTGACGAGCATGCCTGGGGAATCCCTCGCGATGAATGCGCACATCGGATAGAGCGGAGAAAAGTACATCCTCCCGCCGGGTGACTCGCCGATGAGCAACGCTGTCTTCCCGGCTTCCTCCAACAGGTCAATCGCCTCCTCGAGCACGAGGTCTGGACGAAAACGGTCTACGAAACGACCGGCCGCGTGGCTCGAAGCCTGCGTCCACGGGATCTCCGAGTGGGAATGACCAGGCTTGCTCTGCACGCTCGTCGTTCGAACGCCTTTGTGCGCGACGGAGGATCGCCGATGACCCGCCAGCGTCTGCTTCTTCCAGCGTTTCAAGTGGCGCTCCTCTCCTTCTTCGATCATCCCCCATCCACATCCATGCGCGAGCTCAGTCTTCTCGAGCGGCGTCGAACCACGACGAAACATGGTCCTTCGCGCGACTCCCGGGCGCTCGCTTCGGCTCGACCGCGAGGAGAGGCAAGAGCAGCCTCTTGGCGGCCAAGAACCCCTCGCTGAGCGGCGTCGCGACCGCGTTCGGTACGTCGACGGGCGCGGCGAGCTCCTTCGCAGAGAGCATCTCCGCGATCGTCTGATCTCCGACCACCGGGATCATCTCGAACTCCGCCCGGCCGTAGCCGTCATAGCACCACAGAGCGATCGACGGCTGCAGCTGCACGGCCTTGCTCTCGTACGCCTCCACGAGGAGAGGCATCACGAAGGACAGCTCGTCGGCGTACTCACGGATGCCCTCCGCGCTCGAGAGACCTCCGAGAGGAATGGAGACCCCATCGCTGCCAGCGACCCGCATGTACGAGTGCATGACGTGGATCATCCTGATGGGCCGATCCGAGGACGAGAAGCGAAGCCCGAGCTCGAGCCAGCCTTCCCCGTCGAGTCCGATGCGAACGGCTTTGTGGCCGCCGAGCACGTCCGTGGCGAACCGCGACGGCCAGCTGGAGCGCCCGAGCAGCGCTTTGCCGTCCTTCGCCGTCAAGGAGATGGACGGAGAGCCTGCATCCTTCCATCGTCCGTAGAAGGAGAGCCCGAGCGCGGAGATGGTCTCGAAAGGAAAGCTCGAGCGGCGGAGGATCTCCTTCGTCAGGCTCCCCGAGATCCCGCGGGAGCGAATCGCCGCGTACTCCGGCGCGATCGCCTGGTTCATCTCCTCGACCAGCGAGACGTGCTCCGCGATCATCTCCTCGAGCGGAAGCCCCAGAGGCTTGCCGCTGTTCAGCTTCTTCTGGAGAGCCCGGAGCATCCTGCTCTGGTTGCTCTTCAGCTGCTGCATCAGTCCCTGAACCACCTGCATCGAGTCGTCCATCACCGCTCCTTCTCTCGCCTCTCGGCCCTCAGCGCCTGCGCGCGATTGGACCGTAGGACGGGACGACGACTCGGTCAACAGAAGCGTTCAGCGGCCGCAGACGCAGTCTTCTTGCGGCTTCTCCACGGCGCAGTCGTCCTCTTTCTGCCCCTCGAGCAGACCCCTCCACGAGAAGCTTCGACCCAGCACCGCCACGGTTTGCAGCTCGCTCACTCCCCGGTTGTTTCGATGCTCGGATCGGTCGAGTCGCCGCTCGACGTCGTGGACACCGTCGAGCCCTCCTCGCTCTCGCCTGCGGCGCTCTCTTCGGTACGCTCATCCGCATCACCCAGCGCGAGCTGGAGATCGCGCAGGCGCCCCTCCATCAAGGCGATGGACTCTTGAAGCCGCTCGATCTCGTGGCGCACGCTGCCGATGAGGAAAGGGGAGCCTCCGCCGGTCTCGAGGCGGTAGAGGGTCTCCTTCCGATGATCGAGGCTCTCCTTGTCGTGGCGGATGCTCTCGACGAAGAGCCTCTCGACGTGCTCGCGCTGCAGCTGGGCCAGCGATGGCTCCTCCTCAGCGCTGCGCTGATCGGGGCGGACCATGCGGAGAACCTGCCCCATCCCCTCTTGATCGTCGTCGCGGAAGCGATCCACTGCCCCTTGGAAGATGATGGGCATGAGACCCTTGAACTGCTCGAGCACCTGTTTGGTGTACTCGCTGTTCTCCGCTTCTTTCTCGCTCGCTTGCGCGGCCGCCGCCTGCGCTGGCTTGGCGTTCGCGACGAACGCTTCGTACGATGAAGCTCCGCGCTCCGCAGCGGCAACGAGACGCTCGAAAGCAGCCAGAAACCTGTCAGCTTGGTAGTCTTTCATCGCGGGAAGGATAGAAAGCGCTCGATCGGCCCCGCAAGTTTTCAGCCAGCAGAGCGACCCTTCCGCGCTTGCTCTTCGGCCCACTCGGCAGCGTCCGTCCCCGGAGGTGGGCGCTGGAGAGCGGGCATCTCGCCCGAGATCGACCTCTTCGCCCGTTGGAGCGTCGCCATCAAGCGAGCGTTGCTCTCGCGGTGCCTGTCCGTCGCTTGCTTGAGCTCGGAGGTCTGCTCGTCGATGAACGCCGCAAATTTGCCCGTGTTGGATGCTGACTGGCTCATGCTACGTCCCGCGCTTCTTCGTGGCTTGCTGGGTGAGCATCGTGTGGATGCCCTCGATCTTTTCTCGGATCGTGTCGACTGTATCAGCGAGAGCCTCTTGCGTGGTGGTCGAAAGGTTGAGCGCGGAGATGAGCTTCGCGTTCAAATCCACGAGAGTTTCCCGGAAAAGCTCCTGATCTCGGAGCCTTTCCTCGCTCGCCTTCGTCGCGTCCGCTTGTCGCTTTTCGTTCGCCTCCTGGATTACCCTCTCTCGGTCTTTGTAGGATGACTCCAGCTTCTCGGCGACGGTCTTGGCGGTCTCCGTGCTCTCTTTCTCCTTGCGGAGAAAGTACGTCACGGCAGCGACCAAGATGATCGCAAGCATCCCCCCTTGCTTCACCAGCTCAGCCACCATTGATGCGTCCATGCTCCTCGAGCCTTCTCGTGGACCATACGCGAACGGGACGACCTTCGTCACCCAGCTTGTGCAAGGACTGCGCTCAGTTGGCCGCTGAGAGCTGCGCGAGCACCGCTTGGGAAAGCGCGATCTTGCCCTGCCGGTGCGCCTCGATGATCTCCTCCCGGGTCATCCGGAAGGCTGCTGAGGCGTTGGTGTTGAGGTTCACCGCGCAGAGCATGCAGAGCGCCCGCGCTGCCCCCGGATAGTCGTGCTGAACGAGCCACGCCATGTCCGCCTGCAGCGCGTCGAGCCTGATCGAACCGAACTTCTCCCTCATGCCGAGACGAAGGATCACCGCCGAGGTGAACGCCCCGAGGGCTTGGGGGATCCGATCAGGGTACCCGTCGATCTTCCGAGGGCTGATCAGGATCCTCGACGGGATCAGCTTCAATGGGTTGTCGAACGAGTTGCCCTCTTCGTCCACGAGCTTGCTGTGAGCGCGGTCGATCCATCGCACGAAAGCCTGCGCGCGGAGGTCGAGCTTCACCGCTTGCTCCTCGAACGAGAGCGGCCCGATCGGCTGGAAGCTCTGCTGGAAGGCGTCGATCCACTCCTCCACCGTGTCCAGCGCAGCCTCCGGGTCCTCCGCGGGGGGCGTGGGGGGCGTCGGGGGTGTGGGGGGCGTCGGGGGCGCGGGGGGATTGGGGTCGGTGCTGGCCGCGAGCTGCTCGAGGCTGACCTCCTTCGCAGCTGCGAGCGCGCCGAAGCCGAGCACATGCTCGTAGGCTTTGAGCAACCTCTCCGCGGTGCTCGCTCCGATCTCCTTGCTCTGCAGGTCTACGGTGAGCACGGCGAGAGACGCCATCAGCGCCATCTGCATCCACGCCGAGGGACCGTCCGCGGCAGAGCGAAGCGTCTCGAACTCGATCCCGATCTCCGAGAGGACCTTCGCCAGCGTCGCCGGCGCGACCTCGAGTCGGTCCGCGAACTCGGCGCCCGTCATGGGTCGACGCAAGACCGACTTCAGGTAGAGAGCGGCCTCCGTGGGGGACGACTGCGCGAGCCTCAAGAGGTCGCTCGTGCGCGAGGCATGAGGAGAGGCTTTGCTCGCCTTCGACGCCGAGCCTCGAGCGCTCTTGGACTCCCCGGTCTTGGACCCCTTCGGTCCCTCGATCTTTCTCACGAGGGAACGCAGCTGCTTGGAGGTCTCCCCTGTGCCCTGGAACAGCACTGTCTCCTTCACGGAGGCCCGCCCTGCAGCGATCCGCTGCGCGATGATCTTCAGCTCGGATGCGGTGTACTTCGTCTTGCTCATCGACGACGAAAGCTACGGACCGCGAAAGAGTCAGTCAACAGATTCACACGTCGGCGTCGGCTTTGATGTCCCACCACTTCATCGTGATCACGTCGCTGCGCTCCGCCTGGTCTCTCGTCGCTCCGATCTCGACGAGCGCGCGCTTTGCGGAAGGCTTTCCGACGGACGGCGCTCCGGTCTTCGCCCCGTCTGCATGCAGAACGCGCCTGCAGCGATCGATGTGAGCGGTGGTCGAGGAGAAGAGCGCCACCAAGCAATACTGCCCATTGGAGAGCTTGCAGGGCAGCCACACTTCGACGTGACGCTTCATCGTCGAGCCCTCCTTCCTCCCACGGACCTCAGCCGCGCCCGCAGCTCGTCGGAGACCCACCCCTCCTCGTCGCGGGCCCGCTTGATCACCGTCCACGCCATCGACGAGGAGACGCCGAAACGCTCGCCAATGTCGTCGAACGACGCCATGTCCAGAAAGAGCAGCGCGGCCTCGTCGTACCGAGGGCACTGCCCATCGAAGAGCCAGCGCAGATGGCTTGGATTCACGCAGCTCCCCTCACCGCAGAGCACGTTCACCGAAGGGCCCCGAGAGCCAGCGTTCTTCGTGAGGAAGACGCCCATTTGCTCCGCGACGAACCGCCGCGCGCTCGGGCGATCTCGACTCGTATCGAGCACGGGATTGCCAAGGTGGTGAGGGCCAGTCCAGATCCAACAGCCTTTCGGCGTCTTCTCGACGTTCTCTTCCCACCCGGTTCGCTGCCATTGCGCCATCGCCGCGATCGAGCCACAAGAGCGCAGAAAGATCAACGATCGAACCCCGAGCTCACTCCTTGGGATCGACGGGCTTGCTGGTCCCGCCGCGGATGAACCGCTTGGTCTCCCTCTTCGGAGCGGGCTCTGGCGTCGACACGGCCTCCAAAGCCTTGATCATCGCTTCCAGGGTCGACTCCATGAGTCGCTTGCCAGAGACTGTGAAGTTCGCCGGGCTCATGCCGAGCCCGTCCTGCTTCACGAGTCGGAGCAAGCGAGACGCCTGGTCCAAGGTGAGAACCAGCGAGGCTCGGGGCGCCGCGGACGAAGGCGCTTCCGGTTTCGAGCGCTTCATCATGAAGAGGCCAACCCGTTCTTCGACAGCTCGAGCTCGAGCTTCGAGAGCTCCTCGAAGCCTTCGAGACGAGGGAAGTCCTCGGAGTCGAGCTCCGCGAAGAACGGGCACACAAGCGCTGCTCGCGTGTCGCAGTCTCCGCCTCGAAGGACGCACTCCGTCGCGACGTCGTTCAGCGTGTACACCCGAGAGCCATCCGCGAGCAGATCCTCGATGGTCTGGAACACCGAGTGCCCCATGACACTGATGTTGGACACCGAGGCTTTCGGTGGGTGTCTCAACCAGTCTCGGATGGTGCTCGTGCGATCGTCGATCAAGAACTCGTCGAGCACGCGGTTCTTGAGCCTCGTGAGCTGCGCGCGGAAGCGATGCCGCACGACGCACGACGACATCCGGCGCGGCAGCGTCATGATGTCGCCGAGCAGCATCACGTAGATCCAGCTCCACACGACATGCTCCACGCCCAGATGCGTCGACGCGACGTGCTTCGCGATCGCACCCCAAAGCGGGTTCTCCATCCTCTCGGAATGCGCGAAGAAGGCGAGCGGCGCGCAGCGCATCATCGATCCGCAGCCGCCCGAGATCACCGGTCCACGCAGCTCCGAGGCTCGCTTGATCGACCCACCCCAACCTCTCGAGGGGTTCACGATGACGGCGTCGTAGAGCGCTCCTTCGAACGGCGGGCATTGCGCAATCCCTCCGCCAGTGCTGCGGACGAACGCGATGATGTGCTCGGCAAAAGCCTTGGTCAGCACCGTGTCGTCCGTGAACCCCGCAGGGTGCGCCGTCGGACCCGTCGGCCCGTCGAACAGCGACAGCGATCGCCCGCCGCGCCGCTTCATCGCTGGGTGGATCTCGTCCTCTTGCGTCTCGAACCTCGAGCCGAGCGCGTCTCCGAGGGCGAACGCCGTCAGGATTCGCTCCCTTCCGCGCTCTTTCGGATCACATGGGTCCACGAGCTCCTCGAGAGGCCGCTCGACGTGTCGAGGCGCGCGGTCTCCGTCTCTCTTGGTCGTCTTCTTCTTCGCTGCCTTCGTCTTCATGCTGAACTGGTAACCCGGAAGCGGTCATCAGTCAACAGACGAGGCTCAATCCGCCGGTGACGGTGATCCTTTCAGCGAATGATACCGCGCCTTCGCGTGGTCGATGCACTTGGCCCTGAGCGAAGGATCCGACCGATACCGAGCCTTGTCCGCGCAGGATCGAGAGCAATGCTCCATGACCCGCCCGCGCTGTCCGGGCACGCGACACCACTGGGCTTTGCACACGGGACACACGGTGATCTCGACGCGCTGTATGCTCAGTTCCATCTCGAAGGATCCATCTGAACGAACGACTCCACGCCTCCCGATCGAGGCCCATGACCGCTGATGACGACTTCGCTTCGAAATCTCCAGGCAAAACACCGCGTCGTCAACATTCACGCGAACAATCTGCAGATCTCTTCGGTCCAAAGAGCGTTCGGCAACGACATCGCCGCGTCGGCTGCGAGCATCTCCAGCATCGAGCTCGGACGACGTCGACGGTTCTCCGCTGCTTTCTTCGCTCGCGCGAACTCCTCCTCAGAGGGTCTCTTCGTGAGCGTCCTTCGGTCTTGCCCGAGGACGAAGCGGCGCTCCGTGATCGGATGAGGCTGAAACGTCCGCTGAAAGCTCTCGATCGGATCGATCTTCACGGGCTCTGGCTCGCTCGACGCGTCGAGGGCGAGCCTCGCGTAGCGGGCCTTCGTCGAAATCAACCCGGCGATCGTGGCGTCCATGCTCTTGTCGATCACCAGGTAGTCGATCTCCACCGTGCTCTTCTGCGTGTACCGGTGAGCGCGGTCCTCGCACTGCGTCACCGCGACGGACGTCCATGGGAACTCGACGAAGACCACGGTGTGAGCCGCCGTCAGCGTGATTCCTTCGGCGCTCGAGGAGATCGTGGCCACCACGTACTGGATCTCGGGATCGGTCTGGAAGGACTCGACCAGCGCGCCTCTCTTCTTTGGATCGACAGCGCCCTCCAAGAGCACGCACCGTCGATCGCCTCCGAGTCCCTTGTGCAGCGCGTGCGCTACCTCCAAGTGCTGAGCGAAGACGATGATCTTCCTCCCGTCCTCGCCTCGCTCTTTGATGTACCGAAGGCTCTCCCGAACCTTCTCGACGCCAAGCCGCTGCCTGTCCGTCGAAGCGCGCTCCAAGACGATGCCGGTGGCGTCGAGCTCCGCGTTGATCGCCGCCAGCATCCCCTCGCTGTCGTTGCGAGCCTCCGCGTCGAGCCGAGCTTGGCGCGCCTCGAGGATCGTCTTGCTCTTCAAGAGCTCTTCGATGTCGGGTCCTTGGCGAAGGAGCTTCGAAGCATGCTCCGTTGGCTCGAGGAGCACCGTCCGATAGGTCTTCGGAGGGATCTCTTTCAGCACGTCGCTCTTTCTTCGGCGAATCATCACCGTCGAGCGAAGCAGCTCCTGCAGCTCAGCGGCGCGCGCCTCGTTCATCCCGTAGGGGCTCGCTCCGAACCCGTTGTCCCGCCATAGACAGAAGCGGTAGGAAAATCCGCGGCGCTCGAAGGTCTGTGGGTCGAGCATCGCGAGCGCTGGCTGCATGTCGAGGACGTCGTTGGGCAGCGGCGTCCCCGTCAGCATGATCACCCTCCGCGCTCGCTGCGCGTGAAACGACGCCGCGAGCGTCTGCTGCGTCGCTGCCCCAGAGAGCTTGTGGGCTTCGTCGAAGATCACCATCGGGAACGGGGGGAGCGACGCCAATGCGTCCCCTCGCTGCCCTCGGGACGGCTTCCGCCCGAGCCCCTCGCCCTTGCATGCTCCGACCTTCTTCTTGGCGCACTTCGATGGCTTTGGCTCTCCCTTCTTTCTCTTCGCGGGACGGCTCTCGGGACTCTCGCATCGCACGCCGTCGATGACCCCGTGGAGCCGCGTTCGACACACCTCGGCGAGAAGCCATCGCGGCGGCGCGAGATCACAGACGGGATCGGGCTTCTCCTCGCCATCGGCGGAAGAGCTGCCAATTCGCAGCGATCCGTAAGAGGAGATGACCCAGAGCCTCTCTCCATCGCGAGGCACGAGCTGACGCTCCTTTTCGATCTTCTCCAGGTTCGCAGACCCACACAGGACAACGACGCGGCAAGGCTCCGCGCTCCACGACTCGATCTCTCGGCGCCAGTTCGACGACACCCCCGCGGGGCACACGACGAGCACCGTCGGGAACTCCTCGATCGGAAGAGCGAGAACGGTGGCGATGGCCTGCGGAGTCTTGCCGAGCCCAGGCTCGTCGCCGATGAGGCATCGCGGGGTGTCGAGCGCCCACCGCACGCCCGCGCGCTGGTAGCCGCGCAGGGTCTTTCCGTCCCGCGTCGGAACGGAGACCTCTCCATCTTCATCGCGGGACTTCGCGCCGAGCGACCTCCTCCGATCGAGCTCTGCCAGAGCATCCTCTTCGAGCCGATCGGCGAACGGGACGACGGCCATCGAGAAGGACGTGTGATACCCGTACAGACCCCGAAATGGACATCCTGCGGGACACTTCGACGGATCGCACGCGCCGCCGTGGAACTTCCATCCGCCCACCCTGTGGAGCTGGGTGCGGAACAGACGAGACACCCGCTTCACCACGAACCTGCGCCATCGAGGCTCCCACTGAATCCTCGGAGCGGTTCGACCGAGCTCCGCCGCGAGCTCTTTGCTTTGCTCGGACGTCCACACCCCAGGGCCCTGGATCAGCGCCGCGTCATCGGCGTAGGTCGTCCAAAAGACGTCTTTTTCGCCAACGATCGCAGCGGGACATCGAGAGGACGACTCCCGCCCATGATGCCAGGTCCACCCCTGAAGCTCGAGGACTGCGTTGTACTCTGCCTGATCCTTCGGATACGCCAGGTACACCTTCGAGAAGGGCAGTCCATGAGGTGCTGGGCGAACGCGGACGAGCATCCCCGAGGCTATGCCCGCAGGGAGCGTTCTCAGTCAACAATTACGGATCGAACTCCAGCTGTTCGTCGGCTGAGTACAGAGGGTCCATTCCAGACCCGCAACGGATGATCTGCATCGTTCCAAGCGCCCGGCAAGACCTCGCGAAAGCTTGGGCAAACTCCATCGACGGCACATAGTCGGAGAGGATGGGCAAGTCCTTGAGGATGTTCGTGAATAGAGTGTGGCCAAAGCATCGGGCGAAGGACACCATGTTGATCATCTTCGAATGGAAGATGCCTCGATCGATTGGCATCATCCCCTCCGTCAGGATCGCCTGAAACACCGACGGGTCTCCACCGCGCACCCACTCCCTGGTGAGAATCG
>JAAFIF010000153.1 GCA_013298625.1 Myxococcales bacterium
AGACGCGATCCTCGACGCGCTCACCGTCGCCGCTCTCTGCATCGAGCGATGGCCGTGACCGAGTCGAGGACTGAATCTTCAGCGAGGACCGCGGACGAGTGTCGTGCGTTCGAATGTTCGCCATTGGCTAGCTGCGGTCGCGAGACCGCTGCGCTTCGCCCGTAGAGAACACTCGTCACCGTGCGGGCGCTGATGCCCGCCCCCTTGGGCTGCGGGTCGTTGTGCTGCTGTTTCTCCACACAGCTTTTGGGTAACGATGAGCCCTTGGGCTCCGGGCCTTTTCGCCGCTGTTTCTCCCGGCAGCTTTTGGGTAACCATGAGCCCTTGGGCTCCGGGCCGTGCGTCCAGCGGGCGTCGCTGTTGCGCATCACGTGCGCCCTCCTGCTTCGACCGTTTTCGAAAACGGAGGGGCGGTCGGCACCGGTCACTCGGGCAACGTTGCCCTCTCCGCCGCGCGCGATTGTGCTCGGTCCATCGCGTCGTCCGCCGCTCGCTGCGCACGCTGAGCGTGGTCGCGCGCTTCGCGCACCTTCCGACGCGAGGCTTCGAGCGTCGCTTGCGGCGGGTTTGCCAACCCGCCGTGGCGCGAAGAGGGGCTTCACCGGGCTCTTGTTCTTCCGTCGCTCGCGGCGGGTTTGCCAACCCGCCGTGGTGCGAAGAGGCTTTTCACCGGGTCGCACGCTCGTGGCCAGAACACCACGTTTCACCGGGCTCTTCTCTTCACCCGTCGCTCTTCGCTCGTTGCCCACTCGCCGTGGAGACGACCGCGGTTCACCACGCCGTACGCTCTTCGCTCGTCGCAGGATCCGCGCACTCCGCGCACGGTTGTCGCAGCGCGCTTCACCGCGCGCGAACCGCTATGCTGCCGCGCATGACCCGCTCGACACGGTACGACGGAGCAGCGCTCGGCTCGGCGCTCGCTGGAGCGCTCGGGCTCGCTGCGCTCTCGTTCGCGCCCGGCGCGGTGCTCACGCAGATCGACCTGGTCGAGCGGCTGTTGGTGCTCGGGCCCATGGTGGGGATTCCGCTGGGGCTCTCGCTCTCGACGCACGGAAACGTGGGCTCGCGCGACGCGGGATGGCTGCGTGTGTTGGCCCGCGCGCAGCCGGTGCTGGCGCTGTCTGCGCTCGTGAGCGTGCTGTTTCCTGCGGGGGCGAGGGCGGCGTGGGTGAGCGTGCCGTGGGCGTTGTACTGCGTCGCGGTGGGGCTGCTCGGCGCGTATCGAGCGTGGGCGCGTTTTCAAGAGCGCGGCCCTGTGCTGAAGAACCCTCGCTTCGCGTTGGACGCCGCGCTGCTCTACCTCCCCATCGGCGGACTGTGGAACCTCCTCGCGCGCGCCGGCGCGCGCCCCCTCGGCTTCGACGACGCGATCGTGCGGCTCACCGCGGTGCACTTTCACTTCGCCGGGTGGGTCGCGCCGCTGTTCGCCGCGCGCGTCGCGATCGCGCTCGAAGAGAGCGCAGCGAGCGAGCGCACCCAGCGGATCGCGCGCGTGGTGCTATGGACCACCGTGCTCGGGCCGGGGCTCGTCGGCGGCGGAATCACGGTCTCGCAGGTCACGGGCTCTCGCGTGAGCGAGCTGGTGACCGCGGTCGTGCTCGCGAGCGCGCTGTTGACGTTGGGCGCGCTCAGCGTGCGCGCGGGGCGCACGGCGATGCGATCGAGGCTCGCGCGAGGGCTCTTGTGGGTCTCGAGCGCGACGCTCGGGCTCACGATGGCGCTGGCGGTCTCGTACGCGTGGGCGAGGGTGTCGGGCGCGACGTGGCCGGGGATTCCCTTCATGGTGCGGTGGCACGGCGTGGCCAACGCGCTCGGCTACGCGGGCCTCGGGCTCGCGGCGTGGGCGGTGGAGGATCGAGTGAAGTGAGGCGAAGGGGGCAGCGCGACCAACGCTGCGGTGTTTGGGGCTCCTTCGCCAACGCGACGAAGCGTTCGCTAAACCACTACCGCGACGGGGTTCGTAGTTTTCCCGGTGCGCGGCAGTGGTTTGACTTGATTTCTACGGTCTTTCGATCGCCTGATCCGCTCCGCGCGTCTTCGACGCTCGTCGCGGGCGCGGTATACACCCTCGCCACCATCACTCGATCCCGAGCTCTTCTCTCACGAGCGCGATCGGCCGGGACATGTGCGGCTCCCAGTCCCAGCCATCGCTCAGGTCGCGCTTCACGCGCCGGCCGCGCTCCCAGGCGTGCTCGACGAGCTCGGGGCGAAAGTGGCCCTTCTCGCCGCCCGGCGAGTACGGCGAGACGCGCAGACCCAAGTGAAACTGCAGCGCGATCGTGAAGAGCCAGAAGAACGGGTCCTCTCTGCGATAGCCCGCGATAAACGAGACCACTTGCACTTCGCCGTCCGGGTCCGTCCCGTACCCCGCGAGCACATGCGTGAGGTCGTGCCACACCCCGCGCTCGGGCACGCCCCCCGGCTCGCCGGGAAACGGAAACCGATGCGAACGAATGAAATCATAGTACGCCCGCCCCAGCGTCCCTTCGGCGAGCTCTCCGTACGTGATGAACCGCCGCGCGAGCCCGTAGTCCGCCGCCGCGCCCATCATCGGTCCGACGATCTTCCACAGGCCGCGCGGCCCCTCGTCGCGCAGCGCTTTGATGAACTCTTCTTGCCCGTACGAGCGCCACGCGAGGCCGAGCCACACGCGCGTGAGCCGCCCCTCGGCGAGCTGTCGCAAGCTCTCGACGCGCTCTTCGTGCACGCCCAGCGCAGCGGCGAAGCGGTGGATCAGGGAGGCCTCTTCGCGGTCAGCCTTTCCGTCCATGAGGGACATGAGCAGCATGCACTGGATCACTCGAACGCGGTCGCGCGGCTCGGCGATGGCCGCCGCGAGCGCCTCGGGCGTGATCGCCTCGATCGACAGCGGGTCTTCTTGCACGCGCAGCGCGCGGCCCGTGACGACCAGCATCGAGCGCTCGTCCGGGTGCAGCCCCGGTGAGGCGTCGGCGACGGCGCGCATCGCGCCGAGGGCAGCGCGCGCTTGCGATGGCGTGAGGTTCTCGATCAGCACCCGGCCGATGCTACCGCGCGGCGGACGGTCAAAGATCGAACTCGGATCCCACACCCATCAGTCCGATGAAGCCCCCGCCGCGGTTGCGGTCTTCGATGTGATAGCCCGCGAAGCCGACGGCGCGCGGCCTCGCAAACGGGCCCAACTTGCGATGAAAGATCCACTCGCCGAACACTCCGACCCGCTGCCGCTGCACGCCCGCGAAGAGCGTCCGCGCGAAGTGGTACATCGGGCCCACGAAGAGGCCGGTCTTGTCCGGGCGACGGTAGGGCTCGAAGAGCACCTGCGACTCGTTGACGACGATCACCTCGCGGCGCGCGGCGAGGATGTCGTGCTCGATGAGGATGTAATACGGCTCGTCGCCGTGCAGCGCGTAGAAGCCCACGTCGGTCTGGTTGCGAACCGCGACGGGCCCGAGCTGCGCTTGCAGCACCGCGCGGCCGAGTACGCGCTGGTTGAAGCCCGCGCGACAGCCCGCGCACACGTCGCGCAGGTCGTCGCCGAAGGGCAGGTCGGGGCGGTCGAAGCGCATGATGGCCCCGTACGTTCCGTAGTGGGCGTAGAGGTCGGTCTGCGCGCGGAGGATCAGGATCTGCAGCGGAGTCCACTCGGCGTACGCGCCCACTGACGTGAAGCCTGGGTTCACGTTGAGCTCGACCCCGAGCTCGAACCGTCGGTTGTCCAGCAACAGGTTGTCGCTGCGCGGCTGGTCCCAGCGAAAGCGAATCCCAGAGAGCAGCGCCAGCGTGAGCTGGTTGAACCCTCCGCAGAGGTACGCGTCGGCCATCCAGTAGCGCCGCACGCCGTCGGCGCCCACGGTGCCGTGCGCGGGTTGTGCTGGTGTTTGCGCGGCAGGTTGATTGTGTGTGCTCGCGGGGCGCGCGGCCGCGGCCGGCTCGCTCTGCGCGGCGGCGGCGCGGGACGCAGCGCAGAGCGCGAGGCACAGCAGCGAGCGTGTGAGCGTGGCGTGGTGCATCAACGGGGGATCCGGTATCGAATACATGGGCCGTGCCGCGCCGCGCGAGGGCAAAGCGCGGGGCGTACGGGGCGCTGTCGAAGCTGGCGCGCTTGCGCGTGGCAGAGCCAACGAGCGCCCTGGCATCCGCCAGGGCTCAGGCAACTCGGGTGTGCCTCTGAAACACCAGCGCTTCAGCGCACTCGAGCCCCGCCGCGCCGCTGCTCACGTGCCTCAGCTCGGGCTTCATGCCCGAGCGCTTGTCGGCCGCCGCACGCAAGCGCGCCGACTCGACGGCGCGCCGTACGCCCGCTCGCAGGGGCGCCTCGTTGCCCTTCGTCGCACTGTGCTGCTTCTGCCACGGGGGACCCTTTGTAGGGTGTGCCGTCACGGCACGGTGGGCGGCGCTCGCGGCGGCTGCGAAACATGCTCGCGCGGCGGCGCTGGCTCTGCGACGCTCTCGATCGGACGATGGTGCCCGCGGGAGCGCTGTTCTCGCGTCGGCACGAGCTTTGGAGAGGAAGCGCAGAGGCAATGGACGGCAACGAAGTCGGACGCACGCTCGCTCGCATCACTCGCGCGCTGTCGGGCGCGCCTGTGGTGGGCGCGGCGGCGCAGTCGCTGATCGCTGGCTTGACTGGAGAAATCCAGGTGATTCCCGCACGCTCGCGGCGCGCGATCGAGCGCTTCGCCGGCTGGCCGGCGACCCTGTACGAAGGCGACCCCAACTACGTTCAGCCCATCGTCTCGCAACTCGCCGACAAGCTCACCGTCGGCAAGGACCCGTTCTGGAACGGCGCCGAGCGCGAGCTCTTCATCGCCTACCGCCACGCCCGCCCCGTGGGCACGATCGCGGCGATCAAAGAGCGGGCGCGGCTCGATACGAAGAAAGACGGCGTCGGACACTTCGGCTGGTTCGAGTGCGTCGACGACGTCGAGGTCGCCCGCGCGCTCTTCGACGCCGCGCGAGCCTGGCTGCGCGAGCGCGGCTGCAAGGGCATCGAAGGCCCCTACAACCCGAGCGCCTCGGAAGAGCACGGGATCTTGATCGAGGGCTTCGACACGCGCCCCGCGCTCATGGAGGGCCACCACAAGCCGTACTACGCGAAGCTGGTCGAGCAGTCGGGGCTCGAAGGGCTGCACGAAGCGTACGCGTGGATGGTCAAACCGCCGCCCGGAGAGCGGGATTTGAGCAAGATCTTCCCCGACAAGCTCACGCGCGGCGCAGCGCGGGCGAGGGCGAACAAGAGCGTCTCGCTGCGCTCGATGCGCATGGATCAGTGGGACGACGAGGTGCGGCTCGCGCACGAGCTGTACAACCGCGCGATGTCGACGGTGGATCAGTTTGTTCCGCTCGAGTTCGCGCAGTTTCGGGGCATTTGCGAGAGCTTTCGGCCCATCGTCGACCCGGATCTCGTCCGGCTCGTCGAGGTGGACTCGAAGTGCGCCGGCTTCGCGCTGGTGCTGCCCGACGCCAACGAAGCGCTGCAGCTCGCGCGCGGCAGGCTCGATCCGCTCTCGCTGTTTCGCATGTGGCGCAAGAGCAAGAAGCTCACGCGCGCGTGCTTCAAGATCCTGGTGATCGACCCCGCGTACCGCTCGCGTGGCCTCGAGTCGCTGCTCATCGAAGACACCGCGAAGACCATGCTCGAGAAGGGCTACACCGAGGCGGACCTGAGCCTGACGGGCGAAGAAAACGTGAAGATCAACTTCATCCTCGCGGGCTTGGGCTTCACGATTTACCGCAAGTACAAGATGTACCGGGGCGCTCTGTGAGCGAGCGCGAGCGCACGAGTCACGCCCCCGCTGCGGTGAGCGCAGAGGCTCCTGCGATGCCGCTCTCGCGCGTGGCGCTCTTTGGTTTGGGCGACTGGGGCCCGAGCACGGCGAGCACGGCGGTGCTGTTCTTCTTGCCGTTTTTTCTCACGGACATCGCGAGGGTCCCGCCGTCGCTCGCGGCGCTGGTGATCCTGGTGGGCGGGGTGTGGGACGCGCTGAGCGTTCCGATGGTGGGCGCGCTCAGCGATCGAACGAAGTCGCGATGGGGCCGGCGCAGGCCCTTCATGCTGTTCGGCGCGATCCCGTTCGCCATCGCGTTCTCGCTCTTGTGGGTGGTCCCTTCGTGGTCGGGCTGGGCAAAAGCGCTGTATTTCGCGCTCGCGTACATGCTCTTCGACACGGCGTTCGCGTGCGTGCAGGTGCCGTACGCCTCGCTCACGCCTGAGCTCTCGTCGCTCGACCGCGACCGCACGCGGCTCAACGCGGCGCGCGCGATCGTCTCGATGGTCGGCGGCCTGCTCGCCGCAGCGCTCATCCCCGCGAGCATCGCGTCCTTCGCGGACAAGCCCACGGGCTACCGCGTGACGATGACCGCCGTCGGAGCCCTGGGCGCCGTCCCGTTCTTGCTGCTCTTCTCGACGGTGCGCGAGAAATCCCCAGAGAAACCCCAGGAGCACGCGCACCCCCTCGCCGACGTACGCGACGTGCTGCGCACGCCCGCGGTGCGCGAAGCCGCGGTGATCTACCTCGTCGCGTGGGTCTCGGTCAGCGTCGTGGCCTCGATGTTCGAGTACTACATCACCCACGCGCTCGGGCTTCGCGGCAAGCTCGACGTCGTGCTCGGAATGGTCCAGCTCTCGGCGCTCGCCAGCGTCGGACCCATCGCGTGGGCGAGCGAGCGCTTCGGCCGGCGCGCGACGCTCGCGACGGGGACGCTCTTTTGGGCTGCGATCTTGGTGCTGCTGGCGCTCTTGCCCGCCGAGCGCGCGACGGTGGGCTACGTGCTCGCGGTGCTGTGCGGACCGGGCATCGCCGCGTGTCACGTGATCCCGTGGACGCTCATCGCGGACTCGGTCGACGCGGACGAGGCGCGCACGAAGAAGCGCCGCGAGGGCGCGGTCTACGGCGTGCTCGGATTCGCGCAGAAATCCGGCGTCGCCATCGCCGTCGCCGGCACGCAGTCCGCGCTCGGAAAAGTGGGCTACGCCGCGGGCGCCGCGACGCAATCGGACGCCGTGAAGGGCGTGGTTCGCGTGTTGTTCGCGGGCGTTCCGTCGGTGGTGCTGGTGCTGATGGGCGTCGCGTTGCTCGCGCGACGCAGCGCGACGCATCGCTGATCAGCGGCTGTTGCCGACGAGAACGAGCACTGCTGCCGCGGTCGCGACGCCGACCACCAACATCACCGCTAGCATCACCGCGACGATGACTCCCCCCATGCGCGTGGGCGCGGCGCGAGCGCGCTGCTCCATCGCGCTCAGCGGGACGTGCCGCGCCGGCGGAGGAAACTGCTCGACGAGGCGCGCGATCCCCTCCAAGTGCTGCGCCATCGCTGCGATCTGCGCGGGCATCGCGTCGAGGTCGAAGTAGTGCCGCGTGAGCTTCACCGCCCCTGGCCGCAGCGCAAACACGCGCATCTCTCGCCCCGTCGGGTCTTGCACTGCGCGCAACACAGCGTCGCGAAAGGCGGCGTTCTGCAGCGCTGAGCGCGCCCACTGCGGGTCGTCTGCGCTCACCACGAGGTTGGCGAACGCCGGGTCGGCCATGGGGATCTCTTGCGCGTTGATGGCCGAGCGGACGATCGCGCCGAGGGCGGTGCGCGTCCCGACCGCGAGCGTGGTGTGCAGCGTCGTCGCGAGGTTGATCTCGAGCAGCGGACCTCTGCGAGCGAACATCGCGTCGAGCGGCCGGCCGTTGAGCGTCCCGTGAAACTCTCGGATGTTGAGCATCGCGCCGGCCGGAGCGATGCCCATCGCGCGAAACGCCTCGTCGAGCGCGCGCGTCCGCCGCGCGGCGAAGGACAGCGCGAAGGCGATCGCGCCGCCCATGAGCAAGAGCATCGACAGCGAGAAGGCCGCGATCCGCGCGTCGCTGCCCGGTTCGAAGAGCAGCGAGATGCCCGCTGCGACAGCGAAGAGCGCGAACACGATCGCCGGCGCCGCGAAGGACACGAGCAGCGAGCGGGCGAGGCCGCGGCCTTGAGCGCGAGCGATCGGGTCGGTCATGGCGACTCGATGCTATACCGCGCCCGCGACGAGCGTCGAAGACGCGCGGAACGGATCGGGAGATATCGGTCGGCGGCGATCCCGACGACGCGCAGCGCTCGCAACCGTAGAGGCCGACCCCTCATGCGCTGCGCGTCAGCCGCTCGGAGATGCGTGTGGTTTCGTCATCGCCGATCAAGCGCAGGCTCTCGTCCCACAACCGGATCAACTGGGCTTCGTCCGAGGCCCCCGGCTCTTCGTCTTTCTTGTCGAAGCCCTGCGCGCTCCAGCCGACGAGCTCGCCGGACTTCGCGAGGCTCTCGGCTTGGCTCTCGATGAACAGCGGGGCCATGATCTCGCCGCAGCGCTCGATGGAGATAAACGCGCCGAACCACTTCGCCACCGTCGCCATCGCCCGCATCGGCCACGGAACGATCTCGATTTGGTGGCTCCACACGGTCTTCGGAGTCTCGAACCCGACCGTCGACAGCTTCGTGCCCGCCGCCCGCTCGAGCGCGTGCAGCCGCCGCGAGAACATTCGCTTCGCCGCGAAGGCCTGCCAAATCGCCGCTTCGTAGCCCCACTTCTTCGTCATCTGCAGGTCGTCCCAGCGGAGCTCGCCGCCGCGCGCCGTGTTGAAGATCACGCGTCCGCCCGAGCTCGAGCGCGTCAGCGACTCGAGCAGGTTCAGCACCAGCATGAAGTGCGACAGGTAGTTCACTTGAAAGTGTGGGTCCAAGCCGTCCTCCGTCGCGACGCGCTTCGGCGCATAGCCGAGGCCCGCGTTGACGAACACGCCGTCGAGCGGAGCCTCCGCGCGAAGCGCCTCGATCGCGGCCTTCACCGAGCGAAAGCTCGCGAGGTCGCAGAGCACGAAGGACACCTTCGCGTTGCCTGTGGTCTCTTGCAATTGCTGCACGGCGGACGCGCCGCGTTCGCGCGAGCTGCCGAGGATCACGACCTCGTGTCGCAGGTCGTCAGCGAGCGCGAGCGCGTGCGCGACGCCGCGGCCCATTCCGAGCGTTCCACCAGTGATCAGAAACTTCATGGGCGTAAGTGTGAGAGCGACGTCGGCGCGAGGCATCGGGCGAGAGGCCGCATCGACATCAGTCGAAAGGATGACGCGGCGACGGCGGGCCATCGACGACTCATCGGTACCCAAGTGTTGCGTGGAGAAACAACGGCGAGAGTGCCCGCAGCCCAAGGAGGCATGGGTGCCGAGATTCCGCTTGGAAAATCACAGCCGAAGCGGCCACGAGCCCTTGCCTGCGGTTTCAAACCGTAGGACGCACTCCCCTGTCTTGGATCCCTCCACCCCCATGAACGACCGCGCGCTCTGGCTCTTTGGCTACGGCTCGGTGATCTACCGACCGAGCTTCCCGTTCGTCGAGCAGCGCTGCGCAACCCTCCGCGGATGGGCGCGACGCTTCTCGCAGAAGAGCGACGATCACCGAGGGACGCCCGCGCTCCCCGGCCGCGTCGTCACGCTCGTCGCGCGCGAGGGAGCGCGCGTGCGCGGGGTCGCGTTTCGCATCGAAGCGACTCGCTCACAGAGCGTCCTCGACGAGCTCGATCACCGCGAGCGCGCGGGCTACGAGCGCAGCGCCGTCACCATCGAGCTCGACGGAGGCGCGCACGCACGCGCAGTCGTGTACATCGCGCATCGAGGCAACGCGTGGGACGCGGGAGACGAGCGCGAAGACGAGATCGCAGCGACGATCCTCCGCGCGCACGGTCCGAGCGGGAGCAACGTCGAGTACCTCTTTCGTCTCGCAGAAGCGCTGCGCGCGTTGGGGGATCCAGACCCGCACGTGCTCGCGCTCGAAGCCGCGGTGCGCGCTCAGGGGCAATCCGTCACCCAGTAGTTTCCAAAGCACACTCCGACGTCGAGCGTGCAGTTCATCCGCCCGGCCACGATGCTCATCGGAGCGTCCGCCAGCTCTTCTGGGCCTCGATGAAGCCGAACGGCGCTCGCGCCGCGCGCTTGACCCTCACGCGACGTGAGGGACTACGTCTCGATCATGACCAGGCGTCGTGCGTACAGAGTGAGCGAGGTCTCGCGCATGAGCGGCGTGTCCGTGCGGGCGCTGCATCACTACGACGAGATCGGCCTGCTTCGACCGTCTGCTCGAAGCGCCTCGGAGTATCGCCTCTACGACGACGACGATCTGTTGCGGCTGCAGCAGATCCTCATCGGTCGCGAGCTCGGCATGTCGCTCGAGGACATCAAGCAGTCGCTCGACGATCCGCGGTTCGACCGACGGGCGGCGCTTCAACGACAACGACAGGAGCTCGCCGCGCGCGCCGAGCGAACGGCGGCGATGCTGCGCGCCGTCGACGACGCGCTGGCGATGCTCGACAACGAAGGAGCCAACACCATGAGCCAGGAGCGACGGAGTTCAATGTTCAACGGATTCGATGCGACGCGGTACGAGCGCGAAGCCGAGCAGCGTTGGGGCGACACCGACGCGTGGAGCGTGTCCAAACAACGCACGAGCAAGTACAGCGCGGCTGATTGGCAGCGGTACAAGGTCGAGGCGGACGCGGTGATGACGGACGCGGCAGCGCTGCTTCGCGCGGGTGTTGTGCCGCTGAGCGTCGACGCGATGGACGTAGCCGAGCGGCACCGTCGGTTGATCGATCAGTGGTTCTATCGGTGCGCGGCAGACATGCACGCGTCGCTCGCGGACGTGTACGAAGCGGACGAGCGATTCGCAGCCAACATCGACGCGTTTGGCGAAGGGCTGACACGCTGGCTGGCGGCGGCGATGCGCGCGAACGCTCAGCGGTGATGGCGCTTTCTTCGCGGCCTTCGTCAGCGCTTCGGCGCTCGTCACGAAGCGCGCAGCGTCTGTCGGTTGCAGAACCATCATCGGGCGTGAGGCGATCGCGCTGTGTGATGTCGCACCGACAGCTCGGACAACCGTCCGCGCCGGTCTTCTGCCTGCGCGTCTCTGCCTTCGCGCCGCGCCGAAAGGTCACCGACGCTGCTTGGTCTCCTCGAGCGTGTGCCGACGGGCGGAGATCTGCTCGCCGCGGCGCTGATTTCGAGCTACGAGCGAGTCCCAGAAATCACTCGGCGGGACGCGGCGGCGCTCGCCGCGGGCATCGTAGGCACGACAGGATTCGACCATGGCTGACCTCGTCATCAACGACGCGCTCTCGATCCCCGACGAGCTCATCACGTGGACCGCGGCGCGCTCGGGCGGGCCGGGCGGGCAAAACGTCAACAAGGTCGCCTCGAAGATCGACCTGCGCTTCGACGTGGCAAAATGCACGCTGCTCGACGAGCGGCAGAAAGAGCGGCTGCGCGCGCAGAACCTGTCGAAGTTCGACGGCGAGGGGCGGCTGCAGATCACGTCGACGGCGACGCGCGACCAGCTGAAGAACCTCGAGGACGCGCGGGACAAGCTCGCGGCGCTGATCCGCGCGGCGCTGATCGAGCCGAAGAAGCGGCGTCCTACGGCGCCCACGTACGGCAGCAAGCTGCGGCGCTTGGACGAGAAGAAGCGCAACAGCGATCGCAAGAAGGACCGACGCGGCGACGAGTGAGGGGCGCCCCTGTCACTTGGGCTGGATCTTCCACGTGTCGTGGTACTCGGGGGTCTCGAGCGCGAGCGCGTTGGCGGTGATGTCGAGCGGGACGAACGTGTCGACCATGACGGCGAGCTCGTCCGTTCGCTCGCTGCCGATCGAGCGCTCGTAGGCGCCCGGGTGCGGGCCGTGCGGGACGCCCATCGGGTGCAGCGACATGCAGCCCGGGCCAACGCCCTTTCGGCTCGTGAAATTGCCGCGGATGTAGAGCAACACCTCGTCGCAATCGACGGAGGTGTGCGGGTACGGGCACGGGATGGCCTTCGGGTGAAAGTCGGTCACGCGCGGGACGAAGCTGCACACGATGAATCCCTCGCCCGCGAAGGTCATGTGCGCGGTGGGCGGCAGGTGAATCTGCCCGATGCGCGGCTGAAACTTCAGGATCGGAAACGCGACGGGGTACATCGTCCCGTCCCACCCGACGATGTCGAGCGGGTGGTGCGGCATCGTTCGCTCGCTGAACTTGTCGCGCACTTTGTACACGACGGTGTGCGGGCCGCCCGCGCCCTGCGAGGGCTCCCACGCCATGCCTTCGGGGCGAACGAAATCGCGGTGGCAATAGGGCGCGTCCATCTTGAGCTGGCCCGTCGCGTTTCTGAACTGCGTGGGGATTCGCAGCTCTTTGCGCGCCTCCATCACCAAGAACGAGTGCCCTTCGCCCTCGAGGTGCCAGCGATGGATCACGCCTTTGGGGATCCAGACGTAGTCGCCCTCTTTGAAGGGGAGCCAGCCGAACGAGCTCTCGAGCTTTCCGCTGCCCGCGTAGACGTAGACGAGCTCGTCGCCGTCGCCGTTGGTGAAGTACGCGTCGTCCGACTGCGTCGGGTTGGCGAGGAGCATCACCAGGTCGCAGTTGAACATCACCGGGATGCGGCAATCGAGCATCTGCCCGCCGCGCGGAACCTTGTTGGCGTCGAAGAGCCTCCGCCGCAGCGTTTGGTCTTCGAAGTTCGCTGCGATGGGCGCAGACCAGCCGCGGGTCGTCTTGCGGACCGCGCCGTCGTCGGTCGTCGGAAACGCGTGGTACAGGATCGCGTACGCGCCGTCGAAGCCGCGGCGGGTGATGCACTCTTCGTAGTAGACGCCCTTTCCGTCGGGGCGGTCGAAGACGATGTGGTGCTTTTCGGGGACGGTTCCTCTGCGCTGGTAGTCGAGCATGGCGGCGCGAGGATAGAGGCACACGCGAGCGCTGAAAACGCAGAACGGGCAGGAAAAATCCCGCCCGATTCACGTGCAATCCCCGCGTTGTCCCCCGCACAGGCTGCGTGACGCGCCGAGACGCGCCACGACCGTGGTCGCTCGATCAGCGACGGAAGGCCGTGAGGTCCACGCGCACCGTGATGGTGTTCGAGACCTTCAAGCGCAGCGGCGCGATGATGCTCACGCCGTAGTCCGAGAGGTTGAGCGAGAAGTCTCCGCGCACGCGGATCATGTCCGCGTTGACGCCGAACTGCTGCATGCCCTGGTGCTCGGCCGAGAGCGGGACGTAGCGGACGCGCACGGGCACGGTCACGTCGCGCGTGACGCCGTGCATCGTGAAGCGACCGGTGATGTTGCCCGAGACCTCGGCGCCCGGCTGCAGCGGCTGAGCGAGGGTCGTGCGCTGCAGGTCCAGCGTGATGTTCGGAAAGCGCGCCGCGTCGAGCCACATCCCGCCGCGCAGGTGATCGTCGCGCATGTCGCTGCCCGTGCGCAGCGACGCCACGCTGACGGCCACGCGGCCCGTGAAGCCCGTCGCCGGCGCGGTCGGGTTGACCGTAAACGAGCCCTGGGTGTCCACGCTCACGCCGTCCAGCGTCTCGAGGGGCGCGTCGCTCTGAAACATCACGCGGGACATTCCGCCGGGGCGGATCTCGAACTGCGTCGGGCCCGTCGGGCGCGGCTGCGGCACCACGTTGGCCGGCGGCGGCGTGGGCGCGGCGGCTGCGTCGGCAGCGGGCGCACCGGCGTCAGCGCGCACGGGCGGGCGCGCGGG
>JAAFIF010000143.1 GCA_013298625.1 Myxococcales bacterium
AGCGGCCAACGACAACGGGATGGCGCTTCGCATCGTCCGTCGCTCGGAACCACGGAATCAATTCGTTCCACTGCCTCAACGGTGGGTCGTCGAACGGACTTTCGCATGGCTTGGACGCTCGAGGCGGCTGTCGAAAGACTACGAACGGAAGCCAGAATCAAGCCGCGCAATGCTGCAATTGGCGTCGATCCAACTCATGCTGCGGCGGGCCGCATGATCTCCTGCGAATGCACTCCAACACCCTCTGAGCTCTTCACGACCTCCTGTATTTGCGACCACGCCAACGTCAGGGCAGAGGTGCTCACGGAACTGAAACGACGGGTCGAACACGAAATCCCGCCCGGCTACAAGGACGCGAGCAAGTCAGACGGAGGGATTGGTGACCTCCTGATCTGGCTCACAATCCTGCGCTTGGGGCGCGACCGCAAGAGGTCGCTCGTCTTCGTTACTGGCGAGGAGAAGGCCGACTGGCAGCACCGTTCGGGCGGTCGAGGTATAATGCCTCGGTTCGAACTCGTGGACGAATACCGACGGGCTTCCAAAGGCGCGGACCTCTACATTATTCAGATGAGCGAGTTGCTCAAACTACTGAAGGTTGAGTCGTCGACCATCGCCGAGATCAAGCAGGAGGAGCAGCGCAGCAGAGAGCTCGTCGTCGAGCATGTCGAGTGTCCCAACTGCGGGAGTACTGTCGATGTTGAGTTAGCGCAAGCCATCGGGTCGAGCGCGCTGCCCAAGTGCAGCACGTGCTACACAAAGTTCCACGTTCATCGAGGGAGCGACGGCGTCTTCACTCGCGAGATGGGGCGCAATGCCGTTCGTGTCGACGGGCAGGAGGAAGTTCTGGTGGAGTGCCCGCACTGCTCTGCGGAGGTGTCCATCTTCATCGGCAAGAACGTTGGGGACAGCGCCGCGCCGGTTTGCGTCAAGTGCGGCGAGCGGTTTCTTGCCCACCGAGCGCAGGGCACCACAGTGTTCGCACGACCGCGAGGCAGACCCGCTGCGACTGGATGATCGCGAGGGTGAGTAGGACCGGCGGGTTCGCTCGCTCTTTACTTCGCGCGCAGCCCAGGGGCTCGTCTGCCGGGCGTGAGGAGAACGAGGCTCTTCAGCTTTGATTCTCCACGCGAAACCTGGGTAGCCATGATGGCTTGTCCTCGGTTCGCGCGCCCATTGGCCCGCTGCCCCCTTCTGTCCGTTCGCGCCTCGCGCCGCGGCCGTCGGCCCGTGCGCCCCTGCCACGAGCAGCGTTTGCGTCTCGCGTCGACCGCACACCACCTCGACACGTGACTTCTGAGCGCCTCGCATCGTTGCTGGCGGCAAGCGTTGCCGTAGCTGCGCGGCTTCTCGCTCGCGACCGTCACCGTGGAGCCCAGCACCCCCTCCATGCCCCAAATCCCTTTGACGCGCTCCCTCTCACACCCTGCAATTTTCCCCGCCAATCTCTTCAAGCGCGTTAAGCCCATTCCCGACGCGCCGCGTCACGCATACCCAGTTTCCGGTATGCCCCCGCCGCCCGCTTTCGCGTTCGCCCGGCTTTGCCCCATCATCCCCGGCCCCGTGGCCACCAAACCCAATCGTCCGCCTCGCGCACAACCCAAGGCCCCCGAAACCATTTCGCCGAGGCCCGATCCCCCCGCGCCCGCGCCCGATCCCCCCGCTGAGCTCGCCGCTGCCCCCGATTCATCGAGCGCCCTCTCGGCCGCGGACCGCGCCGTCCTCGCGGAGGCCATCAGCCGCGCGGACGCCGTTCGCAGCACGATCGACTCGACGTGGACGGACTTCGGCCGGTGGCTCTTCGCCAAGGTGTTCGGCGAGGACACCGCGTCCGCCATCGACCATCGCGAGGACAACCCCATTTGGACCGCTCTCTATGCGCTCGCCGACGGCCCCAAGGTGCGCTTGCGGCACGACGAGATCGACCGGGCTGTGCTCTGCGCGGCCTATGACAAGCGGCTCAACAGCGACGCGTGGAGGGCCCTCGACTTCGGCCGCAAATGGCGGCTCCTGCGCCTCGAGGACGACAAGCTGATGGCCAAGGGCGCCAAGCACGTGCTCGCGACCAACCTCGACACCCGCAAGGTCGAGGTCTACGTCCGCAACGTCCTCGCCGAGCAAAACATCGAGCTCCCCACGCGGGTCAACGTCCCCGCCTTCGTCAGTCAGCTCGGTCGCTTTCACGAGCGCGTCAGCGGAAAGGCCTTCGCCCGCCAACTCGAATCCGCCGCCAACAAGCTCAGCGACGAGCAGCGCGAGAAGCTCGTCGAGACCCTCGACCAAACCCGCGCCACGCTCGACGCCCTGCGCGCCCGCTTGAAGCAGCGGTAGCAGCCGCGGCGCTCGACGCGCTTCGTGAGCGCGCCCCGCGTCCAACCATGGGCGTCACTCGTAGGCCAGGCGAACGCCTCGGCCGCGCAAAGCCCGGGGGCTCGTCTCCCGGGCGTGGGACCGGCGGGTTCGCTCGGATTCTCCTGCGTCCTTCGCGTCACGCGACGCTCGTCTCCCGGGCGTGGGACCGCCCACGTGATGCGCAACAACGAGCCCGGTAAGCGCACGGCCAGAGGACAAGCCTCCGGCCTTTGCGCGACGCAGCGTCGCGTCGCGGCCAGAGCGTTCGCCTGGCCTACGCGGTGACGCATTGTCGACGGCCACGACCCGCGTCGAGGCGAGCGTGGCGATGGCGCCACGAATGAACCGGCCATCCCAACGCGGATCGATCGACGCGCTTTGCGAGCGCGATTGCGCGTCCAACTGGGTGCCACTCGCAGGCCAGGCGGACGCGCTGGCCGCTCCGCGACGCTGCGTCGCGCAAAGGCCGGAGGCTTGCCCTCTGGCCGTGCGTTTACCGGGCTTTTCTGCAGTGCATCGTGTGGGCCGCCGCGCAACCGCCGTGCGTCCTGCGGGCCTTACCATTGCGCATCATGTGGATGGGGACGGTGTTCAATAGTTCACGACCCCGCGATAACTCCGTGAACTGCCGTGCCCTCGCTCCCGAAGCGCCGCCGTTCGCGAACGATTGCCCCCTTCGTCCCCGTTGTTCCGCTCCCAGTGCAGCTCGCTCCGCGCACGTCATCTCGCGGACTTATCCCGGTCTCGTGAACTATTGAACACCGTCCCCATCCACCGCCCCCGCCTTTGCTCACCCCCCGCGCGCGCACTCCCGCGCCCGCTCCCAATCCAACAAATACTCCCCGATCATCTCCCGCGCCGCCCGCTCGGGCATCGCCCGCTGAAACTTGCTCAACCGATACTCCGGCAGCTTCGCGAGCAGCTCCTTCCACACCTCTTCGTCCTCCCAAAACGAGAAGCGCTCGAGCTCGCGCAGCACCGGGCTCAGCGTGCTCCATTGCAGCCCGTCGCCGTCGATGCGCACCCCCGTGTTGTCCCAGTGGCACTTCCACCCGCCGCGCAGGGTCAGGGCGTACGCCAGCGTCGCGTTGACCTTGCCGCCCGACCACGTCCACCACCGCGCGCTGCCCGGCTCGTACACGATCGACGGGCCGCCGTGCGAGAGCGTCGCGCGCCGCTCTTCGCGCAGCAGCGTGAGCTCCGCCATCGCCTCGGGCCGCAGATACGAGAGCGCCTCGTCCGAGCGCAGCACCTCCCGCATCGCCCGCGCCACGTCGAAGCCCAACAGCTGCGGAACCCTCCCTCCCCACGACGGCTTCGTCCCCGCCGGCGCCGCCGTCACGATCACCTCGCGCTTCTTCAAGTCCACGCTCTCGACCAGCCACGCGCGGCCCGCCAGCAAGAACGCAGTCACCTTCGGAGACAGCCGGTCCGCGAAGCCCTGCTCGATCGAGCCCAGCTCTTGCCCCGTCGTCGTGCGCACCGCGAAGTGAACGGGCGAGCTGAAGACCGCGTAGATCTCCATGAAGTTCTTCTTTCCGAACTCGCGCTCCGCTGCGATGCCCAGCACCAGCCGCCCCGAGGCGTCGAACAGATAGTCCCGACGCAACAAGTGCTCGACCAACGCGTCGAATTCATTTTTGGTGATCCCGCGAAAGTCCGGGACGACCGAGAGCTGCTCCCACGCCGCCGACGCCGTCACGCCCTTGCGCTCGAGCGCCATCACGAAGAGCTGGTGCAGCAACACCGGCCAGCACCGCTCGCTGGGGTTCACCGGCTCGACCCAGCCCTTGCGCGCCAGCTCGACGATCGCCGCGCACTGCAGCACCTCGTCGCCGTCCTCGCAGAGAAACGTCGTGTTCGCCACGGTCCCCGCCCGTCGACCCGTGCGACCCATGCGCTGCAGAAATGAGCTCACCGTCGAGGGAGCCCCGAGCTGAAACACCCGGTCGAGATCCCCCACGTCGATGCCGAGCTCGAGGGTGGAGGTGCACACGATGGCGGTGTTCTTTCCGCGGGCGAAGCGCTCTTCGGCCGCCTGGCGCTCTTCGGCCGCCACGCTGCCGTGGTGCACGAACACGTCGATGCCCTCGGTGCGCATCCGGCTCGCCAGCACCTCCGTCGCCGCGCGCGACTGGCAGAACACCAGGGACTTCTTCGCAGCCCCCATCGACGCGCACGTCTCGGCCAGCTGCCCCACCGACGGCTGCATCCACACTTGCAGCTCGCGCTTGCTCTTGGCGCGCGGCGGGTCGACCAGCGCGCCCGGTCGCGTCGAAGAGCCCTGCAGCCATCGCAGAATCCGCTCGGGATTTCCCACGGTCGCAGAGAGCCCCACGCGCTGCAGGTCGAACCGCGAGCGGCGCTTCACCCGCTCGAGCACGCTCAACAAGTGCGCGCCACGGTCGGTCCCCGCGAGCGCGTGCACCTCGTCGATGATCACCACGCGCAGGTCTCGAAACAGCTCGTCGGGCTTCGCCTTCGACGACAACAGCAGCACTTCGAGCGACTCGGGCGTGGTCATCAACAGCTCGCACGGCTCTTTGGTGAACCCGCGCTTGGCGCCCGCTTCGACGTCGCCGTGCCACACGAATCGTCGCAGCCCCACCATCTCCGTGTACTGCCCCAGCCGCTCGGACTGATTGTTGAGCAGGGCTTTGATCGGAGCGATGTACAGCGCGCCCACCGCGCTCGGCGGCTCGTCGAGCAGCAGCGAGAGCGTGGCGAAGACAGCGGCCTCTGTCTTTCCGCCGGCGGTGGGGGCGAGCACCACGGCGTTGTGGCCCGCCAAGATGGCCTCGGTGGACAGCTCTTGCACCGGGCGCAGCGCGGTCCACCCCAGGCGCGCGACGATGGCCTCGCGCAGCCGCGGGTGCAATCGATGAAACTGCGAGGCGGGCGCAGAAGAAGGCTCGTTCACATCAGCACTCCGTCGTCGTCGTCCGCAGAGAGGTCCTCGGGAGCGCCGCCTTGCGCCACCCGTCGCTCGACGTCGGTCGGGTCCTTCGGCTCGAAGGGCGGGAGCGTCTCGGGCGTCAGCGTCCCCTCGTCGGCGAGGTCCATCAGGTCCACCAATCGCCGCAAGAACTGCCGCGGCACGACGCCCACGTCCCCCTTGAATCCCTCCGTCACCTCCGTCACCAGCCGCGTGATGAACTCGGGCGTGATCGCCTTCTCGAGCGCCGCGCGATCGGTCGCGGGATAGATCGCCCGCAGCCGCAACGCCACGTCGCGCAGCCGGTCCTTGTCGAACGGCGTGAGCTGCAGCTGCGGCTGCTTCATGCTCGCCACGCCGTTGTGCTCGAGAAACTGCACGCGCTCGTGCAGCGGAGCCAGCCCTTTGACCCCGCGCGGCGAGTCGAAGAAGTCCGGCGTCCCCGTGAAGAGCCAGAGCAAATGGCCGTACTCGCTGGCCATATCGATGATCTGCCGCATGCCGTTGAGGGTCTTTCCTCGCACGTCCTGGCGCATCCGCAGGATCGTCTCGGCCTCGTCGATCACGATGAGCAGCCCCGCATAGCCAGCGGCTTTGACCACCGCGAGGATGCCTCGCAGGTACGCCATCGCGTCGGCCGAGCCGATCTCACCCTTGATCCCCGCGTCCCGCTTCGGCCCCTGCGGAACCTTGTCGCTCCCAGACAGCCAAGACAACAGCGCGCTCGCCTCGTCGAGCTTGCGCGCTTGCTTGCGGTCGAAGACCGCGCGCAGGGCGCGGGCGAAATCCTCGGGGGTCCGTCCCTGCGTGCTGCTCTCGATGCGCTGGTTCATCGCAGCGCGGACCTTCTCGTCGAAGTCCGGCGCGTCCGGGTCGGCGCCGCCCTCTTCGAGCTGCTGCTCGACCAGCGCGATCCAGCGATCGATGATGTCGCCCAGCGCGCCGCGCTCGCTCGTGCGCGTCGAGAGGCTCTCGACGACCTTGCGATACAGCTCGTCGAAGCGATGAAAGTGCAGGTCGTTGTCGCTCACCACGACGAAGCTGGTGACGAAGTTGCGGGCCTTGGCGTCGTGCAGCGCGAGGCGCGCGGTGAAGGTCTTTCCGCAGCCGTAGCCGCCGCGCAAGAGCTTGAAGGTGCCCTCGCCCGCTTGCACCAGATCGAGCTGGCGGGCGATTTCGCGGCGCTGCCGCTCGATGCCCACAGCAAAGGCGTCGAGCCCGTGCTCGGGAACCACGCCCGATCGAAGCCGCTCGAAGATGTGATGAATCTGCCTGTCGCTGAGCGTGCTCACCGATCGCCCTCTTTCGTGTAGCGTTTTCCGTCCGCGCCGCTGTCGACGCGAATGCGAATGGGGATGAGCTTGCGCTCGATCCACTCATCGAGTTGAAGCCCGAAGCGCCGCATGGCCCGCGCGCTGCCGAGCAGCTCCGTGGCCTCGGCCTCGGTGACCATCCCGTACTGCGCGACGCGCGCGAGCACCTTGCGGGCGTTGTCGTCGGGGATCGCGTCGAGCCAGCTCCGCTCGTCCTCGCGCTTCACCGCGGGCTTCGCCGGCGCGACGCTCTTCTTCGCCCCGAGCTTCTCCGCGCCCGACGCTTCGACCGCGGCAGCTGTCCCCGTCGCGCCAGCAGCGCCACCCGCGCCAACAGTAGCCGCGCCGTCGGGCGCGCGGGTCGAAGCCGACGCGCTCGGGCCATCGGCCGTCGCAGCAGCGACAGCGGCGGGATCCACCGCGGGCATCGCGACGTTGGACGTCGGGCGCTTGGGGCCGACGCGCGCGCTCTCGAACCACGCTTCGATCAGCCGCGCGCTGCCCTCGTACACAGCATCCGCGAGCGAGACCTCGACCTGCGTCGGCGCGCCGCGCGGAGACTCGATGGTGAAGAACACCTCGGTCCAACCCGCGGGAGAGTGCTCGCGCACGGGGGTGACTTGGAGTTGGCCGTTCGAGTGCGTTCCGCTCGAGACGTCGCGGATCGAGACGATGGCGCTGTCGTCGCCGCCGCGCGCGCGCAGCCCCACGGTGACGGGCGCCGCGACGAAGAGCGAGTCCGCCGCAGGGTCGATCAGCACGCGAAACCGCAGTCGATGCACGCCCAGCACGTCGCTCAACGCCTCGGCCGCGATCGCGAACCGAGGCCTCGCCAGCGCCTTGCTGCGCCCCGCCCGCGCGGGCGTGCGCGCTTCGAGCACCGGGATGATCCGCTCTTGCGGCGAGTTGCCGCCGTGAACAAACGCCGCCCCCGCGTTGCCCGTGGCGAACACCGCAGTGTCTCGACGAAAGAGCAGAAACTTTCCGTCGATCTCGTCGCCTTCGTACCCGAGCGCGCGCGGGTTGACCGCCACCACGTTGGCCTCGACCCGCGCCATCGTGTCCACCACGTACCGCGGCCGCGGAATGCGCTTGGTCCCGAACGGCTCGACCCGCGTGCACTCGTCCTGCAACAAGAACCCGTGGTCCGCGACGAACACGAACCGCTGCACGCCAGCCGCTTCGAGCAGCCGCACCGCAGAGAGCAGGTCCTGCAGCGTCCCTTGAAACGCCCGCACCCCCACGTTGGCCTCGCCCGCGTCGTCGATCTCTCGCGTCTGCACCAACAACAGCTTGTTGCCCTTGATGCGATTGCGCAGCGTGTCCGTCGCGTCCGAGAGCACCGTCGAGAGGTCCAGCAGCAGCGCGCGCTTTCCGTGCGAGCGACGGCCGGCGACGTCCGCGCGGTGATCGGGGCGCGAGACCGTGATCTCGCTCGAACGAAAGCCCGCGAACTCCCCGGCGACCCGCAGCCGATCGCCCGCGCCCGCCACGGGGACCACGCAGTTCATCCCCACCGCCGTGATCGTCGGAAGCTCGGCCACCCGCGCCCGCAACGCCACGGTCGTCCCCGCTTCGCGCTGCAACATCTCTGACAAATCCCGGGCCATCTCGTAGCGCAGCGCGTCCACGAGAAACAGCGCCACGCGCTCGCCCTCTTCCACGATGGGCTGCACGACCTGCTCGTACAGCGTCCGCTGCTGCAGCTCGCTCGGCGCGAGATAGCCCCGCAGCTCGCAGCACTCGGTCCACCGCTGCGCGTGCGCGTCGACCCACCCCCGATACTGCTCGCGCAGCGATCGAACGACCTCTTGAAGCGCCGCAAAATTCGCGAAGCGCGGGTCGAGGTTGGCCGCCTTCTCTTGCTCGAACCGCCGGTGCCGCAGGTCCACTTCGTAGCCGCTCGACTCGTACCAGGCCACGAGATCCGCCAGCGTTTCTCCAGCGCGCGCGACGGTCTTGCGCGGGGGCATCCCGACGCGCTCGAGGGTCTCGCCGAACTCCGCCGCGGCCAGGACGAGCTGCCACTCCCAGCGGTGCAGCTGGTCGAGGCGCAGCCAGATCGAGTCGCCCCGCAGGCGATCCGCGGCCCGCTCGCGCGCGGCGCTGAAGCGCTTGTCCTTCAGCGCCGACACCGCCGCTTCGAGCACGCGCTTGTTCTCGATGGCAAACGTGTCGATGCGGCCCAGCGCCTCGGCGGACATCGACTGCAGCTCGTCGCGCAGCAGCTGCTCGACCTGATCCGCGATCGCGGGATAGTGCCGCTCGTGCTTGTTGCGGAGCTGCGCGCACAGGGCGCCGCACTCGCGGGCGAGCGACTCGTGCAGGGCCGCGACCGGGGCGAGCGCGGCGACGCTGGGGGCGCGTTTTTGCTGCGCGTCCACGGGCAGATCGAAGACGTACTCGACGCACAGCAGCCACGCGAACAGCTCGTCGCACAGCGCCGCGAGCGTGTCGGTCGCGCGCGGCTCGACGGCGGGGCGCTTGTCGAGCGAGAGCAGCAGCGCGCGGTCGAACCCGAGTCGATCGCGCAGGTGCTCTTCGAGCGCGCGCAGGGCGTCGACCGAGTCGAGCTCGAGATCGAGGACGTGCACCGGCGTCGGGTCGGGGATGGTCTTGTCCCACGTGCGCGCGACGAGCTCGTCGACGAGCATCGAGAGCGAGATCCGCGTCAGCACGTCGCTGCGCTGGGCGTCCCGCGCGCCGCGCTCGCTGGCGAGCCACTGCTCGGCGCGCGCGAAGTCCACGGGGCCTCGCGCGATGAACTCGTCGAGCACGGGCGGCGAGATCGCGCCCGCCGCCGCGTCGCGGAGCAGCTTTTCGACGGTGGGCGCGAAGTGCCTGGCGCACTCGACGAAGGCGAGCGCCGGCGTGGCGGCGATCGATGCGGCGTCGAAGCCGGCGGCGTACAGGACGACCCGCGCGCGCTCGTTGCCGCTGGTGTGCGCGTCGAGCGCGAGCATGACCTCGAGCCAGCTCCCGTCGAAGCGAACAAACGTGTAGCGCGAGGGCGCGAGGGCGCGGGCGACGGCGTCGAAGGCGCGCTGCGGGTCGAGCCAGAGCACCGTTGCGTGCCGTTGCACGGCGTCGTCGAGCTGCGCTTCGAGCGCGGCGCGCAGAGGAGCGTCAGGGGCAGCGTTCATGCGAGTGCGAGAGAGCGAGAGCGGCGCAGCGAGAGAGCACCATTGCCCTCCCACGCGATGGCGCGCGAGTGTACACGCAGGGGCGCGGAGAGAAAGAGCGCGCGCGCTCAGCGCGATCGCCACGGACGATCGCCGGCGGCCCACTGATGCTCGAGTCGCTCGGTCTCGTCGGTCTCGCCGACGGTGATGCGATCGAGCACCCAGCGCAGGGCGTCGTCGGTGGCCGAGGGCGCGAGGGTGAACCGCGATCGAAGCGCGTTTTCGCGGACGCGATCGAGCCACTCGAGGGCCTCGGGCGCCGAGACGCCCTCGCGTTGCAGCGCGTTGAACACGTACGCGTATTCGTCGCCCAGCCGCGTGGCGAACACCACCGGGTCGTCGGAGTTGAGCGAGACCAGCACCGGCGTCTCGCTGCGCCGCGAGAGCAGCGGAAGCAGCCGAAACACCGGGTGATCCTCGACCGCCACGTAGTCGCCGATGAGCAGGTTGCTCGACGGGTTGGCTTCGACCGTGATTTCGCGCTCGGTGACCAGCGCGCGCAGCCAGCGCTGCGCGGCGGCGGCCATCTCGAGCTCGGCGGGATCGAACGGGATGGTGACGGGCTCGACCGAGCGCTCGAAGAAGCGCTGGCTCTCGACGATGCTTCGAAGAATCAGCCACTCTTGTTGCGAGACGTCGGGCGCTGGGGGCTCGTGCTCGGAGCGCGCGATCGAATAGCCGAGCTGCCTCTGCACAAAGGGCGAGAACAAATGGCGACGCGCGCGGCGGTACGCGCGCAGGTCGATCGCCCCAGGCGAAGGCGCGTCGAAGAGCTGTTGAATGCAGTGGCGCGCCTGCTCTTCGGCCCGCTCGACGCGACCGGCGGGCGCGCGGAGCGAGCCGTCCGCGTAGTGGTCGAGCTCCCAGAGCAAATCGTGCAGGCGGTCGACGCGCGTGGTGAGCGTCGGCTCGTGCGCGCGCTGCCAGCGCTCGGGCGGGTCGCCGAGGGCGATCGCGTGGCCGAGGCGGTCGCCGCGACGAACGACTCCAGCGTCGATGACCTCGTGCACGCGGCGCAGCCCTTCGGTGAGCGAGCGGTAGTCTTCTCCCGTGTGAAACGTGCAGCGGAGCTCGTCGAGCTCGAGCGCGGGCCACCGGAGTCGGGCCTGGTGCGCGGCGCGACACGAGGCCGCGCGGGCCGCGTGCAGCACCGAGGTCGTCGGCCACGTGGGCATCGAGAGCTCGCGCCCGGCGACGTCGAGCCCGCGCGCGAGCAAGAGCGCTTCGGGATAGTGCTCGAACAGCGCGCACAGGGCCTCGGCGCGGCGGGTGTTGTCCGCGATCCACTCGCCGAACGCGAGGCCGTCGAAGTGCGAAGGGTCCGCGAGCAGCGCCTTGGCCGACGGCGGGTCGCGCGGCGGGCGGTCGCTGCGGTCGCTCTTGGCGAAGTGAAAGACGATGCCAAACTCCCACGCGCTGAACTCGTGCCGCGAGCGCGCCGCGCGCCGCGCCGAGAGCGCGCTCTTCACGTAGCCGCGCAGCTTGGTGAGCAGCGCGCCGAGGCTGTCATCGGGGACGAAGCGCGGCTCGTACGCGCGCAGCGCGACGCCAGCGCTGGCGTTGGCGATGCCTTGCTCGATGCGCTCGGCGTCGAACTGGTGGTGGCGAAAGAGCCAGCTGCGGCGATCGGTGCGATTGAACCAGTCGAGGCCCGGCGTCGCTGGCTCGAGCGTGATGCTGCGAAAGACCGCGACGCGCAGGCGGAGGTATTGCCAGAACAGCCGCTGAAACAGGGCGTCGTGCGGGCGATACCGCAGGTAGCGCAGCGCCCGCGCGGTGAAGCGGGTCTCTTCAGAGGCCCGCGGCGTGAAGCGCGGCCCGTCGCTCGCGCCATCGCGGATGGGCTCGGGATCGAAGAGCGAGCCCGCGTCGCGAACCGCGCGCCAGAGCCGAAAGCGCCGGTCGACGAGGCCCTCGTCGTGGGTGTGCGCCGCGTCGCAGAGCGCGGCGAAGGCGAGCTGCCACGTGGTGGTGACTTCGTAGGACGGCAGCGTGTGCACGTCGCGCGGCCCGACGGCGACGGACTCTTCGTCGCCGAAGAACCACCGCTCGAATCCCGCCCCGCGCGCCCAATCGGGCAGCGCGAGAAAGCGCGCCATCGCCTCGCGCGCGAGCACGGCGCTGAGCCCCATGGCCCGCAGCCGCCTCCATGATCCAAACGGTGCAACCTCTTGCTCGCGCGCGCCGTTCGCGAGGTCGTCGAGGCTGCGGAGCCAGTTGCTCCAGAGGTTGGCGAACGAGAGCGCGGCATTGCCGTGCACGTGCGTCTCGGCGACGCCGGCCTGCGCAAACGCAGGGTCGTCGCGCAACAGACGCAGCAGCATTCGGCTCGCGAGCTGCGGGTGGTCGTCGAGCGGCAGCTGCTCGTGGGGGCTCGCGGCGCACGCGGCGGCGACGAGCACATCCGCCGGAAGCGCGAGCGAGATCCAGCGCCAATGCGCGACGCCCTCGTGCGGCGACTCGTCGCGCAGACCGCGCTCGACGAGCACGGGCTCGGCTCCGCGGTGCTGCACCCACTGGTTGGCCACGTGCCCGAGGTAGTCTGCGAGCGAGACGGACTGCGCAAACGCGCGCGGCGCGGGGTCGCAGAACCACGCGCGATCGCGGAGCAGCTCGAGGGTCGAGAGCGAGACCCGATCGAGCCGCGGCTGCAGCGCGGCCTCTGCGAGGGTCCAGAGCTTCGCCGTGTCCCCCACGAGCCCCGCGTCCGTGCGCTCGAGCGCGCAGAGCCCCGGCGTGTGCACAAACGCGTCGAGCGAGAGCGGCGCCGCGGTGAGCAGGGCGTGGGTCAGGGCGTGCGTGCGGATGGACATTGGGGGAGGGGCGGAAGAGACGGCATTTGTTTCGGCAAGCCACGAAGATCAGCCTTCAGTGTCCGACTTGCGTTGTAGCGGTCGGCTGGTCGCAAAGCCCTGTCGGTACTGAATCAAGGGAGCTGCCTGCCTTTCAGCTGACTCTTCGACCTGACGAGCCGTCCACCGCCTGACGCCGCGGACGATCGACTTCCACAATTCACGTTCATCCAAAGACAATCCCAGTGAGGGGTGAGCAAACACTGGCAGATAGCCCAAAAAGGCACCGAAGCTATCGCTCCTTTCGGAGTTCACTTCGACCCTGCGCATCTCCATATCGCGCAAGGCTCGTACAAAGCTAGACACAGGAACACGGCGAGTTCCAGAACTATATACCTCAGCCATTCGACTCGACCAAACCTGATCAACGATAGTCACGAGCAAGAAAAGCGCATCAATTCTGGTTGAATGCGAACCCAAGCCGTTCTGCCAAGCCTGCGCGAGCAGCTGTTGATCGTAGACCGTCTGAAATGCTGGAACGACCCAAGATGGCTGCACTCCGTCCCATCGAAGCAGTCCAGGAACCGGAAAATCCAACAACGGAGGATCAATCAATCCGGAGTCAATCCAGATGTCAGTCATGAGCGCCCAAAACGGAGCGTGCGCAGGCCAATTGTAGTAACCCGAGGCATCCTTGAGCCTGGCAAGTGCCCCCGCGTCGGGAGCTGGCCCACGATCTACCGCCGCTTTAAAGTCAGCCGGAAGTTCGGGAGACAACGGGTTCACTTTTTCGTCCATGTAACCCGCGAACACAGACAATTCAGCGAGCAGGGCCCGAATACCAACCTCCTGAGGCAAGGCTGCCACTTTCATCATCACAACGCGTCGCTGCATCAATTCAGACAGCTTATCGCGCAGCGATCGACGAACGTCAATATCCAGATATTTCGCAATCGTCATCGACTCCAATGGCGCTCCGCGGCCTGCCTTGACCGACACGACGCGATCAAATAGGTTGTACGGCTTCTCTCCTTCAGCCACTATACCTTCGTTGACCTCCCATCCGTCGTTCAGCAGGTACACACTCTGCTGCGTCCAAGTGAATCCAGGCCGAACCAGCAGAGTGCCGGTGTTCATGAATTCAGCTGAACTTCGAAAGTTGGATCGTGCAATCTCGCGCAGCACTGAGACTCCAGCATCGCTGGTAGCGGTATCCCAGCCGCGCTCTGTGCATAGCGACATCAGAGTTGTTGAGGCCCATGATTTCAATGGCCCCTTGTGCCGAGTCTGAGAGAACTCGGAGTAGAGCCGTTTCCATGCGCGCTCTCGCAAGTCGTGAAGAACAAGCATTGCGGATGCCCGCGAATCTGCAGCAGCAAGCGCGACGACGAGATCGACCCACGCGCCGCCTGCACCATCGATAACCCAGCCAAGGGCAAGCACGTACAACTCGATCACTGACAACTTCCCGTCAGTGATCGCCGTAGCGATGTAGGCATGATTGAGCCATGCCGTCCAAGTGCGACGAAGACGCTCAAACACCTCGACAGTCATTGCCGGGAGCGGCCAATCAAGCTGATACACCGTTCTTTCACGGAGAAAAGTGGTCCGCACAAGCGATCGATTGAAGAAGTGGGGAAGTCCGTCTATTTCTGGCTCCACTCCACGCGCGCTCATCTCCAACACCAGAGACGCAACGGGCAACAACTCAGGATGCGCTGCATTGCCCTCCGAGTTGACCAGGAGTAGCGGTTTCACTGGACGTGCGAGCCGGGACAGCTCGAACCGCTTTCCCGCGCGCTCGATGACGAGCGCTCCTTCGCCGGGCAGGCTGTCTGCTCGCAGCTCAGTAACGGTCAGCCTCGGGTTGCCGTGCTTGTCCACTCGGCGTTCGAAGAGCTCGCGGATGATCCCCTTCGGGTACTCGAGTCCGCGCTCGGCGAGGGCAGCGCGCCAGAACTCGTGCGCCACTTCGACGGCGATGTCGTCGCGGTCGTCCTCGGCCAGCGCGCTCAGTCGTTCGCAGAGGTTGACGAGGCGGCGGAGGCGGGTCGGCAGGACGAGGCCCAGTCGGCCGAGCTGCTCGCCGTCCGATGATTCTGCGGCGCCGCCGAGCAAAGGGACGCGCTTCGCCAGCTTCTTGAGCAGCGGTCCCACTTGTTGGCCGCGGCTCCACTCGACGGTGAGTCGCTCGTCGAGCTTCGGTGACTCCAAGCGCAGCACGTTGTGCCGAGGAAAAATCCTCTCGACGATGTCCGACGCGAGCGCGCTGCGGCCGAAGCGGTAGTCGTCGGCCTCCGTCGGGAGGTTGGAGAACAACGAGAGCATCGACGGCGCGTTGCGCACGCAGCGGTGGAGGTTCTCGTAGTCGCCGGTCATCACGAAGTACACTGCGGGGTGCTGAAACACCCGCAGCACGTCGAGCAGATCGGTCGTCGCGTGCGCGGCCAGGTCGAGGTCGTCGATCGCGATCACGAACACCGGAAGCTCAGCGTCCAGCCCGAACCGTCGCTTCACCTCGTCGCTCAGCGTGTCGATGAAGAGCCGAAAGCGGTCGTCGATTTCGTACACCCTGCGCGTGTCGTCTTGCAGCTCGCGGGCGTGTTGCAGGGCGTCGTCGCGCTGGCGCTTGGAGGCGTGCGAGTACTTCGAGGCCAGCGATCGGTGCAGCCAATCCCAGCGATCGCGCAGGCTCTCGGGGGCGGCTTCGGGCTCGCGCTCGCGCGAGGGGACGCTGTGCTTGCGGCGGTCGTCGACCAGCTCGCTCACCAGCGACGAGAAGCAATTGAGCACCAACGACGCGAGCGGAACGTCGTGTCCCCGTGGCATCGCCGGCAGATCCAGGGTCGGGAGCGGGACGACGAACACACCCTCGGGCAACTGCACCGAGCCGTCGCGAGCCTTGGATTTCGCCTTCTTTTTCGCGCGATCGACGGGGGAGCGCTGGCGGTCGAGGCGAGAGAGGGCGTGCAGGTTCCACGTGTCGAGCATCTTCATCAAGACGCTGGTCTTGCCCTCGCCGCGGTGGCCGTCGATCAACAGCGCGCGGTCGTAGCGCTCTTGATCCACGTCTGCGAATCCCGGCGGCGCGTCGAGCGGAAGCACTCGCGTGGCCGAGCTCAAAGGGCGGTGGTAGCGCTCGCGGGCGGATTCGAGGCGCTCGTTGCGCGCGGTGATCCACGGAGCGGCGTCCTCCAATCGCTGCCGAATGGCCTCGGCCACGTCCCACTGCGGACCGGTCAATTTGAGAGACCGAATCCGCCCTTCGAGCTTCTGTTCCGCCATCGTGGCCATCCTCCCAATTCGGAGGCAATCATGCCCGGGCGGTCGCTCGTTCGTCTAGTTTCTCGCGCGCCCCGCTGACGAAATAGCCCCCACCGCCCCCGCGCTACGCCAACAGCGCCTCTTCCGCCTCTTCGCTCGCGGCCGCCTTGGCCTCGCGCCGCACGCGCTCGCTCTGCACGATCTCCTCGGCCCGCGCGCTGTTGGCCTTCACCCACGCGGCCCGGCGCTGGCTCGCGCCCGGTTCGTCGATCACCCAGTGCTCGCCCAGCTCACCCTTCAACCGTTGCTCCCACTGAAACGCCTTCTCCGGGTGCAGCTCCCAGAAGCACCCGTGGGCCACGGCCAACGAGGGGTCCTCGACGCACTTCGCCCGCACCCGCGTGGGCCAATAGCGCCCTGCCATCTTGGACC
>JAAFIF010000123.1:0-4117 GCA_013298625.1 Myxococcales bacterium
CGCTTCTGCGAGGGCGTACGAGACGCGCGCGTCGGGGCGTTCGAGCGCGGCGTGATCGATGCCGACGTGGCGGCACGCGGCGGCGGTGTCGATGCCCCGCGCGCGCGTAGGCGAGGACGCGTCCGAGGACGTGGGCGGCGATGGCTCCGGGCTGCGCGACGGCGGGTGCTGCTCGCATGAGTGTGGAGTGGGACGGAGGGTACGACGCGCCGCGGGCGCTGCGCGGTGTATCGTTCGGCGAACGCATGGCAGGCGGATACCGAGACGAGCGCGAGGCTGCGATGGCGGCCAACGAGGTGCTGCAGAGAGAGAACGCCGAGCTGAAAGAGAAGCTCGAGGCGCTCGAAGCAGCGGCGCGCGAGGGCGGATTGGTGGTGCCTGCGACGGCGGAGCCGAAAGAGAGCTCTGCGACGACGTGGGCCATCGTCGCGGTGGCCGTGCTGTTGTGCACGGCGTTCGTGGGGTTTTTCTACGTGATGCGGCCGACGGGGTGAGCCCCTCAGGTGCCGCCGACGCAGCGCATTCCGCCCGCGGTCATGAGCGAGATGCAGCGCTCGCCGGGGGCGCACTCCATGTCCGCGCCGCACGTGCGACGTTGCACCCGCTCGGTCCACTGCGCGATGTGGTTGCTGCCCGAGATGCTCTGAAACGGCAGCCAGAACGCGGGCGTCGACGGGTCGCGGCGCGCCACGCCTTCGCTGATCTTGAACGCGGCCATCCAGAGCTGCGCGGTCGCGTTCATCGCTGCGCTGTTGCGCAGGCGCAGGCCGTAGTCGCGGTGGCTCGAGAACGTAAACCAATAGATCGCGTCGCCGTTGTACGTGTCGCGGAAGGGCGCCCAGCGCGGCCACGAGTTGACGAGGTTGCCCGTGCTGTTGGCGATGTTGAACTCGACGGGCGCGCCGCCCGTGGATGCTCGGATCGCCCACAAGCGCGCGTCCGGGGCGCTGCTGCTCTGTCCAGACGAGCGATTGAAGATCACCCAGTCGGAGTCCGGCGCGAAGTGCGGGTAGTAGTTGTTTTCGCCCATCGAGGGCAGCAGCGGCCGCGAGCCCGTGAAGCGGCTCATCGCGGGGTCGTAGCCGATGATCTGAAGGCTCGCAGGCGCGCCGTGGCCCGGTGATCCGATGGGGATCGCGCCGGTCGGAATCGAGTACACGACCGAGCGTCCGTCCGGCGACCAGTCGGGCTGCGTGCCCGATTGTCCCGCAGGAAAGCCCGTGACCGCGGTGCCTGTGGCCGGGTTGATCGGCGCGAACACGGAGCCGTTCGACGTGAGCAGCCGAGTGTTGTCCGGAGAGAACGTCGCGAAGTTCGCTCCGTACGCGGCGCCGACGGTGGCGCGCGAGAGCGTGTCGTACGTGGTCATCACAGAGGGGCCGGGAATTCCCACGCCGATCGCGATGCGCGAGCCGTCGCGCGACAGCGAGTGACAGCCCACGCACGCGAACGCGTTGCCCGCGATGAACTGCTCGCTGCGGCCCATGCCCGCGCCCCACTCGTAGCGCATGATCGCGTTGGCCACGCCCTCGACGGTCCAGTAGTAGACGCCGCCGCGGATGTCGCTGCCCGAGACGCCCAGCGTCGCCGCCGTCGCGCGGCCGATGCCCGCGGCCGTCGTCGCGCGCACGGACACTTGCATCTCGGCTCCCGCGGACGCGACGGCGAGCCCTGCCATGGCCTCGTCGTTGATCGAGATGGCGCAGCCGCCGCCGACGGCCACGCAGGGCGAGTACACGCGGACCCTGCCGTTTCCCCCGCGAAACGTGATCTCGTACAGCGTCGCGCCGGCCGGGCCGCGCACTTGATACTCGAAGCCGCGGAGGTTCGGCGGGATCACCGTCCCGTTTTGCGGGTACACGATCTCGGGCGCGGCGATCGCAGGGACCTCTGCGCCCGTGAAGCGATCGGGCGCGTCCGCTGGAGCGCTGCCCACGCGCACGACCAGGTCCACCGGGCCCGAGATCACGTCGCGCGGCACGCCGGTGTCTCGCACGACGCCGGTGTCCGTGCGAACGCCCGTGTCGTCGACGCCCGTCCCGCTGTCCTCTTCGACCGTCGCGTCCATGCCCATCATCGCGGCGTCTTCGATCGCCACGAGGTCGCTCGTGACGTCCTCGTTCGTGCTCGTGTCCGGCCCCGGCACCCCTGTGTCCGGCGGAACCAACCGCGGCCCCTCGGAGCACGCCACGCTTCCACATACCGCCGTCACCACGAGCAACAAGTGCGTCGATCGCATCGCAAACCTCACGCTGTTCAAAGGAGCGAGCCGCGCAGAGCCGCGCAGCGAACGCGCTAGGCTACCGCAACCCCTGCGCGCTCGTCTTGTTCGCGACCGTCGCTCACTGGCACGGACCCGTGCACGCCTGGCACTCGCCGCAGCGAAAGCACTGGCCGCCTGTGCATCCGCAGCTCCCGTTGGTGCAGACGCGTCCGTCTCCGGCCAGCCCGCACACGGTCCCGTTGGGCAAGGGCGCTCCCCCACCGCAGCTCGAGACGCCAGCGTTGCACGAGTACGTCGAACCCGAGTAGCACGTGCGCGCGCACGCGGTGCCCGGCGTCGGCGCGCAGCTCGAGCCGCACACCGACTGGCCCGCGGGGCACTGGCACACGTTCGCGAGGCAGGTCTCGCCCGTCGCCGTGCACGCGTTGCCGCAGCTCGCGCAGTTGCTCGTGGTTCCGAGCGCGGTTTCGCAGCCGTTTGCGGGCATCCCGTCGCAGTCGGCGAAGCCCGCGAGGCAAGCGTACGAGCACGAGGACCCCGAGCACGAGACCGAGGAGTTGGCTCGGGCAGGGCAAGCAGCACCGCAGCCGCCGCAGTGGCTGACGTTGTTGGTGGTGTTGATCTCGCAGCCGTCGGCGCCGCTGCTGTTGCAGTCTCCGAAGCCTCCGCTGCACGAGAATCCGCAGGCAGAGCTGCTGCAAAACGAGCTGGCGTTGGCGCGGCCCGGGCACGCGTTGGCGCACGCTCCGCAGTGGCTCGCGTTGTTGGTTGTGTTGGTCTCGCAGCCGTTGGTCGCGTTGCCGTCGCAGTTGCCGAAGCCCGCGCCGCACGATGCGACCTGGCACGAGCCCGAAGCGCACGTCGCGCTCCCGTTGCTCACGCTGCACGTGCGTCCGCACATCCCGCAGTGGCTGTTGCTGTTGAGCGCTGTTTCGCAGCCGTTTGCGGGCATTGCGTCGCAGTTGCCGAAGCCCGCTGTGCAGCTCGAGAGGGTGCACGCGCCCGCCGTACACGCGGCTGCTCCGTTGGCAAACGAGCACGCTCTGCCGCACATCCCGCAGTGCGCTGTGGAGTCGAGGGAGGTCTCGCAGCCGTTGGCTGCGTTGCCGTCGCAGTCACCGAAGCCCGCGTTGCACGTGAACCTGCAGGCCGAGCTCGAGCACGAGACCGTGGCGTTTGCGCGGGCGGGGCAAGCGTTGCCGCAAGAGCCGCAGTGCGAGGCGCTGCTGGTGGTGTTGACGCAGGACATCCCGCAGAGCGTCTCGCCTGCGCCGCAGCCGCTGACGCAGACGCGCATGGAGTTGCAGTTGGGCGTCCCGCCGGAGCAAGCGTTGCCGCAGGCGTTGCAGTTGGCGGCCGTTCCGAGCGGAGTTTCGCAGCCGTTTGCGGTGTTGCCGTCGCAGTTTGCGAAGCCCGCGTTGCAGCTCGCGATGGCGCAAGCGCCTGCGGTGCACGTGCTGCTCGCGTTGGGCAGCGAGCACGTGCGTCCGCACGCTCCGCAGTTGCTCTCGCTGGTGCGCGTGTCGACGCACGTCATGCCGCAGCGGGTCTCTGCGGGAGCGCAGCCTGTGCCGCACGCACCGCCGCTGCAGATGGGCGTGGCGCCCGAGCACGCTCTCGCGCACATGCCGCAGTTGGCGTTGGTGTCGAGGGCGCTCTCGCAGCCGTTGGCGTTGTTGCCGTCGCAGTTGCCGAAGCCCATCGCGCAGGCGTATTGGCACTGCCCTGCGGCGTTGCAGGTCGAGGGCATGTTGGGGCGCGGCGCGCACGATCCGCACGTCCCGCCGCAGCCGTCGTCGCCGCACACGCGTCCCGCGCAGTCCGGCGTGCACCCAGGCGGAACGAACACGTCCGGCATCGACGCCTCCGGCCCGCTCGCGTCCGGAGCGCTGC
>JAAFIF010000123.1:4127-23178 GCA_013298625.1 Myxococcales bacterium
CACGATCCGCACGTCCCGCCGCAGCCGTCGTCGCCGCACACGCGTCCCGCGCAGTCCGGCGTGCACCCAGGCGGAACGAACACGTCCGGCATCGACGCCTCCGGCCCGCTCGCGTCCGGAGCGCTGCTCGCGTCGGGAGCGCTCGCGTCCGGCGCGGGCTCTACATCGATTACTGCTGCGTCCATCGACGCGTCGACGATGGCGGCGTCCATCGACGGGGTCTCCGCGTCGACCGGCGCGAACTGCGCGTCGCGGTCGAACGGAACGCTGTTGACCACGGTCGAGACGCAGCGCCCTCCCTCGCCGCACGTGAGCCCGCGCGCTTCGCAGCGATCGGCGATCGTGCATCGCGGGCTCGACGGAGGGCAGTCGCTCGCTTGCGCGCCGCACTCAGCCGCGAGGTACACGGGGATGCGCGTGACCTGTCCTGGCGTAAACGTGAAGCGCACGCGGCGCGTGAAGCGAAGCGTGTCCGCGCTGCCCGCCCACGGGAGCGCGTTGACGTCGAACCACACGACGGCGCTGCCCGATCGCGGCCCGCCCGCCTTCGGCGAGACCGTGAAGCTCGATGGAAACATCAGCGTATCGGGCCGCGAACTCACGCCGCGCGACCACTGCTGGTTCTCGCTCGCCGTGCTCGTCTCGCTCTCTGCCACGCGCACGGTCAGCTCGACCGGTCGACCTCCGGGAATGTTGGTGTCGACCGTCACCACCACCGCGGTCGCGGGTGACACGCACCCCGACACGAGCGCGAGCAACGCCACTGAACACTGAACGGTCGCTTGAAATGCAGTGAAGCGCATCGCTGAGCATTGTACGCACAGCGCGCGCCGCGATCACGGACACAAACAAGTCGAGCAGACGCAGATCATGCAAGCGCAGGTTTCGGTGTCCCCTTCGCAGCAGCGGTTGGGGAAGTCGCATCCCGTGTATCCGCCGCACTGACAAAAGCCTCCGATGCACGACTTTGCGCCCGTGCAGGTGACCCCGCATCCGCCGCAGTTGCCGTTGCTGTTGAGGTTGGTCTCGCAGCCGTTGGCCGCGTTTCCGTCGCAGTTTCCGAAGCCGGCGTTGCACGAGGCGATCGCGCACGAGCCGCTCGCGCAGGTCGCCGTCGCGTTGGTCCGCGAGCACGCCACACCGCAGCCGCCGCAGTTGCCGAGCGAATTGAGCGCGGTTTCGCAGCCGTTTGCGGGCATCCCGTCGCAGTCCGCGAAGCCCGCGAGGCAAGCGTACGAGCACGAGGACCCCGAGCACGAGACCGAGGAGTTGGGCCTGGCAGGGCAAGCCGCACCGCAGCCGCCGCAGTGGCTGACGTTGTTGGTGGTGTTGACCTCGCAGCCGTCGGCGCCGTTGCTGTTGCAGTCTCCGAAGCCTCCGCTGCACGAGAATCCGCAGGCAGAGCTGCTGCAAAACGAGCTGGCGTTGGCGCGGCCCGGGCACGCGTTGGCGCACGCTCCGCAGTGGCTCGCGTTGTTGGTTGTGTTGGTCTCGCAGCCGTTGGTCGCGTTGCCGTCGCAGTTGCCGAAGCCCGCGCCGCACGATGCGACCTGGCACGAGCCCGAAGCGCACGTCGCGCTCCCGTTGCTCACGCTGCACGTGCGTCCGCACATCCCGCAGTGGCTGTTGCTGTTGAGCGCTGTTTCGCAGCCGTTTGCGGGCATTGCGTCGCAGTTGCCGAAGCCCGCTGTGCAGCTCGAGAGGGTGCACGCGCCCGCCGTACACGCGGCTGCTCCGTTGGCAAACGAGCACGCTCTGCCGCACATCCCGCAGTGCGCTGTGGAGTCGAGGGAGGTCTCGCAGCCGTTGGCTGCGTTGCCGTCGCAGTCACCGAAGCCCGCGTTGCACGTGAACCTGCAGGCCGAGCTCGAGCACGAGACCGTGGCGTTTGCGCGGGCGGGGCAAGCGTTGCCGCAAGAGCCGCAGTGCGAGGCGCTGCTGGTGGTGTTGACGCAGGACATCCCGCAGAGCGTCTCGCCTGCGCCGCAGCCGCTGACGCAGACGCGCATGGAGTTGCAGTTGGGCGTCCCGCCGGAGCAAGCGTTGCCGCAGGCGTTGCAGTTGGCGGCCGTTCCGAGCGGAGTTTCGCAGCCGTTTGCGGTGTTGCCGTCGCAGTTTGCGAAGCCCGCGTTGCAGCTCGCGATGGCGCAAGCGCCTGCGGTGCACGTGCTGCTCGCGTTGGGCAGCGAGCACGTGCGTCCGCACGCTCCGCAGTTGCTCTCGCTGGTGCGCGTGTCGACGCACGTCATGCCGCAGCGGGTCTCTGCGGGAGCGCAGCCTGTGCCGCACGCACCGCCGCTGCAGATGGGCGTGGCGCCCGAGCACGCTCTCGCGCACATGCCGCAGTTGGCGTTGGTGTCGAGGGCGCTCTCGCAGCCGTTGGCGTTGTTGCCGTCGCAGTTGCCGAAGCCCATCGCGCAGGCGTATTGGCACTGCCCTGCGGCGTTGCAGGTCGAGGGCATGTTGGGGCGCGGCGCGCACGATCCGCACGTCCCGCCGCAGCCGTCGTCGCCGCACACGCGTCCCGCGCAGTCCGGCGTGCACCCAGGCGGAACGAACACGTCCGGCATCGACGCCTCCGGCCCGCTCGCGTCCGGAGCGCTGCCCGCGTCGCTGCTCGCGTCGCTGCTCGCGTCCATCGCTGCCGCTGCGTCCATCGTCGCGTCTGTGCCCGTTGCGTCCGGGCCGGCCTCTGGAAACACGAACTGCGCGTCGAAATCGAACGGGATCGGCGTCGCGGTGGTGGGCTCGCACTGGCCGCCTTCGCCGCAAGACAGGCCGCGCGCCGCGCACTGATCGGCGATGGTGCACCGCGGGTTGGACGCAGGGCAGTCGGTGGCCTGCGTCGCGCATTCTGCCGCGAGAAAGACACGCACGCGCGTGGTCTGGCCGGGCGTAAACGAGAAGCGGACCTTGCGCGAGAAGCGCATCGTGTCCCCGCTGCCGGCCCATGGAAGCGCGTTGACGTCGAACCACACGACGGCGCTCGCCGAGCCGCGCTTCGGCGTGACCGTGAAGCTCGACGGAAAGCTCAGCGTGTCCGGCCGCACGCTCACGCCGCGCGACCAGAGCTGCGACTGCCACATGGTCGACTCGTCCGAGTCCGCCACGCGGACCGTGAGCTCCATCGGCCTCGCGGTCGGGATGTTGGTGTCGACCGCGACCACCACCGCGGTCGCAGGCGACACGCAGCCTGCCGCGAGCGAGAGCGCAGCGACGCAACCGAGCGTCTCGAGGGCGAGCAAACGCTTCATCGCCCTGCATTGTAGCGGACAGATCACGCCGTCGATCCGCGGCAAATGTGGCGGCGCGCGGCCGACATGTGCGGTGGTCAGTGCGCAGCGGCCGCGTATCGCTCGGCGAATCGCTGGTAGAACGCCTCGTGCGTGGCGAGCATCTTCGGCGCGACGCCTCGGACGAGCGGGTGCGCTCGCGCTTCGTCCAAGTCGACCGCGATCGACGCTTCGAGCTGCGCGAGCGTGCGCTCGACGGAGGCGCGCGCAGCGTCGATCCCGTGCTGCGCGGCCTCGATGAGCACGGCGTTGGCGAGCGATCCTTCGCGCTCGTCGCGTCGCATCGAGCGCAGGTCGTTGTGCAGCCGGGCGTGCAGGGCGAGCCGCCTCACGAGCGCCGCGGTGGCGCGATCGTCGAAGCGCAGGTCTTCGATCCACGCCAGGGTCGCGAACAAGTGCGTGATGGTCGCCGTGGGCGTGGCGATCAGCGCGTACTCGAGCAGGGTGGTGCGAGGAGTGATCGCGGCCTCGGCGCTCATAGCCTCGACGATGGCCGCGGCGCTCGCCCTCCATCGCGCGCGCTGCGCGGGCGCAGGGCGCGAGGCGAAGAGCGCTTGTTCGATCGCGGCGAACCCGCGCGCTTCGACGACGGTGCCCGGGCGCGCTTCGAACAGCGAGTCGACGGTCTCTTCTGCGGCGTGCGCCGCGGCGCGGCCCTCGTCGAAGCGGTCGTCGAGCCAGAAGAAGAACGCCATCTGCAACGAGAGCAAGGGCGCGGCGCGCGGGGCGAGCGCGCGCAGGCCGTAGCCGTCGATGAGCGACGCGGCGAGGTCGAGTGACTTCCGTGAAAACCCGGGCAATTCGCAGAGAGATCGCTCGAGATCGTCGCGGTTCATCGGGTGAGCCTGGCGGCGAGCACGACGCCGCTGGCGGCGAACGCGTGGGTCTGCGAGGGGTAGTGGCTGACGAGCGGGCGGGGTCCGAGCATCTCGGGGACGCCGGTCCACGAGCCGTCGGCGCGCTGGCTGTCGATCATGAAGCCGAGCGCGTCGGCGACGGCGTCGGTGCGCTCGGGCGCGAAGCGCAAGAGGGCGGTGATGGCGAGCCCGGTAGCGCTGGCGATCGAGCGCTCTCCGGGCAGGGCGCCCCAGCCGCCGTCGTTGTTTTGCTCGCTGACGAGCGCGCTCATGGCGCGAGCGAGCGCGGGGTGGTCGGGCGGCAGGGCCTTGGCGACCTCGAGCATCGAGTACGCGCGGTTGCGGTACCAGCTGTCTTCGACGGCGCGGGGATCACCGAAGCGCGAGCCGAGAAAGTCCTCGGCGACTGAGAGCGACGGCTCGAACGGGGCGTCTGCGGCCTCGGGGCACTCGCGCAACGCGACCACGACGTGCGCGAGCACATCGTCGCTGACGGCGTCGTTGGCGTCCTGCCACGTGCGCCACAGGCCCGAGGGAAGGCGCTGTCCGCGGAGGTACCGCACGCATCGAGCGCGCGCTTCGCTGTGATTCGGACCAGCGCCGAGGGCCATGAGCGCGCTCGCGCTGGTGTCGTTGTCGCTCTGAACGCCGACGCGAAAGCCCCAGCCTCCGTCGCTCTGCTGGCTGCGGACGAGAAACTCCCTCGCGCGCTCGACGCTGTGCGCGGGCAGCTCGGCGTACGCATCGAACGTGCGCAGCAGGATCGACGTGTCCCACAGCTCGTTGGTCGTGAAGAGCCACGCGCCGTCGGGCTGCTGTTGATCGAGCAGGTAGCGCAGGCACTGCTCGAAGCGGGGGCTCTGCGGGCGGCGCGCGAGGGCGACGAGGGCGAGCGCGGTGCTGACGGGCAGAAAGCAGAAGCTCCCGTCGCGCTCTTGAAGGGTCTCGAGCTCGTCGAGCGCCTGCTCGGACAGGGCGTGGTTGCCGCCGCGCGCGCTGAGGATCGCGCACATGGCCGCGAGCTCGACGCGGTGCCAGGGCTTGAGCGTGCTCGACGCGCGCTTGTCGAAGCGGGTCTCGACGAGGGCGCGAAGAAACCGCTCGTCGACGCCCGTGTCGATGTCGACCTCGAGCAGCGAGGCGAAGACCTGCAGCGACCAGGTCTTGCGGAGCATCAGCGCGCTCTGCCAGAAGGGGTCCGTGAGCGTGAGCCGCTCGCCGCTCCAGATGCGGGCGAGGGACTCGTCGAACAGCTGGGTCATCGGGTCGCGCGCGGCGCTGGCGTGCGCGCTGAGCCAGCGTTTTGCGAGGGCGATCGCGCCGTGTGCGCGCGGGTCGCGCGAGAGCGAGAGCGCGATGCCGACCAGCGCCGTCTCGAACGGCCGCGGGTCGGGGCTCGACACGAAGCGCCCGTCGTCGCCCTGCATGGCGAGGCATCGCTGCGCCGCGCGGTTGGCCGCGACGACGAGCCTCGGGCTCATTTTGGCCCAGCGCACGTGCTGCTCGAGCGCGCGCGAACGCCGCGCGCTGACCCCGTTGGAGAACTGCAAATCGATCATCGAACGCCCCTTCCGCAGGCTCGAAGCGCGGCCGTCTTCTCAGCGGATTCGAAGCAATCCTGTGACGAGGGCGGCGCGCTCGGCGACGTCGGCTTCGTACGGGCGGGCGGCGTTCGAGCGCAAATTGTCCGCACGAATTTGCGTGCAAATTCGCTGGGTAGACAAACCAACAGCGATCGATGTTCGCGCCCTTACGGGTTGAGCAGCACGCCTGGCGCCAGCGCTTCCATCTGCGCGATGGCGGCGCGCAGCGCTTGCTCCGAGGGCTCTGCCCGCGGGGTCTGCGCGCAGAGCCACTGCGTCGCTTCGAGGGGCGTGGGCAGGTAGCGGATCGCGAACTTGGGGCGCGCGAGCATCGACAGCCCCGCGGCGGACGCGCGGATCGTGGCGCCGAGAAAGCCGGTCTCTTCGATCACGACAGCGACGCGCTTCACGAGGTCGTTGGCCTCGTGCATGAGCGCGACGAACTCTGTCCGCAGCTCGGTCATCTCGCTTCCGAGGTAGCGCGGCGTGCGGTAGATGATCAGCACGCCGAGGCCCTCGGGGTGCAGCTTGTGCTGCGATTTGTGCAGCGCGCGCCCACGCGAGATGTGCGTGTGGTTCATCAGGTCGCGGTAGAGATAGACGCAGATGGGACCGAGCGTCCCGAGCGTGAGCACTCCGTCGTTGAGCGCGACGCGAAGCGGTTCGGCAGCAGCCATCGCAGCGGTGATTGTACACCGCGCGCCGCGTCCTTCGTCAGCGCCCGAGCCCGTGCGCCGCGGCGATTTCGTTGTTCTTGGCGTCGGACCGCTGCAGCGCGGGGCGAGCGCCCAGTCGCTCGGCGTACCGCACAAACGCCTCGCGCGGCTCGATCATCTTGAACGTGAGCATGTATCGCAACGTCGCGCCGAAGATCGCGTCCACCATCGTGAACCGATCGCCGAGCACGAAGTCACCGTTGCTCACCGCGCGCTCCATGGCCGAGAGCATCGCGTCGTAGTCGCCCCAGCCTGCTTGTCCGGCTTTGACGCTCCACCCCGCGGCCTTGGCCATCGAGCCCGGCTCGATCACGGACGGAGCGAAGAGCGACCAGCGCAAGTACGTCCCGCGCGCCGGGTCGTCGAGGGCGGGCGCGAGCTTTCCCGGCGAGTAGCGGTCCGCGAGGTACAAGCCGATCGCCGCGACCTCGGTCACGACCACGTCTCCGTCGGTCAAGATCGGGAGCTTGCCCATCGGGTTGAGCGCGAGGATCTCTGGCTGCTTCTGCGCGCCGGTCATGATGTCGACGAAGCGCAGGTCGTACGCGACGCCGAGCTCTTCGAGCATCCACAGCACAGACGCCGCGCGCGAATAGGGGTGGTGATACAGCGTGATGGTCACGGGCAGAGCGCTCCTTCAAAAGGGTGAGCGGCCCTTGTACGCCGCGCTCGCTCGCGAGGGACACCGATGTGTCGACCCTGCGCAGAGGTGACAGAACTGCGTCACTGGCACTGTTGGGTGCGCGGGCCGAACGTGCACAGGCGCGTGACGGCATCGCATCCGCCCCACTGGCCGGACTCGCCGCATTGGGGCTCGGCGCCAGTGAAGAGGTTCCACCCGACGACGCCGGTGCCGAGCGTGAGGCACGTGATGGGGTCGCAGTACGCGATGCCCGTGTACCGGCGCGTGTAGACCAAGTCGCAGTTCATGTCTGTGCGACTGGTGCTCCACTCGACCGACGCTGGATACGCCAGGCGGTTGCTTCCGTCGCAGTCGCCGACGCGCGTCGCAGTCCAAAGCCCCGACGGTCCGCACGTGCATCGGGCCGAGCCTTCGCCCCACGAGTCTCCGTCTTGGTCGACGTAGTAGGCCGTGCAGCCGGGAGCGTCGTTCTCGTTGATCGCGCCGTTGCAATTGCGGTCGCTCGCGCCGCACGCGTCGGTCGCCCCGAAGTACGCGAGCGGATCGCGGTCGTCGCAGTCCACCGCGCGCGCGGCGCAGTGCCCGACGCCGCGGCCGTCGAGGTCCACGTCGCGGCACGCGCCGCAGGTCTCGACGCTCGGAAAGCAATACGAACGACCAGCGCTTTCTCTGCACACCGAGCCGCTCGGGCAGCTCGATCCGGGCCCGCACGGAGGCATGCAGTGTCCCTGCGCGCCGCCGCTGACGGGGCCGTTGCTGCGAAAGCTCCAGCACGCTCCGTCGCCGCAACTCGCGCTGCTCGTGCAGCTCGCGCAGTAGCGTTGGGCCGAAGCGGAGTCCGCTCCGAAGCGAGGTCGGCAGAGCGCTGCGAACGGCACGCCCGCGGCCATCGCTTCGCTCGACACCGCGAACGGAAACGCCGGTGCAGGCGACGGATACGGGCTCTCTCCGACGGCGACGACCTGGCAGACGTACGGCAGCGCGCCGGCGTCTTCGCCCCCAGCGTGCGCGAGCGTGTCGCACGCGCGCGCGTCTAGCGTGCAGTCGCGCGCGCACACGCCGGGCGTCGCTCGACCAGGAAACAGCGTTCCGACGCTCACCACGCGCGCGCCGGCGTCGTCGCCCGCGTCCACTCCTGCGTCGCCGCTGAGCTCTGCGAGCCCGAGCGTCACGCTCGTGACGCATTCACCTGTGCCTGCGGGGCAATCTGCGTTGGTGCGACAGCCGAGGTAGTCCGTGAACAGCGACGGCGGCCCGCTGTCGATGGCGGCATCGATGGCTGCGTCGATGGCTGCATCGGGCGCTGCGTCCATGCTCGTCGCGTCGAGGGTGGCATCCGGCGTCGCGTCCGCGCGAACGTCCGCTCCGATGTCTGTGTTCGCGTCGCGCGTGGCGTCCGGCGTGGCGTCGGGTGTTGGCGCAGGAGCGACTCCGCATGCTGTGCCTCCGAGCGTTGCGAGGACGAACAGATACGATCCGACAGTGCGGGTGTGCATGACTCGATCTCCGTGCGACCCAGCGGTGAAACGCCGCTGGAGCGAAGAGGAGTTCGTGCATCGAACGTTCCGCTTTGATTTGCTGAAAAATCAAATGTTTTCAGACATTTGCGCTGCACGCGCTGCGCCCTCGTGCACTCGCTGCGTTGTCGCGGCGACGCAGTCGACCCCGCTCAGTTGAGCAGCACCGCCGCAGGCGCCGGAACGTTGGCGCTGTTGGTCCCGTTGCCGACCTGTCCTTCGCCGTTGAGGCCCCAGCAGTACGCGATGCCGGCGGCGCTCACGGCGCAGGTCGTGCCGAAGCCCACGTCGATCGCGCGGACCGCGCCTCGATCGACCACGATGCGCGCGGGCACGAGGACGTTGCCGCCGACCGTTCCGTTGCCGACGGTGGCGTACTGGTTGTCGCCCCAGCAGTACACGAGCCCCATCGTGTCGATCGCGCACGTCGTGCCCACACCCGCGTTGACCGCGGTGATCGCCGCGCCCGCGACGTTGATCAACGTGGGCGTCGCGCGGGACATCGTGGTCCCGTCCCCGAGTTGCCCGTTGCTGTTGCTTCCCCAGCAGTACAAATCGTTGCCGTTGGTCACCGCGCACAGGTGCGACTGACCGACTGCTACCGATCGTACGTTCGCGAGCGTCAGGCGTACGGGCCTCGCGCCGAAGCCTGCGCCCCAGCAGTACAGCGCGTCGGCCGAGGTCACGACGCACGCCGTGTTGGTGTCTGCGTCGAGCTGCCGGATGGTCTCGCCGGCGGTCCACGTGGGGGTCACCGTGACGGGCGTGGCGCTCGTCATGGGCATCGTTCCGTTGCCGAGCTGGCCGCTGGCGCCGGCGCCCATGCAGCGAACGTCGCGCGCGTTCGCGAAGCACGTGAACTCGAAGCCCGTCGCGACCATGCTCCACAGCGGGCCGGGCGTGCGTTGTCCCGTCGTCACCATGGGCGAGATCACCCCGCACTGCCCGCTGTTGCTCGAGCCGAAGCAGTACACGTCGCCGCCCACCGCGGGGCTGATTTGTCGCGAGACGAAGCACGCGTGGTAGCGCCCCACGGACAGCGCTTGAATCTCTTGCGTGAGCACCGTGCGCGTGGGTCGGTTCACGTTGACGCCGTTGCCGAGCGCGGTGCGTCCCTGCCCGCCGTTGCCCCAACAGTACGAGAGCCGCGTCGCGTTGGACGTCGCGCAAGTGGCTCCCCCAGAGCCCGCGGCGATCAGCGCCACGGGGCCGATGGTCGCGCCTGCGTCCGTACCGGCGTCTGTTCCTGCGTCGATCCCGCTGTCTGCGCGCGCGTCGGCAGCGCTGTCTGCCCGCGCGTCGATGGCTGCGTCCGCGCGCGCATCGATCCCCGTGTCTGCGCGGGCGTCGATCCCAGTGTCCGTTGCCGCGTCGAGCGAGGCGTCCTGCGGCGAGGCCGCGTCGAAGCTCGCGTCGGGCCCGCTCGCCTCGCGGCTGCTGTCGCGCAGAGGGCTCGCGTCGAAGCGCACCGAAGCGTCCCCCGCGGGCTCTGGGGTGACGTCGATGGCGACGCACTCTCCGTTGTCGCCGCAGGTGAGGCCACGCTCTTCGCAGGCGTCCTGCACGGTGCAGGTGCTGGGATTTTGGCGACAATCCGTGCTTCGGTTGAGGCAGGCCATCGAGAAGAAGACGCGCTGCACGAGGCGGGTCTGCGGGACAAACGAGAAGCGCAGCGCGCGGCGGATCACCTGCGTGGGCTCGGTCGGCGTGGCGGCCAGCGTCGCTTGCAGCCGCAGCTCGACCCGCTGCGAGCGCGGCTCACCGTTCGGAACGACCGAGAACAACGGCTCGCCTTCGAGCGAGAGCCCCTCGCGCTCGAACGTCGTTCCTGTGATCGAAGGCTGCATTTCTGCACGCCAAACGCGGGCGTCTACGCGCGCGGTGCGCTCGGCGGGCGCGTCGCTGCCGAGCACAAACACGACGACCGTCGCTGGGTATCGACAGGCCGAGAGCGCGAGCAGCGAGGCGCTCAGCAAGCATTGAAGCGGGCGCAGACGTTGGACGGACACCGTCGCAGGATACCAGCAGCCGCGACCACCGCGCGCTCAACGAGCGGCGAGGGCGGCGCGCCAGCGAGCGGCGTTCTCTGCGCACTTGAGCGGCGCTGCGTGCTCGTCGAAGCCCGCGCACAGCACCGCGTCGGCCATGCGCGCGGCGGGCGCCATGCGCAAGCTCTCCCACACCGCAGGAAACGCGCTGCAAATCCTGTCCCCCATCGTCGCGATCCCGACGAAGCGCGCCGCCGGGTCCGTCGCAAACGACCCGTCGTTGCGCTGCCACGACGCCGGGACACCCGCCACGTTGTCGCACGGAGACGCGAGGGCGACGACCCGCTCGAGCGCGTGCCTGCGACCGAGCAGCGCCGCGTGCCCTCCTCCCTGCGAGTGCCCCGACGCGATCACCAGCGGCCAGCGAATCGCCTGCTCGGGCGACGCTGTCATCGACGGGTCGAAGAACGCTCCCCACCCGCCTGTAGGGTCTTCTCGATGCAACGTCACCAGCGCCGCGAGCACCCTGGCGTACACGCCCTCGTGCTCGGCGATGCCCGAGAGCGTCATCGGCGTGCCGGGCTGATAGCGCCCCGTGAGGATCGTCGTTCGCGTGGGCAAGAAGCACTCGTCGCGCATCGCCGCGGTGGCGCACAACAGTCCGACCGCGTCGTCGCTGCGGTAGCTCACGGCCAGCACGTGCAGGCCGAGGTCGCGCGCGACGGTGAAGAAATTGGTCGTCGCCGAGGCGATCGCGCCGCGCGGAGAGCCGCCGCTGCCGTTGAGAAAGATCAGTAGATTTCCTCGTGGATTGGCGGTCGGTCGCAGCGCGTACTGCTCGACGGTGGCGTTGGCGCCCCGCGCTGGCAGCCCCGAGCCCGCGGGCGTGAGCGTGAAGCACACGTCGCCGCCAGCAGGGCAACGGGTGAGCGCGCCGGTCGCTGCGTCCGCGTCGCTGCGCGCGTCCTCGACAACATCGTCCGCGGCGTCGGGGTTCGCAGCAGAGGCGTCGTCGATCGACGACTCTCGTGGCGCGGCGTCCTGCGGGCGCGGGGCCGTCGGCGCGCAGGCGGCCAGCGTGAGTGCAAACAGAGAGAATCGCGCTGCGTAGTTCATCGGTGTGCCGTGCAAAGGTAGCGCGGACGGACGGCGTTCAGCGCGGTATCCTGAGAAGACCAATGTCCGTTCGTGTGTCGCGAGCAGCGCGGTCGAGCGCGGTCACGAGCGCGTTGCTCGTCGCGCTCGCGTCGTGCCGCGCCCCGGCGACGGTCGTCGTGTTCGTGGTGGGCAGCGACGCTCCAGCGGCGCGCTCTGCGGTCGTGGACGCGCGCGTGTGGCGAGCAGAGATGGACGCGCCGCGGGCGGGGACGACCATCGGTCGTGCGACGCTCACGCGCGACGGAGAAGAGCTCTTCTCGATCGTTCCCAACGGAGAGCCGCGCTCGCAGCGGGTCGACGTGCTGCTGCAAGCGACGCTGGCCGCGACGCCGACCGAGCCCACGCAGGTGATCCGCCGCGCGCTGCGCTTCTCGTTTATCCCGCAGACCCGCCTCGTGCAGCGCGTCTTCTTCTCGATGGCCTGCCTCAACCGAAGCACGGATTGCCGCCAAAATCCCAGCACCTGCACCGTGCAGGACGCCTGCGAAGAGCGAGGCCTCACCTGCGGCGACAACGGAGAGTGCGCGCCAATCGACGTGACGCCAGAGCCCTCGGGGGACGCTTCGGTGCGCTTCGATGCGAGCGCTTCGCGAGACGCCGCGATGGACGCTGCGCGCGACGCGCGAGCGCCGATGGACGCCGCGATGGACGTGCGGTCGGATGCTCCAGCGAGCTGCGGGGACGCGTCGATCGGAGCGATGTGCACCGTGGCGACGCCGTGTCGAACGGGCGTTCTTCAGTGCGCGAGCGGCGTCGCGCGCTGCGAGGTCGCCGCGATGGCTGCCGCCGGGACGAGCTGCGGGGCAGGGCGCGTGTGCGACCTCGCGGGCGACTGCGTGCCGTGCGCGACGGGCATGGCGTGCACGCCGACTGAGCCCTGTCGTCGCGGCTCGATCACGTGCAGCGCTGGCGCTGCGAGCTGCGTCGCGGGCGCGCTGCTCCCCGCAGGAACCCCCTGCGGCGCCGATCGTCGCTGCACCGCCGCCGGCGCCTGTCAGCCGTGCGTCGAGGGCGCGTCGTGCACGTCGAGCAACCCGTGCGCGACCGCGTCGATCTCGTGCGCGACGGGCGCTCCTGTCTGCGTCGACCGCGCCTCCGCCGCGGACGGCACGTCCTGCGGAGCGAGCCGCGTCTGCCGCGCGGGCGCGTGCGTCTGCGCGGGCTCCGGCGGCTGCGCTGCGGGGCAAGTGTGCGTGCGCGACGCGTGCAGCGCGGGCTCGCTCGTCCCGATGTACACCTGCCCTTCGCTCGGCGGCGGGACGCTCGGCGGCGGAACGTGGGGCTACTACGGCTGCGCAGGGCAAACGTGGAGCGTGCCCTCGTGCACGACCATCGAGAGCCCGCGCAATCGCTCGGACGCCTGTGTTTCTGCTGGCAGAATGCAGGTCACGTCGAGCCCCGTCGCGCCGTCGGGCGCCTCCGCGGTCGCGCTCTATCGCTGCCCGAGCGTCGGCGGCGGCGCGCTGGGCGGCGGCGACTGGGGCTTCTACGAGTGCCAGGGGCAGCTCAGCAGCAACGCGACGTGCATGACGATCGAGTCGCCGCGCAACAGCAGCACCGGGTGTCCTGCGGCCGGCTACGTGACGGTGTTCAGCGCGGCTCCGACGCCTCCGCCCGGCGGTCGGGTGGTGCAAGTCTATCGATGCCCCACGCTGGGACCGGGCTCGCTCGGCGGCGGAACGTGGGGCTACTACGGCTGCCTCGGCCAGCTCGCGACCACGCCGAGCTGCACGACCATCGAGTGGTCGACGACCCGCTCGTCCCCGTGCGCGAGCGCGGGCTTCATCGTGCTGGAGTAGTCCATGAACTTCGAAGTGCGACTGTTGGACGCAGGCGACGCGCGCCGCGCGGGCGTCTGCGCGGTGTACCTAGCATTGGGAGCGCGCTCGACGTGCATCGCCGCGCGGCTCGAGTTCGGCGACGTGCTCGTGGACAGCGGCGGGACGCGCTCGCTCAGCGAGTTCGAGGTGACGCTCTTCGCGCCGCTGCTCGAAGGCGAAGCGCCGCGCGTTCGGGTCCGTCGTTGGCACAGCTACGATGGCGGGACCTCGACGCTTCGGGACGTGTGGCTCGAAGCGCGCGCGGGCGTCGACGGCGCGCTCTCCACGGCTCCGTCGAACCCGGCGCCGATGGCGCAGCTCGTCCGTCGCGCAGCCGTGCAGTGGCGGCTCGGCGACGGAGAAGCGCCGCGGGGACTTGACGCTAACAGTATTAGCTAATACTGTTAGTCTCATGAACAGCGACACCTCCACCACGCGCTTCGCACCGACGTCCGAGGGCCGCATCGCCTACAGCCGAGCAGGCGACCCCGGGGCGAGGGTCGCGATCGTGTGCTCGCCGTCCCTCGGCGACACGCGCGCGGAGTTTCGCCGCGTCGTCCCCGCGCTGGCGATGGACGCGCTGGTGTTGAGCGCGGACCTGCGCGGGCACGGAGAGAGCGACGCGAGCTTTCGTCGCTACGACGCCGAGGCGCTCGCGGACGACACCATCGCGGTCATGGATCACGCTGGCGTCGAGCGCGCGGTGCTCGTCGGCTGCTCGGTCTCGGGCGGAGCTGCGATCGTCGCGGCGGCCAGGCACCCCGAGCGCGTCGCGGGGCTGGTGTTGCTGGCGCCGTTCTCGCGCAAGATCCGCGGTGAAGCCGCGCTCGGCTGGCTGATGCAGCTCGTGTTCAGCGGCCCGTGGGCCCCGGCGCTGTGGGCCGCGTACTACCGCTCGTTGCACAAGAAGAGCCCCCCGGCGGACCTCGAGGCGCACATCGACGGGCTGCGCGTCATGCTGCGCGACCCTGCGCGGCGCCGCGCGCTCGGGGCGACGATCCGAGGCAGCAAAGCGCCGGTCGAAGCGGCGCGCGCGCGTGTGAAGGCCCCCACCGAGGTGATCATGGGCTCGGCGGACCCGGACTTCGGCGACCCGCGCGCCGAGGCCGAGGCGCTGGTGGCCGCGATCGGACCGCACGCGAAGAGCACAGTGCTCGACGGGCTCGGGCACTACCCGCACGTCGAAGACCCGGACGCTGTCGTGGCGCGGGTGCGCGCGATGCTCACCGCGCTCGACGAGCCTTCGGTCGCGATGCGATCGTGACCGCCGTGAACAACACACGAGTCGAGGCCGTGCTCGACGCCGCCGTGGCGTTGCTCGACGCCGAAGGCGAGTCCGCGCTCGGGTGGAACCGGGTCGCGCAAGCCCTCGGGGTCAAGCCCCCATCGCTCTACAACCACTTCACCAACATCGCCGAGCTGCGCAAGGCCGTCGCCCTGCGCGCGTGGGCGCTGTTCGTGGCCGAGGCCGATCGTGGGATCGCTCGCTCGCGCGGCCCTGAAGGCGCGCTGCGCGCGATCGCCAACAGCTATCGCTCACTCGCGCGCGAGCGGCCCGGGCTGTTCTCGGTGATGTCGTCGACGTCGATTCCGCTCACGGATGCGGGCTTCTCGGTGATCGGCGCGCGGGCCCTCGCGCTCTTCGATCCTCCGCTCGAAGCGCTGGGCGTCCCGAGCGCGCGCAGGGTGCACGCGGTGCGCGCGCTTCGCGCGGCGATCCACGGGTTTGTTCACCTCGAAGCGGCGGGGCAGTTCGCGATGGACGAGAGCGTCGACCGCTCGTTTACCGTGTTGATCGACGTCCTCGTGCAGGGGCTTCGCGGCCCCGAGCGACGGTGATCGACTACGCTTGCGCGCCGTCGAGCAGCTGCTCGGTGCGCGCCCAGAGCTGTCGACGAACCTCGCCGTCGTAGCACTGCTCTGCGGCGCGGACGCGTTGGCCGCTCTCGAAGTACGCGCCGGTGAGCGCTGCGGCGTCCTGCGCGCTGGCGAGGTAGACGATCGTCTCGGCAGCCTCTTCGGGGGTGCGCGTCTTCGGCAGCAAGAACCGCGGCATGAGCTTCACCATCAGGTTCTGCGCCGCGGTGGCTCCTGCGCGCTCGACCATCACGAGGCCGGGGCAGAAGCAGTTGGCCGTGATCCCGTCGGCCGCGTACCGCTCGGCGAGCTCGAGCGTGAGCATGATCCTGCACACGTTGCTCCAGCCGTACATCTTGGGCAGCGGCGGAAACAGGCGCTCTCCGAACTCGATTTCACCCTGCAAATTGTCCAGTCGAAGCGGGTTTTGTCGGTGCGCGCTCGACGCCGTGTTGACGATCCTCGCGCCGCCCGCCGCGCGCAGCTGCGGGCGCAGGGCGCGGCAGAGCGTGAAGTACGCGAGGTAGTTGAGCGCGAACGTCCGCTCGAAGCCCTCGCGTGTGAGCTCGCGCTTTCCGAAGGCGAAGCCGGCGTTGTTGACGAGCACGTCGATCTTCGGGTGCGCCGCGGCGACCTCGCTCGCCACGCGACGCACCTCGGACTGCAGCTCGAGGTCGGCGATGAACAGCTCGGGCTCGTTCGCGCAGCGCTCGGCGATCTGCCGTTGCGCGGCTTGTCCGCGCTCGCGGCTGCGGCAGATCATCACGACCTTCGCGCCCATCGCGCTCAGCCGGTGCGCGGCGACGAGGGCGAAGCCGTTGTTCGAGCCGGTGATCACGCAGACCTTGTCTCTCATCGCTGAGACCATAGGCAGCGTGCGCGCGCTGGGGCTCGTGCAATCGTTGCGTCGCTCGCGCGCGCGGTGAGTCGAATTCCCCCAACGGCGCGCACCGCAGGTGCGCGGTGATCGCAGTGCGTATCTTCGACACTCCCCAATGAGCGAGCGAGATGAGTCGTACTGGAGCGTCGCCCTCGCCACGCTGAGCGCGCAGCTCGAGAGCGCCGCGGATGGCCTGAGCGACGTCGAAGCGGCCGCGAGGCTCGCGCGCGACGGCCCCAACACGCTGTCGAAATCGCGCGAGCGCGGCGCGTTGCGATCGTTCTTGCAGCAGTTTCGCAGCCCTCTGTCCTGGCTGCTGATCTTCGCGGTGGTGGTCTCGTCCTTCGCGCGCGAGTGGACCGACGCCGTCGTGATCGTCGCGATCTTGCTGCTGGGCGCGGTCTTGGGGTTCGCGCACGAGCGCAGGGCGAGCAGCGCCGTGGCGGCGTTGCGCGCGCGCGTGGCGTTGAAGGCCACCGTCATCCGTGCAGGGCGCGCGGTGTCCGTCGCCACGAGCGACGTGGTGGTGGGCGACGTGGTCGTCCTCTCGGCGGGCAGCCTGATCCCGGCAGACGGCGTGCTGATCAGCAGCAAAGACCTGCTCGTCAGCGAGTCGGTGCTCACGGGCGAGAGCTACCCTGTCGAGAAATCCCCGGGAATTTCTAAGTCGGACGCGCCGATGTCAGCGCGCTCGAACGCCGTCTTCGCCGGCACGTCCGTGCGCAGCGGCAGCGCGCGGATGCTCGTCGCGCGCGTCGCGAAGCAGACCGAGTTCGGCCGCGTCGCCGAGCGGCTCGCCCTCGACGCCCCCGAGACGGATTTCGACCGCGGGCTCCGTCAGTTCGGCGCGCTGCTCACCCGCGTGATGTTCGTGTTGGTGTTGGCGACGACGACGGCGAACGTGCTCGGGCACAAGCCCGCGGTCGAGTCGCTGCTCTTCGCGATCGCGCTGGCCGTCGGGCTCGCGCCCGAGATGTTGCCCGCGGTCGTAGCGGTCAACCTCAGCCGCGGCGCGAAGGCGATGGCCGACCGCGGGGTGATCGTTCGCAAGCTCTCGGCGATCGAAGACTTCGGCGCGATGAACGTGCTCTGCACGGACAAGACCGGAACGCTCACCGAAGGGCGCGTCACGGTCGAGCGCGTCACGGACGCGTCCGGAGCCCCGTCTGCGGCGGTCCTCGAGCTCGCGTTTCTCAACGCGAAGCTGCAGAGCGCGACGGGCAGCCCCCTCGACGACGCCATCGTCGAGCACTGCGAGCAGCGCTCGATGAGCGTCGCGCCGTGGCGCAAGCGAGACGAGGTCGCCTTCGACTTCACGCGCAAGCGTCTGTCCGTGGTGATCGAGCGAGAAGAATCGCTGGTGATCGTGAGCAAAGGGGCGCTCGCGCAGGTGCTCTCGGTCTGCTCTCACGTCCGCGGCGCCGACGGCCTCGCGCTCACGCTGACCGACGGTGAGCGAGCGCGCTTGCTCGCGATGCTCGAAGAGTACGGAGCGCGGGGCACGCGCGTGCTGGGCGTCGCGTCGCGGGCGATCGCGAGCAAGCCCGCGTACGACAAGCGCGACGAGCGCGAGCTGGTGTTCGAGGGGCTGATCGAGCTGCGAGACGCTCCCAAGGCCGGGGCGCGCGACGCGGTCGAGCAGCTCGCCAGCCTGGGCGTGAGCGTCAAGATGATCTCTGGCGACGCGCGGGCGGTGGCCGTGCACGTGGCGCGCGAAGTGGGGCTGCCGGTCGAGCGCGTGATGACCGGAGCAGAGATCGCTGCGCTGCGCGACGAGGCGCTCTGGCACGCGGCTGAGCGCACGAGCGTCTTCGCCGAGGTCGATCCGAACCAGAAAGAGCGCGTGATCCTCGCGCTGCGCAAGATGGGTCACGTGGTGGGATACATGGGCGACGGGATCAACGACGCGCCCGCGCTGCACGCTGCGGACGTGGGGATCTCGGTCGAAGGCGCGACCGACGTCGCCCGCGACGCGGCAGAGTTCGTCTTGCTCGAGCGCGACCTGCGCGTGCTGCGCGACGGTGTGCTCGAGGGGCGACGGACCTTCGCCAACACGCTCAAGTACATTCAGACCACCGAGAGCGCCAACTTCGGAAACATGCTGAGCATGGCCGTCGCCGCGGCGTTCTTGCCATTCTTGCCGCTGCTCGCCGCGCAAGTGTTGCTCAACAACTTCTTGTCGGACATCCCAGCGATGGCGATCGCCAGCGACGCGGTGGACGACGAGCAGCTCGCCCGTCCGTTGCGCTGGGACATCGCGGCGATCCGACGCTTCATGCTGGTGTTCGGCGTGGTCTCGAGCGTGTTCGACCTGCTCACGTTCGCGTTGTTGTACGCAGTGGTGCACGCGTCTCCGGCGATGTTTCGCACGGGCTGGTTCGTCGAGTCGCTGCTCACCGAGGTGGCGGTCGCGCTGGTGGTCCGCACGTGGAGGCCGTTTTACAAGAGCCGCCCGGGCCGCTGGCTCTTGCGCTTGTCCGCGGCCGTGGCGCTCGTGGCGGTGACGCTCCCATACACGCCGATGGGCGCTTGGGTGGGCTTGGTTCCGCTGCCGCTGCCGCTGCTCGCGTTGCTCGTGCTCGTCACCGCTGCGTACGTGTTCGCCGTCGAAGTGACCAAGCGAGCGCTGCTCGCGCGTCGTCCACGGTGATCCTCGCGCTCGTCAGCGCCAGCGCACGCGCACGGGGACCTCGCCCTTGGGGCGCAGGGTGATGGACGGGTCCATCGCGACGTCGTCGC
>JAAFIF010000193.1 GCA_013298625.1 Myxococcales bacterium
CGCGTCCCACCCCGGCCCACGGGGCAGCACCGTGCCAACGTGAAGGGCTCGTGCGGGCGCCGCGATCCCCGGAGCGCGCAGTCGGCCGTGCGCCTGCTCGAGCTCCCTCTCGACCTGCCAGCGCGAGCGCGAGGCGCCCTCCGACGTCGTCCCTGCGAAGTACGCGTGCTCGTGCTTCGTGGCCAGCAGGCTGGGCCACGGGTCTCCGAGCGTGATCGTCGCGTCTGCGCCTATCCAACCGTCGAGTCCTCGAAGTGCTCCGTAGTGCCCCGTCTCGATGGTCCCGCCGAACGCGGCGAGCACTGGGACGAGGCAATCGCGAATTGTATCAGCGTAGCGCCTCGGTACGCCAGCTTTGGTGAGACAATCCTGCGCGCGCGCCTGCGCGGTACCAGAATCGCCATTCTCGTCAACTCCGAGCCACGCGAGCGCGGCGTCGAGGCAGGCGCGGAACGGCTTGATGCAGAACACGCCGACGCGCTTGCAGCGGGGATCCTCGGCGGCCCACGCGAGAGCGCGGCGCAGGGCGTTGGCGAACACGCTGACCTGCAGCTCGCCGCCCTCCATCAGTCGCTTGCGCGTGCCTGCGCCCCAGCGGAGCCACGTCCGCGCGACCGGCGCGCCATCGCGGGCCCACACGCGAGACACGCGCGAGGTGAGGTCGTACCCGCACGCTGCGCTGTAGCCGGGGACGTCGAGCGCGGCGTCGAGCAGCACCGTTCGCCCCTCGCGCCGCAGGACGCTCACGAGCCGCTCGTCCGGCCCGGTGAACATGAGCGTGCGCTCGCGCTGGCCGTCGATGATTCGCTCCTCGACCCACACGATCCAGCGCGCCTGGCTGCCCCACACCGCGCGCAGGACGCTCGCGGCGCGTCCGGCCTGCCCGAGCTCGCGGGCGTAGTCGCCGTGGCTCCGCGCGCGCTCCATGCAGGGCCAGCGGATCTGCGTCTGCGCCGGCGTCTCCCGCACGCGGTCGAGCTCGCGGTCGGGGATCATGCGCGAAAGCTCCGAGGGGACCTCGGGCAGCATGTCGCGCAGCCACCACTCGGCCATCTCGACCGGGACGGTCATCGCCTCGATCCAGTCCTTCGCGAACGCGGTCCAGAGCTGCCGGAGGCGCGCGAGGTCGGCGCCGCTGATCCGGTGCGTGACGAGCACCGGCGGCGGCTCGTCGATCGCGAACAGGCCCGTCTTGCCCGCGTCCTTCGCGAGCCGCGACAGCAGCCCGTGGTTACCGACGACCACCTTCGCCTCGGGGTCGCCCTCGAACCCGCTCGCGACCGTGCACTCGTCGCGGTGGGGGCACGCGCGATCATCGTCGCCGCGGCCCTGGCAGAACTCGAACGGCACGCTCAGCCCCGCGCCTGCGATCTCTCGCGCGTTCGCGGCGAACCTGCACACCGGCTCCCCGTCGGCCCCGAGCTCGCTCGGCGGCGAGAACACCCGGAGCACGGGCAGGCCGCGCCGCGCGATGTTGCTCGCGATCTGCTTGGCGAGCTTGTTCGTCGGCGCGCTGATCACCGTCTTGACGTCCTGGCGTCCGCCGCGCCGCGCGCGCGAGCACGCGACCTCTTCGGTGTTGTAGGTCTTGCCCGTGCCGCACCCGGCCTCGATGCCGCTCACCCCGTCGGGCGCGTTGCGCAGCGCCTCTTGCAGCTCGAGCCCCGCGGCCGCGCGCGGGGGCAATGGCTCGCCGCTCGCGCCGAGGTTCACCAACGCTCGCTCGAGGGCGTCCGCCACCCTCGGGTAGCCGACGAGCAGCGCGTCCCATCCTCGGATCGGCTCGCCGCGCACCGCGAGGTCAACCGTGCGCCGCGCGTTGGTGACGCGGTTGTCCGTGGCGTTGTCGTTCTGCGTCCCGCGCGAGACGGCCTCGACGATCGCGGGGATCTCGCCGCCGGGCACGCCGCGCTGCACGAGCGCGCCGCTCAGGCACAAGAACGCATCGTTCCACCCCTCGCGCACCGAGAGCATCGCCGCGGCCAGGGCCTGCGCGCGCCCCACCCATCGCTCGGGCAGGGCCTCTGCGAACGAGCTCGGCGCGTCGATCCGCTTGCCGGCCTTGCGCTTCTGCGCGCGCTCGACGCTCTCTTGCGTGGTGGCCGTCGGCGGGTCGCGCAGCACGAGCCTCCCGCCGAGCGGGTAGCTCTGAAACAGCCCGTCGGGGCGGATCACGTCGCGCAGCCCCTGCAGGCGCGTCCAGTCCTTACACGCGGGGTCGAGCAGCAGCCCGAACTCATCCATGCCGAGCCCCTGGTCGAGCAACTCCGCGCGCCAACTCGCCATGAGCGCCTCGTACTGCTCGACGGGCACGGGCTCTTTCAGCGTGTGCACGAGCCGCAGGCCGCGCGCCGTGAAGTACCAGAGCCCGCACGCGAACGCGGGGTGCTCGATGATCTTTTCGAGCTGCGCGCCGCGTCGCTCGTCGTTCCACTCGGTCTTCGGGACGCTGTCGAAGTCCGCGACGAGCGCCCAGCACACCACGTCGAAGCCCTCCGCGCGCACCGCCGCGAGCGATCCCTTCGTGAGTCGCGGCTGCGCGTACACCGGGGCGCCGTCGCGCATCACGACCGGCGCCATCATCAGCGCGTCGCTTCGCCACTTCGTCGCGCAGGCCTCGATCAGCGGGAGCACGCGGCAATGCGCGACGACCGCCGCCTCGTTGCTGGGCGTGCGCGGAATCTTCGTGAAGTCCCACGTCTTGCCGTCGGTCGGCGGTCGAAGGCCGCTCACCATCTTGTGAGGCACGACGGCGACGTGGGGCTCCATCACGGACGCGCCTCCACGGTGATCTCGACGCCGTAGGTTCGCGGCGTCTTCGGCTTGCGCTGCGCGTAGCGCCAGGACACACGCGGGTCGCGATCGCGGACGCCGAGCGCATCAGCGACGCCGTCGCGCATCGCCTTGAACGCGAACGCGAGATTGTCGTCGTCGAGCTCGTGCGGGGCGATGCGCGTGAGCGTGACGACCACAGGGAACTCCGGCACGTCGTCGCGGTTGCCGGCGACGGCGACGGTCCCGATCTGCCGCTCTGTCGACTTCCGGCGCGACTGCGAGAGACGCGAGCTCCCGCGCTTGGCGTTCGCCGGTGACCCGAGCTTGTATGCGACCAGCACGCTCAGGCTCTTCACAGCGCGACCCCGCTCTTTCGCAGCGCCACGCGCCGCGCGAGTGCGCAGAGCTCGCACCACCCGCCGCGGTTCGAGTCCATCGCGTCACCGCACTGCTCGCACGCGCCCCATCGTCGACCGCTCAGCGTCGAGCGCGGCGCGCCCATCGCCGTCACTCGTCGCGCAACCTGGGCCTTCGCTTCGTCGCACAGCGCCTGCGGGCCGCGCACGGCCACGAGGGACGCGCGCTCGTCGCGCACGAACACCAGCCCAGCGACCTCGAGCTCGTACGCCGTCAAAACCGCACCTCCGTCTCGTCCACCACCACGGGCGCAGGCTCGGTCACCGCCCTGGCCTCGAGCCCCGTCTCAGCCTCGTTCGCCGCGACCATCACCTCGATCGCCGCGGCCGCGGCGCGCGCCGCTCGGATCGCGTCCGCCTCTTGCGCGAGCAGCTCGGGATCTGGCTCGCGGTGGAGCTGCTTGCGCAGGATGCCGCGCGCGTACCGTCGCGCGTCGTCGCCCTCGACGCCCTTGCGCGCGGCGATCGCGAACGCCCTGCGGATCATCCCGCGCTCGACGATGGGCGGGAGCACCTTGGGCTCCTTCGGCTTGACCTCTTCGAGCTTGCCGGGAACGACCGTAGGACCCTCGCGCTCAGCGCGCTCCCACACGTGCCCGCACGCGCAGAGCGTGGTCCCGATCGCCACGGTCTCGCCGCAGTCGGGGCAGTTCTTCGTCTGCGCGGGCCCGGTCGCCTTCGTCTTCGCGCTCGTGAGCGTGTAGTCCTGCGGCTCCATCGGGTGCCCGTGGATCGGCAGCACGCCCGCGTGGTCGAGGATCACGCAGTCCGCGAACCCCGTCGCAGCGCAAGGGCGCATCCCACGCCCCATCATCTGAAACGCCAGCGCCTTCGAGAGCGTCGGGCGCATGAAGATCACGCACTTGACCTGCGGAACGTCGGTCCCCTCGGTGAACAGCGCGCACTGACCCATGACAACGACCTTCCCGTTGCGCCGCGTGAAGATCGTCCCGAGCTCGTTGGTTACGCACCAAACACGCTCCTCTCTGTACTCCGTCTCGAATCTTGCTGGGTTGCCGCCGCTCGTCGGAACGCTCCGCTTGTTTGTCGCGATCGAGGCGCGATGACGAATCGAGATTCGATAGATTGGACGCGTAGAGCGAGGGCCGTTGTACTTCGGAGCGCTGATGTTGGCAGAGAACCCCCGGAGCACCGCGAGGCGCTGCAGCCGATCAAGCAGCGTCGTGTTGGTGTTTACAATGGGCCAGCTATGACGGCCTCGCTTAAGCGGCTCTGTGACGTTCTTCACGCCGTCGCCGAGCCATAGCCCCTCGATCAGCGCGCCTGTCTGCGCTGCGTTCAGACCGAACAACAGCGGGCTGAAGTCTTTATCCAAGTACGCTTCAAGCGCTACGTATCCGCGGCGTTTCTGCGGCCCAAAGCCCGTGCCGCGAGGCACACGGTAACGATGCTGAACGCCGCCATCGCGCTCTAGGCCGGTCGCGTGTTTCGATTCAGAGTGCTTCCAATCAAACTCGCACGCAGTGAGGATGCGGCGAATCTCCTTGTTCGCTTCCGGATAGCGGTTCGATTGAGTGATCTCAATTCCTCGCCAGCCCTTGCGATCAATGGTGCCGTCGGTAATCCAAAGACCGATAAAGCGGCACTGATCGAGCGTCAGGTCGCGCGGCTGCACCGAACCATTCGGCGCCACGATGTCGTCGGGGATTGGCCCCTGCGCAGAGATGGGAAACTCGTAAGGCCCGCGTCTTGTGGGCAGCGTGCCTGCTTCGACGATCGACCAGCCTCGAGCGCCCGAAGCCCGCGTCACCATGCGATGACCTTCGGTGACGCGCATGTCGAGCATGGCATTCGAGAACGTCACCATCCGCTCATCCGCAGCGCGCGCCC
>JAAFIF010000031.1 GCA_013298625.1 Myxococcales bacterium
GCTGCGGGTCGCCCCCAGACTGCGACAACCCACACAGAACCAGCATGGTTATCGCGGAGGATCGTTTACGCAGGGGCCCGCGTACGCGCGCACGACGTACCGCCATCGCCTCGGCGCGACCGAGCGCCGCGAGTGGCTGGGCTTTCGTTGCGCGTACGACGGCGGTTGAACGACCGGCCCCTTTCGAGTACCACCGCGCGGCTCACCAATGGCTTTTCACGCACGCGCTCTCCTCTCGCTCGTCCTGTCGCTCACGCTCGGCTCCGCCCTCGGCGGGTGCGAAGAAGCCCCCATCGGCGCGCGCTGCGAGAGCGTCAACGACTGCGACCGCACGGGCTCTGGCACGAGCCGCGGCTGCTACTCGTTTACGGACCCCAACCAGCCGTGCTCGGGCAACGGACAGGCGTGTGTGTGCTGCCCCGTGGTCTCGATGCGCAACGCCAGCACCGTCCACGAGCGCTGCCGCGGGGGACAGGTCGTGACCGACTCGGGAGTCGTCACGGACTCCGGCGTCGTCACCGACTCGGGAACATCCTCCCCAGACGCCTCGTCGGTGCAGGACGCCTCGTCGAGCGATTGATCGACGGCCAGTATTCGCCGCTCGCGGTCGCATAGTGCTCGCGGTAGCGTTGCGTTGGACGATGCAGTCCTGCGCAGGGCTCGTGGTAGGTTCACCGATGGTTCGCACCGCATGACGAATCGAGAGGGCGACGTATCGGGACAGGAGACTCTGCCCGCAGCGGGGTCGATTCGCGTCGCGGCCGCCACGCTTCGCGCAGGCGAAGTCGTGCTGGGCAAGTACGAGATCAAGTCTGCGATCGGCGTGGGCGGGATGGGCCAGGTCTTTCGCGCGAGGCACCTGCGGCTCGAGCGCGACGTCGCCGTGAAGGTGTTGCCCGAGAACGGCAGCGAAGAGCACGCGATGCGCTTCGAGCGCGAGGCGGCGCTCATGACCCGCGTGCGGCACCCCAACGTGGTCGAGATCCTCGATTTCGGGTTCGTTCACGGGCGGATGCCTTGCATCGTGATGGAGCTCGTCGAGGGAGAGGCGCTCTCAGCCCGCATCGAACGACTGCGCGCCCTGCCCTGGGCCGACGCGGTGCGCGTGATCCTCGGCGTGCTCGACGGCCTCGAAGCCGTGCACGAGGCGCAGATCATTCACCGCGATCTGAAGCCGTCCAACGTGGCGATCGCGAAGGGCGCGCCCGAGGTGGTCAAGCTGCTCGACTTCGGCATCGCTCGCTCGCTCATGCCGAGCGAAGGCGATCGGCGCGTCACGCGCACGGGCAACATCGTCGGAAGCCTCGACTACATGTCCCCCGAGGCGCTGGTCAACGACCCGATCGACGAGCGCACTGATGTGTACTCGGCGGGCATGATGCTGTTCGAGATGCTGACTGGGGGATTTCCGTTTCGCGACGACGCGATGGCGGCGGCGTTTCGTCGGCTGAGCACGGACCCACCGCTGCCCGTCGCGCCCGCGATGCTCGAGGCGATCCCGCTGCCCATCGCCGAAATCGCGCAGAGCGCCATCGCGCGCGAACGCAAGGAGCGGCCGTCGGGCGCCGACGACTTCGCGCGCCAGCTCCGCGAGCAAGTGCTCAAGCTGAAGAAGAGCAGCGGCGAGCGCGTCGCCGACCGGCCCCAAGAGCCGCAGAAGCCCAGCGCAGAGCTCGCGCCGCAGAAGCCCAGCGCAGAGCCCGCTCCGACGCCGAGGGCCCGCATCGCGACGCCTGCTCCGACGCCCGCTCCGACGCCGCCCACGCCGCCGCCCAAGCGCGTGCTCAAGGGCGTCGTGGTCGAAGCGCCGAAGCCTCCGCCCGTCGCGCCGCCGAAGCCTCCAGTGGTGCATCCGACGGCGCCGAAGATCGACACCGCGTCGAGCACGGCGGCGGTGGGTCCCGTCGAGCGCGCGCAGTTCGTCGTGGTCGCGCGGCTGCCGCAAGGGATGCTCGGGCTCGTCGAAGAGCGTCGATGGCTCGCCGAGCTCGTGCGCAACGCGGGCAAGGCGTACGCGCTGAGCGCCGACGTTTGGTGCGCGGTCCTGTACGCGCTCAACTCGTCGGCGGCCGAGAAGCACTCGCTGGTCCTGCTCGACGCGCTCGAGTCGCGCTATCCGCACGTGAAGGTGGTCGGGGGCACGATCTTCGACCCGCGGTTCGAGCTGAAGTCCAACGGCGCGTTCGCCAACGTCGCCGAGCTGCCCGACCCGCTGCCGTCGCTGCTCGCCATGCTCGCGTCGATCCAGCGCTGAGCGCGCTCAGGGCGGCGGCAGCAGGCTCGCGCGGGCTTCGACCGGCGAGACCTCGCGAAAGCCCCCAGAATCTTGGCGGATTCGCAGCTTTCCTGTGCGGGGATCGTAGACGGCGCCGTGAAGGTGGAGTCGGCCTTCGGCGCGCGCCTCGGCGACGACGTCGTAGTCGCCGAGCGTGTCGACCTGCACGCTTACGAAGCGCTCGACCAGCTCTTCGAGGGACATTTCGCTGACGTGATCGAGCAGGTCGAAGCCCTTGACGTCGGACGAGCCCTTGCGGAGCCAGCGCTCGAGGTGGGAGCCGACGCGAGAGGTTCCGTCGACGATCGCCCGCAATCCACCGCACAAATCGTGGCCGCACACGACGATGTCGGGCACCTGCAGCACGTGGATCGCGTAGTCGATCGCCGCCCCGAGGCTCGTCGACGCGAGGTCATCCGAGTGCGGAACGATCGCTCCAATGTTGCGCACCACGAACAGCTCACCCGGCGCGACGTCGAGGATCAGCTCTGCCACGACGCGCGAGTCCGAGCAGCCGACGTAGAGCGCGCGGGGGGTCTGTCCCTCGATGAGCTGCTCGAACGCAGCGCGCCGCGGCTCGAACACGTCGCGCTGAAACCGCAGGTTGCCCTCGATCAAGCCCAATCCGACTCGTCCTGCCATCGCGCGCGCGCTGTCGCTCATTGCCAGGCGTTGACCGTAGCGAAAACCGATGGGTTCGTTGCATACGAACGACATGACCCCAGCTCGACGCGCTCGTCCGTGGACGCTCGGCGCCGCCCTCTCGCTCTCGCACGGGTCGCTGGCGCTCGCGCTGGCGATCACCGTCGCGCTCGGGACGTTCTCGTTGCGCCGCATCGACCACTATTTGCGCGAGCTGCGCGACGACGAGCTGGGCGCGATCGACGAGCAACAGACGCTGCACCGCGCGATGTGGGCGGTCGAAGTCGCCATGCGCCACGCGAGCGACGCGTGCGATCGCGGCGCGGCGCAGAGCGCAGTGCGGCCGACGCTCAGCGACTCGCTGCAAACGTTGCGTGACAAGGACAGGCACGTCGGCCCGCACGTGGGCGCAGAGATGCGGCAGCTCGGGCTGCGGTACGAGTCGCTCGCGCAGCGCGCGCTCGACGGCGACACGTGCGAGGTCCTGCGCACGACCGCGGCGAGAGCGGCGCGCAACGCGCTCGACGAGCGGCTGACGGACCTGTGGATCTCGCAGTCGTTCGAGCTTCATCGAGAGATCGCCGTTCGAGAGTCGCGCGCGCGCACGACTGGGCAGCGCTCGTTGGCGTTTGCGGGGCTGCTGACCGCGGTGGTCGTGGCGGTGGTCGCGTGGCTCGCGCGGTGGGTCACGCGGTCCGTCGCGGCGCCGCTGGCGCGCATCGCGAGGGACGCCTCGCGGCTCGGGCGCGGAGACTTCGCGCCGATCGCGCCGGTGGACGGCCCGGCGGAGGTGACCGAGCTGGCCGACGAGCTCGAGCGCATGCGGCACGCGCTCGCCGCGCTCGACGCGCTCAAAGAGGGCTTCGTCGCGTCGGTCTCTCACGAGCTGCGCACGCCGCTCGCGAAGATCCGCGAGGCGCTCGCCCTGCTCGAAGACGGCACGGCCGGCGCGCTCGACGCCAAGCAATCCTCGCTCGTGGCCATCGCGCGACGCGCAAACGAGACGCAGATCGACCTCGTCGACAACTTGCTCGACCTCTCGCGCCTGCGCGCCGCGAGCGTGGTCAAGATGCACACCGAAGGCTCGGTGCTCGACGTGGTGCGCGAGGCGATCGCCGCGGAGCGCGAGGACGCGCAGCGCCGCGCCGTGACGTTCGAGCTCGTCGCCGAGAGCGCTTCGTTTACGCGCACGATGGACCCGGCGTTGCTCGAGCGCGCGATCGCGAATTTGCTGCGAAACGCCGCGCAGGTCGCGACCGGAGGCAGCGCGGTGCGCGTGCTCGTCCGTCGCGTCGACGAGGCGCCATCAGCGCTGTTCGACGACGCAAGGGCGCGTCCGCAGCGCGTCGCGTGGGCGTGTGTCCGCGTCGAAGACGACGGGCCGGGCGTCCCGGACGCGGCGCGCGCGAAGCTGTTCGACCCGTTTGTGACGGCGACGACGAAGGGCAGCGGGCGCGTCGGCGTCGGCCTCGGGCTCGCGCTCGCCCGCGAGGTCGCCCGCGCGCACGGCGGCGAAGCCCGGCTCGTCCCGACGCCGGACAACGAGTCCGGGGCGCGGTTCGAGCTGTGGCTCCCGCTCGAGCTGCACCGCGCCGCGCCGCCGTAAGGGGTTGCGTTGCACCCGCGGATGCAGCAGGAGGGCAGTCGGTCGATCCGTGAACTCTTCTCCGCCCCGACGCTCGGTTCCCCCGCCAGCGCCATCGATCCTGCTCGTCGACGACGAAGCCGAGATGCTCACCCTGCTCTCGATGCGCCTCGAGGCCAACGGCTATCGCACCGAACACGCGGTCACCGCCGCGCAGGCGCGCGACCGCGTCGGCCACGGCGCGCTCGACGCGATCGTCCTCGACCTTCGCTTGCCCGACGGCGATGGCCTCTCGCTGCTCACGGAGTTTCGCGCGCGCGCGCCGGACGTTCCCGTCATCATGCTCACCGCGCACGGCACGATCGACACCGCCGTCGAAGCCATGCGACGCGGAGCGTTCGGCTTTCTCACGAAGCCGTTCAATCACCACGAGCTGTTGCAGCGCGTGCGTCACGCCATCGAAAACGCGTCGCTCCGCCGCGAGGTCGCGGACTTTCGTCGCATCGTCGGCGAAGAGGTCAGCGGCTCGATCCTCGGCACTTCGCGCTCGATCGCGTCCGCGCGCGAGCTCATCGCGCGCATCGCCACAGCGGACGTGACCGTGCTCATCACGGGAGAAAGCGGGACGGGCAAAGAGCTCGCCGCGCGCTCGATTCACCAGCTCTCTGCCCGCGCGAAGGCCCCCTTCGTGGCCGTCAACTGCGGCGCGATCCCGATGGAGCTGCTCGAGAGCGAGCTGTTCGGACACGTGCGCGGCGCGTTCACCGGCGCGGCGAAGGACCGCGAGGGGCTCTTCGCCGCAGCCCGCGGGGGCACGCTCTTCCTCGACGAAATCGGCGACGCGCCGCTCAACGTGCAGGTCAAGCTGCTGCGCGTGCTGCAAGAGCGCCGCTACACGCCCGTCGGCTCGAGCACCGAGCGCGAGGCGGACGTGCGCGTCCTCGCAGCGACGCACAGAGACCTCCGAGCAGACCTCGTCCGCGGGCGATTTCGCGAGGATCTCTTCTTTCGACTCCACGTGGTTCCGCTCGAAATGCCGCCGCTGCGCGAGCGCCGCGAAGACATCGTCTTGCTCGCTGAGGTGTTTCTCGAGCGAGCGTCCGCGCGGCACAACCTGCAAGTCCCAGCGCTGTCGCGGGCGGCGATCGACTGGATGCTGCAGTGGTCTTGGCCCGGCAACGTCCGCGAGCTCGCCAACCTCATGGAGGCCGCCGCCGTGCTCGCCTCGGGCAACGAGCTCAGCGCCGATGACCTCGCGCGCCTCGCAGGCACCACCGCTCCGCGTCGCGCGAGCGCGACGTCGACGAGCGATGAGGCCGACGCGCCGAGCGCGACCGGTGACATCGCGACCGTCGATCCCATTCACGTCCTGACCGATCCCAACCGCCCGCTGCCCACGCTCAAGGACGCGCGCGACGCCTTCGAGCGAGCGTACATCGTCGAGGTCCTGCGCCGCGCGAACGGAAACGTCACCGCCGCAGCGCGCGTCGCCGGGCGAAATCGCACGGATTTCTACGACCTCTTGCGCCGCCACGGCGTGCGTTGGCGAGAGGGAGCATGAGCGCCCGCGACGAGATCCTCGCGCTCGACCGCGCGCACGTGTGGCACCCGTACACGCCCGCGCACGACGAGAGCGCAGCGCCCCTGGTCGTAGCGCGCGCCGAGGGGCCCTGCTTCTGGGACGTCGACGGGACTCGCTACATCGACGGAAACAGCTCGTGGTGGGTCGCCACGCTAGGCCATCGGCATCCGAGGCTCGTTCGCGCTGCAAAAACACAGCTCGATTCTCTCTCTCACGTCGCGCTCGGCGGCTTGACGCACGAGCCCGCCGCGCGCCTCGCGAGCGAGCTCGCCGCCACGATGCCGGGCCACGACGATCCGTCGCTTGCGGCCGATCGCAAGCTGCGCCGAGTGTTCTACTCGGACGACGGAAGCACCGCCGTCGAGGTCGCGATCAAGCTCTGCGCGCAGTACTGGGCGCAGAACGCCGCGGCCGGCGCAGGGGCGCTTCGCCAGCGATTCATCGGGCTCTCGGGGGCGTTTCACGGCGAGACCGTCGGCGCGACGAGCGTGGGTGGCATCGACGCGTTTCGCGCGGTGTACGGGCCGCTGCTGTTCGACGTCCTGCGCGCGCCGTCGCCGAGCGAGCCCGAGGGCTGGGCGCGCTCGTTCGCGGCCATCGAGCGCGCGCTGCGCGAGCACGACGACATCGCCGCGGTCATCGTCGAGCCGCTCGTGCAAGGCGCGGACGGGATGCGCATGTACGGCGCTGAGTTTCTTCGGGCTCTTCGAGCCGCGTGCGACCGCGCCGACGTGTTCTTGATCGTGGACGAGGTGTTCACGGGGCTCGGTCGCACCGGGACGTTCTGGGCGTGCGAGCGCGCGGGCGTCGTGCCGGACGTGCTGTGCTCGGCCAAGGGGCTCTCGGGGGCGCTGTTTCCCTTCGCGGCCACGATCGTCAACGAGCGCGTCTACGAGGGATTTCGCGGCGGAAGAGACCGCGCGTTTCTCTACGGCCACTCGTATTGCGGCAATCCTCTCGGCTGCGCCGTCGCGCGCGAAGTCCTCGCGGTGTACCGCGACGAGCGCGTGCTCGAGAACGTCGCGCGCATCGCTCCCCGCATCGAGCGCGCCTTCGCCGCGCTGCAAGAGCGCGTCCCTTCCCTTCGCCGCCCGCGCGCGCTCGGCGCGATCGGCGCGATCGATCTGGGCGACTCTGGCTACCTCGCAGACGCGGGCTGGCGCGTCTACACCGAGGCCCGCGCGCGGGGCGCGTACGTCCGTCCCCTCGGCGACACGGTCTACATCGCCCCGCCCCTCACCATCGACCTGCCCACGCTCGACGAGCTCTTGGAAATCGTGGGCGAGAGCGTCGCGGCCGCGCTCGGTTAATTACCCAACGAGCGGCGAACGTGGTGTTATTGGCTCGCACGAAGCTCATGCACGACTGGTTGCGCGTCGCACTCGACAAGGTTCCGCTGTTGCACGGGGGAGTTCGCTCGGTCGTCGAGCGATGTCCGACCGCGGGCGACGCGTTCTGGCTCTACGACTTGCCCGAGCTCGTCGCGTGGGTGGCGCTCGCGCGCGCGACGGAGCGCGGCGTTCCGCTCACGTACGCGCAGGCGTTGGCCTCGGAGCTCTCGCGCGCCGCCCTCGCCGAGCCCGCCTCGACGGATGCGCTCGACCGCGCGTCGACCTACTGGCGACGAAGCGCTGCGTTCTCGGCGCTCGCCGCGCTCGGCGAGCACGCGGACGCCTTCGAGCCCTTCGACGCGCGACGAATCGCCCGCGCGCAAGAGCACGTGTTTCTCGCGCTGCAGATCGGCGAGTCGCTGCAGGGCGTGCACTTCGCCGTCGCCGAGCCCACGCCGCTCGCCAGCGAGCAGAGCAACGCCCTGCGCGAAGCGCTCGAAGGCATCGTCGGAGACTGGGCGCAGAGGCCGTCGGACTTCGAGCTTCGCCGCCGTCACGCGCGCGCCACGGCAGACGCCACGCGACGGCAGTTCGGCCTCGTGCGAGGCGCGATCGACCCCGACGAGCACGACACGCTGCCGCTCAAGCGTTGGACCGACGTGCTCGCGGTGGCGGGCGTCGTCGAAGCGCCAGACCTCGCGGTGGAAGACCTGCTTCCGCAAATGGAATCGCCGCGGGATTTGCTGCTCGTTCGCTGCTCGGACCTCGCCGCGCACGGGCACATCCGCGACATCGTGGTGATGTGCGAGGCGCTCTCGGGCGTGCTGCACGAAGGGCTCTCCGAAGCGATCGACGACGCGCGCGCATCGCTCGATCGCCTCGCGTCCGACGAGGGTCTGCGCGCCCTTCCCGCCTCGGCCCGCCGGTGGAACCGCGCCGCCGCCGCGAGCGCCCTGCAGTGCTCGCTCTCGCAAGCAGCGGCCATCGAGCGCGGCCCGCTCGGCGCGAGCCGCGTGCTCTCGCTCGTGCGCTGGTCGGCGGACCTCGGCGAGCGCATCGAGACGTGGTGCCAGGCGGAGCAGGACGATCAGGCGCTGAGCCGCGCGCGCAACGTGATCCGCACCGCGGTCGACACGCGCGACACGATCCGCCCCGAAGACCTGTAGCGCCTCGCGCGTCGCTTCGCGTCGTCGACCACCTTGGTGGCTCAGCGAACGAAGCGGCTGCGGCCCTCGCGCTCCCACCACTCGCGGTACTGCTGCTGCGCGCGGTCGCGCTCGCGGCGCGGGAGGTTGAAGTAGTAGCCCACGAAGATGCCCGAGAGCTTCTTCAGCTCTTCGCCAGCCTCGTGTCGCACGTTGGAGTCGTCGTGCACGAGCGCTTCGATGAGCCACTCGATGCGGTGTCGCCCGGCCGCGCGCTCCCACCACTCGCGCCACGCTCGCGCATCCTCGCCGAAGTCTTGCCGCGCGAGCACGACCAGGGCGCGCTGCGAGAGCGAACGAACGGAGGGCTCACTGTCGTTGAGGCCCGTGAGCAGCGCGGGGATCGCCTCGCTGTCGCGAAGGTCGGCGAGCGCTTGCGCGGCGAGGCGTCGGCGCTCGACGGGCACGGTCGCGTCCGAGAGCGTGCTGCGAAGCGAGCGCAACACGCGCTCGAACTCGGAGAGCTTTCGGTACGCGCGCAGGGACTCGAGCGCGATGCGACGCGTTGGCGCGTCGGCGTCGAACAAGCGTGCTCCCAACCGCGGAAGCGCCGCAGGAAACACCACTTCGCCGAGGCAGAGCGTGGCGTAGTAGCGCTGCTCGGGGTCGACCGACTCGAGCTGATCGCTGAGCTTGTTGGCGGCGGCGTGTCGAAACATCACCACGAGCCTGAGCAGCGGGCCGACTTCGGCGGCGCGCGGCACCCTCGAGCGCGGCTCCGATCGATCATGCTGCGTCGGGCCAGGAAAGTACCGAAACACCGCGTCGAGCGAGCTCTCGCCGAGCGCGACGAGCTGCTCAGCAGTGCTGTCCGAGAGCGCGGAGGTGCGCACGACTTCGGCGACGAGCTTGAGCGCGTTGACCTCGTCTGCGCCGTCCGCCGGCTTGGGGGGCGGGATCGATCCGCCGCGCGCAGGGAGCGGCCCGATGACGTCGACCGAGACAGGGACGCGGCCGCCGTGAACGAAGCGACCGCTTCCTTCGGGCGCGCGCAGCCCGCGTCGGGTCACCTCGGGGTCGCTGTTGAACGCGACTTCGCCGGGCGACGAATCGAGCGCAGACGCGGCGGGGCCCTCGGTTTGCGGCGGTTCGACGGCGGGCTCGACGCTCACAGCTTCGGAAGCAGACGCGACTTCGGGCTGTTGCGGCGTCGCTTCAGGTTCGACCGAAGGAGCGGGCTCCTCGACGCGCTCGGCGTCGGGCGCGGGGACTGGATCCGACGGGCGCGCGGCGAGCGCGCGCAGCGATTGAACGCCGCGCTGTTCAGCGACGCGGCGCGCGATGGCGCCGACGGTGACGCGGGTGGCGTCGACGGCGGGCCCGCCCTTGCGGGCTTTGCGCTCGCGGATGAGCCGCTCGAACGCGTTTGCTGCGTGACCGCAGATCGCGACGACCTCGTCGAGCGCGGCGAGGTCGAGGACGTCCGGTCCGTGGTCGGCCCAGACCATGAGCACGACGCGACCGCCGATGTGAATGGGGACGAGCGCGACGGCGCGGGCGCTGTCGCGGCCGAGGTCGCTGCGCACGACGGCGTCGGTGCCGGTGTTGGACACGGCGCCGACGATGGGCGCTCCGCGCTCGCGCAGCGCGCGAAACGAGCTCGGGCTATCGAGCGGAACAGCGATGCGCCGCACCATCGTCGCAGGCAGCCCGTCGCCGCGCGCGTCGAGCCCTTCGGCGACGTCGCCTTGCACGACGAAGAGCGCGACGTAGCGCAGGCGCTCTGCGGCGAAATCGAGGACGCGGGAGAGGATCGCGTCGCGGTCTTGCGCCGTGTCGATCTGTCGAAGGATCTCTTCTCGCGACGTGCGCTCGTGCGCTGGGGCCGCCGGCGGATGATCGCTGCGCGACGACGCTTCGCCGGGCGCGGGCGCGTCGCTCTCTCGCGAGGCGCTGTCTTCGTCTTCGTCTTCGTCGTCGACGATCGCAGAGAGCGCAGAGAGCGCAGAGAGCACCGCGGTCTTGACCTTCACGCCGCCGGCGGAGCGCGCGGGCTGCGCGTGCTCGTCGGCAGCGGGCGCGACGGGCGCGACGAACGTCCCGCTCGCGAGGCGATCGGCGAGGCGACGGAGCCTGGGCGACAGCTCGCTGCCGTAGTGCCGCGCGAGCGCCCACGCGAGGCGAAAGCCCAGCGTCGAGCGCAGCGACAGCGGCATCTTTGCGGCGCTCTCGAGGCTGGCGCGCGCCGCTTCGGACGGCGGGTCGACGACGGCCACGACGAGCACGCCGTCTTCGATGCGCAACGGCAACACACGAAACGACTCGCACTGCAGGCGGTCGAGCCGCGCGAGCGCGGCGGCGTCTGCGTTTGCGAGCTCTGCGCGCGTCGCCGGAGCAAGCTCGACCATCTTGGCGCGATATCGAGTGAGGGCCTCTTCGGAAATGGCCTGCACGTCGAGCAGGTTGCTCTCGAGGTCGCCTCCGTTGAGCACCTGTCGCTGAATCGCCTCGTCGAGTTTGTGCGGCGGCACCGCATGCTCACGCGCGAGCAGGGCGGACAGCGTGGTCATTTGTCCATTCAGGTATTAGCGCGTTCTCGCGCGAGAGGGGAAGCACTACTCGTCAGTTCGTGAGCCATCGCCCACGAGCGCCGAGGCGACGGCGACAAAGGCCGCGGCGGCGTGCTCGGTGCGCAGGATGCGTCGGCCGAACGAGACGCGGTCGAAGCCCGCTTCGACGGCGATTCGACGCTCTTCGTCGCTCAGGCCCCCCTCTGGGCCGACGAGCACGGCGAGGGGCGACGAGCGAGCCGCCGAGCGCTCGATCCAACGGCGGACGGGCTCTCCGCCGGACTCGTCCGCGACGCATCCGACCAGCCCGACGGCCCGCGCGCGGTCGAGCGCGGCGACGAGCGTTCGGAGCGGCTCGACGTCGAGGAGGTCCGCGCGACCGCATTGTTCGCTGGCGCTCACGGAGACGGCGGCGAGGTGCGCGCGCTGCGCTTCAGCGCGGGCGGCGTCGGGCCGCGCGACGCTTCGCTCGCATTGAACGGGCCACACCGCGACCGCGCCGAGCTCGCCGCACGCGCGCACCACGCGCTCGAGCTTGTCGCCCTTGGCAGAGCCCTGCAGGACGTGGACGCGCGCGCGGTCTGCGACCACGCCCTCGCGCGGCGCGCCTTCGAGCGTGACCGTCGCGGACAACGAACGTTTGCTCGCGACCAGCTCGGTGAGCGTGGCGTCTTGTTCGCGGCCGCGACCGTCGAACAAGACGAGCCGAGCGCCGCGATCGAGGCGCAGGACGCGCGCGAGGTGGTGGGTGATCGCTTCAGAGAGCGAGCGCTCTCCTTCGCCGAGCGCGAGGTCGAGAGAGCACACGCGCACGCGCGGAGCCAACGCGATGCCCCTGCCGCGCTCAGCGCTCGACGCGCACGAGCTCGGGCGCGACCCAGTCGCCCATCTGCTCGCAGCGCTCCAAGCGAAATCCCAGCGGAATATACGCGGCGACGACGTCGTCGCGCTGCGTGGCGAGCACGCCCGAGAGGACGAGCGCGCCGCCCTCCGCCACGAGCGCTGCGATCTTGGCGGCCAGTGGGATGAGCACGACGGCTTCGATGTTGGCGAGCACGAGCGAGGCGGTCGCGTCGATGACGTCCGTCGAGCCCACGCGCGCGTCGATGCGATCGCCGAGCGACAAGAGGGCGGCGTTGTTGTTGGTGACCTCGATGCTCTCGGCGTCGATGTCGCAGAGGATCGCGCGCGCTGCGCCGATGCGCAGGGCGGCGAACGCCAGGATGCCCGAGCCGCAGCCCACGTCGATCACCAGCGGCAACGAGCGCCCCTCGAGCCTGCGCTCGAGCGCGGCGGCGGCGAGCGCCGTCGAGGCGTGCTGGCCTGTGCCGAACGCGCGGCCGGGATCCAAGCGAAGGACGACGTCTCCGGGCTCGGGAGCGGGCTCCATCCACGACGGGACCACGAGGATGCGCTGGCCGAGGCGCATGGGCTGCCAGTGCGCCTTCCACGCGTCGGCCCAGTCGTCGCCGATCACCCACTCGAGCCGCGCGTCCGCGCCGAGGTCGTCGAGCGCCTCGCGCGCCGCGGCTTCGTCGGAGAAGCTCGCGACCAGCGTCACGCCCTTCGCGCCGCCTTTTTGCAGCGTGCTCGCGTCGCGCTGCTCGATGCCGTCCGCGCCGAGAAGCAAGAGCCGTCCATTGATCCCGTCGGCGTCCTCGGGGCTGCACTCGACGTGCACTTGAGCAAAACGAGACTCGGTCATTTTGAAATCGTGTTCAGTTTCCGACGACGTTGATGTTGAGCGTGGCGGGCTGGCTGCCAGAGGCGCTCACGACGCCGATCACGATGCCCGTGACCGCGCCAGCGACGAGCACTCCGCCGCCGACCCACACCCACCACGGGATTCCTCCGGGCTCGGGAACAGCGATGCGGAGCGGCGCAAACGCGTCGCCGCGCGCCTGCACGGGGACGCCCGTCCCGTCGACGGCCTCGAAGTAGTACTCGACGAGCGGCGGTCGCACGGCGTCGCCCGGCAGCGTGACGGCGTAGCCGCCAGCGGGGTCGACGCGCGCGTCGATGCGGCGAAAGATGCCCGAGTTGTTGTGGCGATACGCGAGCACGAGTCGCGAGTGACGATTGCCCGGGTCGACGACGTTGGCCGTGAGCGCGACGGGCCGCCCGCGCTGCTGCTGAGGCGGCGAGCGGTGCTCGATGCGAACCTCCGTGAGCGGCGCGGCGACGGGCGTCGCGGTCCCGCCGGTGGTGCTGGCGGGTCGAACGACTCCCGGACGACCTTCGCCCTCCCACCGCTCGCGGGCGCGCGTGAAAAACTGCTGCACGCGGGGCGAGATGTCCTGCGACGGCTGTCGCTCGGGGTCGCGCGCGAGCACGAGCCGCCACGCTCCTTCGGCCTCGTCGTTGCGCTGAAGCGCCTGGTACGAGTACGCGAGCATTTCGTAGATGCGAAGCTCGTCTTGCGGTGAGTTGCCGGGACGAATAATCGCCGCAGACAGCGTCTGCACGGCCTCTTCGTAGTGCAGCTCGTCGTACTGACGCTGACCGATTTGAATCAGGTTGCGCTGCCCCGACTGCGCGAGCGCCGGGGCGCCAGCGAGCAGCGAAGAGAGAGCGACAGCGGCGGCGAATCCGTGCAGTGCGATGCGCATGAGCGACGCGATCGTACAACGCCTATGGCTCAGGCCGCCGCAATTTTTAGCGCTCCAATCGGATCTCGTCGCCGCCTGCGTTGGTCGTGCTCGCCGGTCCGTGAGGCGTCGTGGTCGCCGGCCCTGTGCGTCGAGCGTTGGTGCTCTGCGTCGAGCGACGGGTGCCGTTGGCGGCGTTGCTGTTGCCGTTGTTCGGCGCGAGCTCGGCCGTGAGCGCGGCCACGACGGTCACGCGCTCGGCGACCGGGCGCTGCTCGAACGCGTACGGCGCATAGCCCTGCAAGAGCACTTCGAAGCGCCGCGCGATGCCGGTGGAGTCGATGGCGACCTCGAGCGGGGTCGTTCCGAGAACGAGGCCGTTTTCGCGCACGGCGGCGCCAGCGGGGGTCGACTCGACGCGCAGCACGCCGCGGGTGTTCGCAGCGCCGTTGGGCGTCGTGGCGGGCGTCGAGGGATCTGCCACAGGCCTGGCGGTCGGCGCGCGATTCGCGTCCGTCGCGCTGTTGTTGTCCCGCGCGCCCGAACGTCCGAAGCCCACGACCGCGAGCGCGACGACGCCCACCGCAGCGAACGCGCTCGCGACCAAGATCAACGCCGTTGGCTTCTTCTTCGTCTGCGCGGGGACCGCGGTCGAGACCGACGTGCCGGCGATGGTTCCGCTCAGCTCGGTGACGAGCACCAAGGGCCCCGTCGGCGAGGGAATCGCCGCTGCCAACCGGGGGTCCTTCATCGCCCCAGACTGACTGCGGCTCGCGACCGTGACGTCTCCACGAAACGAAGCCGCGACGTCGCGCAGCGCGGCCACGACCGCCTCGGCGTCGGCGAAGCGAGCGGCGGGGTTCTTCTCGAGCAAGCGCCGCACGATCGCCTCGAGCGCAGGGCTCACATCGACGGTCGGGTTCTTCTCGCGCATCCACGGGACGGGCGCGTTGATGTGCTTGACCAGCACGTCCATCGCCGCCTTGCCGTCGAACGGCGTCGCGCCGCTGAGACACTGAAACAAGATCACGCCCAGCGCATAGAGATCGCAGCGATGATCGATGGGGCCCGCCGACACCTGCTCGGGCGCCATGTACCTGGGCGACCCCAAGAACGTGCCCTCTTGCGTGATGTCCTCGCGAAGCTCTCCCTCGAGCTGCTTGACCAGCCCGAAGTCCAAGATCTTGACCGCGGATCCGCCCTCGTCGCTCGGCACCAGCATCACGTTGGCCGGCTTCAGATCACGGTGCACGAGCCCCGCGCGATGCGCCGCGCGCAGCCCGCGCGCGATCTCGATGGCGATCGCGACGGCGTCGACCGCGGGCATGGGCGTCGGGCCGCGCTGCAGTCTTCGATGCAGCGTCTCGCCTTCGAGCAGCTCCATCACCAGGTAGAACCGCGCCCCGTCGTCGCTCTCGACGCGACCGTAGTCGTGCACGGTGATGACGTTCGGGTGCGCGAGCTTCGCGCTGAGCGACGCTTCGAGAAAGAACCGCCGCTCGACGGCGGGGTCCGCGTCGCGGTGGCCCGGAGATGCGTCGAGGACCTTCACGGCCACCGAGCGGCCGAGGGCCACTTGTTCGGCGCGGTAGACCTTTCCCATGCCGCCTGCGCCGATGCGGGCGACGAGCCGGTACTTGCCGTCGATGAGTTGACCAAGAAGCGGATCGTCGGTGTTGGGAGCGGCCACGATTGGCGCATCCTACCGCGAAATCCGCGCCCGCACGCCAGCGCGCGCTCGAGCAACGAAGGTTGCGCGCGCAAATCGTCATGCGCTCTGCTAGTGTCATAGTCGGTCCACAGCCGTGACGACGAAGGTTCGCGACCTCGACGAAGAAGCCACCGCGCCCGCGGCGGATTACCTGCGGCTCGCGATGGCGACGGAGGACCCGCGCGAGGCCATGCGGCTGGCGCTCGAAGGCATCGCCATCGCTGACGAGGCGGTCGCTCGCGGGGCCGTCGAAGACCCCGAGTCGCGATTGTTGCTGTTGCGTGAGGTGTTCAAGGCGCACCTGCGGTCGGGCAGACCCCGGTCGGCGCAGGCGATCGCGCGCAAGATGACCCGGCTCGGCGCGCTCGCTGAAGTGGCTCACGCAGATCTCGGGCGCGCGTGCTCGGCGCTCGGCCGCTTCGAACACGCAGCCCGCTCGTATCGGCTCGCCGCGCGGTTCGCGCCGGCCAACCGCCGCGCGACGCACTGGTCTGCGACGGCCATGGCGTTGTGGAACGCGGGGCAACACGACGAGTCCCTCGCCGCCCTCGAGCGCGCCCTTCGCTGGTCCACCACCACGAGGCCGCTGCACCGCGCGCAGCACGCCATGGTCGAGATCTCTCGGGGACGACCCGCGCCCGAGCTCGCCGCGATCATCGCCGACCTCGACGCCTCTCGCGCGGGCGAAGGCTACGGTCGCTTCGTGCTCGGCATGATCGCGCACATGCGAGGAGAGCAGAGCAAAGCGCAGCCGCTGCTCGCGGAGTTCGTCGCGCGCAACAGCAACGACGCGATGCGCGCGGCGACGCTCGCCGGAGAAATCACGAAGGCCCGCGCGGCGTTGGTCTCTGCGCGCCGCGCGGCGCGCTGAGGAGCGACCTTGGTCTCGATCGAACTCCCGTCGTGGTTCATCGCGGTGTTCGCGTTTGCGTTTGGCTCGGCGTGGGGCTCGTTCGCCAACGTGGTCGTGTACCGCTGGCCGCTCGAGCTCAGCGTCGCGCACCCGCCCTCGCACTGCCCGCTCTGCAAGCACCCCATCCGCGCGTACGACAACGTGCCGGTCTTCGCCTGGCTCTGGCTCCGCGGAAAGTGCCGCGACTGCCACGCGAAGATCTCTCCGCGCTATCCGTTGATCGAGCTGCTGTTCGGCCTGGCCGCGGTGGCCGTCGCGTGGCGCACGTTTCGGGGCGACGGCGCGATGATGGCCGCGTGGGCGTCGCTCGCGCACGCGATCGTGCGCTTCTCCGTGGTGTTCGCGCTGGGCGTGGTCGCGCTGATCGACCTCGAACGAACAGAGGTTCCCAACTGGGTGCTGCTCTTCGCGGTCGCGCCGCTGATCGCAGCGGGCGTGCTGCCGCCGATCGCGCCATCGGTCGACCTCGTGACGGGGCTCGCGGGCGCAGGCGTCGGCTACTTCGGGCTTCGACTGCTCTTCATCGACGGCGTCAAGCTGCTCATCGGCCGCCCCGGAATGGGCCTCGGCGACGCCCACGTGCTGCTCGTCGTCGGCGCCCTGCTCGGGCCCTCGGGGGTGCTCTTCTCCCTCGGCGCAGGAGCGGTGCAGGGCGTGATCGCAGCGGCCATCGCAGCGGCGACGGGTCGACGAATCGGCGCCGACGACGTCGACGACGTCGAGGACGAAGACGACGACGAGCTCGACGACCAACACCCGACCGACGAATCAGAGCCCGAAGAAGCTCCAGTCGAAACGCAAACGCCCACTGACGCAGCGCCTCCCGAGACCGACAGCGCTTCTGGCGAACACAGCCCCGACGCTCGCTCGCCCATGAAGCTCCCGTTCGCGCCGTTTCTCGGGCTCGCCGCGGTCGAATACCTGCTGGGCGCCGATGTCATCCTCGCGCGATGGCTCGAGCCCTGACCCTGGCGCCGACCTGCGAATCTGAACGCAAGAACAGTGCGATTGCTCATATGTAGGTAGAGCAAGAAGATTCTTTCGCTCGTCTGTCTTTTAAGTTACAAAGACAGAATGCTGCACGGCACAGATCGGTTTCGATCCCTCGACTCCAAGAAGCGCTCCGTGGTCCTCGACGCCGCCGCGGAAGAGTTCGCCACCTTCGGTTATCTCGCGGCGAGCACCAATCGAATCGCGGCGTCGGCGAAGATCTCGAAGGGGGCTCTGTTCAGCTATTTTCCGACGAAAGAGATGCTCTTCGCGGGCGTGCTCGGGTCGCTGTTCGACCAGGTGCAAGCCGAGTCGCCCGAGCTCGTCGCCGCCCCTGCGCACGAGTCGCTCGACGCGGACCTCCGCGCGCTCGCCGGTCGGCTCTTCTCGCTGCATCACCGTTGGCGTCGGCTGTTTCGCCTCGGCCACGAGTTGACCTTTCAGTCCGCTCACATCAACGACGCCGCTTCGCACGCCGCGCGCTACGCCGAGCTCGTCGACGCGCACGTGCGCTCGGCGGTCGCAGCGTCGAGCGCGAAGCTCACCGTCGACCGCGAAATCGCTGACCAGATCGCGCTCGCCGCCTTCGATCGCCTTCGCGCCACGCTGATCACCACGCCCGTCGAAGCCCTCGACGAAGCGCAGTTCACCGCGGGCGCGACCGCCCTCGCCTCTGCCGTCGCGCGCGCCATCGGCCCGCGCTGAACCTCCGCAATCGCAGCCGCAAACGGGGGTGGGCCTTGTCCTCTCCCGCAGGTTGCGGTACCTGTCCGCCCCCTCCTCGTTCCGGTGCTCGGCGCGAGAGTGTCCCCTCAAGTGAGCGTTGATATGAGCCACCTCGCCAAGCTTCTCGCGTCGTCGAACAACAAGTTCGCCACCCTCCTCAACGAGTCGAAGATCGACCCGATCCGCTTGCTCGCCGCCTCGCACCCGATCGAGTCGCTGCGTCACGAAGACAAGCAGATCAAGCGCGAGAAGAAGGCCGCCGCAGGCAAGGACGACGAGGCCGCCAAGGCCGCGCGCTCCAAGAAGCCGCGCACCGGCCGTCCCGTCACCGAGCGCCTGGTGACCGACGCGCTCGCCGGCAAGGCCGTCTCGGGCCCCGCCAAGACCCGCCTGCTCCGCGCCTTCAACGCCGTGCGCGCGCAGAAGAAGCTCGCCGCCGTCGAGCTCAAGCAGCTCTTCTGAGCCGCTCGTTTCCGCCGCGCTGAGCGCGGTCGAGCACCATCGCTCTGCACGAGTACGAGGCATCAACGATGGCAGCTCCCAAGATGGACGCTTGGCGCCGACGTTTCACCGCGCGCGTCATTGGCGCGACGCTCGTGTCGCAGCTTCCGCTGGCCGCGCTCTTCGCGACGCTCGCCATCGCGCGCTTCGGCTTCAGCCCGGCGCTGACCCTCGGCGCGGTTCCGCTCGCGCTGCTGGCGCTCAACGTCCCGCTCTACGCGCGGCTGAGCGACTGGCGCGATCACGAGCGCAGGTCCCTCGCGCGCGTGTGGGCCGTCGAGCTCCCGTACTTCGCGTACTTCGCCGGAGCGGTCTTCTTCGCGCTCGCCTCGTTGCCGACGCTGCTCGTCGCGCTGGTCGCGCGCTGGTCGCTGCTCGATTCGTTCTCGCTCGTCGCCGCGATCAGCGCTGCGGTGGGCTTGTACTCGGTGTTCGTTCGACGGCTCTGGGCGCCGGTCGTGCAGGTGGACGTCGCGGTCGCGGGGCTCGACCCGGCCCTCGACGGCTTCACGATCGCGCAGCTCAGCGACGTGCACTGCGGGCCGTATCTTCCGCGGTGGTATCTGCGCAGGCTGGCGCGGCGCGCGTCGTCCATCGGCGCGGACGTGTGCGTCGTGACCGGCGACTCGATCACCGAAGGAGAAGGCTACGTCGAGGACGTCAGCGAGCTCGTCGCGCACATGCGCGCCCCCCACGGCGTGCTCGCTTGCCTGGGAAATCACGACTATTTCGGCACGATCGACGGCGCGCGGCTCGCGCTCGAGAAGGGCGGCGCTCGCGTCCTTCGCAACGAAGGCGTGACGATCGCTCGCGAGGCGAACGGCCCGGAGCTCTACTTCGCCGGCATCGATGACAACTGGACCGGCCGCGACGACCTGGCCGCGGCGATGGCCGCGCGGCCTGCCGGTGCGACCTGCGTGCTGCTCGCGCACGACCCCACGATGTTCGACGCGATCGTCTCGCGCGCGGACATCGACCTCGTGCTGTCGGGGCACACGCACGCGGGGCAGGTCGGCGTTCCGTTCGTGACGAATCGATTCAACCTGGGCCGCATCAAATTTCGACGCAGCGTGGGGCTCTCGCGCTCGCGTGACGGCCGCACCACGATCTTCGTCCACCCCGGCAACGGAACGTCCGGTCCCCCCGTCCGCTTCGGCGTCGCCCCAGCGATCGCGCGCATCACCCTTCGCCGCGCGCCACCATGAGCGGAGCGCTGCTCGTCGCCGTGTGCCTGCTCGCGGGCTGGGTCCTCCGCGCCCGCGCGAAGCTCACGGACGAGAGCGCCGCGGTGCTCAACCGCGTGGTGATCGAGTTCGCCCTGCCGTGCCTCACGTTTCGCGGCGTGCGCGCGCTGGCCGCGCGGCCCACGGCGGGGCTCTGGATCCCCATCGTCACCGCGTGGATCGCGTGGCTGTCGGCGTTTGCCATGCTCGCCGTCGTCGCGAAGCTTCGACGCTGGGACCGCGCCACCACGGGCGCCCTCGTCGTCACCGCCACCGTCGGAAACACCGCGTTCGTCGGCCTCCCGCTCATCGAGGGAATCTTCGGCCGCGACGCCTTGCCCACGGCGACGCTGGTCGATCAGGGCGGGTCGTTCGTGATCGTGTCCACCGCGACGGTGCTGACGGCGGCGAGCTTCGCGGGACGGCGCTCGAGCGCCGCGGCGATCGCGCGCAAATTGCTGACGTTTCCTCCGGTGGTGGGCTCGCTCGTCGCGCTCGCGACGCATCGAATCGCGCTGCCCGTCGCGCTCGAGCAGGTGATCGAGCGGGTCGCGTCGCTGGTCGTTCCGCTCGCGCTGCTGTCGGTCGGGATGCGTCTGCGGCTCGACCGCGACTCGCTGCGCCGGGACGCGGGGCCCATCCTCGCCGGGCTGATCGTCAAGCTGGGGCTGTCGCCGGCGATCGCCCTGCTCTTCGCGCGCGCTGTGGGACTCACGGGACGCGAGCTCGCCATCACCGTCGCGCAGTGCGCGATGGCCCCGATGGTCACCGCGGGCATCGTCGCGACCGACCACGACCTGCGCCCCGAGCTCGCCTCGGCCCTCGTCGCGACCGGCGTGTTCGCCTCGCTCGCGACGGTCCCGCTGTGGGCGTGGGCCCTGTCCCGCGCGGGGCTGTGATATCTCATCGCGCACTCCTACGTGCGAACGAGAATGCTCGGCCGAACGGCCATCGAAGTGAGCGAAATCGGCCTCGGATGCTGGTCCCTCTCGGGTGAAGCCTACGGGCCCGTCGAGCGCGACGGCGCGCGCGCCACGATCGAAGCGGCGCTCGACGCCGGCTGCACGACGCTCGAGCTCGCGAGCTGCTACGGGCCGAAGGGCCAAGAGATCGACGCCCTCGTCGGCGAGATCGTCGCCGAGCGCGACCGCAGCAAAGTACGGATCATCCTGCGCATCGGCGTCGACCGAGAGAGCGACCCGCCGCGCAAGCGCTTCGACCGCGGCTCGATGCTGCGCATGCTCGAGTCGTCTCTGCAGCGCCTGCGCATGCAGCACGTCGACGTCGTGCTCTTGCACAACCCGCTCTCGAGCACGCTCGAGCGCGCGTTCGACGCCCTCGACGCGCTCGCCTCGTTTCGTGAGCGCGGGCTCGCCACGGCGATGGGCGCCAGCGTCGGCGGCTACGACGCTGCGAAGGCCGCGCTCAAGCAGTCCGTGGACGTGATCGAGCTGCCCTATAACGCCCTCGCCCCGAGGCTCTTGCACTCGCTCGTCCCAGAGCTGCAGCGCTTGCAAGTGGGCGTGATCGCGCGCTCGCCCCTCGCGTACGGAGCGCTCGCGGACACGTGGAGCAGCGACCGTCAGTTCGCCGCAGAAGACCACCGCTCGCTGCGCTGGGCGCCCGAAGACATCGCCCGTCGCGTTCGTCAGCGAGAGGTGCTGCGCCCCTTCGTGAAGGGGCCCGTGAAGGACCTGCGCGAAGCCGCGATCCGCTATGTGCTCGCCAACAACGCCGTGCACTGCGCGGTCGTCGGCGCGCGCACGGCCGAGATGGCGCGGGCCAACGCGGTCGCCGCTGAAGAGCTTCCGTACCTCGACGCCGCGGCGTTCTCGGCGCTCGGCCAACGTATGGAAGAAGAAGGGATTATGAGCTGAGCGGTCGTCGCGCGCGGCGACAGAACTCGCTCCGTTTTTTTGCGTCTTCGACCCGCGACGGGCTAAGGGCCGAACGGTCATGGGACGCCCCCGCATCGGAGCTCAGTTCGGCCGGCAATTTCGCCCCGACGGTCATTTTGATCGATCGGCCGCGCACAAGCCGATCCTCGTGCTCGACGGAGTCGTGAAGGTCTTTCGCGCGGACGCGCCCGTGCTGCGCCGCGTAGACCTCACCATCGAGCGCGGCGAGTTCGTCTTCGTCACGGGCCCCTCGGGCGCAGGAAAGTCCACGCTTCTCAAGCTGGTCTACCGCGCCGAGACCGTCGACGAAGGGCGCATCTTGTTCTGCGGCCGCGACATCGCGCGGCTGACCGACGAGAGCGTCCCGTTCTTGCGCCGCAACATCGGCGTGGTGTTTCAGGACTTCAAGCTCATCCCGTACTGGTCGGTGTTCGAGAACGTCGCGGTCGCGCTCGAGGTCGCGGGGATGCCCTCGCGTATCATCCGATCGCGCGTCGCGATGGCGCTCGAGCGCGTGGGCCTCGCGGGCCGCGGCGAAGACCTCGCGTCCGTGCTCTCGGGCGGCGAGCAGCAGCGCGTCGCCGTCGCGCGCGCGATCGTCAACGAGCCTGCGATCGTCCTGGCCGACGAGCCCACGGGCAACCTCGACCCCGTCCTCGCGCTCGACGTGCTCGGGCTGTTCGAAGAGATCCACGAGGCGGGCACCACGGTGATGTTCGCCACCCACGATCGCACGCTGCTCGAGCAGTCGCCGCAGCACCGGCTCATCGTGATCGATGACGGCCGCACGATCGAGGCGCGCCAGGGGCTGCGCGCCGTGGGCGGAGCGTTCGCCGCTCAGCGCGAGCACGCCGACGCGGACGACGCGACGGCCACCGCGCGTTTGCCGCTGTAAATCCCCGCCGCGATCGCCGCGCGCGGACACTGTCGTTCGTTTGGAGGAGCCATCGCATGAAGGTCGTTTCGCGCGCGTTGCGCGGCGTGCGTGAGCACGTGCGCACTCAGGTTGTCAGCGTTGCCACGGTCGCGCTCGCGCTGTTCTGCCTCGCCGCTTCGGCGCTCGTCGCGCAGAACATCGGCGAGCTCTCGCGCCGCTGGGGCGGCCCCGTCCGCATGACCGTCTACCTCGCGGACGGCGCCAACGCCGAGCAAGTGGACGCCCTGCGCGCCGCGCTCGGCTCGCTGCCCGAGGTCCAGAACGCCCGCTACGTCTCGCCGACGGAGTCGCGCGCCCTCGTCGCCGGGGACGACCGCGTGATGGCCTCGGCTAGCGCAGAGCTGTTTCCCGCCACGGTCGAGCTCGCGCTCGCGCCGGGCGCCGCAGACAGCGCGCGCATCGAGTCGCTCGCGACGCGCGTCCGCCGGTTGCCCACGGTCAGCGACGTCGAGACCTACCAGGGAATCACCGGTCAATTGCAGTCGGTCCTCTCGAGCGGCCGCAACGCCGCGCTCATCTTCGGCGTGATCGTCCTGCTCTGCGCGATCGCCGTGGTGAGCAACACCGTCCGCCTCTCGCTGCACGCTCGCATGCGCGAGGTCGAAGTGCTGCGCCTCGTCGGCGCTTCGCCCCGCTACGTGCGCTCGCCCTTTCTCGCAGAGGGCGCGCTGCTCGGCGGCGGCGGCGCGGTGCTCGCGGTCGCGCTGCTCGCGGTGGTGTTCTTCATGGTGCGCGGTCGGCTCGACATGATGTCCGGCTCGATCGGAATGCGCCCTGTCTTCCTCTCGCTCCCGCTGCTCGCGGCCTTCGTCCTCGGCGGCGCGGGCCTCGGCGCCACCGGCAGCGCGCTGGCGGTTCGCCGCTGGCTCAAGGTGTGATCGCCATGCGCAACACACGCACACGACCCCTCGCGCTGCTCTGCGCCCTCGCGATCGCCGCGGGGGCGTCCGCGCAGACGCTCCCTGCCACGGCGCCGTCGGCGGACACCACCGCGACGCAGAGCCCCGCCGAGCGCATCGCGACCATGGACCGCGCGATCGCCGACGCCGACTCGGAGATCGACCGGCTCGACGCGCTCGCGCGCAGGCTCGGGCAAGAGTCCGAAGGCCTCCCTGCGCGAGAGCTCGCTGTGCGCGAGCGCGCCAAGCGCGAGACCCGTCGGATGTACCACTTGCGACAGGGCGCGTTGCTCGCGCTGCGCGGCGGTCCCGGCTCGCTTCTCGAGCACATGTCCCGCGTCGCGCACACCCGACGCTCGCTGGTGGCGTCGCTCGACGAGCTGACGACGGTGCAGCGGAGAGCGAGCGAGCTGACCGCAGAGCGCGCCCGCATCGAGCGCGAGAAGAGCGCGACGCAGCAGCGACGGGTCGAGCTCGCGGCGCGAAGGCAACAGACGGAGCTGTTCGGCGGATCGGGCTCGCTCGGCGTCGCTGCGGTCGCCGCTGCGCCGACGGGCGAAGCGGTCACGGTCTACGGCGGGCGGGGCGGCGACGCGGTGACGACGCGGTTCGCGGAGAGCGCAGGGCGGTTGTTGCTTCCGATCGCAGGTCGGGCGGAGCTCCGGCGCGTTCAGCGCGAGGGCGCCGAGGGGCCGGGCATCGAAGTGCGCGCCCCCGTGGGCACGCCGGTGCGCGCGGTCTTCTCGGGTCGCGTGGCGTTCAGCGATCGCTACGGCGCGTTCGGACGCCTGGTGATCCTCGATCACGGCGAGCACTACTACACGGTGGCCGGCAACCTCGGCACCGTGGCCGTTCGCGTCGGCGAAGAGCTCCCCGCGGGCGCAGTCCTCGGAACGGTCGGCGACGAAGGCCAGGGCGCCCTTCTCTACTTCGAAGTGCGCCACGGCTCCGAGACGATCGACCCGATGCCCTGGTTCGGCATCCAAGCCCCCTGAAGATCCCCCCCTTCGAGACGCTGCTCAGTCGAGCTGGGTGTACAGGGTGTAAAGCCCGCCCGATCCCGACAGCGCGTCGACGAACAACCGGTACGTCCCGGGCTCGAGCGCGACGTTGATCGTCGTGCGCGAGCCGAGCGTGCACGTGCTGCCCGTGCTGGTCGCAGGCATACCAGGGCAAGCGTCGTCGCGCGTGAGGTACATCACGTTGAAGAACGCCGTGTCGAGCAGGGCCGTGAAGCGACGCATGCGATCGACGGTGAACTGGTAGACCACGTCGGGGCCCGTCGAGTTGGCGCAGCTGCCGCGGTAGTCGTGGGTGAGGCCCATGGTGGTGCCGCGGTAGAGCGCGCGGTCGCCGGTGATTCCGATGGCGGCCGCGCAGGTGTCTCCGCCCACTGGGGTGGTGACCGGCAGCGGCGCGTACGTGTTGAGCTGCACGTTGAGGTCCGCAGGGCGCGAGCTCTTCACGGTGACGAAGTACGTTCCCGGGTCGAGGCCGAGCGCGAGGGCGCGGGCGCTGCTCGAGTTGGCGACGCACGCGCGCTCGTTGCCGGACCCGATCGGGCACGCGCTGTGAATCGCGACAGCGACGAAGTCCGACGATGATCCCGTCGCGGTCACGACCACGTCCTGGCGCTCGGTGAGCGTGAAGGTCAGCACGCCATCGCGGCCCGACGAGAAGCAGGTCGGGCGATAGTCGCTCTCGAACGCTCCCGTGCTCACGCGGACGGGCGCTGCGGTGGTGAGCGGCAGCGGCGACGCGCAGGTGTCACCCATGGGCGGAGGCGTCGGGTCCGAGAAGCTCGCGGTGAGCGAGAACGCCACGGGGTCGAACGACTCGACGGCGACGTAGTACACGCCCGCGGGCAGCGAGTACGCCCTGAACGTCGGGCTCTGCCCGGACTCGCAGCGCAGCGTGTTCGGCGTGCGTGTGCAGTTGGCGAGCAGCGAGACGTACACGTTGTCGAGCCGTCCGGCCGCGGCGGCGAGCGTGACGTTCTTCGGCTCGGTGAGCTCGAAGCGGTAAAACACGTCGCGCGCAGACGATCCGCAGCTCGTCGAGGCGTGATCGATCACGCCGATCAGGTCCGAGCGAAACGTCCCGCCAGCGGGCACGGGGATCGTGATCGCTCCGTCGCACGCGTCGTTGGTGGGCGCGGGCGTCGCCGGAGGAAACTGCACCGTCAGGTCGACCGGGCCGCGCACGGACGAGCCGACCAAGACGAAGTACGTCCCCGCCGCCAGCGTGTGCCGTCGCACTGTCCCGGGAAATCCCTGGTCGCACTCGAGCGTGTCCATCGTCGCGGTCCCGCCGCAGGACGATTGCAGCGCGATGGCCGTGACGCCGCTGTCCGAGCTGGCCGAGATGAAGATGTCCCTCGGCTCGGTGAGCGTGAAGCGCGCCACGGCGTCCCGCGTCTGCCGCGCGGCGCAGCTGAACACGTAGTCGCCCGGCGTGGCGGTGAGGTCCATCGTGAACGTGCCGCCCATCGAGACGTCGAGCGGATCATCGCAGCGGTCGTTGGGCGCTGCGCGGCAACCGCCCGGCTCGGCCATGTCGACCATGCCGTTGCAGTTGTTGTCGATCATGTCGTTGCAGATCTCGGCGTTGGTCGACGCGACGCGCGGGTCCGAGTCGTTGCAGTCGCGCCCGACCCAGCACGTGAGGTTGCCGGCGTCGTCGCGGCCCGCGTCACCGGCGCCGGCGTCGTTGCACATGCGATCCCAGCAGTGGTCGTCCGGGTCGCCGTCGCCATCGCGGTCGAGCGGCCGGTAGACGCACGAGCGGGTCATCTCGTCGCAGCGATCGGCGGTGCAGACCTCGTTGTCGTTGCACGTGACGGGGTCGCCGCGGACGCAGCCTCGGCGCGTGTCGCAGCGCTCGAGTCCGTCGCAGTAGACGCCGTTGTCGCAGCGCATCGCGTTGGGGATGTTCTCGCAGCGGCCATTGGTCCCGCACAGGTCGTCGGTGCACTCGATCCCGTCGTCGCACTGCGCGTTGCGCGTGCACGTTCGGCCGAGCGCGCCGGTGTCGGGCCCGGCCTCCATTCTGGTGACGTCGGGCGTCACGATGTCGGGCGCGGCCGCGTCGAGGTCAGCGTCGACGACGCCGGTGTCTTCGAACGGTCGAGGGGAGGTGCAGGCGGCAGCACCGAGCGTCAGGGCGAGCAAGACAGAAGCGAAAGGCGAGAGGCAACGAGGTCTCAACAGGTCCTCCGAGTCGATGGAGTATGCCCGACGGACCGCACTCGCGGTATAGAAGCCCCGCGATCATGCAGCACCAACGTAGGGCCAAGATCGTCTGCACCATCGGACCCGCCTCGTGCACGCACGAAGGGCTCGACGCGCTCATGGGCGCGGGTATGGACGTCGCTCGCCTCAATTTTTCGCACGGAACTCACGAAGACCACCGCCGCGCCATCGACGCGATCCGCGAGGTGTCTGAAAAGCGCCGCAAGGCCGTGGCCATCCTCGGCGATCTGTGCGGGCCCAAGATCCGCCTCGGCAAGCTCGGGACGCCTTCGCGGGTGCTCGCGCAGGGATCGACGGTCGAGCTGTTCGCCGGCACGCAGAGCAGCGACGAGACGTTGCCCGTGCGCTACCCCTCGCTGGCCAAGGACGTCACGCCGGGAGACATGATCCACCTCGACGACGCGCGCGTTCGGCTGCGGGTCGACGAGGTGATCGGCGAGCGAGTTCGCTGCTTCGTCGAAGAGCCCGGACAAGTGCGGGACAACGTCGGGGTGCACCTGCCGTCGGGGCAACTGCAGATGGAGGCGCTCACGGCGAAGGACAAGCAGGACCTGATGTTCTGCCTGTCCGCCGGCGTGGACTACATCGCGATCTCGTTCGTGCGATCGCCGGACGACGTGCGATTCGTGCGAGAGATCTGCGAGGCGTGGGGCGCCAACGTCCCGCTCGTCTCGAAGATCGAGACCCCCCAGGCGATCGACCGGCTCGAAGAAATCGTGCACGTGTCCGACGCCGTGATGGTGGCGCGCGGAGATCTGGGCGTGGAGTTTCCGCCCGAGCACGTCCCGGTCCTGCAGCGAAAGGTGATCGACGCCGCGGTCAGCCAGCGCAAGCCGGTGATCGTTGCCACCGAGATGCTGCAATCGATGGTGAAGAGCACGCGGCCCACGCGCGCCGAGGCGAGCGACGTCGCGCACGCGATCTTCGACGGCGCCGACGCCACAATGCTCTCGCAAGAGAGCGCTTCGGGCGACCACCCCGCGCTCGCGGTCTCGATGATGGCGCGCATCGTGTCGACCGCCGAGGCTTCGCCCTACTACGCGCGCAAGCCGCCCCCGCCGCCGCCGGTGCCGGCGCCGTTTCCCGAAGCGCTCGCGCGCGTGGCAGTGCAGGCCGCGCACGACGTGGGCGCCAAGGTGATCGCTGTGTTCACGCAGGGCGGAGACAGCGCGCGCCTCGTCGCGATGGAGCGTCCGCAAGTCCCGATCATCGCGTTCTCGCCCAACGAGAACATCCGTCGACGACTGGGGCTCTATTGGGGAACCACGTCGCGCATCATGGTCGCCGTCCGCGACACCGACGAGATGGTCGAGCTCGTTCAGAAGCGACTGATCGGCGAAGGCCTCGTGCAGCCCGGCGACCGCATCGTGGTGATCTTCGGCGCGCCCGTGAGCGTGAAGGGCCGCACCAACTCGCTGCGCGTGCACACCGTCGGGCCGTGAAGTCGATCCTCGCTCGGTTTCCGACGGCGCTCGTCGCGCTCGACAGCGCGCAGCGCATCGCCGCGATGAACGACCGCGCCCGAGCCCTCTTCGGGGCAGAGGTCCTCGGCGCGACGCTCGAATCGCTGGTGCTCGAGATCGACGCGCCCACCGTGCGCGAGGCGCTCTCGTGCCAGTCGGCCAGCGAAATGCACTTCGTCCACATCGTCGCGCAAGACGGCGAGATCGTCGCCGTCGACCTCTCTGTCGGCGAGGCGCCGTCGAGCCCGGACGAGCACCGCTATGCGCACGTCGGCGACGCGCGACCGCGCATCGAGAGCGAGCGCGAGTACGAGCAGCGCGCCGGAACGTTGGCCTTCATCGCCGAGCTCTCCGAGCTGTTCGCCGGGCAGCTCGACGCGCAACAGGGCTTCGAGCGGGCCATCGCCCTCGTGCGCGAGTACGTCCCTGGCGTCGGCGTGGCCATCGCGCGCGCGGACAACGACGGCAGGGTGCGCGCGGTCGTGGGCGCTCGCGGCGTGGCGCCCGCCGCCCTCGCGCGGCTGCTCGACGTCCGCGTGATCGACGGCGCAGAGGTCGGCGAGCGCGACCAGGCCAGCATCGTCGCAGCGATGCCCCCCGGCTCGTTCGTGATGGTCCGCGCGCTCACCGCTGGAGACGCGCCGGTCGGCGTCGCGATGTTCACCGCGGACGAGCCCCTGGCGCCCAACGCGATCGCGCTGTTGTCGCTCGCGGCGCGCTCGTTCGCCGTCGCGCTGCGCGCAGCCACGGCCATCGAGAGCGTGCGCGCGCTCGACGCAGAGCGGACTCAGCTGCTCGACACGATCCCCGTGTGGGTCTTTCGCCTCGACGAAGCCGGACGCGAGACGGTCTTCGTCAACGGCGCCGTCGCGCGCGCCATGGGCGCGACCGGACCCGAGCAGCTCCTGGGCCGCGCGCTGATCGAGAGCCTCGCGGACGGACGCGAGCGAGAGCTCTTCGACGACGCGCGGGCGTCGGCCATCGCCAACGGCGCGTCGAGCGCGGTGGACCTGCGTTTTCGCAGGCCGGACGGCCGCATCCTCACGCTGCGCACTCAGCTCTTTCGCGTCGCCAACGCAGATGAAGGCATGCCCCTCGTCGAGGGCATCGCGCAGGACGTCACCGACGAGCTCGAGACGCGCAAGCAGCTCGTGCACACGGACCGCCTCGCCTCGCTCGGCGCGCTCGCCGCGGGCGTGGCACACGAAATCAACAACCCCGCGGCGTTCATCCTGCTCGGGACCCAGCAGCTCGCGCGGCTGCTGCAGCAGCTGCCCGCGGCGGACGACGCGACGAGCCCGACGCGCACGAGGATGACCGAGGTCGTGAGCGACCTGCACGACGGCGTGCAGCGCATCGCGCAAATCGTGGGCGAGCTGCGGCTGTTCGCGCGCATCCCCGAGAGCGCGATCTCGACGCCGGTGGACGTCAACCGCCTGATGACCTCGGCGGTGACGCTCACGCAAGCGGTGGTCAAGAGCAGGGCGCGGGTCGAGCTCGACCTGGGAGAGCTTCCGCCGTTGCCCGGCGATCACGCGCGGCTCGGGCAAGTGTTCGTCAATTTGCTGGTGAACGCCGCGCAAGCGATCCCGACGGGCGCGCCCGATCAGCACGTGGTGCGGGTCGAGACGCGCGAAGAGTCCGGCAGCGTCGTGGTGCGCGTGAAGGACACCGGCGTCGGAATCGCAGAGGACAACCTCTCGCGGGTGTTCGACCCGTTCTTCACGACCAAGGGGCCTGGCGACGGGACGGGCTTGGGCCTCACGATCTCGATGGACCTCGTGCGCCGCGCCGGAGGAACCATCGAAGTCCAGAGCCAGCTCGGCGTCGGGACCACCTTCACGATCACCCTCCCCGTGCGCCAGTCGCTCGTCTCGTCGACGCCGCCGCAGCCGCTGCGGGTCGAGCCTCCCTCGGGCGGCCGCGTGCTCGTCGTCGAAGACGAGCAAGCGTTGGCGATCGCGCTCTCTCGCGGGCTGTCTCCGCGCTTTCACGTCGAGCACGCGTCGGACGGCGTGCGCGCGTTCGAACGCCTGACGCGCGACGACGCGCCCTTCTACGACGCGGTCCTGTGCGACCTGCGCATCCCTGGCATGGACGGCGCCGCGCTCTACGACGCGACGCGCGCAGCGCGACCCCAGCAGGCGACGCAGTTCGTGTTTCTCACGGGCGGCGCGATCACCGACGAGCACGTACAGTTTCTTCGCGCCTGCGCGCGCCCCGTCCTCGAGAAGCCCTTTCGCATGGAAGAGCTCGACGAGGTCCTCGCCACCGTCATCCACGACGGCGGTAGACCGTCGAGCGGCTCGCCCGCGCACTGAGCGCGCCCAGCGCTAGCGCGACGCGACGCGAGCGCCTACACCGCGTCGATCGGCGTCCCGTCACCAGCGATTTCGATCGCGAACTCCTCGATCAGCGCGGGACCAAACACCCGCGCCGCGAGCGGCCACGACACGCGCGGCGGCGCTCGATTCGCGAGATGCGCCCAGAACGACCTCGCGAGCGAATCGTCGAGCGCGCACAGCGCGCGCTGCATGTCCGCGTTGGGCGCGAGCGAGGACGGCGGATCGCGCAGCAACAAAGGGGCGATCGCGTTCGCGTGCGCAGCGCAGCGTGCGTCGTCCGCGCGAGGGTGCGCGCCGCATCGCAGCAGTCGGCCGAGACACTCCATCGCGACCGCCGGCGACGGGATCGTCTCGATCACGTCGAGCACGATCGCGCGCAGCCCGTCGCTGGCAAACGCCGCCGCGGTCATCAAGCTCGACAGCCTGTGCTGTTGCGCGAGCGCGACGTCTGCCTCGACCGTGGTGCTCGCGAAGAGTCTGCGCAGCGCCTCACCGCGCAGCGCGTCGGGCATGAGCGTGACGAGCTCGAACTCGAGCGCGGGCGTGGTGCTCCAGCGCGCGATGCTCTCGACGTGCGCGCGCATCGCCGCGAGCTCGCCCTTGCGAGCGCGTCCTCGGGCAGCCTCGGCGACGAGATAGAGCAGCTCCGCGCGCTGCGCGTGGTCGGCGCACGCGTGATCGAGCAGGGCTTCGAGCTCGTCGTGCTCGAGCCAGCCGAGCACGCGCGACTGCGCTTCGAACGTGATCGCCTCGCCGTCGAGCGTCGAGACCCACCCTCGGGCGCGCGGGTCGAACTCGCTTCGCATCCAGCGCTCGTACTGCGTTCGCGCGGCGCGGCGGTCTCGCTCGACGTCCTCTGTCGATGGCGGCGCCCGCTCGTCGGGCTGCTCGTCGACCGCGCTCGGTTCGGCGATCGCGCCTCGAAGCTCTTCCGTGGTCGTGCGGAGCCAGCGCGCTCGCAGCTCGGTCGCGTGCTGCAACGCCTCGCTCACCGGGTCGAGCTCCGCAGGCTCGTCCTCCGCCGGTGGCGGCTGCGAGTCCGTTGGCAACCACGCGCGCGCCTCTTGTTCGAGCGACGGGACGAGCGCAGCCACGGTCTCGACGAGCCACTCCCACACGCAGTCGCGATAGGACTTCATCGCGGCGAAGGCGCGATGAGCCAGGGCGGCGCGCGCCTCGTGTCGCTCGACGGGATCGAGCACGAGCGCGCACTCGACGTCGAATCGCGCGTCCGAGAGGGGATCGCACTGCCCGGCTCGCACGCTCTCCGACGCTCGGTCGAGGCAGCGAAGCACGTCGTCGACGCGATCGAGACGGGCGTACGCGAGCGCGAGCCAGCCCCATGGGTTGTCGCCAATGTCCAAGTGCTCGGGCTTCGTGTGCGCGACGCGACGCTCGCACAGCGCGAGCAGCGACGCCCTCGTGGTGGGCTCGTCGACGAACGCGACCATCGCGCACAGATCCGCGGTCAAACGTGCATGCGAATGCACAGAAGAGAGCGCGATGGCGCGCTCGACGAGCGGCGCGGACCGCGCGCGACCGACGATCTCGCACAGGGCGAGGAGCAGATGCGAGTCGCTCGCGAGCCGCTCGAAGCGCTGCGTGATCGCGATCGCGTCGTCGATCGCGCCGAGCTGCGCCAGGCGCAAGACGCTCTGAAAGAGCACCCCGCGGTCGGGCTGGTCGTCCGATGGCGGCTCGCTCCTCGCGGCGATCGCGACGAGCGTGTCTCGGTCGAGCAGCGCGACGAGCTCCTTCAGCGCTTCACGGTGGTTCTCGCGCTCGAAGAGCGACGCGAGCTCGTCTGCAGCGCATGCGCCCGCCACGCACAGCTCCGGCCACAGAGAAGCTGGCATCCTGTCGATGAGCCACGCGCGTAGGTCGCGCTGCGCCGCGGCGCGGAGCTGGTCGATCGGGGCGAGCGAAGGATCGACCACCGCGCCAGGGACGATCAGCGCATCGAGCAGAGCGCTCATGGGCGAGAGCGTACGACGATCAAGGATCGCTCAGATGTTCGCGACGACGACGGGCGAAGACTGCACGCTGACCGTGCCGTCGCCGAGCTGCCCGCTCGCGTTCGAACCCCAGCAGAACACCTGCCCGTCGGCGCGGACCACGCACGAGAACCCATCGCCGGTCGAGACGCGCGATGCGTTGGTGACGCTCGGCACCGTGACCGGTGAGCGCTGCGTGCTCGTGGTGCGGTCTCCGAGCTGACCGGCTTCGTTGATGCCCCAACACACGACGCTCGCTCCAGCGCGAACCGCGCACGTGTGTCTGGCGCCCGCCGCGACGAGGCGGACATCGTTTGGCGTCGGCAGAAGCACGGGCGCGAGGCTGCTCATGAACGCGCCGCTTCCGATGCGATCGCCGCTGCCCCAGCAGTGCACGCGCGAGTCGTCGGCAACCGCGCACGCGTGGTTGCTGCCCGCGCTCACCTGCGCGAAGCGGATCGCGCTCGGCACCGGCGCCGGCAGCGAGGGCGCGGAGTTGTTTCCGATGCCGAGCTCTCCATTCTGGTTTCGGCCCCAGCACAACAGCTCGCCCATCGCGCGCACAGCGCAGACAAACTCGTCGCCCACAGTGACGTCCGAGACGTTGCTGAGCGTGGACACCGTCGCAGGGCGCAGCTGCGGGACGAGCGAACCGATCCCGAGCTGCCCGTTCGCGTTATTGCCCCAACAAGCGAGCGTCCCGTCCATCCGCCGCGCGCAAGATTGATTGCCTCCAGCGCTGATCGCCGCGGCGTTGGTGAGGCCCGAGACGGCGACCGGCTGCGGCCTCGCCGTCAGCGATCCGTCGCCGAGCTGCCCGGCGCCGTTCGATCCCCAGCAGCGCACGGCGCCGGTCGTGAGACGGGCGCACGTGTGATTCAAGCCCACGCTCACGTCGTCCACGTCGGTCGACGCCAGCAGCGTCGGAATCGCCGGCGTCGCCCGCGAAACGATCGTTCCGTCGCCGAGCTGCCCCGCGTTGTTCGCGCCCCAGCACCAGGCTCGATTCGCGGCGACCGCGCACGCGTGCGACTCGCCCGCAGCGATGTCCGTCGCGTTGACGATGGCGCCGACCCGCACCGCGTCGCGACGATTCGTCGCCGCGCTGCCGAGCTGGCCCCAGGCGTTGCTCCCGAAGCACACCACCGAACGATCGGTCCGCCGCGCGCACGTGTGGTTCGAGCCAGCCACGATGTGCTCCGCGTCGGTCAGCCCTGCGACCGGCGTCGCGACGTCTCGCCGCGCGCGACTGCTGTCTCCAAGCTGCCCGAACGAGTTGTAGCCCCAGCAGCGCACTTCGCCGTTGCGGCGCCGCGCGCACGAGTGAAGCCGCCCGACAGCCAGCTCGACCACGTCGGTGAGGTTGGCCACGGTCACCGGGCTCGATCGATCGGTGGTCGTCCCGTCGCCGAGCTGCGCGTTGTCGTTCTTGCCCCAGCAGCTCACCGTGCCGCGCGACGTTCGTGCGCACGTGTGCTGCGCGCCCGTCGCGAGCTCGACCGCGTCCGTCAACACCACAACCGTGACCGGCGTGGTGACGGCGGCGAGCGTCGCCGAGCCGTTGCCCAACTGCCCCGATGAGTTGAGCCCCCAGCAACGCACCGAGCCGCCCTCGAGCCGCGCACACGTGTGGTCGAAGCTGCTCGCGATCTCGACCACCCGCGCGTCCGCGAGACCTCCGACCGTCACCGCGACCAGAGACCGCGTCGTCGTCCCGTTGCCGAGCTGCCCGACGTCGTTCTCACCCCAGCACGACACCTGGCCAGTCGCGCGGCGCGCGCAGCTGTGATCGAGCCCCGCAACCACTTCGACCGCATCGGTGACCGACGCGACGGTCTGCGCGGTCGCTCGGCGCATCGTCGTTCCGTCTCCGAGCTGACCGCGCTCGTTCTCGCCCCAGCACGCGACTTGTCCGTTCTCGCGCGTCACGCAGGTGTGCCGAACGCCCGCGCTGAGGTCCCGCGCGTTTCCCACAGAAGCCACGACCGTGGGCGCGACGCGATCGATCGTCGTGCCATCGCCGAGCTGGCCGCGCTCGTTCGAACCCCAGCACGCGACCTCTCCGTTCGCTCTCCGCGAGCATGTGTGATCGCCGCCTGCCGCGAGCGCGCCGTAGGCGTTGACGTCGCTCGGACGCGCCGTCGTGCGCCGCACAAACGTCCCGTCTCCGAGCTGCCCCGACGCGTTGTCGCCCCAGCACGAGATGCGACCGGTCGTTCGGACCACGCAGGTGTGCAGCGATCCCGCGCTGATGCTCGACGCATCGGCGATCACCGACACGTCGACCGGCGCGCGACTCGACGTCATCGAGCCATTGCCGAGCTGACCTGCGCTGTTCGAACCCCAACAACGCGCCGCGCCGCCCGTTCGCACCGCGCACGAGTGCTGCGCGCCCGCGGCGATGTCCGTCGCATCGGTGAGCGAAGAGACCGTCGTCGGCGTCAGGCGCATCCCGGCGGGCAGCGAGTCACCCAGCATCCCCGCGACGTTGTTGCCCCAACACGCGACGCGATTTGCGAGGCGCGCGCACGTGTGCGTCCCGCCAGCGGTCACCTCGAGGACGTCCGCGAGGTCCGCCACAGCCATCGCCACGCCGCGGTTCATCTGGCTGCCGTCGCCGAGCTGGCCCGCGCCGTTCGCGCCCCAACAAGAGACCCGTCCAGAAGCGTGTCGAACGCACGCGTGCTCGCCGCCCACCGCGAGCGCCGCAGCGTCGGTGATGCCCGTGACGGCGACGGGCTCGCGCTGGTTCATGCGCGTTCCGTTGCCGAGCTGCAGGCTCTCTCCGTTGCCCCAGCACACGACAGCGCCCGTTCGCAGGCGAGCGCACGCGAAGCTCGAGCCCGCCCCGACCTCTGCGGCGTCAACGATCCGCGCCACTTCGCGCGGCGTCTCGCGGCTCGCGACGGACCCATCTCCCAGCTGCCCATACAGGTTGCTGCCCCAGCACAACACACGCCCCGTCGAGAGCGCCGCGCACGTGAAGCTGCGACCAGCAGAGATGCTCGTCGCGTTGGACACGCCCTCGACCGCGCCGACGAACGGCCGGCTGCGCGCGTTGCGATCGCCGAGCTGTCCAGAGGCGTTGCTTCCCCAGCAGAGGACCGCGCCGCCGGCGGTCCGCGCGCAGGTGTGCGCGAGTCCCGCGCTGACCTCGACGAAGCGATCGTCGACGCACACGCCGTTGCTGCAGTGGCCCGAGTCGCAGCGCACGCCGCACGCGCCGCAGTGATTCGGATCGGATACGAGCGAGGTCTCGCAACCGTTGCGCCCGTCTGAGTCGCAATCGCCGCGATCGTCGACGCATCGCACGATCTGGCACACGCTCCCGTCGCACGTTCCATAGCCGGTCGCCGCGGTCTGCCTCCCCGTCGCTGCGACCAGCGTCGAATCGACGCACGGACCGTCGTCCACGGCGCCGTCGCAGTCGTCGTCGACGCCGTTGCACATCTCGAGCAGCGGCGCGCTCGCCACGCAGTCCGGCCCGCCCGCTCCGCAGACGTTCGTCGCGATCCCGCAGCGACCGACCCCCATCTGACCCATGCCCGGCCCAGGCGTGCACGATCGCCCAATGGCGCTGTCGTTAGCGCCGTCGGGCGTCGAGGGATCGCAGTCGTTGTCGACGCCATCGCAGTTCTCGACGCCGAACGGCCGCCGCGAGTCCGCGCGATCATCGCAATCGGCGTTGCGTCCCTCGGGCTCTCGGTCCGTGCGGCCCGTCGGGCACGCTCCGCACACCGTCGTGACGTCGGTCGTACCCGACTCCGCGTAGCCGTCGCGGTCGTTGTCGATGTAGCAGCGCGTCGTCGCCACGCCTTCGTCCGCCGTTCCGTCGCAGTTGTCGTCGAGCGCGTTGCAGAGCTCGGCGGCCCCGAGGTGGCGCGACGCTCCGCCGTTCGCCGGGTCGTCGTCGCAGTCGGTGCCGCGAATCTTGTCGCCGCTCACGCGCACCGCCGCGAGAACCGCGCCTCCGTCGCTCGACACGGGCATCGGGCACATCGGCGCCGTAGCTGTAGTGAATTGATTGAAGCACTGCGCGCTCGTGTAGCCGTCGAGGTCTCGGTCTCCGTCGCCGCCGCGCCCAGACTCGAACACCTGCGCGACCGTGCAAGGATCACAGTCTTCGTCGACGCCACGGTTGTCGCAGACCTCACGAACCCCAGGATTCACTCTGGGATTTCGATCATCGCAGTCGTCTCCGCCGCACGTCGCAGAGGGGTGTCCGTCGTCGTCTTCGTCGACGCACAGCCCCGTGTCCGCCACCGCGTCCGGCACGCGCGACGCGTCCGCGTCCTCGATCGGCGCAACCGGCGCAGCGCACGCTTGCAACACACACGCGCTCAGCGCGACGAGCAACGATCGAGCTTTCATGCGTCCGCTGGTATCCCACAGCGACGAGCGCCCGTGCCGCAGCCAGGCCATGACAGACCATATTGGCGCCGCCCGCGGATTGTCCCGCGTTGTGCCCCGCGTCTTCGATGACTCGTCGACTCAGGCGCGGCGCGAGCGGCGACGAACCAGGCGACGATCGACGCACGCTCAGTTGTTGATCCCGATCGTCGTCGCGGGAATGTACTGCGTGTTCGTCCGACCATCGCCGAGCTGGCTCGACGATCCCTCGCCCCAGCTGGTGATCGATCCCAACGCGGGCCGCGCGAAGTGAAAGCGTGAGCCCGAGGCCACTTCGAGGTAGTTCGCAGACTGCAGCGACGGCGCGCTCGGTCGCGTGCGAAACGGCGCGGCGCGCTCGCCCATCTGGCCCGAGGTGTTGTCGCCCCAGCAGTAGACCAGGCCCGTCGCCGTGCGCGCGCAGCTCGAGCTTTCTCCGCCCGTCAGCGCGACGAAGCGCATGTCCATCGGCATCGACGTCGCGACGGCTGTGAGCGAAGCGACGATCGTCCCATCGCCGAGCTGCCCCAGGCGATTGGCTCCCCAGCAGCGCACCGTCCCATCGACCAGTCGCGCGCACGTGTGGCCGAGCCCCGCTGCGAGCTCGACTGCGCCGGTCACCAACGAGACCGGAGCGATCATCGAGCGCGACGTCGTCGTGCCATCACCGAGCTGCCCATCGCTGTTCGATCCCCAACACACCACGTCGCCCGAGACGCGCGCCGCGCAGCTGTGCTGCTGCCCGGCAGCGAGCTCGATCACCGCGCGCAGCCCCGCCACTTCCACCGGCGTCGAGCGCGCCATCGTGGTGCCATCGCCGAGCTGCCCCTGCGCGTTCGATCCCCAGCAAAACACCACGCCGCTCGCGCGTCGTGCGCAGGTGTGGCGCGCGCCCGCGACCAGCTGCACCGCGTCGTTGATGCCCAAGACCGCGACGGGCGACGTTCGATCCGTGGAGCTTCCGTCGCCGAGCTGCCCGTCCGCGTTGAGTCCCCAACACGCGACCGTGCGATCCGCGCGCAGCGCGCACGTGTGCCCCTCCCCTGCAGCGAGTGCGACCGCGTCCATCACCGACGCGACGAGCACCGGTTCGGGGCGATTCGCCGTCGTTCCGTCGCCGATCTGACCGTTGCTGTTCGCTCCCCAGCACAACACCTCGCCCGTCGCCCGTCGCGCGCAACCGTGACGGGCGCCGCCCGCGACCTGCACCACCATGTGCGTCGCTGCGACGCCGACGCGATCCACGCCGGTGACCGCGTCGACGCCGTCGCCGAGCGTGCCGCCGCCGTTCGGGCCCCAACACGAAACGCCCCCGGTTTGGCGCCGAACGCAGGTGTGTCCGAAGCGAGTCGACACTTCGATCGCATTGCCCACGCCAACCGCAGTCGTCGGCGTCACGCTGTTGTTCGTCAGTCCGTTGCCGAGTTCGTGCGCAGCGTTCGTGCCCCAGCACGAGATCGTCCCGCCGCCTCTTAGCACGCACGCGTGCCGCGCTCCGACGGACAGCGCAGAGGCATCGGTGAGCGCGGTGACCGCGGCGGGCGTGCTGCGGTTCGCGGTCGATCCGTTGCCGAGCTGACCGGCGTCGTTGAGCCCCCAGCACGAGACCCCGTTGGTCGACAATCGCGCGCACGTGAAGCCGTTTCCAGTGCGGACGTCGCGAGCGTTGCTGATCCCGCTGACCGCCACTGGCGCGAGCTGCGCCGTCATCGTCCCGTTGCCGAGCTGGCCCGACGCGTTGGCGCCCCAGCAGAGCACAGCGCCCGTCGTCGTGGTCGCGCACGAGTGGTTGAAGCCCGCGGAGATCGTCGTGGCGTTGGTGATCGTCGCCACGGCGACCGGCGAGGGTCGCGACGTCGTGCTGCGATCGCCGAGCTGCCCCGCGGTGTTGGCGCCCCAGCACACGACGCCTCCCGCGGCGCGGCGCGCGCATGCGTGCGCGTTGCCGAGCGAGAGCTCGACAGCATCCGTGAGCCCGACGACCGTGACCGGCGTCGATCGCGCGGCCATCGTTCCGTCGCCGAGCCGTCCGGTGCTGTTGCTGCCCCAACAAAGCACCTCTCCGCTGCGACGCCGCGCGCACGCGTGGATGCCGCCGAGGGCGATCTCGACCGCGTCCGTCACGGCAACAACAGCCACTGGGTTCACTCGCGTGGTCGTCGTCCCGTCGCCGAGCTGGCCCACGTCGTTGTTGCCCCAGCAGAACACCCTGCCGTCCGTGTGCAGCAAGCACGAGAACCCAGAGCCCGTCCGGACCGAGCTCCAAGTCTGTCGAGCGCACAGCCCCTGCACGCACGCGGCGCCGAACGCACAGCGCACTCCGCACGCGCCGCAGTGATTGGCGTCGTCGCGCAAGCTCGCTTCGCAGCCATCGCTCGAGCGTCCGTTGCAATCTCCTCGGCCGTCGACGCAGCGCGCGACGTTGCACGTGGTGCCCGCGCACGCGCCGAACCCCGTGTGCGCGCTCTGTCGACCGAGCGCGTCCACCGTGGCGTCGACGCAGAACTGCTCGTCCGACGCGCCGTCGCAGTCGTCGTCGAGGGCGTTGCACATCTCGAGACGCTCGCCCGGCCGCACGCCTTGCGCGCACTGAAGCGCGCCGCTCACGCATCGAATGCGCGCTTCGGTGCGGCACACGCCTGGGTCCGATCCCATCGACATCAACATGCACGTCGCGCCGGCGCCGGGGTCCCCCTCGTCGACCACGCCGTCGCAGTTGTCATCGGCGCTGTTGCAGCTCTCTCTCGCCCCAGGAAACACGCTGTTTCCGCCCATCCCGTCGTTGCAGTCCGCGGCCCCTGCAGCGGGCGCGCGGTTGGTTGTCCCCGGCGGGCACGACCCGAAATCCCGAGCTCGCACGGGGTCGCTGCTCGGACACGCGCGAGACTGCACCGAGCCTGTCGGCGCGAAGCCGTCGCCGTCGACGTCGGGAAAGCACTGCACCGAGACGCCCTCGTCGATCGCTTCGTCGCAGTTGTCATCGAGGTTGTTGCACTGCTCGGTCGCCCCAGGAAACCTCGTTGCCCCGTTCGCAGGGTCGTCCGCGCAGTCCGTCCCGCGCACCTCCGTCGCGGTCACGCTCAACCGCGCGACGCTCGCTCCTCCGTCCACCGACGCCCCTGGCGCGCACCTGGGCGCCGCAGCGCCGGCCCAACGGTTGAAGCACGTGACGCTCGCGAAGCCGTCTTCGTCCTGGTCTCCGTCGCCGCCGCGCCCGGACACGAGCACCTGCGCGACCGTACAAGGGTCGCAGTCCTCGTCGACGCCGAGGTTGTCGCAGACCTCACGGACGCTTGGGTTGATCCTGGCGTTGCGATCGTCGCAGTCGTCGCCGCCGCACGCCGCCGACGGGTGTCCATCGTTGTCCTCGTCGACGCATGTCCCGCCGTCGAGCGAGCGGTCCATCACGACGTCCGTCGCTGCATCCGGCGGCCCAGAAGCAGCGCACGCTTGCAACACACACGCGCTCAGCGCGACGAGCAACGTTCGAGCGTTCATGCGTCCTCTGGTATCCCACAGCGACGAGCGCTCGTGGCGCAGCCAGGCCATGACAAGCCATTTGGATCTGCCCGCAAACTCTCCCGCGTCGCGCTGCGCTCACCCGCGCGCGACGGCCTCGCGGCGACACCACTCGCCGTACGAGCCCACGTACAGCGCCGCCCCGTCGACGCCGCATTCACTCAAAGCGAGCAGCGTGTGGCACGCGGTGACGCCAGAGCCGCAGTGAACGATCACCGCGCGCGCGTCGGGCCACGAGAGGCCGCGCTCGCTCCACAAGCGCTGGTAGATCGCGCGCAGCTCGTCGACGCTGCGAAAGCGCCCTCCCTCGCCGAGGTTGCTGGCGAACGGAACGTTGATCGCGCCCGGCAGTCGACCCGCCACCGGGTCGATCGGCTCGCTCTCGCCGCGGTAGCGATAGCCGTCGCGCACGTCGATCACCGTGCGTCGCTCGTCGCCGAGCGCGGCGCGCACCTGCTCGATCGTCACGATGGTGCTGTCCGTCGTCCCCTCTTCGAGCGCCCGCGCTCGGCCCTCTGCGACCGAGTAGCGGCTCGCGCTTCGCTCGGTCATCGCGCCGCGCTCGATCGGCCAGCCGCCGGAAAGCGCGGTCGCGAGCCCTCCGTCGAGCACGCGAACCCGTCGATGTCCGATCGCGCGCAGCATCCACCACAGGCGCGCCGCCGCGTTGGCGCCCGCCTTGTCGTCGTAGCAGACGATGTCGTCGCGCTCGGTGATCCCGTGCGCTTCGAGCACCGAGACGAAGCGCTGCGTGCTGGGCAGCGGGTGGCGACCGCCGTGCGCTGGGTCTCCTTTGCTCGAGAGCTCCGTCTCGAGGTCGAGCCAACGCGCGCCAGCGATGTGCTCGCGCTCGAACGCCGACCGCGCGTCGGCCCCTGCGCGCACGTCGATGAACTGCACGCCCGTGGTGAGATCGCCCTCTCGAAAAAGCCCAGTGCTCATCGCCGAGCACTGTAGCCCACGGTCGCGGGGCGCTGCGGGGTGCGACCGACGTGCGATGGATCCGCCGAGGCGCCGATTGGCTCTGCGTCGGCGCGACGCCGCTCGTTGACCGCGCAGAACGTGGGTCACCAACGGCGCAGCGCAAAGGGGCTACGTCGCGCGCAGCCGGGCGATCACGGCGCGCTCCCACTCGTCGCGGCTGGTCGTCGCGTGGAGGGAGACGCCAACGAGCGCGGTGGCCGCCCCCGCGGTCGCGACGCCCATGGACACCAGCCGCGACCCCGTCAGAAACCACGACGAACGAATCGCGTGTCGCTGCCGAAGGACCAGGTCGGTCAGCGTCTTGCGAGCCTTGGAGTCGTACGTGCTCAGAAGCTCCCAGTCGCTCTAGAACTCCCACTGACACGGCTGTTTCCACAGCGCTTCGGTCGCGGCGACCCACCCGTCTGCGAGCTGCGACGAGAGCACGCCGACCGCCTGCGAGACGACGACGCCGGGCGCGGGGTTCCACATCGAGAGCGTTCCGCGGGCGTCGCGGGCGTCGAGGATCGGACGTGCGGCAGCGCCTGCCGGCAACGGACGCGGCCGGTCGAGCATCTCCATGCACGCGATGGTACGACGACGCACGCGCGGCGCGACATCGAATCGGCGAGCGCTATTGCAGCTCGAGCGCAGGCCCGAACGCGCGCTTGAGCATCCACAGCTCGTCTTCTGAGAAACCGCGGTACGGGATCGTGAGCCGCGAAAGAGACGCACACAACCCGCTCTCGCACAGCGCTCGCGCCGAGCCGGGACCGAACCGACTGGGCAGCATCGTGAGCTCGAAGAGCGAGCGGCCGACCGGGCTCTTCGCGAGCTGTTCGATCAGCTCCGACGACGCCTCGGTCTGCATGAACGAGAGCGACTCGAGCCCCGCGAGCCGCTCGCTCGCGAACAGCGGCGCGAGGTCGTCGATCGTGACGACGCTCGCTCGCAGCGAGAGCTCACGCAACGTCGTCGCCGAACGGCTGAGCGAGATCGCGCGCAGCACGACCGACGGATCGGCGACGGCCCCGAGATCGAGCGACGCGAGCGCGCATCGGTCGAGCAGCGCGACGAGCGCTGATGCGCTGCCGCCCGCAAGATTGTCGAACGTCAACGCGTGCAGCGCCGCGAAGCTCTCGTTGCCGGCCATCGCGTCGAGCGCGCCCGGACCGAACGTGGCGCCCCTCCACTCGAAGCGCCGCAACCCCGCGCAGCGAAGCGCGCTCGCGAAGGCCTCGACCGGCGGCGACGGCATCTCTCGGCGATACCACGACGCGAACGTCACCGACTCGACCGCGGAAAGCGCCGGCGACGCAGCGAAGTCGCGCGCGACCGTCTCGGTGAGCTGCACGTCCGAAAGATCCACGGCGCGCAGCGCTCCGCAAGCGCGCTGCAGCGCCGCGAAGTCCTCGGGCGTCACGGGTGCTCCTCGAAACGACAGGGCTTCGAGCGATCGCAGGTCGCGCGACGCGGCCACGCTCTTCAGCGCCGACGGCTCTCGGTCGCTCACCGCGAGCGCGAGCGATCGCACCGCGTCGAGGCGCCCGATCAACGCGAGCAGCGCGGGCATGCACGGATCGCGCGTCGAGATCGCCAGCGCATCGACCGAGCGCAGCGACGAGCGCGCGGCAAACGCCGCCACGTCCTCTGCGCTCACCGCCGCCAGCGACAAGCGTCGCAGCCCCTCGGGCAGCGAGTCGGCGTACGCGTCGAAGCCCACTGGACTGCTGCGCTCGAGCACGAGGCCCGTGAGCTGTCCGTGCGCGAGCACCTCGAGCGCCTCTCGCGTCGCGCCGTCGTCGCGCTGCGAACGCACCGCCACCTCGAGGTCGCTCGCGAACCGACGCCGCTGCGCCACGAGGGCCCTCGCCCATTCGAGCGCCGCGCGTCGGCTCATGGTGAGCTTCGTCACGAGCGAGGCGCCAGGCTCGTCTTGCCCAGCAAGCGCACGGGCAGACCACGGGTGCGACCAGAAGCCCTTCAGCAACGGAGCGCCCTCGATCCAGCGGCGCTTGTCCTCGTCGCTGGCGGTCTCGAGCAGGGCGTCGAGCGGCCGGGCGGTGCGCTTTCCGTCCGCTGCGCGAGCGAGCGCGCGATCGACGAGACGACGGCGCTCTCCGAGCTCCATTCCGTCGCCGGCCCAACGCGCGAGCTGATCGACCGTGCTCACCTCGAGCGCGCGCGTCGCCCTGTGCTTCTCGGGATCCACGCCTGCGCCGAGCAAGACGCTCTGGTAGCGCTTCAGCTTCGCCGTCGTGGCGATGAGCGACCGAGACGCCAACGCCGTGAGCGAGAGCTCGTGCAGCGGATGCGCGTCGATCTCGTCGCAGAGCGCGTAGGTCGAGCTCCCCTCGAGCTCGAACAAACGCGGGTCGTAGGTCGCGCTCGTCGCGAACGGGCTCTGCACGCCCCCGAGTGTATCCAACGCCGCCGCCGGTCGCGCTGCCGGGATGTCCTCGGTCGACACGCGAGCGCGGTCTCCGTCGGCGAAGCGAGAACTGCGCGACGAAGCGCGCTACAACATCGGTCGCGCACATGCACCACCCTGCTCCGATCGAGTCCTTTGCTGCCCCGGTGCAAAAGGCCCTGTCCGCCGCCGCGCCGCTTCGAATGATGGCCGCGCGAGGCATGGCCCCGCTTCCGCCGCCGGTGCTCGTGACGGTCGTCTACCTGACGCAATACGACGCGGACGAGTCCTTCGCCGCTGCTGCGAAGGCGACGTTCGCCAAGCTGCCGCCGCCCGTGCTCGACGCGGCGCTCGCCGCGAGCGACCTGCACGCCGCCGTGCTCGACGCGCTGTGCGACAACTACGCGCACCGCACGGACATCGACGAACGCGTCGTGAAGCACCCGTCGACCGACGGCGAGACCATCGTCAAGATCGCCAAGCGCGCCAGCGAGTCGATGTGCGAGCTGATCGCCACCAACGAGCAGCGCTTGCTCGCGAACAAGGCCATCATCGAGGCGCTCTACCTCAACGAGCACACGCGCATGAGCACCGCCGATCGCCTGTGCGAGCTCGCCGCGCGGCACGGGCTCGAGCTCGACATCCCCGGCTTCGCAGAGATCGCCAAGTCCCTGGAGAACGCGCTGATCCCCGAGGCGGGCGAAGAGAGCCCCGTGGACGACATGTTTCGCGCGTCGATCGCTGAGTCGCAGACCATCGTCGAGGCCGAGGACGACGACATCTTCGTGCGCGACGAGAAGGGCGAAGGCAAGGCGCTCAAGGGAGACTTCGAAAAGGTCGCCAAGCGCCTCGAAGACATGACCATCAGCGAGAAGATCCGCGTGGCGATGCTCGGCTCGTCTGCGCAGCGGCGGGTGCTCGCGTGCTCGCCAGTGCGCACGATCGCCGAGGCGGCGGTGCGCTCGCCGCGCATGCAGCCGGACGAAGTGCAGAAGCTCGCGATGCTCCCCGAGGCCAACGAAGAGGTGCTTCGTCAGATCGCGCGGCGCGGAGACTGGCTGAAGAACTCGCGCACGCGCTTCTGCCTCGCGCGCAACCCGAAGACCCCGGTGAACATCGCCATCTCGCAGCTCGGACACCTCGGCGACTTCGACCTGAAGGCGCTCGAGAAGAGCCGTCAGGTCCCGATTCAGGTGCGCAACATCGCCAAGCAGATCATCGAGAAGCGCCACGAGAAGCGCTCGGGCAAGCAGTGAGGCTCGCGCCGCAAAGGCGAGCGCAGTTCGTCGCGGACTCTGTCGGGGCCGAGCAGAGTGCTCACCGCTACGACGCGACGGTCGTCCTGCGCAGAGACGACATCGGCGTGGTGATCCGGGGGTTCAGGACCCATGGCAGGAGCGTGGCAGAGCTCATCGAAGAGCTGCTTCCCGAGTGCTATCGCGCGGAGGTGGGGCACACGGCGGAGATGCGCTCGCCGCCCGGCGCCGAGCTGCTCCTTCGCGGAACGCTCTCGCGGTTGAACGCAGCGCTCCTCGCGCGCGGCGCCGCCGACACGCTGTTTCGGGGTTTGGCCGCATCGCTGTGCGCCATCGCGATCGAGGGCGACGAGGCCGTGATCGCGCACGTCGGCGACTGCCGCGCGTTTGTGCTCACGCCGGACGACGACCTGTATTTGTGCACGCAGGATCACACCCTCGCCCAGGACTACGAAGACATGGGTCGAGCGGCCCCGCTGCTCCCGAACGGTCAACGCAACATCGATTCGAAGGGCATCACCACCAGCGTCATCGGAGCCGAGAGCATTCGGCGCACCGACATCGCCATCGAGCAAGTGCACGACCGCAGCGTGTTCTTGCTGTGCACACCACGGTTGAACGACGTCACGACACAGGACGAGCTTCGCGCGGCGGCGATCCTCGCGCGCGTTTCTCCGAGCGAAGCCAGCGCGCAGCTCCGGCACCTCGCGCTCTCGCGACAGGGTACCTACGACGAGTCGAGCTGGGTGATCGTCAGCGCATAGTGCGCGAGCGCGTCACCCTCCGCGACGAAGCCACCACGCGGCCACGAGGACGCCGCCTCCCGCGCCCGCAGCGAGCAGCGCGAACCACAGCGCGAGCGCGGCGCCCCAGGACTGCCGAGCGACGAGCCGCAGCGGGTCGAGCGACGAGAGCACGACGGCGGACTCGGTCTCGACCGGCTCGAAGCACTCGCCGAGCTCGCCGCGGACGACCACGCGCGCGTCGGGCTCGATGAGCTCCTCTTCGAGCTCGAAGAACGTCGCTCCTTTGGGGCGCTCTTTGTACCCAGCGCGCGCGAGCACGCGTGAGAGCACGGGCGCCTCGCGCTCGAGGACCTTCTCGGCGCCGCGGCGATACTCCAGGCGGGCGATGACCTTGCAGCGGCTCCAATCGATGGCGCTTCGACCGGCGCGGGTGCGCACGACGCAGGGCGCGGAGAGAACGCGGCTCCACAGCTCGCGCGGCGGCCCTCCCTCCGGCGGCGGACCGATCACGCGCGCCCTCACCCACAGCGCGCGGCGGCCCGAAAACGGCGCGACCACCGTCTCGTCGCTAGCGGCGAGCGCGACGCCCGCGTGCGTGCGCGAGCCCCATGGAGTGCGAGCGATGACCCAACCCGAGGTGCTCCACAGCGCGCGCGCCGCGCGAATCGCGAGCAAGAGCGAGAGGCACAGGCACGCGAGCGCGACGAGCAGCCCGAAGAGCATCATGGCGCGCGACGCCTCCAGCTTCCGAGCGCGGTGAAGCCAGCGAGGACGCAGGCGATGGCGAAGGCGCCCGAGACCGCAGAGACGCGCTCGAGCGCGACGATGGACCGCGCGCGCGCGACCGCGCGAGAGGGCAGCAAAAACACCCGCGAAGGCCCGCCATCACCGCAGTCGCCGAGCGCGCGGCGGCCGTCGATCGTTCGCACGCAGCCGACGACGTCCGCGCGTTGCCCGTCGAGCACTCGCCACTCGGTGTACGTCGCGCCTGGCTCGCTCGCCTCGACCACCACCGCGCGCAGCCTCGACGGAACAGCGGTTCGCCGCCCCTCCCCCCACTCGTTGGCGCGCAGCGGCAGCGCGAGCTCGACCCGCGCGCCGTCCCCTTCGGCGACGCACGTCGTGTCCTCGCCCACGACCGGCGTGGGAGCGCCGTCGCTCGGTCGCAGCGCCGCGCGGTGAATGGTCCAACGGTGCGCCACGACGCGCGCCCCAGAGGGGCTCTCGCTGCCCTCGCGAGGGCGGAGCGTGACGCGGTAGACCGCCCGCTCGGGGGACGGCGAAGCGAGGGTCGCGCGGGTGATTCCGCGGGTAAATGGGCTGAGCTCGCGGGCGGGGCGCACCACGAGCGCGTCGAGCGAGCCGAACACCACGAGCCCCGCGATGAGCCCGAGCGACGCGGCGAACCACGCTGACGCAGGGGCAGAACGATGCCGGTGCCACATAAGTGTTGCCGGGCCGGACTGTATCGCTCTTGAGGTACGCTCGCGCGGCTCGTCGACGACGAAGCGTTCGCGACGGCAGGAGAAGAGTCAGACCATGATGCACGGCGGTCGAATCGTCGCAGAGCAGCTCAAGCGCGAAGGCGTGACGCACTTGTTCACGCTGTGTGGTGGGCACATCCAGTCGATCTACGACGGCTGTTTGGACACGGGGATTCGCGTGGTGGACGTTCGCCACGAGCAGACCGCTGGGCACGCGGCGGACGGCTGGGCGCGGGTGACGGGGGTCCCGGGCGTGGTGGCGGTGACCGCGGGACCGGGCGTGACCGACGTGGTGACGGCGCTGGCCAACGCGCAGCGCGCGGGCGTTCCGATGGTGTGCTTCGGCGGCGCGGGGCCCGCGTTGCTGGCGGACCGCGGATCGCTGCAGGACATGAATCACCTGGATTTGATCAAGCCGATCACGAAGGGCTGCTGGCGGGTGATCCACACCGACCGCCTCGCCGAGTACGTGAGCATGGCGTTTCGCGTCGCGATGACGGGCGTCCCGGGGCCGACGTACCTCGAGCTGCCGCTCGACGTGCTGATGAACTTCGCCGCGGTGGACGAGTGGCCCGACCCTGCCACCGCGCGCACGCCCGCGCAGCCCGCGCCGGACCCGTACTACCTCTCGAAGGCCGTGAACCTCTTGGCCGAGGCCGAGCGCCCGGTGGCCATCATCGGCTCGCAGCTGCGCTGGAGCTCCGATCGAGACGCGCTCGCCGCGCTGCTCGCGCACTTTCCGATGCCCGCGTTCTGCAACGGAATGGCCCGCGCCTCGCTCCCCCCCGAGCACCCGTGCCTGTTCACGCGCTCGCGGCGCGCCGCGCTCGAGCAAGCCGACGTCGTCCTCATGTGCGGCACGCCCTTCGACTTTCGCGTCGACTACGGCCGCTCCCCCACGTGGAACCCGTCCACCAAGATCATCAAGGTCGACCGCGACGCCGCCCAGATCGGCCACAACAAAGCCGTGGACGTCGGCATCGTCGCCGACACCGGCCTGCTCTTGAGCGCCCTCACGAGCGCGCTGCCCAAGCGCGAAGCAGGCGACTGGATCGCCACGATCCGCCGCGACGAAGACAAGCGCAAAGCCAAGATGCGCGCTGAAATGCAGCTCGACTCGGACCCGCCCAACCCGCTGCGCGTGTGCGCCGAGCTCGACAAGTTCTTGCAAGAGGACTCCATCGTCGTGGGCGACGGCGGAGACTTCGTCGCGACCGCCGCGTACGTGCTCAACATCAAGCCCAAGGGCTTCTGGATGGACCCAGGGCCGCTCGGAACGCTGGGCGTCGGCCCCGGCTACGCGATGGCCGCCAAGCTCGCGCGCCCCGACTCGCGCGTGGTGTGCGTGTTCGGCGACGGCTCGTTCGGCCTGCACGCGATGGAGCTCGAAGCGATGTTTCGCCAGAAGATCCCCGTCGTGTGCGTGATCGGCAACGACGCCGGCTGGACGCAAATCCGCCGCGGACAAGTCGAGATGTACGGCGAAGAGCGCGCCGTCGCGACCGCGCTCGAGTACACGCGCTACGAGAAGGTCGCCGAGGCGCTCGGGTGCTTCGGCGCGTGGGTCGAGCGAACCGAAGACCTCGCGCCCGCGTTCGAAGCGGCGTTTCGCGCGGCCGAAGTCGAGAAGCGCCCCGCGGTCGTCAACGTGAAGATCGCGTCGAGCGAGTTTCGCAAGGGCGCGATCTCGGTCTGACCGAGCGGCTCAGCAGCCCTCGTCGACAGAGCCGTTGCAGTTGTCGTCGCAGCCGTTGCCGCAGACTTCTTGCGCGCCCTGCACGCAGGTGCACTGACGCGGCGGGGGGTTGTTCACCACGACGCCGCCGGTGGGGGTCGCGACGCTGGTCGTCACGACGCCGCCGCCGCCACAGCCTTCGTCGACAGCGCCGTTGCAGTTGTCGTCGCAGCCGTTGCACACCTCGGCGGCGCCCTGCATGCAGGTGCACTGCGCGCCGGTGGTGACGACCGCGTTGGTGCCGACCGTCGCGCCGCCGTTGACCGTGATGGGGTCGGGGCGCGTGTAGACGAAGCAGCCGGGCAGGACGAGCGCGCAGAGCACAGAGGCGAGCCAACGATTCATAGCAGTGGGGGTTCCTTTCGTGTTCGCGGCGTCGAGCGTCGAGCGCTGCCGCGGCAGTGGGCGGCGGAAGGTACCGCGACTTTCTTGGTTGTGGCGGTAGCGATCGACGGGACTCTCGACTAACTTGCGCCCGACTCGGGCGAACGCCGGGTCCGCTACGAATCGAACGCTCTCTATCGACGATGCTACGCCCACGATTGTTCGCTCTCCCCTCGATTCTCTCGCTCGCGCTGCTGGCTAGCGCGGTAGCCAGCGGCTGCAGCGCGGCGCCGCGACGCACGACGCTCAACTACTCGGACCGCGCGCGACGCGAGTACGAGCAAGCGATGACGCTCTTCGACGCCGGCGAGTGGACCGACGCGCAAGAGTCGATGAACCGCGTGAAGCGCGAGTTCGGCGTGTCTCGCTGGGGTTGGCTCGCAGAGCTGCGCCTGGCGGACATTGATTTTCGCACGGAGAAGTACCCCGAGGCGGTGAGCTCATTTCGCAGCTGGATCCGCTACCACCCGACGCAGCCCGAGGTGACGTACGCGCGGTTCATGATCGCGAAGTCGCACTTCATGCAGATCCCGCAGGACTGGCTCTTGGTCCCGTCCGCGTGGGAGCGGGACCTCGGCACGGCGCTCGACGCGCAGGACTCGCTGCGCGCGTTCTTGAGAGACAACGGGCAGAGCGAGTACGGCGCCGAGGCGCGAAGGCTCTTGCAGCAGACGCGCGCGGTGCTCGCGCGGGGCGAGATCCACGTCGCAGAGTTCTATCTGGCGCGCGGGCAGCACGAAGCGGCCGTCGCGCGGCTGCGCACGGTGCTCGAGAGCTTCTCGGGCTCGGGCCTCGAGGCGCAGGCGCTGTTGAAGATCGGCGAGGTGTACCTCTCGCAAGGGCGCTCTCGGGAGGCGCGCGAGGCGTTCGAGTCGCTGATCGAGAATTTTGCCGAGAGCGAGTACGTCCCGTCGGCGCGCAGGTACCTCGCGCACATCCGTCGCTCGTGAGGCGCGCGCCGTGGACGAGAACCTGAAGCAGCAGCTGCTCCTCGCGCGAGAGCACTACGCGCAGCGAGAGTTCGACAAGGCCGCGCCGCTGCTGCGCGCGGTGCTCGAGGGCGGGCTCGACTTCGCGGACGTGCGCAACATGCTCGGCTGCATCGAGCACAGCCGCGGAGAGTTCACCGAGGCGCGCAGGCACTTCGAGTCCGCAGTGGCGCTCAACCCGAACTACACCGAGGCGGCCATCAACCTGTCGGTGACGCTCAACGAGCTCGGGCAGTTCGCCGAAGCGCGCGCGATTCACCAGCGATTGTCCGCGAGAGGCGTGGGGGCGCTCTCGCGCACGCCCGACGACATCGAGCCGTTCGCAAAAGGAAAGCTCGCCAACCTCCACGCCACCGTCGCCGAGGCGTACGCGGACCTGGGGCTGCTCGCGCACGCGATCGACGAGTACCGCAAGGCGTTGGCGCTCTGCCCGACGTTCGCCGACCTGCGCACGCGCCTCGGCAACGTGCTGCGGGACAGCGGCCAGCTCGAAGAAGCCGAGGCCACCTATCGCGAGGCGATCGCGAGCAACCCGCGGTTTCTTCCGCCGCGCGTGCAGCTCGGCGTCGCGCGCTTCTCTCGTGGCGACCGCGCCGGCGCCGAGGCAGCGTGGCAGCAGGCGCTCGAGATCGACCCAAACGACCGGTTTGCGTCGATGTACCTGCGCATGTCTCGCGCCAATCGGATGCGCCCGAGCATGAGCACGATGCAAGTGGTACGGACGGACGCCGACGAGCCCACCCGCAAGGGCGAGTAAGCGGGTCGGGTAGGCAACTGTGCTCGACAGAGCCCGGTGAAGGACCACGCAGAGGGGACGTAGAAGGTCAACAGTCGAGCGCTCGCGCGACTGCGGTGTTGACGGCGTTTCTCGCAGCGATCTACGCTCACTGAGGCGCGGTTTTTCTCGCGCAAAACCTCATGCAGAGCCCCACAGAACGCACCGCCGCACGGCTGCTGCACCTGCTTCCCCGAGAGCGCATCACCCGCGCCCTGGGAAAGCTGACGGAAGCGCACGTCCCGCGATCCATCCTCGACCCCGTCCTCGGAGCCTACTCGAAGGCGTACAACGTCAACCTCGACGAGGCGATCGTGCCCGACGGGGGCTTTCGCTCGTTCAACGAGTTTTTTACGCGGCGGTTGCGCGACGGCGCGCGCAGCGTGGACGCGGGCGAAGGCGTGATGGTCTCGCCCGCGGACGGCCGCCTCGACGACGCAGGCGCGATCGACGACGGGACGCGCTTCTTCATCAAGGGCCGCGAGTACTCCGCCGAGTCGTTGCTCGCGAGCGCGACGGACGCGCAGGCCTTCAGCAACGGTCAGTTCGCGATCGTGTACCTCTCGCCTCGGGACTACCACCGCGTGCACGCGCCGGAGTCGCTCGAGATCGAGTGCGTCCGTCACGTGCCGGGCGTGCTGTACCCCGTCAATGACTTCGGCGTTCGCAACGTGCCGGGGCTCTTCGCGAAGAACGAGCGCGTCGTCGTGCTCGGTCGATCGCCGAGCTTCGGTCGCGTCGCGGTGGTGTTCGTCGGCGCGATGATCGTCGGGCGAATCAACCTGTACATCCCGGCGCCAGAGCGCCCCGCGATCGGCGGTCCGATCGCTGAGCGCGAGTTCGACCGCGCGCGCCCCAAGGTCGCGCGCGGCGACGAGCTCGGCTCGTTCTCTCTCGGCTCGACGGTCGTCCTGCTCATCGAGCGCGCGCCCGACGGCAGCCGAGACGACTGGTCCACCGAACGACTCGGAACAGCGGTCCGAATGGGCGAAGCGATCCTTCGCCGCAGGAGCACATGATGGACGACGAACGCGGCCCCGACCGACGCAGCTCGCCGGACCTCCCTTCCGCTGCTCGAAAGCGCAAGGCGTCGCGCGGACTTCGCGTGCCCAACGACCCCGTGCCACGCGCGAGCCAGCCGGACCTCGCGCGCGTGTCCATCGCCGACGATCGCGAGATCGACGAGTTCGGCGATCGCGTCACGCAAGTCGAGCGCGCGTCCGCTGAAGCCGCCGCGCTCATCCACGACGCGCAGGTCGCGCACGCGCCAGTGCCCATCGTCCCGATCGACGCGAGCGCGGTGCAAGCCAACGAGCACGCCGCGACGGTCATCGACGACCAGCCTCGCGCAGCGGTCGAGCCGCCAGCGCCCGCGCCCGCTGTCGATGGCCCCAAACGTCGGCCGTCCGGCGCCAACCGACTCATCGCGGTCAGCGACGAAGGCGCGTCGACCGTTCGACAAGTTCGGCGCAAGATCCGCTCGATCGGCTCCGATGAGCCGATGCCCGCGAGCGCCGTCGCGCCCGATGACGGACCGGATCTGTCCGAGCTCGACGAGGCCGTCGTCGACGAGGTCGACGAGGTCAGCCCGATCATCGCCTCGCTCAGCTCCGCGCCTGCTGGCGACGCGGCCAACGCAGCACCGCCCGCGCTCACCGTCGCTGCGCCCATCGTCGAAGCGCGCAGGGTGAGCGACGCGCCGCCGCGATCGAGCGACGCGCCGAGGCCGTCGCGATTGCCCGTTCCTTCGGCGCCGATCGCGTCGATTTCGGTCGAGCCGCCGACGGACGACGAGGTCGAAGTCGACTCGGCGGAGGTCGAAGACGAGGCGCCCCCCGCGCCCGTCGCGACGGTGCAGACACGATCCATCGCGCCACCGCCGCCGCCGCCGCCCGCTTCGGCAGCCGCTACCGAGCCCGTCGACAGCGTCGAGGTCGTCGAGAGCGTCGAGGCGAGCTCGCAGCCCGCGGCAGAGCACGATGACGACGCGCCGCAGGTCGAAGCAGACTCCGACCCGGTGAGCGAGCTGGTCGCCGACAGCGGCGCCGACAGCGAAGTCGAAGTCGAAGAGCCCACTGAAGAGATCAACATCCCCGACGAGATCGCCGCGCGACCGTCGGTCGCTCCGACGCCTCCACCTCGCTCGACGGCGCCCGATGGCACGCGGCCGCCGCCGCCACCCCGCGCCACGCCCGCAGAACAAGCGCGGGCCACCGAGCGGCCCACGATGGTGTCCTCCGACGCCAAGCCGCGCCGTCGTCACTGGTGGGAAGAGATCTTCAACGACGACTACCTCCGCACGCAGCGCCGCTATTCACCTGATCAGGTCACGGCCGAAGGCAACTTCATCGAGGCTTCGCTCGGCGTCGAGAAGGGCGCCTCGGTGCTCGACGTCGGCTGCGGCATCGGCCGTCAGGCGGTCGAGCTCGCCACGCGCGGCTACGAAGTGCTGGGGCTCGACCTGTCCCTCGCGATGCTCTCGCGCGCGTCGGACAACGCGCAGCAGCGCGGGGCCAAGCTGAACTTTCTTCAGAGCGACATGCTCGAGATGGAGTTCACCGAGCTGTTCGACGCTGCGTACTGCGTCGGCTCGACGTTTGGCTTCTTCGACGACGACAAGAACGCCGACGTGATCCAGCGCCTGCACCGCGCGCTCAAGCCCGGCGGCACGCTCCTGCTCGAAGTGGTCAACCGCGATTGCGCCGCAGAGCAGCACCCGGCGATGACCTGGTACGAAGCCGACGGCTGCGTGTGCATGGAAGAGACCAATTTCAATTGGTTCACCTCGCGGCTCGAGGGCAAGCGCACGCTGTTGCTCGAAGACGGCCGGCAGCGCGAGCAGAAGTTCTCGATGCGCATGTACTCGCTGCACGAGCTCGGCAAAGTGCTGCACAGCGCTGGGTTTCGCGTGATCGAAGTGTCGGGCAACCAGAAGACGCCCGGCGCGTTCTTCGGCACGCACTCGATGATGCTGATCATCCTCGCGCAGAAGCGCACCGACGACGAGTGAGCCTCGCTCAGCGCGAGAGCGCCAGCGTCGGCTCGTAGCGCGCGTCGAGCAGCCAGCTTTGCTCGCAGGGGAGCGTGACGAACTGGCCAGGGCCGACGCCGATCATGTCTCGGCAGTCCGCGCCGGACACCACGGCCCAACCGACGGTCTCGCGGAGGTTGTGCAGCGCGGGCGGCCCCGTTCGCGCAGCGTCCGCGTCGGGCACGAGGTAGCTCCCGTCCGCCGCGAACGCGTCGCTCGCGTCGTACATCGCAGCGTCCAGCGGATCGCTCGCGTCGCCCGCGTCCGAGCGAGCGAGCGAGGGAAACACCCCGTCGACGCGGCCTTCGAGCACGTCGAATCGTCGCAGCGCGCAAGGGCCGAGCCCCACGCGAGGGTTCGCGGCGCGCACCGAGAGCACTTTGTCGTCGACCAGCGTGAAGCGCTGCGTCGTCGCGTCGATGGTCGCCTGCGCGCTCACGCCAGCGGACGGGATGGACCAGCGCAGTCGGCTGCTGTCCACGCGGATCTCGACGTTGTACGCGACGGTCGTGTTGGACGAAGGAGCTCCGGCCCCGCACGAGTTGCTCGCGATCGCGCCGCGCACGGAGAAGACCGCGCCGTACCCGCCAGCGGGCGCGGTGAACAGCTCACAGCCAGAGAGCGCCAGAGAGAGGGCGACCGTGCTCGAAGCGAGGCGACGAAACATCGTTGGCCTCGCGCATAGCAGCGGCGACGACGCTTCACCGAATTTGTTGCAGACGTACGGTCGACGCGAGCGGCGGTCAGCGCACGGGCTGATTGGCGACGAGGCGCGCGAGCTGCTGCTCGATGACCTGGTTTTCGCTGACCGAGTAGCCCTGACGCTCGCGCACGATGGTGCCGGTGCGGTCGATCCACACGGAGAACGGCGGGCTCGCGGGCACTTGAAACTGGTTCTTCACCGCGGAGTTCTCGTCCCACACGACGGGAAAGGTGAGGCCCAGCGTACGAACTCGGTTCGGCGCGTTGCCGATGTTCTGCCCGTTGTCCATCGCGACGGCGACCACCATCAGTCGGCCGGCGTAGCGTCGGTACATTTGCTCGTAGAACGCCATCTCTTGGAGGCACGGCGCGCAGGTGGTCTCCCAGAACAGCATGACGACCGGGCGACGGCCTGCGTGATCGGCGAGGCGAAACAGGTTGCCGCGCACGCCGGTCGGCGGGCGCAGGGCGAAGGTCGGGGCGCGCGCGCCGACCGCGGCCTGGGCGGTGGGCACGCGGACCGAGAGCGAGAGCGCGGCGGCGAACATGAGCGTGCGAGCGAGCGTCTTCATCACGGGCACTACGGACGTAGCAGACCCCCACTCGCATTCAAAGCCCTCGCGCGAGCTGCGCGCAGGACGATGGCGAGGCGGCGTTGGTTGCAGCGGGCCGAGGCTTCGCGGTATCGCTCATTGACCAACGTCCGAAGAACAAGGCCTGGTGTTCGATGAACCGCTTCACGCTTCCGTTCGGGCTGATCGCAGCCTCGATTTCTGTGTTCGCCGTCGCGTGCACGACGCCTCCACCCCCGTCGCCGGACGCGTCGGACGACGCTGCGGCAGCGGACGTCGTGGTGGACACGCCCGATCCTCCGTACAACTCGCCGCTGTTCGGGCGGTGCCGAAGCAACGATGACTGTCAGGCGGGATCGACCTGCCAGACCGAGGCGGGCTCGGGCTGGTCCAACGGGTTTTGCACGCGCACGTGCACCACGAGCCAGGACTGCGAAGCGGGGGCGAGCGCGGGGACCTTCGGCTTCTGCGGACAGCACAACGGTCAGCAGATTTGCTTGCGCGAGTGCCTCAACGGCTTCGACTGCGGCCGCGTCGGGTACACGTGTTTGCAGTACGATCCCGCGGACACGCGCGAGATGGCGCTGCGGGTGTGCCGTCCGTCGTGCACGGACACGTCGTGCGTGCAGGGGACGCGATGCAACCCGTGGACGGGCAATTGTCAGCCCACGAGCGCGACGTTTCCGCCGGCAGGGCAGGACATCGGCGAGTCGTGCACGCAGACCGGCGCGATGAACAACTGCCGCTCGGGCGACTGCGTCCCCGCGCAAAACAGCCGCGGCGTCTACACGGGGTGGAACAACGGCTACTGCAGCTCTGCCTGCACCCTCCCCTTCGGGTGGAACAGCTCGACGCTCTGGCCCGAAACCACGTTTCCTCGTGGAAACTGCCCGATGGGATCGATCTGCTTCCCCGACGGCGACCCGGGCATCGCCGAGCGCGACCCAGGCACCTGCTTTCACGAGTGCCGCTCGGACGCCGACTGCCGCGCGAACGAAGGCTACACCTGCCGCAGGACGTTTACGCGCGGCAACAATCGCCCGTTCACCTGGCAGAACGGCGTGTGCTGGCCGCGCTCGTGCGACCCCGCGCCGGGCGCGATGGACACCTGCCCCGCCAACTTCTACTGCGAGGCGCAGCGCCGCGTGCAGGGCGGGACGACGACGACCGTCGGCGTGTGCCGCCCCGGACCGCGCCCCGTCGATCCTGGCCCCGAGCCCACGCCCGAGCCGAGCCCCGAGCCCACTGTCGAAGCGGGCGTCCCTGCAGACGCAGCGTCGGAGGCGGGCTTCGACGCAGGCCCCGACGCCGAGCCAGACGCGAGCGAATCGGACACGTCGATCGACAGTATGGGCTGATGTTCGAGCGGCAGCGTATCGCGCTGCTTCACAGCGACGTATGGACTGCGCGGCGTTGTCCTAACGATGGGTTCGCGCGCTAGAATCACGGTCACCTCTCAGCGAAGGATGCTCCACCTCATGAAGATCACGCACTCACTGTTCGCTGGCGCCGCGCTCTGCGCGCTCGTCGGCGTTGGCTGCGCGCCACCTCCGGTCACGCCCATGAACGACGCAGCCGCGACGCCCGACGCCGCCGCCCCCGCAGACAGCAGCTCGCAGGCTTGCACGCCTCCCGCGCTCACCAATGAGTGCGTGATGGAGGGCTGCCAGTTCGCGCCGCTCACGCTGCCCTACTGCGACGGCAGCGGGGACTTTCGCTTCTACCAGAACAATTTCTGCTCGAACCAGCTCACCCTGGTCGTGATCGCCGCGGGGTGGTGCGTTCCCTGCCAGCAAGAAGCCGCGCAGATGCAGGACGAGATCATCTCGCGCTACGCGGGCCGCGTCCGCGTCGTGACCGTGTACGGGCAGAACGTCGCGCGCACGCCCGCCTCGCCCAACGAGTGCATGAACTGGAAGAACCGCTACAGCCTCGAGTCGGACATGGTCTACGACGCGACCGGGTTGACCCAGCGCTACTTCCCCAACATGGCCTTCCCGGCCAACATGATCATCGACCGCGAGGGCGTGATCCGGCACCGCGTGTACGGCACGAGCCAGGGTCTGCAGTCGCTCAAGGACCAGATCGACGGACTGCTGCAGTAGCGCCGAACGCGGTAGCGTCGCTGGTGTTGTGACTCTTCGCCACCGCACCGCGCTCGCCGCTGTCCTCGCTGCTTCGCTCATGGGGGTCGCGTCTTCGGCAGACGCACAAGTGAACTTCCGACTGCCGGGCCTCGGCCCGACGTCGTTTACGTTCACCAACACGAGCCTGCTCACCTGGCGGCGCTCGAACTTCGACTCGATCACGGCCGACGACAACCTGCTGTCGTTCACCGAGCGATTCGACTCGCAGTTCACCGCGCCGCCGTGGCGACTGCAGGTGCGGCTCGACGCGTTTCTGCCGGGCCTCCTCGCGCCGAGCGCGACGATGGGCGCGCCGCCGATGCCCCCGACGTTTTGCTACACGGGCGCGATGGCCATGCCCACCTGCCCAGGAACGCTGCACTGGGACGTGCGCCTCGAGCGCGTCGCGCTCTCGTACTCGGGCGAGAGCGTCAGCTTCGACCTCGGCGACTTCTACGCCGCCATCGGCCGCGGGCTCGTGCTCTCGCTGCGCAAAGTCGACCCGCTCGGCACCGACACCACCGTCCGCGGCGCCAACGTCCAAGCCGAGCTCGATCGCTTCACGCTCCGCGCGATGGTCGGCTACCTCAACCCGCAGAACCTCGATCCCCTCACGCTCGTCACGGTGCACGACTACGGCGACGCGCTCGCGCTCGGAAACGCCACCGCGCGAACAGCGCCGGATTTTCTCGGCGGTGTCGACCGCATGGGCGCCTTCGACGCGCTCGCGCGATTGGGTGAGAACAACGACGTCGAAGTGGGGCTCGCCGCGGCGCGCGTGCACTTTCCCGAGAGCATGGCGCGCGAGGCCTTCGTCGACACGTTTGGCTATCGCATGGCGGTGCCCTCGCTGCTCGACGGCGCGCTCTCGCTCTACGGTGAGGTCGTGGGACTGCGTCGCTCGACCAACGAGTTCGCCACGCGCTCGTCTGGGGGCGATGTCACGCGCACGGAGCTCCTGCGCAATCCGCTGCAATTCGGCCGGGCGATCTACCTCTCGGCGCAGGTCAACGTGGGCAACCTCTCGGCGCAGCTCGAGTTCAAAGACTACGTGAACTTCTTGCTCTCGCCCGACGGCGGCGGAGGCGCGCTGCGCCGCATCTACAACAACGCTCCGCCGCTCGAGCGCGAAGACGTCCAGTTTCGATCGAACTCCAACACGCGCGGCGCGCTCGCGCGCGTGGAGTACGCGTTTCGACCGAGCCCGTGGGTCGGCGGGCTCACGCTGGTCGGCTCTGGCTTCACCGAGAGCAACGGACCCGATCCATGGGACCCCTCGGGCTTCGGCGTCGCGCACGGCTACGTCACGCTGCGACGCAACGTCGATGGCGCGGACTACGCGACGCCCACCACCGTGGGCACCGCGACCGCCGCCGCGCGGCCCGCGGGCGCCTCGTGGCTGCTCGTCGCCAACGCTGGCTATCGCATGGAGTTCATCGGCAGTCGCCGAGGGCCGGGCTGTCGCACGGGCAACGAGCGCGACGGCTGCCGCGAGGCGTACGCGCCCGATTGGCACATCGCGCACGCGGACATCGACGTGGCGTTTCCGCTCGCGCCCAACCACGCGATCGACGTGAAGGTCGACGGCCGGCTCGAGACGCGGTGGGACGACTTCTTGCTCGACCGCGCGGGGACGCGCGCGGGGTACTACACGTTCTTCCGCGGCGGCGTGGTCGCGAGCTACTCGTACCAAGATCGCCTGCAAATCTCCGGTCTCTTTCGCGTCGACACGACCAACGCCGCGAAGTTTCTCGACGGTCAACCGACGGACGGGACCGCGCCGCCCACGGTGTTTCCTGGCGGCGAAGTGCGCTGGATGTTCACGCCCGGCAACGTGCTGCGCGTGTTCGGCGGAATGACCGCGGGCGGAAGGCTCTGCACCGGCGGCGTGTGCAGGGATGTTCCGCCGTTTCAGGGCGCGCTAGCGGAGTTGATTCTCCGCGTGTGACAATCCGCAGGCCATGATGCCTGTGCGTTTGCGTGATTGGTCTCGGTTGCTTTCTTCCCGTCGAAACAGCGCTCAACGAGCGGTGCTGGCCGCGTGCGTCGCCGCCGTCGCCGTTGCCTCGACAGGCTGTACCGTCGGTCGCTCCGTGCTGGGCGGCCCGCTCGACGAAGACAGCGGCGCAGGAATGGACAGCGACATGTCCATGGACGCCGCCGCCGACGCGATGATGCAACCCGACGCGCGCCCAGGCTGCACGTCGGACACGCAGTGCCGCGCCGATCAGTTCTGCGACACGCGCACGGGCCAGTGCGCGCCCGGGTGCTCGCGTGACGAAGCGTGCTCCGGCGAGACGCCTCGCTGCAACCTGATGACCCACACGTGCGTCCCGTGCGTGACCGACATGCACTGCCCCGCCGGCAGCGTGTGCCGAGGCAATCGATGCGTGATGGGCTGCTCGGCGACGCAGCCGTGCGCGATGGGCCAGACGTGCTGCACCGACGCGTGCATCGACACGCAGAGCAACGCGGCCAACTGCGGCGGCTGCGGGATGGGCTGCACCGTCGCCAACGCCGAGCCCACGTGCACGATGGGCCGATGCGCGGTCGGTCGTTGCTCGGGCAGCTTCGGTGATTGCGACAACAGCGCGGCCAACGGCTGCGAGACGGACACGCAGACCGCCGCCGCGCACTGCGGACGCTGCGGCAACCCCTGCCCTGTCCCGCCCAACGCGACCGCCACGTGCGCCGAGGGGATGTGCGGCTTCACGTGCAACACGGGGTTCGCCGACTGCAACATGAACGCGGCGGACGGCTGCGAGGTCGACACACGCTCGACCGTCGCGAACTGCGGCCGCTGCGGCAACATGTGCAACGTCGCCAACGGCACCGCCGCGTGCACGATGGGCGCTTGCTCGGTGGCGGCGTGCAACGCGGGCTTCGCCAACTGCGACAACATCGACGCCAACGGCTGCGAGGTGAACACCCGCGGCGACGTCAACAACTGCGGCGGCTGCTCGCGCGTGTGCGGGATCTTGGCCAACAGCACGCCCGGCTGCGCCAACGGCGTCTGCGGGATCGGCGCCTGCAACGCGGGCTTCGCTGACTGCAACATGAACGCGACCGACGGCTGCGAGGTCGACACGCGAACGAGCGCGAACCACTGCGGCGCTTGCGGGCGCGCGTGCAACCTCGCCAACGCCGTGAGCGACTGCACGATGGGTGCCTGCCGACTCGTGCGCTGCAATCCAGGCTTCGCCGACTGCGACGGCAATCCTCTCAACGGCTGCGAGACCAACCTCAACACGGACATCGACAACTGCAGCCGCTGCGGCAACGTCTGCCCCGTTCCGCCCGGCGGCGCGGCCGCGTGCAACGCGGGCGTGTGCGGCGTTGGAACCTGCGCGCGACCGCTCGCGGACTGCAACATGAACTCCGCCGACGGCTGCGAGGTCAACACGGACACCAACGTCAACCACTGCGGCTCGTGCAACGCGCCGTGCTCGCGGCCGGCCAACGCGACCGCGGGGTGCATGGGCGGCGCGTGCGGAATCGGGACGTGCAACTCGGGCTTCGCCGACTGCAACGGCAACGCGGGAGACGGCTGCGAGACCAACATCGCCAACGACCCGCGCAACTGCGGCGCGTGCGGCCGCGTGTGCGCTTCGCTCCCCAACGCGAGCTCGGGGTGCAGCGTCGGGATGTGCGGCATCGGCGCGTGCGGCGCGGGCTTCGCGGACTGCGATCGCGTCATCGCCAACGGCTGCGAGGTCGCCCTCGCGACGAGCAACACGCACTGCGGGATGTGCGGCAACACGTGCACGGGCGGCCAGAGCTGCGTGGGCGGCGCGTGCCAGTGCCCCGCGGGTCAGTCGCTCTGCGCGGGCGTGTGCACGGCGACCGCCACGGACACGCGCAACTGCGGAGCCTGCGGACGAGCGTGCGCGGTCGGGCAGATGTGCGTCTCGGGCTCGTGCCAGTGCGCGCCCGGACAGACGCTGTGCGGCACGACCTGCGTCGACGCGCAGAACGACGTGCGCAACTGCGGGGCCTGCGGACGCGCGTGCGCCGTCGATCAAGCGTGCGTGATGGGCGCGTGCATCGGGACCGGGCAGCTGCGGTTCACGGCGACGTGGTCGCTCGCGGCGGACATCGATCTGCACATCGTTCCGCCGTGCGGGACGGAGATCTACTACTCGAACAGACTCGCGTGCGGCGGCGAGCTCGACCGCGACGACACGACCGGAACGGGCCCCGAGAACGTCTTCTGGGCCAGCGGCGCCGCGTCGGGCGGCTATCTCGTCTGCGCGGTCCCGTACCGCGTCAGCGGCGCGACGACGGTGACCGTCAACGTGGTGCGCGGCGGCGCGACGGTGCGGACCTTCACGCGCACGTACAGCGCGAGCACCGGTAATCAAGCGTGCACCGCGGCGTCGCCGTCGTACCTCGGCACGTTCACGTTCTGAGCGCGCGAGAGATCGAACCCATGAAACTCAGCAAGATCACCCTCGCCTTCGCGGCGCCCGTCGCGCTGGCCGCGCTCACGTTCGCAGAGCGCAGCGACGCGCAAGTGCTCCAGCGCTTCGCCCTTCGCGGCGAGCTCGGCGCCGGCACCATGCTGTCCGACCACCAGCGCACGGTGCTCGGGTACGACTCGGTTCACGTTCAAGCCAACGCGCGGCTCGCGTTCAACGTGATCGACATGCTCTCGTTGCAGCTCTCGCTCAGCAACGGGTTCTTCTTCTCGTCCCGCGCGGGGCTCGACATGGGAAGGACCCTCGCGCTGCAGGGGGGCCTTCGCTTCGAGCCCATGCTCGGCCGCGTCGGCCGCCTCTGGATCGACGGAAACTTCGGCTTCTTTCTCACCGGAGACGACCGACGCTTCGGCCTCGACGCGGGCCTCGGCTTCGAGTTTCAAGCGACGCGGTGGCTCGGGATCGGTCCGTACGCGCGGTATCACCACGTCACGCAGGACCCGCAGAATCTGCACCCGCAAGACGCGATGTACTGGAGCGGTGGAGTCTCATTTTCGCTGAGAGTTCCTGCGGCAGAAGCGCGCCCGGTCGAGACGCCGCCCGCACAGCCGGTGGACACCGACGGCGACACGGTCTTCGACCCCGATGACCAGTGCCCGTCGGTGCCGATGGGCGCGCACCCCGACCCCGCGCGCCGCGGCTGTCCGCTCGGTGATCGCGATCGCGACGGCGTGCTCGACCCCGAAGACCAGTGCGTCGATCAGCCGCAAGGAGAGCACCCCGACCCCGCGCGCCGCGGCTGCCCCGACGGCGATGCGGACAACGACACCGTGCTCAACGCTCAGGACCAGTGCCGTGATGTTCCGCAAGGTGATCGCCCGGACCCGCAGCGCGCGGGCTGCCCGATCGCAGACCGCGACAACGACTCGGTCCCAGACGCGACCGATCACTGCCCAGATCAGCCCGGCGCGCCGAGCGCGGACCCCAATCGCAACGGCTGCCCCGGCCTCGTGCGCGTGCAAAACGGGATGATCCAGATCCTCGCGCCCGTGTACTTCGCCACCAACCGCGACACGATCTTGCGCAGGAGCTTTCCTGTGCTCGACGCCGTTGTCGACGCGATCCGCGCGTCGAACGAGATCCGTCGCGTGAGCGTCGAAGGGCACACGGACGACGTCGGACCGGACGAGCGCAACCAGAACCTCTCGCAGCGCCGCGCGTGGAGCGTGGTCGAGTACATCCACGGGCACGGCGTCGAGGCGTCGCGCTTGCGCGCGCAGGGCTTCGGCGAGACACGACCGCTGCGGCCGATCGAGCGACTGCGAGGACGCGCACTTCGCGACGCGCGCGCGCAGAATCGGCGCGTCGAGTTTCGCATCGTCTCCGAGTAGCGCCGACGTTTCGCGCGGTAGAATGCGCGGAAATTCGTGGCTCCGCCCCCGGTCTACGCAAACGGCTCTCTGCTCGCTTCGCGCTTCGAGATCGTCCGACGCATCGGCGAGGGCGGGATGGGCGTCGTGTACGAGGCGCTCGACCGCGAACGCGGGAGCATCGTCGCGCTGAAGAGCATCACGCAGCCAGACGCGACGGCGATCTTTCGCTTCAAGCGGGAGTTTCGAGCGCTCGCGGACATCGTGCATCCGAACCTCGTTCCGCTGTACGAGCTCATCTCGACGGGAGATCAGTGGTTCTTCACGATGCAGCTCGTCGAGGGCACGGACCTCGCGCGCTACCTGCGGCCGCCCTCGAAGGTCACCAGCGGCGAGCCGCTCGACGTCGTCGCGACGCGGACCAACTTGGACGACAAGACCGCCAGCGATCCGGCGATCGAAGTCGAGACGGCGAATCATCGCGCGCCGCCCGCGATCGAGCAGAAGCCGCGGCCGATCACCGAGTACTTCGAGTGGTCGCAAGTCGACTGGCGCCGCGTGCGAAAGACGTTCGCGCAGCTCGCCTCTGCAGTGCGCGCCCTTCACGACGCCAATCGACTGCACCGCGACCTCAAGCCGTCGAACGTGCTCGTTCGCCCAGATGGAACCGTGGTCGTCCTCGACTTCGGCCTCGTCGCAGAGCTCGAGCGCACCGACGACCTCGCGCCGGTCGACCCTGTGACGGCGCCGCAGCTGATCCCAAGATTCGACACCGCGCGCGCGAACCTCTCCGACGAAATCGTCACCGGAACGATCCCGTACATGGCCCCCGAACAGGTCACGGGCGAGCCGCTGACCGCCGCGTGCGACTGGTACGCGGTCGGCGTGATGCTCTACCAGGTCGCGACCGGACGGCTGCCGCACGAGGGCGCGCCGTCGAAGATCCTCGCGAACAAAGTAAACACCGTTCCGCTCGCGCCGAGGCTGCTCAACGCGTCGATGCCCGCGGACCTCGACACGCTGTGCATGGCGCTCTTGCAGATGCAGCCGTCCAGCCGCCCGCCAGCGACGGCGATCATCGACGGCCTGCGCAAGGCCAAGAGCTACGAGATGGTCGCGGTCGACCCCGAAGAGCGCACGCGAAAGCCCTTCATCGGTCGCAGCGCGCTCGTCGATCGGCTCGCCACGCGCTGGAGAGAGACGCTCGAAGGCCAGCCCGCGCTCTGCGTCCTGCGCGGCGCCACCGGCGACGGAAAGAGCTCGCTCGTCGAGCACTTCATCCGCACCCGCATCGACGCCTCGCGCGCGACCGTCTTGCGCGGGCGCTGCTTCGAGCACGAGACCGTGCCGTTCAAGACCGTCGACGGAGTCGTCGATGCGCTGGTCAAACACCTGCTCACGCTGCGCCCTGACGAGCTCGACGCGTCCATGCCCGCGACCGTGGGCTCGCTCAGCGCGACGTTTCCTGTGCTCGCGAGGGCGTCCGCGGTGATCCGCGCCGCTCGTCATCACCCCGCGCCAATCGACGCAGAGGCGCGTTCGATCGAGGCCTCTCACGGCTTTCGCACGCTGCTCGCGACGCTCGGCGAGACGCGCCCTTGCCTCATCGTGATCGACGACGCGCAGTGGGGCGACGTCGACGGCATGCGCATGCTCTCGCGGCTCTGGGACGAGCCGATGGCGCGCGCGATGGTGATCGTCGTGATTCGACCGGACCTCGAGCACGACAGCGCTGCGCTGCTCGAGCTCGCTCGGCAACGCGAAGCGCACCCTTCGCTGCGCGCAGAGATCATCGACGTCGAGCCGCTCGGCCCCGACGAGGCGCGGGCCGTGGCCCGGTCGCTCATCGCGCGCGCGGCGATCGCGCCCAGCGAGGACGAGCTCTGGATCGAGCGCATCGTCGATTGGAGCAAGGGCAGCCCCTGGCTCCTCGAGCTGCTGATCGAGTCGTACGCGTCGCTCGGGTTGATCGCGCGCAGCCAGAGCCTGGACGTGCTGCTGCGCGCGCGGGCCGACGCGCTGACCGAGCGAGAGCGCGCGATGCTGGACGCGGTGTGCGTCGCGGGGCACCCGGTCCCGGTGCGCATCGTGTTCGCGGCGACGAGCGGCGCGCAGAGCGCGCAGGACGCGCTAGGCGCGCTCGGCAAGGCAAAGCTGGTGCGCACCTCGGGACCGACGCTCGACGCGGTGGTCGAGCCCTTTCACGAGCGCGTGCGCGACGGCTTGCTGCGCACGATGACCCACGAGGCGAAGGCGATCGCGCACGAGCGGATCGCGCTCGCGCTCGAGGCCTCGGGGCGACACGGCGACGAGCACGAGCACCTCGCGCGGCACTGGGAGCGCGCTGGGCTCGACGGACGCGCGGCCGAGCAGTGGATGCTCGCGGCCAAGGCGCTCGTGCGCATCGGCGATCGGTCGCAGGCGCGCCACGCGCTCGAGCGAGCGAGCGCGCTCGGCAGCGGCGCCACGCGGCTGCGCGCGCGAGAGCTGCTCGCAGAGACCCTCTTGGCTGACGGCCAGCTCGCGGCCGCGTACGAGCTCGCGCGCGCGGAGTTCTCGCTGCCGCGAGAGTGGAGCAACGGCGCGGTGGCGGCGCTCGTCGCGAGGCTGTCCATGCGCGCACGCTTCGATCCGCCCGCGGCGGCAGAGCCCGAGCCGACGGGCCTCGGTCTGCTCGCGGCCGTGGCGCGCGGCTCGCTGGACGTCGAGCCCAAGATGACCGCGGGCGTAGCGGCGACGGCGCTGCTGCGCTCGCGCGCGACGGCGCAGCTGCTCGCGTACTACGGGGCGGCGCTCGCGCAGCTTGATTTCGTGGGCGTGACGCACCCTGACGAGTGGGGGCGCGCCGCGCTCTCGGCGCTCGACGAGAGCGCGGCGTCTGCGCACCGCGCGGAGGTGCTGTGGCTCGTTGCCGAGCGTTGCGTCGCGGCGACGGCGAGCCCGCGGGAGACGGCGGCGCTGCTCGACCGCGCGCTGTCGAGCGCGGTGATGCTGGACGAGCGCGAGTGGATCGCGCGCTGCACGGACGCGGTGATCGAGCACGCGCTGCTGCACGGGGCGAGCGAGCTGACGCTTGCGTCGCTGGTGGTGAGGCTGTCCGCCGTGCATTCGGCGCGATCGATGCACAGCGCGAGCCCGTGGCTGCAAGCGGCGCGCGCGATCGGGCAGCAGCCGAGCGAGCGCGGGCCAAGGACGCCTCGGCTCGGATCGGTGGTGCGGGCGCTGATGGCGCTCGCGCGCGACGACGACGGCGCTGCGGCGCGTGCGCTCGCCGAGGACCAGCTCGCCCAGAGCGCCCGAGGAACGGCGCGCGACAGCACGCGGCGATGGATCACCGCGGTGCTCGAAGCCCGCTCGGCGCGCGCGGCGTCGATGGTCGAGGCGACGGCGACGTTGACCGCGGCGGTCACGACCGCGGCGCGGATGCACAGCGCGGCGAGCCGTTGTCCCTCGCGGTTCGAAGCGTCTGCGCTGGTGCTCGACGGCGAGATCGCGCTGGCGTTTCGACAGCGACACGAGGCGGTCGAGCGGTTCGAACGCGCGCTGACCGCGGCAGAGACGCACGAGCACAACGCGATCGTCGCGCTGTGCGACCGCAGGCTGATCGCGCTCGGCGCGCGGGGCGGGGCCGCGCGGCGGTGGATCGAGGAGTGCGACGAGGCGCGATGAGGGGCTCGGCGCGGGACGCGGCCGGGCTATCATCGCCGGCGATGAGCACTGCCAAGACGCTGAAAGGACGCACCCTCTTCATCACCGGCGCCAGCCGGGGCATCGGCTACGCGATCGCGATGCGCGCCGCGCGAGACGGCGCCAACGTCGTGATCGCGGCGAAGACCACGGAGCCGAACGCGAAGCTGCCGGGGACGATCTACACCGCAGCGGCGGACATCGAGGCCGCGGGCGGCCGCGCGCTGCCGCTGGCCGTCGACGTGCGCGACGAAGCGCAGGTGCGCGCGGCGGTGGGCGAAGCGGTCGCGAAGTTCGGAGCGATCGACGTGTTGGTCAACAACGCCTCGGCGATCTCGCTGACGAGCACCGCAGGCACGCCGATGAAGCGCTACGACTTGATGCACGGGATCAACGTCCGCGGCTCGTTTCTCTGCATGCAGGCGTGCGTCGAGCACTTGTTGAAGAGCGACAACCCGCACGTGCTCGAGCTCTCGCCGCCCATTTCGCTGGACCCGAAGTGGTACGGGCCGCACGTCGCGTACACGCTCTCGAAGATGAACATGAGCCTGTTGGTGCTCGGCTGGGCCGAGGAGTTTCGGGCCGAGGGCATCGCGGCCAACGCGCTGTGGCCGCGCACGTTGATCGCCACGGCGGCCGTACAGAACCTGCTGGGAGGCGACGAGATGGTCCGCCGCTCGCGCACGCCCGAGATCATGGGCGACGCGGCGCACGCGATCCTCACGCGCCCGTCTCGCGCGTGCACGGGCAACTTCTTCATCGACGACGAGGTCCTCGCCGCCGAGGGCGTGACGGATTTCAGCAAGTACGCGAGCGATCCGACGGTCGAGCCGCTGACGGACCTCTTTTTGGGCTGAGCGAGCGCGAGATCGTGGGACAGAGTATGTCCGCTGCTAGCTTGCGCGATCGCGCCGCGCTGCGCAGGATCCGGTCGTGCGCGAGCGCTCTTTGCCCACGCGATCTTTGACCACGGTGCACGTCGTCGCGACCGACGAGCACCGGCGCGCGCGGCTGTTGCGCGCGGCGAGGGCTGAGGGCGCGGCGATCGCTCCGTCGACGCTGTCGTTCGACGCGCTCGTGCGCGCGCTGCATCGGTCGCTCTTGCCGCACTTGTCCCTTTCGCACCCGGTGATCGAGCGCGTGACCGCGGCGCTCGCGGCGCAAGAGGTCCGCGGCGGCGAAGGCTACCTTCGCGCGACAGCGCTCGCGAGCGCGCTCGACGTGCTGCGACGCAACGCGGTCGACGGCGACGCGCTCGAGCGCGCGCTCGTCGAGGTCGCGCCCGGCGAAGAAGGCGCGCGAAGGCGCCTCGCGGCGCTCGCAGAGGCGTCGCGCTGGGTCGACGGGCGGCTCGAGGCCGAGGGGCTCGTGGCGCGCGCTGCGATCGAAGCGGTGCTCGCCCGCGCGATCGACGGGATCGAGCCTGGCGAAGCGCTTCCGTCACCGATCGGCCCCGCGCCGTGCGCGCTGCGCGTCGAGGTCACGGGACACAGCTTCGATCAGTCCCGCGCGCGACTGCTCGCGGCGATGGGACGCGCGCTGCACAAGCGCGGCGGGTCGCTGGCGCTGCGCGTCCTGGTCGAGCCGTCGCGCGAGCGATGGAGCACCACGCTCGACCGCGCGCTGAAGGTGATCGAAGACGACGAAGGCTCGTCGATCGAGCTCGAGCTCTCGATGCGCAGCGACGAAGACGCTCCCGCAGAGCGCGGACTCGTCGAGTTCGTGCAAGCGATCGCCGCGGGCGGCCGGGCTTCGGCGGCGCCCGTTGACTTCGCCGAGGCCCACGGGCCCGACGAGGGCGCGCGATGGGCGGTCGCCGTCGTCGAGCGCTGGCTCGCAGAGGGCCTCGAGCAGGACGAGGTCGCGATCGTCGTGCGCTCGGGCGCGTCGGACGAGGTCGAGCCCGTGGTGCGCGCGCTCGAAGAAGCGTCGCTGCGCGCGCGGCTCGACCCGCAGTGCGCGCAAGGCATCGAGCGGAGGGGCGCGGCCACGGCGGTGATCACCCTGGCGCGCGCGCTCGCCGAAGGCGGCGACGTCGAGCGGGTGACCTTCGCCCTCGCGGCGCTCGCGGGGCCCAACGCGATCCGTGGAAGGTCTCCGACGGTGCTCGCGCACGCGGCGCGCGCCGTTCGCGCCAAGACCGTGTTCGATCCGAAGCTCGAGGCGCTCGGCAGGCACGTCTCGCCGGCGACCGCGCAAGCCGCAGGCGCGCTCCGCGACCTGGTCGCGCCGCTCGGCCACGAGGGCACCGTCGAGCAGCACTGCGCGCGATGGACACAGTTTTTGCGCGAGCTGCGCGCGGGGCAGCGGCACGCCGAGACGGCTCGCACGGTCGGCGGCCTCGGCGCGGACAACGCTCCTGCCGAGCGCGCCATGCTGCGCGCGAGCACGCGCGAAGAGCGCGCGATCGACGCGATCGAGCGCGCCGTCGAGCAGCTGGCGCCCCGCGCGCGACGCGCCGGACTGTCTGGAATTTTGCAGGCAGATTCATTCGCCGCGCTGCTCGAAGACGCCGTAGACGCCTCGCGCGACGCGCTCGAAGGAGCGCTCGACGCCGGCGCGAGCGGCGTGCGCGTGACGTGCGCCGAGCTCGTCGCGGGGCTGTCGTTTCGCGCGGTAGTGGTGGTGGGCGTCGAGGACGGACGGTTTCCCGCGCACAGCGAGGACGACGCGCTGCTCGGCGACGTCGAGAAGCGCGCCGTGCAAAAGAGCGCCGGCGTGCTCGTCGCGCGTCGCGGCGCGAAAGAGGACGAGACGCAGCTGTTTCTCGCAGCGTGCTCGGTCGCGACCGAGAAGCTCGCCCTCGTTGGCGCTCGTCACGACGCGGGCGGCAGGGCGCTCGCGCCGTCGCCGTTCATGGTGGACGTTCGCCGCGTGCTCGACCGCGCGCCGCTGTGGCTCACGCACGACCCGCTCGCGCGCTCGAAGCACGTCGCCGCGCGCGGGGCCGAACGGCTCACCCGCGCGTGGGCCGGCTGGCCGTCGCGCGAGGCCGTGGCCGCCGCGACCAACAGCGGCGGAGACCTGGCGACGCGCGCGCTGATGGACCGCGTTCGGTCCGCCATCGCGCGCAGCGAAATCGAGCGAGAGCGCACCGAGTTCTTCGCCGGGCAGCGCGCCGAGCCGGGCCGTTACTCGGGCCGCATCGACCACGATCCGCGCGCGCTCCAGGCGCTCGACCTCGCGCGCTACGCCACCACTGCGTGGCCGCTCGACGTGACGTCGCTCGAGCGCACCGCGCGCTGCGCGTTCAAGGCGTTCGCGCAGCAGGTGCTCAAGCTCGAGCCCGAAGACCTGCCCTCGCTCGCGCTCGACGCCAAAGAGCGCGGACACCTCCTGCACGCCCTGCTCGAAGCGGGGCAGAAGTCCCTGCACGGCACGCAAGGTCGCCCCCGCGCGCTGCGATGGGAGCGCGTCGAGTCCGCGATGGACCTGGCGGCCGAGAAGTTCGCGAGCGAGCTCCCTCACGCGGACCCAGACCTGCTGCGCGCAGACACGCTCGCGATCCGCCGCGCGATCGAGGGCTTTCTCGAAGGGCGCATGGACGCCGACACGCGCTGGTCCGTCGTCGCGACGGAGGTGGCCTTCGGCCCCGAGCGCGAGTGGCCGGCGCTCGAGGTCGAGGTGGACGGAGACGTTCCGATCGTGCTGCGCGGGAGGATCGACGGCGTCGAGCGGCTCGACGAGTGCGTGCGCGCCGTCGAGTTCAAGAGCGGCCGCGGCGACGGGTTTCGCAAGCGCCTGCGCGAGGGCGCGCTCGACACACAATTTCAACTCGTCGTGTACGCCTCCGCGCTCTACCGCGCCGTGCGCGACGGCCGCGTGGACGCGACGGGCGTCGACGTCGACGGAGTGTACGTGGGCTTTCGCGACCAGACCGAGCACGGCCTGCGCGAGTCCCTGGCCAAGCCCCGCAGGGGCGGCGGCGACGCGCCCATCGTCGACGTCGACGCGCTCGTGCGCGAGGGCGCGCAGGGCCGCGGCGCGCTCGGCGAGGCCGTCCGGCGCGCGGTCCTGCCCGTGCGCCAGGGCGTCTTCGCGCCGAGGCCGCGCGACTGCGAGTTCTGCAACGCGCAGTCGCTCTGCCGCATCGAGCGCGGCCGCGACGAGCGCTGAGCCACGAGCGCTGTGACATATTTCGTCACGAGCCACTCGCGCCGAGCGCGCTGCGGATTCACACTGCGAAGCCCCCGATGACCGACCGCGCCGCGCTCTTCTCGTTCTCGAAGAACACCCTCCTGCGCGCCGGCGCCGGCACCGGAAAGACAGAAGCCCTCGCCACGCTCTACCTCCACCTCGTCGGCGGGCTGTGCGACCCCGAGGTGTGGCCCAAGCAGGGCGTGCTGTCCGAGCGCATCGTGGCCCTGACGTTCACCGAGAAGGCCGCCGTCGAGATGCGCGAGCGCATCGCAGAGGCCGTGCGTGCCCTTTCGTACGAGAACGCGCCGCCCGGCATCGACTCGAGCGACCCGCGCGCCAGAGAGCGAGCGGCGAAGCAGTGGGCGAGCACCCGCGGGCTCGACCGCGCCGCGACCGCGCGCCTCATGTCCCTCGGCGAGAGCGCCGCGCGCCAGGGCCGCCCCATGCCCGATCGCGCCACCTGGCAACGCGTCGGCTTCGCCCTCGGCAACGCCCGCATCGGAACGTTTCACGGCTTCGCCGCCGGCGTCCTTCGCGCCGCCGCCCTCGACCTCGGCATCGACCCAACCTTTCGCGTGAGCGAGCAAGAAGAAGCCGACCGCCTGCTGCGCGAGTCCGTCACCGAAGCGCTCTCGAGCGCCGCGCGCGTCGAGCTCGACGCCGTCGCAGACCTCATGGCCGCCGCCGGCGGGCTCGACCCCGAAGGCGACCGCGGCGTGGTCGTCCGCTTCGTCTCGATGGTCCACGCGCTCGACGAAGCCGGCGTGAGCGACGACGAAGTGCTCCACGGACCCGTGCTCGACGCGACCCCTCCGCAGCCCTTCATCGCCGCGGACGCGATCGAGCGCTTCGCCCGCGCGTGCGAAGGCGCCTCGGCGCTCGCGAGCGAGCATTGGCCCGCGCGGCTGCTCAGGCTCGCCAAGGCCCTCTCCGAGCTCGGCGTCGTCGACGACCCGCGCCGCGCTCGCGCGTGCGTCGCGCTGTTGCGCGCGACCCCGCTGCCCTCGAAGAACCGCACGCGCTCGATCGAGACCGAGGCCCGCGCCGCGCGCGCCGTGATCGAGTCGCTGCACGACGCCGCGCTCGCTGTGCACTCAGCGTGGCTCGGACGCGCAGCGAGGGGCGTGCTCGTCGACGCGCGCGCGCGCTTTCGCGCAGCGAAGAAGCGCAGACACGTCCTCGACTTCGCGGACCTTCTGCGGCGCCTCCGCGACGCCATGCGCGACGACCCCCGCACGCGCCGCGCGTGGAAGCGACGGTTCGACGCCGTGCTCGTCGACGAGTTTCAGGACACCAACCGACTGCAACGCGACCTGCTCTACCTCCTGCGCGAGCGCAAGGACGCCGAGCACCAGCCGCGCGTCCCCGAAGCGAGCGAGCTCGAACCCTCGGGCCTGCTCCTCGTCGGTGACGCCAAGCAGTCGATCTACGCCTTTCGAAGCGCCGACGTCGGAGTCTTTCTCGAGACCGAGCGCGACCTGGTTCATGCAGGCGGCGTCTCGCAAGAGCTCGTCGAGAGCCACCGCTCGGTCGACGCCGTCCTCGACGCGATCAACCCCGCCGCCGAAGCGCTGCTCGGCGCAGGACTCACGGCGCACGGCGAGCGCATCTACGACAGCGCGCGCGACGCCCTCGTCGCCGAAGCCGCAGGCGACGGAGAGGCGCGCGTCGAGCTGATCTTCGTCTCTGGCGAGACCGCCGACGAGATCCGCGAGCTCGAAGCGCAGGCCATCGCGCGGCGCATCAAGAAGCTCGTCGACCCGTTTGCGCGGCACGCGCCCGGCTGGCGCGCGCCGAGGCTCGACGAAATCGCCGTGCTCGTCCCAACCTGGTCGCACACCGAGCCGGTGAAGAAAGCCCTGCAGCGCGAGGGCGTTCCGTACGCGCAGCTCGGCGGGCCGGGCTTCTGGGAGCGCCGCGAGGTCGACGACCTCATCGCCCTGCTGCGCCTCGTGGCAGACCCGGCCGATCGCCTCGCGCTCGCCTCGGTGCTGCGCGGGCCGCTCGTCGCCCTCTCGGACGCCGCGCTCGCTCACGTGCTCGGACGCAACATCACCCTCGACGACGCCCTCGACCCGCCCGCGGCGACGCGCGACGCGCTCGACGACGACGACCGCGCACGGCTCGACGAAGCGCGCCCGTCGATCAAGCGGCTCGTGCGCGGCGGAGGATCACTGCCGCCCGACGAAGTGCTCCGCATCACGCTCGCCGAGCGCAATTTCGCCGCGGTGCTCGCGGCGCTGCCCTTCGGAGCGCAGCGCGCCGCCAACGTCGACAAGCTCGTCGGGCTCGCCCAAGACGCCGCGCGCCGCGGCGGCGAAGACGGCTCGGTGGCGGGCTTCGTTCGCTACGTCGATCGCATGCGCGCCGCCGCCGAACACGAGACCGAAGTGGACGTCGCCGACGTGAGCTCGGGCGCCGTGCAGCTGCTCTCGATCCACGCTGCGAAGGGCCTCGAGTGGCCGGTGGTCTTCGTCGCGCAGACGTCGCGGCGCAGAAAGATCCACGCCGAGCGCGTGCTCGTCGACGCGAGAAAGCGGGTCGTCGCGCTGCCGGCGGACTACGACGCCCCACCGGCGTTTCAAGAGCTTCGACGCGACGCCCACGCGTCGGAAGAAGACGACCAGCGCCGCTTGCTCTACGTCGCGCTCACGCGCGCGAGAGACCTCGCCATCGTCAGCGGGCCCGCGAGCGAAGGCGACGGCGAGTGGCGCACGCTCTCGACCGCGCTCATGCGGCTCGCGCCCACGCACGTTCGCGTGATCAAGCCCGGCCTCGACGGCCCCAGCATCGGCGTCCGCGCAGGGACAGCGACGAGCGTCAACCAAGGCGCGCTCGCGGTCGCGGCCGAGCCGCCCTCGCAGCCCGAGCGACGGCGCAGCGCGAGCCTCGCGATCCACGCCGAAGCGCTCACGGAGTTCTCTCGCTGCCCGAGGCGCTACGCGTTTCGCTACGAGCTCGGCGCGGTCGAGCAGCGCGCGCCTGGGGCGCCCGCGCGGCAGCGGGTCGAGGACCTCGTGCGCGCGTTGCTGCGCGCGTCGCTGCCGTGCGTGGCCGGAGAAGAGGGCGCCGCGGTGCACTCGGCGCTGGCGGCCGAAGGCGAAGACGACGCGCTCGTGCGCGAGCACGCCGCGAAGATCGCCCGCGCCGCGCTGGTGATGTCCGTCGGCCGAGCGCTCTCGCAAGAGGGCGCGCTCAGCGCCACCGGGCTCGCGTCGGCACTGCAAATTCAGGGAGATTCACAGACGCTCTCCCTCGAGTGCTCGGCGGACATCGTGGCCCGCGCGGACGCGATCGACGGCCCCGAAGGCGCGATCGCACTCGTGCGCGTGGCGCTCGACGGGACGACGCAAGACCCGTCGTGGTGGCGCGAAGAGCTCGAGTCCGCGCGGCTCGCGCTCGCTTCGCGGCTCGGCGACGGGACGCCCGTTCGCTCTGCAGTGTGGCTGGCGGGGCCCGAGCGCTCGTCCGTGCACTGGTTGGACGAGTGCGACGCCGAGCGCGCGCGAGCACAGCTCGCCGAGGCGGGCGCGCGCTACGCGAGCACGCGAGACAGCGGCGAGTGGCCGGGACGCCAGCGGTCGCTCTGCGAGCGCGTTCGCTGCGGGTTCGTGGGTCGCTGCCACCCAGGCTGAGAGCGCTGCGACCGAATCAGCTCGTCTTGCGCGTGCGTCGAACGCGGGCGAGCAGCTTCGCGCGCTCCTCTGCGCTGACCTCGCCGCTCGCGAGCAGCAGCGCCACGAACACGCACGGAACCAACGCCGACACCCCCAGCGCGGCGACCTTCGAAGCGACCGGCAGCGCTGACGCGAGCGCGCCGCTCAGCACGGCGGCGACGGTCGCGCGCGCAGCGGTGCGCCAGGGGACGACCGAGCCGTAGATCCTGAGCACGTACGCGCCGGTGGCGAGCATGCCGAGGGTCGAGCCGATCGCCGTTCCGATCGCGGCGGCGGTGAGCGCGGCGTCGCCGAAGGCCACGCTCTTGAGCGCGACCAGGTCGCCCACGAACACGAACGCGAGCATCGCGAACATGAGCCCGGTCGCCGCCGCGACGCGCTTGGACGCGAGCACGACGGTCAGCCCGATCACCGCCAACGCGAACGCCCCTTGCCCGAGCGAGAGCCACCGCAACGCCCCCGCACCGCTCGCGAACTCCGGCCGATACACCAGCCGCAACACCGCGTGCGGCGCCCCCGCGATCAACGACAACATCAACCCCAACAGCACGAACGCGAAGCGCAACGCCCCGCGCAACATCGTCCGCGTCGTCTCCACGTCCCCCTCGGCCGCGGCCTTCGACACCACCGGAAACAGCACAAACGTCACCGCGATCAGCAGCTGGTACGGCAAGAACGCGAAGCTCTGCACGCTCTTGTACACGCCCACCAACCCCTTCACCGCCTCGAGCGTCGCGCCCTCGGCCCGCGCCAGCACCGCCTGCATCACCAGCACGTCCGACTGCAACACCAGGTTGAGCGCGATCTGATACAAGAGCACCGGCGCGAAAAACCCAGCATATTCTCTGGCAAAATCGACTCCGCCCGGCGCGGGACGCTCCGTCTCGGTCGCCTTCGAGCGCAGCACCACCACCGCCGCCACCGCGGTGATCGCCACGCTCGCCGCGGCGAAGCCCTGAAGCGCGCCACGAACCCCCAGCCCGACGTACGCCAGCCCCACGATCAGCGCCGTCCGCAACGTGGCGAACAGCACGTCGAGCGCAGCCTGCGCCACGAACCGCTGCGTCCCGTTGAGCGAGCCCACCAGCGCCGCGTACACGCAGTACATCCCCGTCACGATCGAGGCGATGCGAAGCAGCGGCGGCAGCCCTGGGTCGCGCAGGAGCTCCGCGCCGATGGGGCCCGCCGCAAGCGCGAAGCCGCCCGCGAGCACCACGCCGAGCAGCGCGTGCAGCGCGAGGCCCTTGCGAATCGCAGGCGTCCCGTAGCTCGTCACGCTCTTCGACATCGCTTGGATCGAGCCCGCGACAACCACGTTGTTCAGGATCGAGACCGCCGCGAGCACCGCGCCGTACACCCCGTAGTTCTCGCGGCCCAACGCGCGCGTGAGCAGCACCGGCTGCGCGAAGCCCGTCAGTAGAAACCACGCCTTCGCGAAGGTGATCACCGCGACGCCGCGGCGGGCTCGCGCTGCAATTCCTTGGTCGGTCACGATGCGTGTGGCCCCTACCGCAATCCTTGCCTGCGCGACAGCGCCAGCCTTCGCAGCAGTGCTGTTTTTTCGCGTCGACACCGCGCAGAATCAGACAACAATGCCGCCCAGGCGATGAGCTCCGCAGACGACTCGACCATCACGCCGTCCGAACTGCAGATCCGCAGCGGACTCGCGTACCTCGACGACAGCGTCGTGGCGTTGCGTCAGGTCCGCAAAGCCGCCGCCGCCCGCGGCGTGCTCATCGAGTGCTTCAGCGACGCAGACGCCCTCTTCGCGCGTCTCGGCGTCGAGCCCCCCGTGCGCGCAGCGTTGCTCGACGTCGACATCGGCGACGCGATCGACGGCCCCACCGTCGGCCGTCGGCTGCGACTGCTCGTCCCTTCGATCGCCCTCGCGTTCTTCACCGCAGAGCGCTCCGCAGAGCGCGCAGAGGCGCTCGCCGACCTCGGCCCGGTCTTCGACAAGGCCCGCGACCTCGCCGCCGTCGTCGCCTGGCTCGAGTCGTACGTCGAGATGTGAGCGGCTCGGGCGTGACGCGCGCGCAGGTCTGGTAGCGTCCATCCACCGATGGCACCGAGGTCGCTTTCTTCTGCACGAACGCTCGTCGCTGCGCTCGCGACGATCGCACCGCTCACGCTCGCCGCTGCCGACGCGTACGCGCAAGACGCGGGCGCATCGGACGCCAGCGCAGACGGCGGCGCTCCGTCGCTGTGCCCGCCGAGCGCGCTCGGCTGCGAGTCCGCGCCGATCCAGTTCGTCAAACGCGAGGGGCTGCCGGTCGAGTTCGATTTCGACACGAGCTGGGTGCCCTCGGGCTCGCCCGTGCAGGTGCGGATTCGCGCGGCGTTTGTGGGCCACACCGAAGTGCGCGCAGGCGGGTCGCTCGTCGCGTCGTGGCCTCGGACCTTCAACGTCGCAGCGCCGCCAGGCCCCGCGCAGAGCGCGTCCATCGCCTCGGATTACGGCATCGTGCTCACCGCGCGCGTGCGCTTGCACCTCGTCGTCGCAGGCGCGACGTACGACTGGGAGGGCAACGTTCCGTACGTCCCGCAGGTGGACTTTCGCTCGACCGCCCGCGGCAACTTCGACCCCTGGGGTTGGGGTCGAACCAGCGTCCGTGGGAGCACCATGCAACAGCGAATCGCTGACGTTTCGCTGACCGATTCGCTCATCCCCATCCCCGGAATCTCTGGCGGACTCAGCTTCGCCGCGCGCGCCGAGGTCGAGACCGGCTACCGCTCGACCCGCATCTCGTTCGCGCCCGCCACGGACGCGATCAGCGAGAGCGTCGAGCGCATCACCCTTCCCTTCGCCGGGGGCGCCTTCGTCGAGTTCGCGCCGCGCCTCGAAGGCTTGCTCGATCAGCGCGTCACGCTCACGGTCACCCCGTCGCTCTACGTCTCGCTCCTCGGGCGACGGTGGGACATTCCGATCGTGGATGTGCCCGTGCCCATCAACACGCCCGCGCGCCCGTGGGTGTTCGACCCGCAGCGCGTGCGCTTCGAGCTCCCCGACATCGCGCCGCTGCCTTCGGTCATCGAGTTCGGCGACGTGACCGTCGGCGACGAGGCCACGCGATCGGTCACCGTGGACAACCGCGGCGGAGCTCCGCTCGCCGTTCTTCGCTCGATGGACATCGACACCGCGCCGTTCGCTTGGGTCGAGCCCCGCCTCGAGATCCCCACCCGCGCCATGCGCGCCGTCGAAATGCGCTTCTCTCCGATGCGCGAAGGACCGTTCGAGACCCGCGTTCCGCTCGTCACGAGCGACCCGGACAGCGCCACGGTGTACGTCACCGCGCGTGGCCGCGGCGTCGCACGGCCCGTCATGGTCATGGACGCGAGCGCGCCCGACGCGAGCGCGCCCGACGCGAGCGCCCGCGACGCCAACCCCGACGCCCAGCCCCCGATGGGCTTCGTCACCGGCGACGGATGCGCCTGCAGCGCCCCCGCGCGCCCCAGTTCGTCGCCGCTCGCGTCACGACCCACCGGGCTCACCGTCGCGGCCCTCGCTGCGGTCGCAGCGGCCGCCACGCGCAAACGACGCTAGCCCCCGTCCGCAGCGCTCTGCGCGACCCCGCCGTCGTACCGCAGCGCGCGCTCGATGCTCTCTCGCAGCGGCCCCTCTTCGACGAAGCCGTCGAAGCGCTCGTGCCCGATGAACATCGTCGGCAACCCCTGCACGCCGCACTCGCGCGCCGCGTTGCGATCGGCCGCGATGTGGCTGCGCGTTCGGTCGCTCGCGAGGCACTCGCGAAACGGCCGCTCGTCGAGCCCGAGCTCGCGCGCCATCGCGACGGTCCCGTCCGCCGTGAGCTGCGACTCTTCAGCGTGAAAGAGCTTGTCTGCCATCGGCTCGCCGCGCCCCATGTCCTCTGCGCACAGCGCCGCGCGCGCCGCGTCCTCGGCGTGCGGATGAATCCCGCTCAGCGGAAGCTGCTTGCGCACCAACCGAACCCTGCCGCTGTAGCGCTCGAGCACCGTCGCGAGCACGCCGTGCTGCCGTCGGCAGAAGGGGCACTCGAAGTCCGCGAACTCGACGATCGTCACCTGCCCGTCGCGCTGCTCGCGCGCCACGGGGCCAGGCAACACTTGCACTTGCTGCGCTTGCGGACCGCTGCCCGCGCTGCCCGCGCCGCCGCCGCCTGCGCTCGGCGTCGGAGCGACCATCACCGCGATCGTCGCCGCGAGCACCGCGCCGCCGCCGAACAGCCAACGCTGCGTGCTCGACGCGGGCTGATACTGCTTCTGGCTGAGCAAGAGCGCGACGCCGAGCGCGATCGCGCTCGTGTCGGTCACCAGACAGAACTTGCAAAGAGACCTGCAAATCACCGCTTGAAACGCGATGAACGCGACGCCGCCCAAGATCGAGAGCGCCCCGATCGGCGCGAGCACCTTCTTCGCTTTGTCCTCGGGCACCATCAGCGCCGCGCTCAGCGCGAGGCCGAACGCCACGAGCCCGAACCACGGCAACGACAGCCACGGGACGCGCTGCTCCCAACACGCGCGCACGGCGGTGCAGCCCCCGCCGGGACCGCACAGCGTGGGGACAGGCGAGGCGTACTCGACGACGAGCACCGCCGAGACGGCGAGGCCGATGAGCGCGGCGATGCGCGCGACGAGGATTGCGATAGGGCGACGATCCACGAGGTCTTCCTTCGATGCTCCGCGCGCCCACGCAGCGCGCTCGCTCGCTGTTGTAACCCATCGAGCCGAGAGAAAGCTTCCCTCGCGCGTTCATGGCGACGCACCGACACCGCTGCAGGGTGGTCGCAGCACACGCAGATCGAGCGCGAAGAGCGCGCCGCCCTGACCAACGTGAACCGCCGCGTTGCCGCTGCAGACGCGCAACGGCCACCGACGCGGCAGCCACCGGTCGCGAAGCGCTCGCCAATCGCACTCGACGGGTCGTGACCCCACTACATCGACACGCGTCACGCGCTTCGACCCGTGCGGACCCGTCTCGAACCGCCCAAATGATTCGATGTCTGGGCTCGCGACCCGTCTCGTCCCGTGCCCGATGGTCGCAAAAGGGGGTCCAAACCCCCCAGCTGCCGACAGCGATCCCGCGGAGTGTGGGGTGGCGACCCGGTCGATGGCCGCTTACGTGGCGGGCGCAGGAGGTGCAGCCCCCTTGTCGCCGTCGTCGCGGCGCGTCGCGAATTCGTCGATCACCGAGAGGATGTCGTTCTTGATGGTATCGACGCTGTCGCCGATTTCTGCAGCGGACAACGAGAGCGTGATCGCGACGAACTCTCTCGCGGCGTCGAGCGCTTCGTCCATCGGCGCGCGAACTTCGACGGTCGTGGCAGCGCTGCGCCCTTCGGATACTCCGAGGAGCGCTGCGAACTTGTCGTGGAGTCGCCGCACTTCGTCGAGCAAATCGCCAGCGCCGTGGGCTCGAAGAAACTCCGCTGCGCTCGCGCCGTGATCGTCGGTCGCCAGCAGTTGCTGGAGCGAAGCGTTCGCCATCGACCACTGCCGCACGTACTTCTCTTGCGTAAACTTCAGCCGATCGGGAAACACTCGATCCAAGATCGCTTGTGCACCCGCCGCGCTCGGCAGCTCCGTCGCTTTCGCGCGACCTTCGAGCGTGAGGATGATCGCCGCCCAACTCGCGTCGACGATCGGATCGAGCTCGGCGGCGGCTTTCATCGACGACTTGTTCGAGCGGTCTGCGGCGAGCGCTGCACCCAAGGCGTCCCCCTTTTCGTTGAGCACGCTCGCTGCGGGGCCCAGCCGCGAGCGACGGAGCGTCGAGCGGTGAAGAAGATACTGCGCGTGCAGTCGACGAACGAACGCGTCCGTCGTGTGCGCGTCCATCGTGGGCAGCGCGATGTAGGCGTTGAGTGATCGTGGCCGAGGCATCCGTTGATTTCTCCTCTCGTGTTGACGCCCACGAGACTCGGCGAACCTCGAGTCGAAGTCCAGCGACGAGCCGGCCAGGGACGCACCACCCGCCGCGCGCAGCGACGCCAACGGAGTCACCTGTCGACAACAAGGTTGAATGCGGCGAACCAGCGCCCGGCCTTACGCTCGATGTTGCCTCCACCACTCGATCTCCGACGTGATGACCAAAGGACATCCAACGCACTCCGGCGGAGCTGGGCTGGTTCGATTCACGACGCGGTCCACCGCTCGATTCGACCTCGATGCGGAAATGAGCAAAGTCGGTTCACGCACCGTCGCTGGACACCGTCGCGCACGTCACGTATGGTGCCAATCGGTCGTGCGGGTGCAGGCGCACGACCGTTTCGTTTCGATCGGCGGGACTCGAACAGACATTCAAGGGTGGGGGCGCAGCGCGGCTGCTCACCACTGTTGGGCAGTTCCGCAGCCATTCGCGATTGGCCTCACCACGGGCGCGAATCGACACACGGTGCAAATCATGAATAGTGCTCACCCCCCCCCTGGTTAGTAGTCACACACAAACGAAACCAAGTGATCTTCGATGGACGCAATGGTTCGCGCACGCGATCGCGTTGTTGTTCGCGGCGAGCTTCGTCGGTGCAGACTGCAGCCGTTCGCCGCCTGCTTGCTCGGTAAACGGAGGCGCGGCGCTCGAGTGCCAGAGCACCCAGATGCGCGTGTGCCTCAACTCTCGATGCGTGAGGAAGATGAACCTCGGTCAGAGCTGCCGAACCGATCCGTGTCTGGCCACGAACTCTTTGGGCGTTTGCGCACAGGGTTTGGCGTGCGTTCCGAGCGCCGATCCGGCGGTCGGGACGTGCCAGCAGTCGGTGCTCGACACGCAGGGATCGCTCGGGTGCGAACCATCGCTGCCTTCGGCGGATCAGTGCCCGCAAGGCATGACGTGCGAACCGCGCACGGGCGCAGGCAGCTGCGGCACGCCCGTCAGCAACATCCAGGGCGGCAAGCCCGGCTTGTGCGTGTTGCCCGCGGCCGAAGGCCAGGGTTGCGACGGAAACTTCACCGACAGCAACCCCAACCTCTGCGCCCGCTGTGAGCGCGGCACGACGTGCGTGATGTACCCCGGTGAGTCTCGCGGAATGTGCCGCCGCGCATGCACTTCATTGAGCAATTGCCCGTGCGGAGGATCGTCTGCGTGCGAGACGCTCCCGTCGGGCGGGAGCTACTGCCGCCCGTGCGCCGGCGACGGTCTCGAGTGCCGCCGCGACGGGATGAACGACAGGCTCTCGTGCTGCCAGGCAGGCGCGGGCTCCGTGTGCGATGCGACGACCAACTGGCGTTGCTGCCGCCCCAACGCGGCTTCGTGCACAGAGAACGGCCAGTGCTGCGGTAGCAGCCGCTGCATCAGCGGATCGTGCGCCGCGTGCAGAACGGTGGGTCAGAGCGCGACCAACGCGGGGCAGTGCTGCGACGGGCTCATCCTCAACGGCGGCGTGTGCAAGCGGCAATGCAACCTCGGCGCGGTGTGCCCCGTGCCAGGAGCGACGCCAGGAACCGCGTGCGCCGTCGGGCGCGTCGCAGCGTGCGATGTCAACGGCAACGTGACCACGTGCACGCAGGGCGTGTTTCCCACCACCGAGACATGCAACGGCGTGGACGACAACTGCAACGGGCAGATCGACGAAGGGCTCGCGCGGACCACGTGCTCGAACCCGACACGGTTGATCGGTCGTGGCGGCAGCCCCGAGACCATGTGCATGAACGGAGGAGCGCCCCAGCAGGGCGTGCTCTTGTGCGAACGCGGGGTGCAAACGTGCACCGCATTCGAAGACTTCCACTTTTGCCGTCGGTGCGGGACACGCACGATGCTCGATCCCACGAGCACCACCGGCGCGTCGGTCACCACGAACTGCGGCAGCTGCCTCGATGAGTCTTGCCAGGACGGATCCCCAAACACTTGCATGCCCGGCCTGAGTTGCTTGTGCCCAATGGGACCAGGCTCGTGCAGCGCGCCAAACGGATACTGCGCGTACAATCCGACATGCACCAACGCACCAAACCGCTGCTGGCCGCGAGTGGCGTCGGGAAACTACGGGCCAACATGTCTCTGAATCGTGCGATGGGGATGCTGCTTTCGTTGTGCCTCGTGCACTGCGGAACGGCCGTGACGCCGAACAACGATGCCGCTGTCGACGCGTCGGCCGACGCTTGGACGTGGCGCGACTGCAGGTCAGGTCGATGCCCCCAGGGTGAAGTGTGCACCAGCTCTGGTGTGCCTGAGGGACTTCAGATCGTTTGCCGGCCGACGATCCCTGGCTGCGAGCCGTTCACGCCGCCATGCACCGGCGCAGAGTGCATCGGGCTCATTCCGTGCCAACCGTGCGTCGCAGCGTCGATGATGTGCCCGACGGGCATGCGATGCATGGTCGAACGAACTCGCGCTTCGTTGGGCTTCGTCGACGTGGACTGCGTGCCGGAGTGACGCGGCGCCGACGGTGCCGCCGAACCACTTGCTCGACGACAGGTTCGAGTGCCGCGAGGCGCGGCGGGACTTCGGTCGACCGCGGCAGCCGAGAGAAAGCTTCCCTCGTCGCTTGACGGTTCTTCGCCCCGTGCAAGAGTGCGCAGTAGCGAGCTCGACAGCAGCGGGTCGAGCGACGAAGCGAGCGACTACCGAGAGGCATCCATCGTCCCTCCCCTCCTGTTGTGGATTCTGTTGGTTCCTCCCCCTTTGCCAACCGCTCTCGGTAGCCGCTCACTCCGACGCTCGAACCGCTGACACGCTCGCGTAGGCGACGTCTTCGAGCGCATCACTGAAGCGCTCGCGCGCCGCGCGTCGATCGGGCTTGTTGGCCGCGGTCAACGGCAGCGCGTCGCACAACACCAGCCGCCTCGGCCGCTTGTGCACGGCGAGCACCTTCGCGCATTCGTCAGCGAATCGCCTGCGATCGAAGCGATCGTCCGTCACCAGCGCGCACGCGACGAGCTGCCCCCAGCGCGGGTCCTCGACGCCGAACACCATCGAGCCGCGCACGCCGTCGATCGCGTCGAGCGCGCGCTCGACCTCGAGCGGGTACACGTTTTCGCCGCCCGTCACGATGAGGTCCGTTCGCCGCGCCACGACGTGCAGCCGGCCGCGCGCGTCGAGCAGCCCGTAGTCACCCGTGTCGAACCACTGCTCCTGCGTTCGCGCTTCTCCGTGGTGATACCCAGAGAAAAGCGTCGGGCCTCGCAGAGACAACCGCCCCACTTCGCCCGGTTCGCACTGCGCTCCGTCCTCGCGCGTGACGCGCAGCTCTGTGCCCGCGAGCGGCGCTCCACACCCCTGCTCGACGACGGTGAAGTCTCGCTCGCTCTGCGTGGTGACCTGCGAGCACGCCTCGGTGAGCCCGTACGTCGTTCGCACGCGAAGGGCTCGACGCGCGCACGCATCGATCAGCGCGCTCGACGCCGCGGCGCCGCCGAGCAGCACCGCGCGCAGCTTCGAGAGCGCAGCCCCATCGTCCGCTTCGATCAGCCGCTGCAACATCGTCGGAACGAAGCTCGCGATCGTCACCCCTTCGCGCTCGATCGCCTCGAGCGCCGCGCGCTCGTCGAAGCGTCGCTGCAGCAAGACGGTCTTTCTCGCGAACAAACAGCGCGTCAGGACCGAGAGCCCGCCGACGTGACAGAGCGGCAAGCACAAGAGCCAACGATCGTCCGCGCGCCATCCGAGGTTCGCCTCGCTCGCCCGCGCGCTCGCGACGAACGCCGCGCGCGAGAGCACGGCGCCCTTCGGTGTCCCGGTCGTTCCCGACGTGTACAAGATCGCGAGCGGGCGATCCGCGTGGGCAACAACCGGGTCGACCGCGACCGTCTCTTCGTCGAGCGCATCGAGCACGTCGAGCGTACCGTCGTCCAAGCGCAGCGCGCAGCCCGCGTCGTCCGCGAGCGCCTTCGCCTCCGCGTCGGTCAACCTCGGGTGCAGCGGAACGACCGTGATCCCCCGCTCGAACATCGCGTACAGCGCCGCCGCCGTCGCGGCTCGATTCGTCGCTCTCAGCGCCACCGGCGCAGCCGCGCCCCCGTTTGCGCGCTCGATCGCAGCGCCCAGCCGTCGCGCGCGATCCGCGAGCGTCGCCCACGAAAGCGTCTCGTTCTCGAATCGAAGCGCCGTGCGCGCGCCTGCGTCCTCTGCGGCTGCGCGCAGTGAATACTCGTTCATCGCGCGCTCGACTCAGTCCGTGGCGACCGGGA
>JAAFIF010000144.1 GCA_013298625.1 Myxococcales bacterium
GGCGGCTGCCTCCGCGCGATCGCGGCTACTACCACGAGTACACCGTGGTCACGCCGGGCCTCACCCACCGCGGCGCCCGCCGTATCATCACCGGAACGCCCCCCGAGACCTGGTACTCCGACGACCACTACCGAAGCTTCACCGTGATCGACCCGAGGAGATACTGAGATGACCGTCGCCGCTGTCTCGCTGAAGGTCGCGCGCGGCGCGCACGTCATCGTCGATCCGCTCGCGAAATTGCTGGCTCGCGGCTCCCTTCCCGGCGCCTACGGCTACGACCTCGGCGCCCACGCGATGCGCGTCTCTCGCGCCCGCGGCGTCGCCCCGATGACCCTCTTGCCCTGCGCGATGCCCGGCAGCTGGATGGTCAACGCCAGGGCTCCTTCGCCTGTGTTTCGTCAGTGGCTCTCTCCTCCGCGCGTGCACGCCTGGGAGGGCCTCTACGAGCTGCTCTCGGGCGGCTGCGAGGCGTGGCTCTCGCGCAACGACGAAGAGCGCGACGCGGTCACCAAGCTCGTCGGCGCCCTGTGCATCGACGGACAGGGGATCGCCGCGATCAGCAAGGTGCTGGCGTATTGGATCGGCGAGAGCGTTCCGCTCATGGACGACGCGATGCTGGCGCTGGCGCTCGGGGTGATCGACGAGCCCAAGACCGCGGACGACCCGCGCGCGGGCGCCGAGCACTTCGTGCCCGCGATGGACTGGTTCGCCAAGACCGCGGTCGAGCACGAAGGCACATGGATTCAAGTGGCGAGGGATTATCCCCTCGCTCCGCTGGACACCGCGCAGACGCTCGACCGGCTCTTGTGGGTCGAGTCCTGGGGCTTTCGCCTGCGGTTCGGCGCAGACCACGGGCCCTTCGCGCGCGTGCGAAGCGAAGGGCGAAGCGCCATCGTGAAGGCGCCCACGCGCGCGCCGGGCGCAGAGCTGAGCGAGGGCGAGCTCACCGACGACGAGCGAGCGCAGTGGGGGTGACGGGAGGTCCGACGGGGATGCAAGCGAACAACGAAGCCGCACAGCCCGCGACGATCGCGGTGGTCGACGACGACCCTGTCCTGCGTCGCATGCTGCGCGCGTGGCTCTCGGCCGATGGCCACACGGTGGTCGAGTTCTCCGACGGTCACTCGGCGCTGCGCGATCAGTGCGGCGGCGCGCCGCTGGTGCTGCTCGACCTCAACCTCGGCGACGTCGGCGGGCTCGACGTGCTCGCGCACCTGCGCGACCGCGACCCCGAGCTCGGCGTGATCGTCGTGAGCGCGCGGCGCGAGGTGGACACCGTGGTGACCGCCATGCGCTTGGGGGCGCTCGATTACCTCGCCAAGCCGCTCGACGCCGAGCGCGCCCGCGCGGCGGTGACGCAGGCGCTCGCGCGGCTGCGGGCGGTCGAGGTCGTGCGCACCGCGCGCGTTCAGTCCGTGGAGAAAGACGGCGCGCTGCCCGGCGTGATCGGCACGTCGAGCGCGATGCGCGAGGTCGCACAGCAAGTGCGTCGCGTGCTCGATAGCGACGTGACGGTGTGCCTCTTGGGCGAGAGCGGCTCGGGCAAAGAAGTGGTCGCGCGCGCGCTGCACGAGTCGGGACGGCGTCGGCGCGGGCCGTTCGTGGCGATCAACTGCGCGGCGATCCCCGAGTCGCTGCAAGAGTCCGAGCTGTTCGGCCACGAGCGGGGGGCGTTTACCGGCGCCAACGCGCTGCACAAAGGTCGCTTCGAGCAGGCCAGCGGAGGGACGCTCTTTCTCGACGAGCTCGGCGAGATGTCCGCTGCCACGCAAGCGGCCCTGTTGCGAACGCTGCAAGAGAAGACCGTGCGGCGCGTGGGCGGGACGACGGACATTCCGGTCAACACTCGCATCGTGTGCGCGACGCACCGAGACCTCGAGGCCGAGGTCGAAGCGGGGCGGTTTCGCAAGGACCTGTACTTTCGTCTCGTGGTGTATCCCGTGGAGATTCCCGCGCTGCGCGAGCGGCGCGAGGACCTCGCGTCGCTGGTGGGGCACTTTCTGAAGAAGCTCGGGCCCGACGTGGGGCGCGAGGTCGCGAAGGTGTCGTCGACGGCGCTCGACGCGATGGCGCGCTACGAGTGGCCCGGCAACGTGCGCGAGCTGCAGAACGTCGTGCACCGCGCGATGCTCGCGTGCGACGGAGACACGATCGAGCTCGAGCACCTGCCGCCTGCGCTGCGAAAGCGAGCGCTGCCGACGTTGCCCGAGGCGCCCACACCTGCACCCGCGGCGGTCCCGTCGCAGCCGCCCGACGGCGACGCGCTGCTCAACCTGGGCGAGATCGAGCGCAGGACCATCGAGCGCGCGCTGATCGCGGCGCAGGGAAGCGTGAGTCGCGCTGCAAAATTACTGGGAATCGGCCGCACCACGCTCTACCGCAAGCTCGGCGAGCTCGGGATGCCGCCGGACAAGCCGTAGCCCTCTTCGGCACGCCCACTGCAAAGCTCCCGCGGACGCAGCGCTGCGTCTCGGCGCTCAACACACTCGAGGTCCCGGACGTGTACGGAATGATCAATCACGCGCTTCAGAGCCACATCCTCACGGTGTCCGACGAAGCGACCTGGCAGCGCGTCGTGCGGCGCGCGGGTATCGAAGACGCCGTGTTTCACAGCATGACGCAGTACCCCGACGCGGTGACGTACAAGCTCGTCGGCGCGGCGAGCGAAGAGCTCGGCGTGAGCGCTGCGGCGTTCTTGCGGGGCTTCGGTCGGCACTGGGTGCTGGTCACCGCGCCCGGTCACTACGGCGCGTTGATGACCTTCGCGGGGACGAGCTTCGCGGAATTTCTCTCGAACCTCGATCGCATGCACGACCGGGTCGCGACGATGTTTCACAACTTGCAGCAGCCGTCGTTCGAGGTCGAAGAGCTCGGACCCGCGCACCTGAAGCTGCACTATCGCTCGCATCGCGCGGGGCTCGCGCCGTTCGTCGAGGGGTTGATCGACGGGCTCGGCGAGCGCTTCGGCGTGCGCGTCGAGGTGACGCACGGGCGCGAGGGAGCCGACAGCGACGAGCACGACGTGTTCTCGATTCGCTACGGTGCGCCATGAACGCGCCGAGCGACGACGGGCTCGACGCGTGGCTCGACGAGGTGTTTCCCTTCTACGTCGCGTGCGGCGCGGACGGGATGGTGAGCGCGCTCGGGCGCTCGCTGAAGAAGATCCTCCCGGGCGAGACGCTCGGTCGACCGTGCAACAGCTTCGTCGAGATCCTGCGCCCCCTCGGCGTCCGTTCGCTCATCGCGCTGCGCGACCGTCCGCGCTCGCTGGTGACCCTGCGCGCGCCGATGGGGCTGCGGCTGCGAGGGCAGGTCGTTGCGCGCGGCGCTGGCGCGGTGTTCGTCGGCACTCCGTGGTTCGAGGACCTCGACGAAGTGGCGAGCTTCGGCCTCACCGTCAACGACTTCGCCTCGTACGACTCTGCGGCGGACTACGTGGTGCTGCTCTCGCAAGTGCGCACGCAGCTGCGCGAGAGCAACGAGCTCGCGCAACGGCTGTCCGATCAGATCCAGCGCGCCGAAGCGCTGCGCGACGAAGCGCGCATGGCCAAAGAGCAAGCGGTAGAGGCGTCGACGGCGCGCGATCGGTTTCTGGCGATGATGAGCCACGAGCTGCGCACGCCGCTGACGACCATCCTCGCGACCAATCAGCTGATGCTCATGGGCGAGCTCGCTAGCGCGCAGCGAGAGCACGCGTTGGCGCAGCAGCGCGCGGGCGCATCGCTGCTGGCGCTGATCAACTCGGTGCTGGACCTGTCGAAGCTGCAAGCGGGCAAGTTCGACCTCGTGCTCGAGTCCTTCGAGCCTCGGGTCGCGCTCGAAGACGTCGTGGGGGCCATGCGCGAAGAGGCTGAGCGCAAAGGGCTCGTGCTCGAGTGGGTGGTGGCGGGGACCGTCCCCACGAGCGTGCGCGGCGATCCAGTGCGCTTTCGGCAGGTGATCACCAACTACGTGGCCAACGCGCTGAAGTTTACCGAGCGCGGCGGCGTGCTCGTTCGCATGGGAATGAAGAGCGCCGACGAGCAGCGCTGCAAGCTCACGGTCACCGTCACGGACACGGGTATCGGCATCGAGCCCAAGGCCATCGAGGGGCTCTTCGAGCCCTTCGTGCAGGTGCACCGCGACCGCGCCGGCTACGTGGGCACGGGGCTCGGCCTGAGTATCTGCAGGCAGATCGCCGAGCTCATGGGCGGCGCCGCCGGCGGCACCAGCGTGGTGGGCAAGGGCAGCTCGTTTTGGTTCGACGGCTGGTTCGAGCTCGACCCGATCCCGCGCACGCGACGCACGGGGCAGTTTCGCGCGCTCTCGGTGACGCCGCCGCCGTCGCTCGGCCCGGTGATCGCGCCGTCGAGCGCGGCGATCGTTCGCCCGAGCGTGGACCGCGCCCCGCGCGTGCTCATCGTCGAGGACGAAGCGGTCAACCGCAGGCTGCTCGCGCTGCTCGTCGAGGCGATGGGCTACGCGGTCGACGTCGCGTCCGACGGTCACGCCGCGGTCGAAGCCGTGCGAACGGCGCCCTACGCCGTGGTCTTGATGGACTGCAGCATGCCGGGGATGGACGGCTTCGAAGCGACGCGGGTGATTCGGGCGATGGACGGCAACGTGTCCGAGACGCCCGTGATCGCGGTGACCGCGCACGCGCTCGAAGGGGACCGCGAGCGGTGCCTCACCGAGGGGATGGACGACTATCTGGCCAAGCCGTTCAACCCCGTGCAAGTGCGCGAGGCGCTCGCGCGGTGGGCGCCGATCGAAGGGGCCGATCCCGTGATGCGCGACGGCGTCGCGCTGCGGGTGACGGCGAGCGGGCCGACGGGCGCCGCGCGATCGAGCGTGGATTTCTCGGTGCTTCGCGCGCTGAGGGCCTATCAGCAGCCGGGCGAAGAGGACCTGGTGACGGAGGTCTTGGGGCTCTTCGAGTCCGACGCGCGGCAGCGGGCCAACGAGCTCGAGCTCGCCGTCGAGCGACGCGACGTGGCCTCGGTTCGACTGCACGCGCACGCGCTGAAGGGCGCGAGCAGCAACGTGGGCGCGCGCAAGGTCGAGCGGCTCGCGAAGTGGATCGAGCGCGTGGACCCGCTCGATGATTGGGCGGCGACCCGCGACGTCGCCCGCGCGATCGCGCTCGAGGTCGAGTCCTCGGTCGTGCTGCTGCGCGCGGTGTAGCGGGGGGGGGCGCTACGGACCAAACAGCGCTTGAATCTTCGCTCGATCCACGAGGGCGGCGTGGCATTCGAGAAGCCATTGAGCGAATCCGCTCAGGGCGTCGGTCAGTCCAATGGTCGCTCCGCGCCGAACGAACAGCGAGAGCTCGCCCTGTTCGATCCGCTCGCAGTGCGACTCTTCGTCCGAACCCATGAGCGCGAGAAGGACACGCTTGTTGTCGCGGTCGTGCTCGCGCGTGGCGTTGACGAGCTCGTCGAGGTCGCCGTCGAGCGAGAGCCCCGTTCGCGATCGCTCGCGCTCGAGCGCGCGCCGCTCGTCGTCGTTGCTCGGGACGAAGCTCGCGAGCACCCACGCCTCGCGCTCGGTGATCGCCAGCCCCGTCAACAACGCGGGCTTGTCGCAGGGAGTCGTGGATCGGCACGCACGCTCAGCCTGAGCGAATCCCGCGCGTCGGTCGTCGCGTCGGTTGTCCGCGTCGCGCAGCACGAAGGCGAAATCGGCGTGATCTTCGCAGCTTCGCTGCCGATTGCGCTGCCTGAGCAAGTGCCACGCGTTGCGCCTGCGCGGCGCCGTCCGCGCCGGGCGCGCCGTCGAAGTGCCCCGTCAACGGCCGTGCGCCTTCGGCGAGAAGCGAGTCGCCGATGGACGTCAGCCGCTCGAACGTAAGCTCGATCTGTCCGAGCACGCTCTCGTCGTGCGCGCTCGCGGCTGTGTCGATCACCCAGTCTCGCCCCACGTGGCGCAACAGTACGCGTAGCAGAGAACGCAACGTTCGATGGTCTGCGGGCGCCTCGGCGAACACGACGCCGCGAATCACGGCGCGCGCTCCTCAGTCGAGAGCACCCAGGACGCTTCGTCGTCGAGCGACCAGAGTTGACCGGTCGTGAGCGCGCCCTGGTTGTCGCTCGCCATAGGGTGTTCGGCGAGGGACTTGACGGCCACCGAGCCATCCTTGCGCCGAGCAAAGGCCCTCACTTGCGATGGCTTCAGCGCGTCGAGGATGAACGGCGAGTGCGTCGTCGCGACGATCTGCAGCTCGGGTTGGGCCGCGAGCAGCGCAGTCAACTGCTTCGCGAAGCGGATCTGCGCCGTCGGGTGCAGTCCGCGCTCGATGTCGTCGAGCAGCAAGACGCGGGGCTGGTCATCGCTGTGCAGCGCGATGAGCAGTGCGGTGGCGAGGAGCGTCCCCTCGCTGACGGAGGTGGCTGCGATGTCGTCGGCGTCCTCGAAGTCGTAGACGAGCTGCACGCCCGCAGCCGCGCCGGTCGAGACCACTGCGCGAACGTTGAGCAAGCACGGAACGAGCGCCCTCATTCCTGCGACGACCGCCTCGTACGCGGTCTTGTCTCGGCGCTGCGCCAGTTGCAGCAGCGCGACCGCCGCGAGTCCGCCATCGCCCACCACCGCGTCGCCGCTGGTCGACAGCGTGACTTTCTGTGCGATGCGCGTCGGATCGAGCGCGAGCAGCACCGTCGACAGCATCGACCGCGCGCGGCTCGCTAGCCCAGCCAGGCGCGAACGGCGTGGCCCCTCGATCCAATCGCTGGTGGGCGCGTCGAAGATCGTGCCTTCGAAGCGCCAGGCGCGTTGTGCGTCGCGGGCAGCGGAGACTCGGGCCTCGGGCACGTCCTGCGCTCCACGAAACAGGTTGCACGAGAACTGCTCGGACCCGCGTCGCACCAGCGCGTCGTACGCATATCCGTCGACAAACTGCCCTCCATGAGCGCTCGATTGGGCGTCGACCGCTGCGCGCAAGCGAGCGCAGGTTCGCTCGATCATTCCCAGGACCGTGCTCTTGCCGGTCGCGTTGGCGCCGACGAAGACGGTGAGCGGCGCGAGAGAGATCGACGTCGAAGCGTGACTTCGGACCTGTTGGAGCTCGACTCGGCTGAACATCGCCGTCGGACGATAGCGCCAGCTCGCTTGTGCTTGCGCTCGAAACCATCGCAGGAGACATCAGCGACGTCGCGTCGCGAGGGGGGCGCCGCATCGCGTCTTTGTCCGTCGCGAGCCCTCTGCGACGATCGGCTCGACTGTGAGCGCTCACCGCAACGGCGCTGCGAAGCTGAAGCGTGGTTCAGCGCGGCGCTCGTGTCCTTCTCGCGTTGGTCCTGCCGGCGGGCGCCGCCTCCACGGACCGAATCGAGACCGCTTCGCACCCCGGTGATCCCGCGCGCGGCGCGTCTGTGCAGAGCAGCACTTCGCGCGGGATCGCCGGGCTCGATGCGGAGACCTCGCCTCCGACGGCGACGAGCGTCAGCGCCGAGCGCTCGGGAGGCGTGATGGTGAACTGGCCGACGAGGGGCCCCGCGCACGTCGATTCGGCATACGCGCGGACGTCGAGGGCGAGCGGCGAGCCTGCGCGCACGTCGACCGTCGCGTCGTATCGCTCGGCTCCGGGGCGGGTGAAGCCCCATCGACCGTACGCCGCGTTGGAGAACACTGCGACGGGGGGCGAGTCTCGAGTGCACACGTCCACCGCGCCCACTCCGACGAGCGCGTGAAACAGCCGCAATCGAGCGTGGCCGGCGGGCGGCTCGGTGTCGAAGTCTTCGGTGGAGGCGAGCGCCATGGGCTGCGCTCGGGCGAGCGTTCCGTACACGATCACGGTGTACTTGTGGCCGAGTTGCAGCGTCTGCGCTTGTGCGGCGAGCGCTGGAGGCGCGCTCGTGGCGTCGCGCCTTCGGACTTCGACCCAGAGGTTGCCCTCAGGGGCATCGATGTACCCAGAGGTCGCGCGGTACGCGAGGCTGCCGAGCGCTGCGGTCGCCGAGCGCTCGACGAACAAGTCGATGGCGATGGTGGACGCCGACGGGTCCGGCGAAGCGTGAATGACTCGCACGTGCCCCTGCGGGGGCTGCGCATCGGCAGGATCCACGCCCGCGTCGGTCACGGCAGCGTCAGCCTGCGCGGCGACAGAGTCGTGTCCGCTGGCGCTGGGCGACGGTTCGACGACTCGAGGCAGCGCCGCGCGCGTCGTGCCTGTGCTGCACGCGCAGAGCCAAAGCAACGGCAGAGCGCTGCGCGAATTGCTTCGACGATTCATGGTGATCTCTCGCTCGTTGCTCGAGCCGCGACTCGCGCGTCGCTGCTCGAGTCGCGTTGGTCGCGTACCGTGCGTCGAGACGCTACTCGTGAGGCAGAGCAAGCGCGGCCTCTCGCTCGATCACGACGGCGAGCACGGCGGCCGGCGACGCCGCTATCGTTCGAGCTCGAGCAGCCGCTCGGCCGCAGCGTCGCGTTCGGTCGAGAAGCAGCGATAGGCGCTGTCCGTGCTCGTCCCGCAGATCGTGCGCACTCCGCCGCGAGCGATCGATCGCATCTGCGTCGCGATCACGATCGAGCCATCCATGAGCGTGTCCGCGATGACGCTCCCGTCGCGCAGAAGCCAGGCGTAGCGCGCGTCGCCGAAGCGGCGCACGGCGACCCGGTCGCTCGCGGTCGCGTCCCTGAGCGAGAGCTGCCGGTCCGCGTCGAGCGTCCAGCACACGTCGCGACCGCGCACGACGGCGCAGCCCGAGCCGAAGATCCCGACGGCGATCGACTCGGCGCCTGCCGCGGCGGCGACCTCGTACTCGGCCGCGCGACGACCGAACGCCGCGCACGCGACGGCGCGGCTCGGGGTGATCACACAGACGTGCTCGCGCGCCGCCGCCAGCTCGATCGCGCGCGACATCGACGCGGGCATTCTCCTCGGAAACGACCACGCCGAGCCGTCCGCGCGCAGCCCGTACACCGCGTCTTCGGCCACCGCGATCGCGCGCGTCCCGTCGCTCGCGGGCACGGTCCACACGTCGCCCGCTGGCGCTGGGGAGCCGAGCCGCTCGCCTCCCCAACACGCCACTGTTCCGCGTCGACGCAGGGCGCAAGAGACACCCACGTCGACGGCTACTTCGATCGCGTCGTCGACGGTTCGAACGCGAACCATTCGTCGAGCGTTCGAGTCACGCGCTCCGAGCTCTCCGCTCGAGTTCGCGCCGTCGCAGCCGACCTGCCCCTTCGCGTCGATCACGCAGCGATGGATCGCGCTGGCCGCGGCGGCGCGGATCGGCCTCGCAGGGCTCCATGGCGGCGCGAGCCACACGCCGAACACGATCGCCTCGTACGCCACGATCGCGGCGACGCACAGCATCGCGCCCGACGCGCGTCGCTCGGGGGCAGCGCGGAGGCGCAACAGCGTCGCCAGCAGCGCGGCGAGGGGCGCAGCGCCGCTCACGCAGAGCGCGATCGAGAGCCGAGAGTCCGCGTCGAGCTGCCACGCGAGCACCACGCCGTGCTCGACGCAGAGCAGCGCCGCGATCACCACCGCAGACCAGCGCCCGCCGCGCGAGAGCGTCACGAAGAGCGCCACCCACAGGGCGATGTACGCCAGCGCGGCGACCGCCAAGACCGCGAGCGTCACCATCACGATGACCCGCAGCACGCCGAGAAACGCGCGCTCGGCTTCGACGCAACCGGTCAGGGTCGCGGCGAGCGCGCAGAGCATCGTCGCGAGGGCGAGCGCTGGGCGTCGAGCGAACAACGAAGACACGTTCGAAATGATCGTACCCCGAGCGAGCAGCGGCTGCCGCTACGCGCTCGCGGCGCTCGCGGTCGACTTTCGTCGCAGCCGCATGTTGATCGCTTCGACCGCGAGCGAAAACGCCATCGAGAAGTAGATGTACCCCTTCGGGATCTTCTCGCCGATGCCCTCGGCGATCAGCATCACGCCGATCAAGATCAAGAACGCGAGCGCGAGCACCTTCATCGTCGGGTGCTTCGTGACGAAGTCTCCGATCGGTTTGGCGCCGACGAGCATCACGACGACGGACACCAAGATCGCCGTGACCATCACCCAGAGCTGATCGGGCGGGATCATTCCGACCGCGGTGATCACCGAGTCGAGCGAGAAGATCACGTCGAGCGCGACGATCTGCGCGATCACGACGCCGACGCTCGGCGGCTTCGACGCCCCGCGCCCGTCGTCCGACGCGGACTCGAGCTTGTTGTGCAGCTCGACCGTCGCCTTCGCGATGAGAAAGAGCCCGCCGATCAGCAAGATCAGCCGCTTGCCCGTCAGCGAGACGCCGAACACGTTGGTGATCTCTCGCGTCAGGGTCATCACCCACTGAATCGCGAAGAGCAGCGCGATGCGCATGCCGAGCGCGATTCCGATGCCGAGCCGCGCGACGGACTGCCGCAGGTGTTCGGGCAATCGTCCGGTGAGGATCGTGATGAACACGATGTTGTCGATCCCGAGCACGACCTCCATCGCGACGAGGGAGGCGAGCGCGAGCCAGGTGGATGGGTCTTGGATGCCTTGAAGCATGGCTGTCGCTTCGCACCATGCGCTGCCTGCCGGACGCGCTTCGAGCGCTCGTCGATGACTTCGAAAATACCGATGTTTATGCCTCTGTCGTTCGATGGATGCGTATGGTCTGGCGGCGTCGGCCCGCGTCGGCTCGCGTACACTTCGCGGCGATGCCGCTCGTGTTGCACAGCAAGAGCACCCTCTCGCTCGATGGCTACCGCAAGCACGTGGACTGTCTGACGTTCTCGCGCGACGGCGCGACGCTGTTCGTCGCGCGGTACCCGACGGTGTTCGTCGTGCGGGTCAGCGACGGTGCGACGATCGACGAGATCGACGTGGCGAACCCCGAGTTCGACGCGACCGAAGAGGGCGACGCGTACTCCGAGCGCGTCCGCGAGATCGCAGAGAGCTACGACGGCGCGACGCTGTTCGTCCTGTGCGAGACCATGGTGAGCAACAACGGAGACACGTTTGGCTGGGTGCAAGCGCACGCGCGTGAAGGGGGGGCGAAGCTGTGGATGGCTCCCTCGCCGGACGACGAAGTGCCTGCGCCCATCGACGAAGAGTGGGGCGTGACGCAGGTGCTCTGCGCGCCGGACGGCGATCGCGTGGCGCTGGTGTCGCTCGACGGTGTGCTCTTCGTCTCGTCGCGCACAGGAAAGAAGCGCGCGACCATCGCGTGGGACGAAGACGTCGCGCCGTACGATCACATCGCCGGGGCCGCGTACAGCGCCGACGGAGCGCGGCTGTGGCTCGCGTGGTCGCCGCAGATGCGTTGCTACGACAGCGCGAAGCGCTCGCTCGTGCGCGTCGTCGAGATGAGCGAAGACCGCTCGCTCTTCGCGTACGAGCGCGCCGCGTTGACCTGCGTGCGACCGTCGGACGGGCGGTTCACGGTGCTCACCCGCGATCGTCGTACGCTCGTCGTGGTGAACCCCACGGACGAGACGGTCTCGGCGCGTGCGCTCGACGCGACGGCGTTCACCGCGCACGCGCTGCTCGATGGGGCAGAGCGCTGGCTGCGATCGAGCGCCGACTCGACGGGGCCCATCGCGATCGAGTCGATCGATGACGTTCGGGTGCTCGAAGAGCGCGGTGATTCACCGGCGAAGTGGACGGCGCTCGCCGTGCACGAGGGGGCCTCGGTGCTCGTGGCGCGCGCGCACGAAGCGGGCGTGTGGGTGCACCGCGTCGTGTGGGACTGAGCGACCGTCGGGGCGGTGTCTCATTTCGGGACGCGGCGGTGGTTGTTTCACTTCGAGACGCGGGTCCAATGAGGGACGCGAGGGTGAAGTCCGCGTCGCGCGCGGCAATCCGAGCAAATTGACACGGAATCCCCTTCGGCACGCCACGCGCAATGCTCGCGCTTCGTGATCCCCTCACCACGCGTCGCGCACATCGTGCGCAAATGGAACGTCCTCGAATGGGGCGGCACCGAGACCTACGTCGCCTCCGTCACGCGCGCGCTCGCTTCCGAGGGCTGGAGCAGCGAAGTGCACGCCCCCTCGTGCGCGCCTGCCGCGGCGGGGCTCGACGCTGGGCTCGATCCCGCTGTCGCGCTCGAGCGCTTCACCGCCCACGCGCCGTACCTCGCGTCTCCTTCGCGCCGCGCCGCGCTGGTCTCTGTGGGCGGAAACCTCGTGACGCTCGACGAGCCCCTTCGCTTGCTGCGCGATCGCTCGATCTCGCTCGCGCACCTGCACACCGCCGGTCGCATCGGCGGCGCCGTGCGCTTCGCCATGCGGCACACGGGCCGCCCCTATGTGCTCTCGGTGCACGGCCCGCTGCTCTCGGATCCGGCGCTCGTCGCGCACGAGACCGCACAGCGCGCAGGGACGGCGATCGACCTCGGCGCTCCGTGGGGCGCGATCGTGGGCGCTCGCCGCGTGCTCGACGACGCCGCCGCGCTGCTCTGCTTCAACGAGACCGAGCGCGCCGCGCTCGAGCAGCGCTACGGCTCGCGGGTCGAGCGCATGGACCACGGCGTCGAGCTCGCGCGGTACGAGGGCGGAGACCCAGCCCTGGCCGACCAGCGCTGGCCCTCGCTCGCAGGGCGCAGGGTCTGGCTCGTGCTCGGCAGGCTCTCGCGGCAGAAGAACCAGAAGCTCGCGGTCGAGGCGCTCGCCGCGTCGGGGCAGCGCGACGTCGTGCTGGCGTTGGCCGGCGCCGAGACGGACCCAGGCTACCTCGACGAAGTGCGCGCGCTCGCCCGTCGCCTCGGCGTCGCCGATCGCGTGATCACCTTGGGAAACGTCCCGCGAACAGACGTTCGCCACCTGCTCGCCCGCTGCGACGTCATGCTCGTCCCCTCGACCCACGAAGCCTTCGGGCTCGTTGTGCTCGAGGGCTGGGCCGCGCGCAAGCCCGTGCTCTTCGCGGACTGCGTCGGCCTCCGCGACCTGCGCGAGCCCCTCGCGGACAAGCGCCCCTGCCTGCCCGAAGGAAGCGCGCGCGCCTGGGCCGAAGCCCTTTCATTCATCAGCGAAAATCCAGCGCTCGCGCGCGCGTGGGCCGACGAAGGGCGGGCCCTCGTCGAGCGTCGCTTCTCGTGGAGCGTCGTCGCCTCGCGCCTCGCCTCGGTCTACCAGCGAGCGCTCGCTTCTGTGGGCAACCAACGGAGGGTCGCATGATCCACATCGACGTCGTGATGCGCTGTCGCAACGAGATGCCTTGGGCCGAAGCGGCGCTCGACGCGCTGGCCACCCAGCGCGGGGTCCGCGCGAACATCATCGTGATCGACTGCAAATCCACGGACGGATCGCGCGAGTGCGCCCAGCGCGCAGGGGCGCGAGTGATCGACCTCGACCCGCGAGAGTACGTTCCGGGCAGGGTGCTCAACATGGGCATGCGCGAGGCGAGCACCGAGCTGGTGGCGTTTATCAACGCTGACGCGATCGCGCTCGACTCGGACTCGCTCGCCGCGATGGTGGCTCCGTTCGACGGCGATCCCTCGGTGGCCGCGACGTTCGGCCGTCAGGTCGCGCGCAGAGAAGCCGACCCTCGGATGCGCGCGGACACCGAGCGGGCGTTCGGCGACCGCGCGGGGCCGACGCGCAACGGAGCGTTCTTCTCGATGGCCGCCTCGGTGGTCTCGCGCGCGTGGTGGCAGCGGCTGCCCTTCGACGAAGCCATCCGGTACTCCGAGGACGTCGACTGGACCCACAGAATCAAGTCGCTAGGCGCTTCTGTGCCGTACGCGCCGGACGCTCGCTTCGAGCACTCGCACAACTACGACCTGCGCGCGCAGTTTCGTCGTCGTCGCGGCGAAGGCGCGGCGGACACGCAGATCTTCGGTCTCGGGTCCGCCTCGCTTGTGCGCGAGGGGCTTCGACCGCTGGCCGGCGCGCTGCTGCGCGACGCACGCGAGGGCAACGCGACGCCGTACGGAATCGCGACGCGCCTCGCGCAGACGGGGGGCTACCTGCTCGGCCGTGTGAAGGGATTCGAACAGTGAATTCGCAGACAAAATGGACGAGCGACGGCGACCCGATCGCCGAGCGCCGGGTGCGCGAGGACCTCGACTGGATCACCCGCGAAGCGCGCGCCGCGCTGGGCTCTTCGCTGGTCGCGCTGGTGCTCGTCGGCAGCTACGCGCGCGGCGAAGGCGGCGTGCAGTCGGGCCCCGATGGCGTGAGGGCCTTCAACGACTACGACCTGGTGTGCGTGCTCGAAGCGCGCGCGATGCTCGGGGCGAGGCCCGTGTTGCACGCGCTGTCCGAGCGAGGCGAGGCGCGCTGCGGCGTGGCCGTGGACCTGTGGCCCATGACGCGAGCGGGGATCGCGCGCGCGCAAGCGTCGCTGTTCTGGCTCGACGTGGCGCTGGGCGGAGCGCGGGTGCTGGCCGGAGACGCTTCGGTGCTGGACCCCGTGCGTGCCCTGACCGCGCGAGACGTCTCGATGGACGAAGCAGGGCGGCTGCTCGCGAACCGCGCCGCGGGGCTGGCGCTCTCTCGCTTGGGCGGGCGCTGGGCAGAACCGTTGGTGGTCGCGCGGCACGCGCACAAGGCTGTGCTCGCGTGCGGCGACGCGCTGTTGCTCGCGACGCGCACGTACGCGCCGACGTTGGCGGAGCGCGGCGAGGCGCTCGAGCGACTGTGCGCAGGGCTCGAGGGATACGACGCGCTTCCTGCGCTGTATCGGGACGCGATCGCGTTTCGAAAGGACCCTTCGCGCTGGGCTCCTGCCGACGACGAGCCTGTCTCGAAGTGGAACACTCGGGTCCGCGCGCTCGTCTCGTTGTGGCACCTGCGCTTCGAGCGTTGGCGCGTGGGCGCTCCGACGGAGCCGATGGCGTACGCCGCGTGGCGCTCGGCGTTGTATCCGCAGAGCGAGGACGTGCACGGTGCGCGGGCGCTGGCCGCGGGCGCCGTCGCGTCGCTGCGCCGCGGGGCGAGGGTGGACCCGTGGCTCGCGGTCAAGCACCCGCGCGAGCAGCTCGCCCGCGCCGTGGTCGCGATCGCGTACTGCGACGACCACGATCTCGATTCTGCCTGCAAATCCACTGTCGGAACGCCTGCCGACCGCGCGCTCTCCCCGTTGGAGCAGCTCGTGCAACGCGGCGGGTGATGGACCGTTTGCTGGTTGTGTTCGTGGACGCGCTGGGCCCCATGCAGCGCGAGGTCTCTGGGTCGTTGCGCGCGCTCGCTCCTCACGCGACGTCGCTGCGAGGGGTGGCGGGCTTCTCGTCGGGCGCGCTCGCGACGGTGCTCACGGGAGCCTCGAGCGCCGAGCACGGCCGGCTGTGCTTGTTCAGCGCGCGCGCGAAGGGGGCTCCTCGCTCGCCGCTCGACGCGCTGGCGTGGATGCGATGGCTCCCGTCGGCGGTGCACGAGCGCGGTCCTGTGCGGCGACGAATCGCGCGGTGGTTGGCCGAGCGCGAGGGGCTCACGGGCTACGTCGCGCTGCACCGCGTGGCGCCGCAGATGTTCTCGTGGCTGGACATCCCCGAGCGAGACGACCTGTTCGAGGCCGAGAGCGTGGGCGGCGCGCGGACGTTCTTGAGCGACGCGCGCGCGAAGGGCGTGGACGTGTACGCGGCGCGGTGGGCGCTCGACGAAGAGTCCCGTTGGAAGAGCGCGTTCACAGCGCTGCGCGAGCGTCCTGCGCGGCTGAGCTTTCTGTACTCGAGCGACCTCGACGGAGCGCTGCACCGTGACGGGGCCGACCCGCGCAGCGCCGAGCGCGTGCTCGACCGCGTCGCGGAGCGCGTTCACCGAGCGCGGTCGCTGCTCGAGCGGGACGGCTCGCGCGTGCGCACGGTGCTCGTCGGCGATCACGGGATGGCCGAGATCCACGGCGCGATCGACCCGCGCGCGCTGCTCGAGCGCGAGGGCGTTCGGCACTTCGTCGACAGCACGATGGTGCGCATGTGGGGCGATCGAGCGCGGCTCGAGCGCGTGCGCGCCGCGGTCGAGCGCGCGCGATGGCCGGTCTCGTACGTCGACCGCGCGGGGCTCGAGGCGTGGAGCGTGGGCGTCGACGGCTCTCCGTGGGGCGACGCGTGGTTGGTCTTGAACGAGGGGCACTTGTTCGCGCCGAGCCACGTGGGCGGGCTCGTGCGCGGGATGCACGGGTACGGACCGGACGCGCCGTCCTCGAGGGCGAGCTTGTCGAGCGACGGCGAGCTCGACCCCACGGTGACCGAGCTCGGGTCCGTCGCAGGATGGGTGCGCTCGATGATGGAGGGCTGGTCGTGAGCGCGCGCAGAGACATCGTCGCTGCGGTCGCGCGGCACGCGCTCTCGGTGGGCGCGGGCGTACTGACCATCGC
>JAAFIF010000221.1 GCA_013298625.1 Myxococcales bacterium
GTGGGTGGTCGAACGGACTTTCGCATGGCTTGGACGCTCGAGGCGCCTGTCGAAAGACTACGAACGGAAGCCAGAATCAAGCCGCGCAATGCTGCAATTGGCGTCGATCCAGCTGATGCTGCGGCGAGCCGCATGATCTCCTGCGAATGCACTCCAACGCCCTCTCACAAGACGCGAGCGCGGCCTCTGAACTGCCGACGGCGATCGGGTTCAGCTGAGCGAAGCGGGCCAGACCTTCACCGCCGCAAAAATATCGTAGCCACATCGTGCCGTCGTCCGCCGCGAGCAGCGCGACGTTGACGATCGGAGGAGGATCCAACAATCGCGGCGGATCGCTGTATTCGACGCCGTCACCGATCGCAACCTGCTCGAATTCCCACACGCCCTCGAAGCGCAGCGCGGGGTATCCGAATGACCGAAACACCATCACGGTGTCGATGGATCCCCAATGAAGGAACGGCATCGTTCGATAGCTTGCGTCCATCAGCACGCAGTCCGAACTCCCTGGGATCTCGACGAGCGCCTCGACCTGCGACCGCGGCACCGGGCGGAGCGCGACGCGAGAAGTGTCAACGGGAGGCGCGAGGCAGAGCTTGTCGACGATGGACAGCTCCGGTGCGTGCTGGAACGGTACAGGCTCCCCTCGAGCAACCGGCGGCGCGATCGCGGCGGGTGTGTCTACGGTGCGAAGGCGTTGGTCGCGGCTGAGGCCCACTGACGCCACAGATGGGGCGCACCCCGCATCGAGCACGCCGACGCAGCAACCAAGCGCGATGGTCGGGATCACTCGCCAGCGCCTCACCGTTCGCGCGCTCCGAAAAACCTGGTGTCGACCGATGACGTGTCCATCAACTCCGCCCCCTCTGCAGCGGCGAACATCACCTCCGGAAACGCGAAGGCAATCGTCCCGTCCGCTCCTTCGAAGATTCGTACTTCGTCGAACGCCTGATCGCCCGATTTCTGTTGATCGACCTCACCTTCCCGAAACAGACACTCGATGACCCCTGGCACGACAACTCTCGCTCGCATCACCGCTCGTTCGCCGAGCGCCTCCCATTCAGTCGATAGATGGTACAGAAGTCCAAGCACTCTTCCGTCCGACGACCGAAGCCAATCGATGATTCCAACAAACTCCGAGCCGCCGAGCCTCAGCTCGCCTTGCATCGTGTCTATACCGCGCCCGCGACGGGCATCGAAGATGCCCAAGCGGATCAGCGCGGTTGAAATCAAGTCAAACCAAGACCTCGAACAGAGAAAACTATGACGACCGTCACGGTATTGGCGTAAGATCGCGGTCACGCGCTGACCGCCTGTGCGCGAGCTGAGCTCGGGCATCGAGTACGCCTGGTTTCCGTTCGCGTCGTACCAGTGGAACTTGCCGCCCACCTGCGACGCGGCGTGCGGCGTCCCGTTGTATTGGTAGAGGGCGTCGCGCGTCGTGTCCGTCACGGCGTACGGAGAGCCGCCCGCGGGGGACGTGATGTCGTTCTGGGTCATCCGACGCACGTTGCCGATGCGATCGTAGCGCATGTTCAGCGAGCAGGCTCGCGTCCCGATCGACCGGGTGTCGTTGCGGATCGTGCGGGCGACGAGCGAACGACCCACAATCACACCCGATCGACCCGCCTCCCGCTCACGGGACGACCGGCGACCATTCGTGCGCCATGTAGCGCTCGTTGATCGCGCAGGATCCGCTATGCCCCGCGCACCAGAGCTCTTGCGACGGGGTCACCCAACACCGAAATGTGCCCGTCATCGCGACCGTGACTGCACGAGCGATGCTGCGATCCACGATCGCTCCAGCGACCGGTCGCAGGCTGCGCTCGCCGCACCAAAGCTGCCCAGACTGGTCGCTCCCGCAGATCTCGCCAAAGTACGCGGCGTGCAGACGAAAGTCCGCGATCGACGCCGTCGGCACAACCACCGCTCGCGAAGGAAACTCGACCTCGAGCATGACGTGGACGTTGCGGTCGCGTTCAACAGCGACGCTCAATCCGCCAGCGACAACGCGGTCGCCGCTCATGTGGCGCAGACGCCGGCGCTCGTCGCCGATGTCGAAGCATGACGCTCGATGAGCCTCTGTACTGTAGCAGGCCGTCGTTTCTCCTACTGCGATCGACCGAAGGGGCGCGACGAGCGCATTGCTGTAGCGCTCTGGACGCCAATAGCCGAACTCCGAGACTGGCGAACAGTTGATTTCGCCGCGAATGTTCGCGCACAAGATGTTGCGGCTCGCGCGAGCATCGGATATCGCGGCCTCCGTCCGATCGCGGACCAATCCGTCAGGTTGCAGGAGCATCGATTCGACGCTCGCCGACGACTCCACGATGCGGATCGCGTTTCGAGCGACCAACACGCGATTCGCGCTCGAACTTCGGTGCACGACCTGCGGAGCTGCGAAAATCGGCGGCGCGACATAGGGTGCCGCCCAGTCCGCTGGATCGCCGACGCATCGAACCGCTCTCGTGTCCGACTCGCCAACGAGCGCGCAAACGACGGCTGAGCTCGCCGAAAAGTCGAGCACGGGGCCTGCCATCAACCGAAACGGCGGCCGGTCCGAAGCGCCGCAAGTCGCTCGATCGACGCGCCCCCACGCGGGGTTTCCGGTGCACAGCACGCGATGGTCGCGGGTTCGCACGCACGCGTGCCATCGCGCGACCGCGCCTTCGGCTACGTCGGCGATCGATGATTCGAGCTGCCAGTCCTCAGTTCTCCACCGAAAGCAATCCACACGATTTCCGCGGCCGACGCACGCGCGGTACACCTCGAGCGGGGCGAACATCCAACAGTGCTCCGCCCCGCACTCGCGCCGCAGCAGCGCCGAGAGCCGCTCGGGGTCTGCGTGTGTCCCCGTCCACCACCCGCTTCGAGGCAGCGGATCGCGCCACTGACACCGGAGGTCTGCCTGGCTACAGTGAATATCGGTCGACGTGGTGACAACGGCGTCTCCACCAGCGTCTCTGCACGGCTCCCAGTCGTAGCCCAACTCGACGCGGCGCGAGCACATTCGGCGTCCCCCGACGGACGCGACGATCGACGCGCCGCCGACCGAGAGCGCGTCGACGTTGCACAGCGGAGCCGCCATCTGCGCAGCGACATCGAAGCGATCCCAATACATCGCCGCGCACTTGACGCAGCCCGTTTCGTCGAGCGCGCACAAGAGGTCGTCCCGGCCCGCGAGCGCGCGCAGCGGCTGTCGTGGGGTCGCGCTCAGCGAGCCAAACGCCCTTGCTGAGTACCATCCCCAACAGCTTGCCGCGCGCTGGCCATCGAGAGCGCA
>JAAFIF010000240.1 GCA_013298625.1 Myxococcales bacterium
CTCCCGCAGCGAGAGCAGCTCAGCGGCCGCGCTTCTTGGCCTTCGACTTCGCTGCGGGCTTCGACTTCGCAGCCGTCTTCACGGCCGTGGGCCTCGGGCTCTTGGCCGTCGCGCGCTCGGGCGGCGCGGCGGTCCGCTTGCGATCGGGAGCGCCGAGAGCGCCGGGGATTTCTCGCTGAGGACTCTCCGGCTCGCCCTCAGTGAACCCGACGTTCAGCAACACCGCGCGCGCAACCTCGTTGCCGAACTCGTCGCCGATCGTCACGTGCCGACGCCCTGCGCTGTCGACCTCGTCACGCATGACGCGCGTGCTCTCGAGCGAGATGGTCATCGCCTTCGCGACGTTCCGCGCATCGTGGATCGCGCCAACCGCGGGAAGCCCCGTGCCGAACTTTGGCGGCTCCCAGTTCTCGTGCGCCGGCGCCGGCATGCACTCGGTCTGAATGGGGAGCGCCTCGCCATACGAGATCTCCCATCCCTCCGCTCCGAATCCATCGCCGCGCACGGGGCGGATGCAGCAGTACGACCCGACCTTCTCAGCCGTCTCGAGCAGGCGCTGCAGCACGATGCAGTCCTCCCGCGAGATGCGGAACGTCCGGAGCCAGGCGAACGCCGGATCCGCGGCGACGAACGCTTGGTGGTAGCGCGTGGTGTCGCAGGCCGTGAGCGAGAGGCGACGTCGCTCTCGATCGACGCTGAACACCACGTAGGCGAGCAGCGACGAGTCGTCCTCGCGCTTAGGCTTCGGGCACGCGACGAGCACGTACTTCAGCGCAGCGAGAAACGTCGCGCCGGTGAAATACGGGCGCTCGTCGCCGCCAGGGCCTCGCTCGCGCGGGCGCTCGTCGCTGCGCGGTGCGGGCACGATGTCGTGGAGCGCGCTCGAGCTCGGCGGCGTTGCCGAGCCGCTCGGTGGATCCGAGTCGGCGTCGACGAAGTCGTCGGGCGCGATCGCGTCCGCATGGTTGAACGGAAGCGACGGCACCGGCGCGCGATCGCTGTCATTTGTCTCGATGGTCATTGGGGTCCTCCGCGCCACGGTCCCCGGCGCCCAGGGGTTGATCAGCGTGCGGAAAGTTCGGCCCGCACGAGCGCGCGGTATCGGTGCGAGAGGGCGCGCAGTCGGCCCTGCGCCTGGCCGCGCACCGTCGGATCGGCGCTCGCCAACGCGAGGAGCAACGGGCCGCCCTCGGCCACGAGCAGCTGGTACGCGGCGTCGCTGACGTCGGGGAGCTGGTCGTGCAGCTCGGCCTGGCGCTCGGCGCTCTCGCGGGCCTGCGCACGCGACACCCGCGATTGGCGCGCAGACGGCGCCGTCGTCAGCTCCATCGAACGCTGGGCGTTCACGCTTCCCTCCGCCGGGCAATTTGCAGCGCGCCGCGTTGGTTGAAGCGCAACTCGCGCTGCTCGTCGATCGGCAGCGGCCCGCCTTCGCGCACGGCCTCGCGGAGCTTCTCTCGTCCGAGCTCGGCCCACCGCTCGAGGTCTTGGACGAGCAGATACGTCGCGCCGTTCGGCTCGGGTGTCCGCCCCACCGCGTCGAGGACCGCGCGCTTGGCCGGACACGAGCGCCACGCGGGGCAGTAGCGGCAGTGGTCGCCCTCGGTCACGCTGGGCGCCCACGGGGCCGCGCTGCGCAACAGATGGTCGCCTGCAGCCGCGAGCGCGACGCCCACCGCGCGGTGCGCCTGCGCGAGCCGTTCAGCGATCGCCTCGAGGTCTTCGAAGTCGAGCTCGCGCTGGATGACGAAGTGCGGCTGGCCTCGCTCGTCGATCGCGACGATCTCGTAGCGGATCTGGGCAACGTGGTGCGCGCGCGCCAACGCGAGCGCGTAGAACTCGAGCTGCGGCGTGTACCGCTCCATCCCCTCGACGTCGTGCGTCGTCTTCCAGTCGACGACGGTCGCGACACCTCCGGGCGGCGCGGGGATGAAGAGGTCGCACGTGCCAGCGACCTCGGACGCGGCGAGCTGTCCATACGCGCGGTTCGACACGTTCAAGAGGCGTGCGCTGCGCCGAAGAACATCGTACGCGACCGGAACCTCGGCGATCGCACCGGGCACCGGCTGCAGCGCGATCGACGCGCAGTACTCCCGATGCGCCTCGGGCACCGCCGCGAGCGCGTCCTCGCGCAGCTCGCCGTTGTGCAGGCGAAAGAGAAACTCGTGCGCGGCGGTCCCTCGCTCGGCTTCCGGCGAAACCGCGGTGCGCACGTGCGGCAACGCTTCGGACGAAGGACAGGCGCTTACGCGCGCGATCGAGCTCGCGGTGTACGTCGCCATGATCAGCCCTCGCCCTGGCTCGCGTCCGCGGCCGGCTCGGCATCCAGGTTGATCGCGTCGCAGACTCGGATGCCGGCGAGATGGAAGTCCTCGGGC
>JAAFIF010000001.1 GCA_013298625.1 Myxococcales bacterium
GTCGTCGACGTCGTTGAAGTTGGGACGCATGTCGCCGTCCGTATCGATCAGCGAAAATCCAGGGCCCGCGCCGACTTCGAGGCCGTCGCGCAGCCCGTCACCGTCGGTGTCGGGGTTCATCGGATCGGATCCGATGCGCACTTCGTCGAGGTTGGGGATCCCGTCCATGTCGCTGTCCATGTCGCCCACGCACACGCCCGCCGTCGTGTTGCACACGGGCGTCGGAGCGGCGCAGTTGGCGTTCGCGTTCATCGCAGGAACCGCAGGATTCGTGCGCGCAGCACCGGCTTCACGCGCGTCGCGATCGGGCACGCAGTCGTTGTCGCTGTCCGTGTCGAGGAAGTCCCGCGTCGGATCCATGTCGCTGTTCGCCGGCGTCGCCGGCGTCGCGCCCGCTTCGACCAGGTCGAACACCGTGTCGCCGTCGCTATCGCGATCGAGCCAGGCGGCGAGCATGTCGCCGTCGGGATCCGGGGTCATCCCTGCGAGCGTGCGCTCGACCGAGGTCGGGATGCTGTCGCCGTCGTCGTCAGGGTCGAGGTAGTCGGGCCGCGTGTCGCTCGCGCCCTGCCCAGCAGGAACGGTCGCGTCCGAGTTGCGCGGCGCGCCCGCTCCGCCTGCGCCGAGCTCTGCGCTCGTGAGCAGCCCGTCTCCGTCGTCGTCGGCGTCGAGGTAGTCGGGGAGCATGTCCGTCGTGACGCCCGCGGCCGCAGCGCCGTCGGTGTTTTGCGCCATGAACTGGCCGCCCGCGCCCACTTCGGTGCGCGTCGGGACGCCGTCGTTGTCGTCGTCCGCGTCGAGCGCGTCGATGCGCATGTCCATGTCGCTGTCGACCGGCGCGCGTCGCGGCGCGACGTTGCTCGCGTCCATGTCGTTGGTGTCCATCGCCGCGAGCAAGCCGTCGCGATCGACGTCGGTGCTGCCGTCGATGCGACCGTCGCGGTTGGCGTCGAGGTCGGTCGAGGCGTTCTCGGTGATGTCGAAGACGCTGTCGTTATCCGAGTCCAAATCCAGGTGATTCGGGATTCCGTCGCCGTCGAGATCGACGCGGTCGTCCACGCCGTTCATGTCGGCGTCGACGAAGCCCGCGAAGCTCGTGTCGCGGAAGTCAGGGATCCCGTCGCCGTCGCTGTCGCGAGACGCGTCGCGCCCGCCGCCCTCCACGGTGTCCACCACGCCGTCGTTGTCGTCGTCGACGTCGGTGAGATCCGGCGAGCGATCGCCGTCGCTGTCCGGGAGGCACACGGACATCATCATGCCGTTGGTTCCGCACGCGCCGCTGCCGCCCATGACAGTGCACACGGTGCCCGCAGCGGCAGGCGTGCTCGCGCAGATGCCCGTTCCCAGGTTGCACGCGTCGACGGTGCACGCGTTCGAATCGTTGCAGTCCGCGTCGCCCATGCAGCGGCTCACGCACGTCGTGCCCGAGCATCGCCCGGTCGGAACGCAGCGCGCGTCGTTGCCCATGCAGTTCATGAAGCCGATTTCGATGCGGCACGTCGAGCTGCAGCCATCGCCGTCGGCCACGTTGCCGTCGTCGCACGCCTCGCTGCCATCGATCGCGCGGTTGCCGCAACCGGGCGTGCGGTACGGGCTGTAGTACGCGTAGAGCCCGGTCCCTCCTGCGGCGGTCACGACGCCGAGCTGAAAGTCCGTCGCCATCTCGACGACGTGGTTCGCCGCCGTGAGGTTGAACGTCTGCACGCGAAGCCCCGCGGCGCCTGGCGAGACCAGGTTGCGCTGCAACGGCGGCATCGCGCCATTCAAGCGCAGCGACGCGACGTTCGCCGCGGTGTCAGGAAACACCACGAACGCCTGCGCCGCGCTCGACCCCGCCGGGACGTTGAACGAGATCCCCAAGCGCGGCGCCGCGGCGTTGATGGCCGCAGGGAGCACGAACGCGACGTCGAGCTCGCATGTGCCCATGCCCGTGTTGTGAAACACCGCCACGGGGTTGTTGGTCGTGATGCGCTGCACTTCGCCTTGGTTCGCCGGCGGAAACGCCAACACCTGCCCCGCGTTGAGCGTCCCAGTCAACGTCGCGCCGCCCCCCGAGCGCGTGACGGTGTAGCTGGTCGCGTTGGTGTCCGCGACGATGACGGTCTGCTCTTGATTGACCGCGGGCATGTCGACCACGACGTAGTCCGTGCCCCACTGCGAGGTCGGCACGAGATGATCTGAGCCATCGTCGCCGCAGCCCGAGCCCCAGCCGCGGCCGCCGCTCGAGACCGAGACGGGATCCGTCGAGGTCAGCAGCGCGCCGTCGATGTTCACGCCGATCGCCGTGCGAAGCGTGTACGTCTGCCCAGCGGTGAGCATCACGCTCGTGGTGGGGCTCGTCGCGCCGTCGTTCCAAAACGTCGCCGGGGCGCCAGGCGGAGCGGTGAACGTGACGGTCGCACCCGTGGGCGCGTAGACCGAGACATAGTCGTAGCCCGAGCCAGCGAAGTCCGCGCCGTTGAGCGAGTATCCGCCCAAGCGAAACCGCGTCCCGAGAGACACCGACGAGCGCTTCACGGTCTCCGACGACTGCTCTGCGCTCTGGTAGAGCCGCCGGTCCACGATCGTGTCCTGATCGTTGGACACGACGTAGATTCCGCGCTGCTCTGCGACGCGAAACGCCGACGCGACTCCGCGCGACGCGGGCAGGTTCGCGCCCGACGCGCCTGCGCCGAGCAACACGCGCAGCGGCGTGCCTGCCATCACGCTGAAGGGCGTCGCGGCCCCACCGTGAATCGAGTACGTGCCCATCGCCGACGCGAGCGGCGTCGACACGATGAAGTCCCACGCGTGCGACCCCACGTCGTGCCCACCCGTATCGGGCATCGCCGCAGGAACATAGAAGCAGTGCTGCCCGATCGGGCACACCTGCGCCTGCGCCGCGCCCGCGACAGAGAACGCTGCGCCGCCCAGCACCGTCGCGAAGAACCACTTCGCAACGCCATACGACCCGCCTCGCGAATCATCGCGAGCCCTCGCTAGTCTCGGCATCGATTTCACTCCATGGACGAACAAGCCCGTGCTCGAGTGACCAGCAAGAATCACTCGATCTAGAAAAATACCCTACCACCAACGCCCCCCCAGAAGAAACGCAGGACTCTCTCACTCGCTGCGCGCGCGACCGTGCCTCACGTCGCGGCCTTCGATCATGAAGACCACCTGCTCGGCCAGGTTCGTCGCGTGGTCCGCGACGCGCTCGAGGTAGCGCGCCACGCTCACCACAGCCTGCGCGCTCGCGATCGCTTCGGGGTGCTCGCTCATCCACGCAAACAACGCCCGCAGCGTCCTGCCGTACAGCTCGTCGACCTCGTCGTCCCGCGAGAGCACCCGCCGCGCGCCGCTCGGGTCCCCTTCGACAAACGCGTCGAGCGATGCGCGCAGCATCTCTCTCGCGATCACGCTCATGCGCTCGATCTCTGCGATCGACGGCCGAGCGTCATCCGACGCAGTGTCCCGCGCGCGCTCGGCGATGTTGACCGCCTCGTCGCCGATGCGCTCGAGGTCTGTGACGAACTTCAACGTCGCCGCGAGAAATCGCAGGTCTTCTCCGACCGGCTGACGCAGCGCCATGATCCCGATCGTCAGCTCGTCGATCTCCATCTCGTCTCGATCGATCCGACGATCGAGCTCGAACACGCGCTCGGCCATCGCGCGATCACGCCGCACAAACGACGTCACCGCGTCGCCCACCACGCGCTCGCAACGCGCGCCCATCGCGAGCAGATGCCCGCGCAGCTCCCTCAGCTCGAGCTCGAAATCACTCCGCATCGATCACGGTCGATTGCAGCACACCGCCGCGCGGACCGCAGCGCGCATTCGAATCAACGGCAGAGCGCGCGCAGCGTCTCGGCGAACTCAGCCGCGCTCGCGAAGCGCTCGGTCGGCGCGAAGCTCAACGCCTTGCTCACCGCTGCGTCCAGCGCAGATGGCCATGGATCGCGCCCCGTCGGCAGCGCCATCGGCAGCGGCGCCACCCCAGCGCTCTTCTGCAGCACCGACTGCAGCCCCGACGCGCCGAACGGCAGCGCGCCGGTGAGCGAGTGATACAGCAGCACCCCGACCGAGTAGAGGTCCGAGCGCTGGTCGTACGGCTCGTCATTGCAGCGCTCGGGAGCCATGAAATCCGGCGTCCCCACCACGTCGAACTCTTGCGTGAGCGACGCGAGGCTCTCGCTTTTGCAGAAGCCGAAATCAATGAGCCGAGCGTGCGACTCGGGCTCGCGGCCGATCAGCACGTTGCTCGGCTTGACGTCTCGATGCAGCAGTCCCGCCTCGTGCGCCGCGCCGAGACCGTCGAGCACGTCGACCGCGATGGCCGCAGCGCGCGTCCACGGAAGCGCCCCGCCACGACCGCGCAGCACGCGATCGAGCGACTCACCGTCGACGTAGTCGAACGCCACCGCGACTCGCCCGTCCGCGAGCACGCCGTGGTCGAGCACCGCCGCGACGTTGCGATGACTGACCGAACGAAGCGCCTGCGCCTCGCGCTCGAGTCGCCCTCGCCACAGCCCCTCTTCGTCGAAGTGCTCGACCTTGATCGCCGCCGCGCGACGGTCTGGCAGCCGCTCGGCGAGGTACACCGTGCCCATCGCGCCCGCGCCGATCAGCGACCGGACCTGGTATCGCCCGAGCACCAGAGAGCCGCTTCGCAACCGCGTGAGCTCGCCGCTGCCGCGCTCGAAGACTTGCAACTCAGCGAATGCGTCGGACATGCAAATATCACTTTAGCGTAGAGCTGACGAAAAGGCCCGATATTCGCTCGCGATTGATGCAAGCGGCAATATCGCTCAACTCGCTCACGAAGGATTTGCAGGCGTGGCGGTGAGCGCGATGTAGGCGCCCGCGCCCGCGCAAGACGCGCCGTGCGCCGGCAAGAACGGCGCGTCCCGCGAGACCTCGGTGACGTGCGCGCCAGAGCTTCCGCGGACGCCGACCGTCGCTGCGCCGCCGCGGACGCTGTCGCTGCCAGTTCCGTCGCTCGAGCACCCCGAATCGCCGGTCATCCAGCGGTGATAGAGAAACCATACGTTGTCTGTTCGCTCTTGCAGAACGATCGAGAAGGTCAGCCTGCTGTCGGACAGGCCCGAGACGTTGGCGTCCTTCCACGTGACGACGTAGCGGCGATCGGGCGCAGCGCTCGTGGGGTCCGCACCGACGCACACCTGGCCGTTCGTCAGCTCGAGCGTGTCCCACAGCGGGTAAAACGTGTCGTTCGACGCCCCAGAGTCGGTGAGCGCGACGTTTGCGCTGCTCGCGACGCTGCTCAGCCCGAGCGTTCCGGCGGACGATACCTGCAGCCCGCCCATCCAGTTCGCCGTGTTGATCGCAGTCCCGTAGATCGCCGACGGAAACACCGGCGTCACCGAGACCGACGTGAAGCTCGTCGCGCTGGCGATCACCTGCGTCCCCCACAAACAAGCGTCGCGCCACGCCGGAGCGCTGTTCGACCACGCAGCGCTCGCGCTGTCCGCGTTGTTCGCCTCCGACAGCGTGAGCACGTCCGAGGCGACGTACGAGCTGCGCAGGTACGTGCCCCACACGGCCACCGAGAAGTCGAAGCTCGCGCCGCCCACCGTCGCGAAGCGCCAGTTCTTGCTCGACTGCCCGCCGGACGCGGCGAGCGCGCCGTATCCCCAGCCGCCTGCGGTCCCCGCGTTCGACGGGTAGTTCGCGCCGAGCGCGTCGCTGCCGTTGAGCGTCGCGCCGCCCGTGACGTCGTAGATCTCGACGCGCACCTCTTCGATCTGCACCGAAGAGTCGTTGGTCACTCTCACAACCGCGCAGAGCTCATCGGCCGTACACATTCCACCAGCGAATGCGACAGCGCCGAACACCGAGCTCCCGTTGTCGTCCAGCGTCACGGTATCCGAGAGGGTTTGCGTGAATCCAGGGCGCGGCGTGCGGCCGTCGCGCACGCCCATCGCGCGCGAGAACGACAGCCTTCCGGTCTCCGCGTCGTAGTGCCCGCGGTACATGCCCACGATCGCCTGGTCGCGCAGCGGCGTCGCCGCGCCGATCGCCTGCGCGCGGCTCGCGGCCGAAGGAGCGGCAGCCGTAGGATACTCGGGCGCGCCCGGCGCGCACGACGCCAGCACCACCGACGAAATCACCGCACGAAAGAACGTCCTGGGGTTCATCGCAACTCTCCTGATCGTTGTCGCGGAATGCTCCCTCGCAATTCGAGAGAGCCCGCCTCGACCGCATCCCTCGTCCGCTCGAGCAATCGCAGGAGCAGCGGCAAGTCGAGGCGCCTTCGAAGCCGCTGATCGCTCAGCGGGCTTCACACCGCGCACACACCAAGTCGGACCGATGACCCGAACTCTAAATGCCCCTCCGAGAACTTTCTCCGGCCCGCGCTCAGCCCGCCCCGACGCGCTCGCGCAGGCGCCGGATCGCGTCCGAGTGCAGCTGCGAGACGCGCGCTTCGGACACTCCGACCACCGACGCGATCGACCGCAGCGTCATGTCTTGCCCGTAGTACATCTCCAAGATCTGCCGCAGGCGATCGGGCAAGCCCGAGAGCGCGACCTTCACGTGTTCGAGCCCCTCGCGCCGCATCGTCGACGCCTCGGGCGTGCTCTGCCAATCCTGAACGCCAGCGATCTCGTCTTCGATCGCGGGCTGCTGCGCCACTGCGGCGAGCCTGTGCGCCTCCACGGCGTCGAGGCTCATCCCCGCGGCGCGCGCCACCTCGAACGGACTCGGCTCTGCGCCGCTGCGCGCGACCAGCTCGGCGCGCGCGCGAGCGATCACCTTTCCGACCGCGCGCTGTCGCCGCGAGAGCGTGTCCACCGAGCGCGCTTCGTCCATCATCGCGCCGCGGATCCGCATGCGCGCGTACGCCTCGAACGACGGGTTCAAGTCCGGACGAAACGTGCGATGCGCCTCGACCAGCCCCAAGAAGCCCGCGGCGATCAGGTCATCGACGTGCACCGGCACCACCCGGCTCAGCGAGCGCGCCATCCTGCGCACGATCGGCACGAACTGCACCGCGATGTGCTTGGGCACCGCGCCCGCGCCGCCCTCGGACCACGCAGTCGGCGCGAGCCGCTCGACCAGCGAGCGCACTGCTTCGAGCCCCGGCTCGTCGTCACAGAACTCCGCGCCGAACACCGTGCGCCCGTCGTCGCCGCGCTTGATCCAGCGCACCACCGCGGCCATCGCCACCGGCGGCGCGCTCGGCTCGCAGCGAAAGAAGAGCTGCACCCGCGAAGACACTTCGACCGCGTACGAAGTGCTCAGCATCATGCCGCCGTCGGACACGTTGTCGCTCACGCACTCGAAGCTCTCTCGCTGGTCGAGCAAGAGACAGCTGACGCTCGTGCAGAACTCGACTCTTCGAAATACTCTCGACTCGATGCTCGCCATTGAAATACCTCCCTACAGCTCCCGTTCTGATATTTAGCCCAGCCGCGCGAAGTCGACTAGGGGCGTATGAGAAACATCATCGCCTTCGCAGCGCTCGCGCTCTCGACGATCGCGCAGCCGGCGTGCCTCTGGACGCGACCGTACGAGCCACTCCGCATTGCAGTTCGCGCGCCATCCGTGGTCCGCGCTGAAGCGATTCGCGAGTTCGCGCTCGACGAGGACCTGTACGTCGTCAGACGCACTGGTCACTGGTCGGAAGTCGAGCTCGTCTCGCGCCCGCAAAACGCGACGCGCAGTCGAATCTTGATCGATAGCCGAGTGGATCCCATCGCGGTCTCGTTTTGGACCGAGGTGCGCGGGCGCGGCGGAGAGTGGCGTCGCGCGGACGTCGTTTGCACAGAGTATTCGCACGCGAGAGAGCGCGAAGTGGCGAGGCGCATCCAGACGCTCATTCGTCGCCAGATGCTGCTCTGACCGCGATCCACGCGGCGACCCATTGGCCTCTGCACCGCCCGCGTCGCGCGACGGTCCACCCCGAAAGCGAGCGGCGATCACCGCAGGACACCCTCGACGTCGACCACGCAAAACCCGCGAGACGGCTTGGCAAAGAGATATCCCTGCAGCCAGTCGCACCCGAGCTGAAGCAGCGCCGCGAGCTCGTCGCGCGTCTCGACGCCCTCGCAGATCACCGTCGACTCGAGCTCGCCCGCGAGGTGCAGCAACGAGCGCAGCACGCGCTGCTTGGTCTTGGACTCGTGGATGTCGCGCACGATCGACATGTCCACCTTCACGAACTCGGGCTCGAGGATCGCGAGGACGCTCAGCGCAGAGTAGCCCGCGCCGAGGTCGTCCACCGCGACTCGGTAGCCGCGCTCGCGCAAGAGTGACACGCGCTGCGGCAATTCGTGCAGCTCGTGCACGCTCGCCTGCTCGGTCACTTCGAACACCACCCGCGACGCGTACGGCAGCAGCGGACTCGAGTCGTCCACGAGCTGGTCGTCGAACAGGTCGCTCACGTGCAGGTTCACGAACGCCAGCGTGTCCGACGGCAGCTCGGCGAGCGCCTCCGCCGTGCGCGCGCGCGCCGTGCGGCTCACGTCCCAGAGCCGGTCGAGCTTGTTGGCCTCGTCGAGCAGCGCGAGCGGCGTCGGATACACGTTGGTCTCTGTTCGAAGCAGCGCCTCGTACGCGCGCACGCAGCGGCCCTCGCACGAGACGATCGGCTGAAACGCCATCCACATCTCGTCGAGCGCGCGCGTGAGCTGCGCGTCCTTCGTGCTCGTTCGTGTCACCACCTGCGACTCCCGCCTCGCTTCGATCACCAGTTCGCCGCTGTGGTCGCAGCCGTCTTCGTCGAGCAACAGCTGCACTCGCTCGTAGAACGCCTCAGCGTCGCGGGGCACGTCGGTCACCCACGCGCCCAGGCGTCGGTCGTAGCTCGGAGACCGCGACGCGCCCTCGACGAACGCGAGCACCGGCGCCGACGAGCACGCGAGCCGCGCCGCAGCGATCACCGGCTCGCTCACGAACAGCGCGCCGCTGACGACGATCAGGTCGCACGCGCGCTCGCGCACGCAGCGCAGCAGCTCGCCGACGGTCGAGCAGTGCACGACCAGGTCGTCCGGGCGCACGCGGTGCAGCCCGCTGCCAAAGGAGTCGCGAGGCGAGCACACCACGATGGTGCTCCCGACCGCGTCGAGCGCCGCTGGCGACTCGTCCTCTTGGGCGTACGCTCGCTCGGCGCGCATCTCAGGCCTGCTCGCTTTCGCCGAACCACGCGACGTAGCGACGGATCACGTCCGCGCCGCTCTCGACGGCCTCGTCGAACTCGAAGCCGACAGCGTGAGAAGCGCCCCGTCCGTTGCGGCACCAGCGCACGACCGCCGAGGTCGCGATCAGCGTGCCGGTCATGGGCAACGCGAACTTCAACGTCACGCGCGCGCCCACCGCGAGAGGGCTGTGCAAGAGGACCTGCATTCCACGCTCGGAGATGTCTTGCGACCGGCCGTCGAACGCCTCGTTGCTGCTGCCCGCGAGCACGCGCACCGGCGTCAAGAACGGCGCGCGCGGCGAGCGTCGTCGCTGCACGAGGTCGATCACCAGCTCGGTCGGATCCGCCACGCCCACGTCGGTGTTGCGCAGCTTCGGGTGCTCCGCGAACGCCTGCGTCGCGAGCGGCGCGAGCAGCTGCAGCGAGCCCTCGGGCACCGCCGCGACGCCCTTGAGCGCCTCGGCGAAAAGCTGCGCGCTCTCGAAGCGCGCGTTGGGGTCCACCGACAGGGCCTTGTCGATCACGCGCGCGACCGTCAGAGGGATCGCGGGATTGACCACGTTGAGCATCGGCGCGCCCTGCCCCTGCGAGTGCATCACAGCCCGATCGCGCAGGTCCGAGCCGAACGGAATCCGCCCGCTCAGGCACTCGTACGCGACGGCCGCGAGCGAGAACACGTCCGAGCGAGCGTCGACCACGTCCCGCGCAAACAGCTGCTCTGGAGACATGTATTCGGGCGTCCCGCAGATCGCGCCTGACCGGGTGATCTTGACCCGCTCGGGCGTGGACTTGGGAAGCAGGGCGATCCCGAAGTCCAGCAGTTTGACGGTGTCCGAGCGGCCCTCGCGCACGATGAAGAGGTTGCTCGGCTTGACGTCGCGGTGCACCACGCCGTGCGCGTGCACCTCGCTCAAGGTCTGCGCGACCTGGTCGATCACGCGCACGCTGTCCGCGAGCCCGATCGTCCGCCGCGCGGCGAGGATGCCGTCCAGCGGTCGCCCGCGCAGCATCTCCATCACCACGTAGGGGCCGTGCCGAGAGTCCTCGGCGCAGTCGAGCACGCGAACGACGCCGCGCTCGCCCACCATCGCCAACGCCTGCGCCTCGCGAAACAAGCGCTCTCGGACGTGAATGTCCCCGAGCGTCTCGTGGGTCAACAGCTTGACCGCGACCTGCGTGCGCAGCCGTTGGTGGCGCGCTTCGAAGACAACGCCCATTCCCCCGCGGGCGATCTCACGCTGAAGCACGAGCCGATCCGCCAATACGCTGCCAACCGCCGCTTCTTCCATGACGACAATCACAGTCGGTCAATCGTGGAAATTCATTAGGCCAAGTGCAGTTCTTTCGCTTTCGTCGTCAGTTTGTCTAAAAACCCATGATTCAATTGAACAAAATTTCTGCACACGTGGCGCACACATTGCGCGACTCATCGGTCTGTTGCCTCCCCATTGCAGTCACACATTCCAGACTTCAGCTGTTCAAGCGGACTTCGAGTACCGCTCGCTGTCCACGATGACGCGGTTTCGTCCGGACTGCTTCGCGCAATAGAGCGCCTCGTCCGCGCGACGCAGCACGCCGTCGGGCCCGTCGTCGCCCAGCATCGCCACGCCCATCGACGCCGAAACGCTCAGCCCCACGCGCACTTGCGCGAGCCCCAGCCCCTCGATGCGCGCGCGGATCCGCTCGCACACCAGCCGCGCGCCCTCCTCACCGGTCTGCGGAAACACCAGCAAGAACTCTTCTCCGCCCCACCGCGCCACAAGATCCGAACGACGCACCGCGGCAGCCAGCGTCGCCGCCACCTTGCGCAACACCACGTCCCCCACGTCGTGCCCGAACCCGTCGTTGACCCGCTTGAAGTGGTCGATGTCCAACATCGCCACCGACACCTCGTGCGCGTTGCGCCGCGCGCTCACCACCGAGCGCTCGAGAAAGTCCCGCGCCGCTCGTCGGTTCGCGATCCCCGTCAGCTCGTCGGACATCGCGTGCTTCGTCGTCTGCTCGAGCAGCAACGTCAGCTGCAACACCGCAGGAAGCTCAGCCGCCACCCAGTCGAGCACAGCAGCGTCCGCGCTGCTCAACGACTGATCCGCCGCCGCGATCGCGATCGAGCCGATGGTCTCTTCGCCGAACTCGATCGCGCGCACCTCGACCCGCTCGCGCGCAGACCGCGGCGCGCACTGCTCTTCTTCGATCCGCTCGACCAGCGCGTCTCGGCCCGCGCCGAGCCCCAAGATCGCCTCGCGCTCCGCCTCGGCGTCGCTGCCGCTGTGCATCATCCACACTTGATCTCGATGCCCGCGCAGCGCGATCGCGCACCAGCGAAACTCGAGGATCGACCCAAGCAGCGAGGCCACGCGCCGAAACGCTCCGCCCATCGTCGACTCGAGCGCCGCGATCCCGCGCACCCTGCCCCGCAGCACGCTCTCGAACAGCGTCGCGTCGAGCAAGTGTCCGAGCCGCGCCGCCACCGAGCGCCCGCCGGCCCGAGACTGAATCGACACGTTCGAGATCCTCGGCTGGCGGCTCAGCTGATCGAGCAGCGACGGCAGCCGCCGCAGCTCGCTCTTCGCCAGGTACGCGCTCGCGCCGGACTCGATGGCCCAGAACAGCCCCCGCCGCGTGCTCGTCGCGGTCAACACCACGACCGGCGTCTTCGACGTCCGCTCGTCCGCGCTCAGCAGCCGGCATAGCTGCGTCCCGGTGATCCCGTTCATGTGATGGTCGCACACGATCGCGTCGAACGACGTCGAGACCGCCAGCTCGGCCCCCATCTCGCCGTCCCCCGCTTCGACCGTCAGCCAGCCGTGCGAGCGCAGCATGGCGCACACGATGGCACGACATGCGGGCGAGTCGTCGATCACCAACACCTTGCGCTGCACGATTGGCTCAGCCATGGACCTCGGTCTTCAATCGGCCCGCCGCGGCAGAGTCTTAAAGCCGGCGCCCCCTCATCGAAGCCGTTGGGCAAAAAGCCCTCAGGATCGATAGCGCCCCGAGAGAAAGTCCTGCGTTCGCTTGTCCGTCGGCCGAGTGAACATCGCGCGGGTCTCGCCACACTCGACCAGCGCTCCGCCGTCGAGAAACGCCACCGTCTGCGAGACCCGCGCCGCCTGCGCCATCGAGTGCGTCACCACCACGATGGCCAGCGTCCTGCGCAGCTCTGCCAGCAGATCCTCGACCCGCGCGGTCGCCCCAGGGTCGAGCGCGCTCGTCGGCTCGTCGAGCAGCAGCACCTCGGGCTCGACCGCCAGCGCCCGCGCGATGCACAAGCGCTGCTGCTGCCCCAGCGACAGCGCGCTGGCGTCGCCGTCGAGCCTGTCCTTCACCTCGTCCCACAGCGCCGCGCGGCGCAGCGCGCTCTCGACGAGCCGGGTGATCGTCCGCTTGTCCCGTTGCCCCGCGGCGCGAGGCCCGTACGCAACGTTGTCGAACACCGGCATCGCGAACACGGCAGGCCGCTGAAACACCAGCCCCACGCGCCGACGCAGCGCCACGACGTCGACGCCCGCCCGGTAGATGTCCGCGCCGTCGAGCAGCACCGAGCCGGTCACCTTCGCGCCGTCGACGCCGTCGTTCATGCGGTTGAGCACGCGGAGCAACGTGCTCTTTCCGCAGCCAGAGGGGCCGACGATGGCGCTCACCGCGCGGCCGGCTACGGTCAGGTCCACCGAGCGCAACGCCACGCGCGAGCCGTACGCGCAGGACACCGCGCGCAGCTCGACCCTCGCTTCGCTGCGCGCACTCGAATCAGGGATCGCTTCGCTCACCGCCGCCTCTGCCCGCGCAGTGTGCGCTGTTCTGCGCCTCGCTCACAACCACCCGCGCGCCTCGCGTGAGCGCTTCTCAGAGGAGGGTCGACGAGACGATCACCTCGGTCGTACCGTCCTCAGCTGACATGAACGAGCCGCAAGCGCCTCGGGGCGCGATCGAGAGCCCATTTCGCAACGACTTGTTTCGCGACCGCGTCGCGATCGTCACCGGCGGAGGCACTGGCATCGGCCGCGCCGTGTGCGAAGAGCTCGGCGCGCTCGGAGCCAAGATCGCCATCTGCGGCCGCCGCCAAGAGCCGCTCGACGAGACCCGCGCCGCGCTCGAAGCGAAGGGCATCGCCGTGCACGCCGCGAGCTGCGACATCCGCGACGCCGAGGCCGTGAGCGCCTACGTGAGCGCCGTGCTCGGCAAGTTTGGCCGGGTGGACATCCTGGTGAACAACGCTGGAGGGCAGTTTCCGTCGCCCGCGTCGGTGATGAAGCCCAAGGGCTTCGAGGCGGTGGTGCGCAACAACCTCGTGGGGACGTTCAACGTCACGCACGCAGTGGCCAATCAGGCGATGATTCCGCAGAAATCAGGGCGGATCGTCAACGTGATCGCCAACGTGTTTCGAGGGTTTCCGGGGATGGCGCACACGGGCGCGGCGCGCGCGGGCGTGGACAACCTCACCAAGTCGCTGGCCGTCGAGTGGGCCCCGCACAACATCCAAGTCACCTCGGTCGCCCCAGGCACCATCGAGTCCTCGGGCACCGACCGCTATCCCCCCGAGCTGCTCGTCAAAGCCCGCCAGCAAACCCCCGCTCGCCGCCTCGGAACGCCCGAAGAAGTCTCTCACCTCATCGCCTACCTCGCCTCGGACGCCGCCGACTACATCACCGGCTCGACCATCTACATCGACGGCGGCGCCTCGCTGTGGGGCGACATCTGGGACGTTGTCAGCTGATCGAGCGGCTCTTTCGGCCAGAACTTTTTGCGCCCAGCGGCGTCTAGGCGCATCACTCGTGCAAGTCATGACGCGCGTCTCTGCGAGTTGGTCACCGTGCGCCGCGCTCGTCGTCGCGATCGCGATCGGACACGCAGCGTGCATGCAGGAGGCGAGCGCCCAACGACGCCCCGCCGCCGCGCGCGCTCGGCAATCGCCCTTGGCGGCCCTCCTCGCGCCGCGGGCCCCTGAGCCCGCGCTCGGCAGCGGACCGGCCACGGCGGCGGCAGCGAGGACCGTCGCGAGGATCGAAGCGATCGAGCGCAACCTCCGGGTCGCGAGCTATCGTCACGATACGCGCGTCGACGAGCGCGCAGGGCGCTACGAGTTCGACTGCTCGGGGCTCATCGCGTGGGTGTTGGCGCGCTCGGCGCCGCTCGCGCACCGCGAGACGCTGCAGCAGGCGAGCGGCGGACGGCCCCTCGCAGCGGACTATGCGCGCGCGTTTCTGCGCGTGCGGCCAGAGCAGCAACGGGGTGCGTGGACGCGCGTCGCGCGCGTGGGCGACGCGCGGCCCGGGGACGTTCTCGCGTGGATCAAGCCCAGAATCGTGCGCTCGAACAACACCGGACACGTGGTGTTCGTCGTCGGAGCGCCGCGACGCTCGACGCGCTACGAACACGCCTGGCTCGTCCCCATCGCAGACTCCTCGCGCTATCGCCACCAGGACGACTCGCGCGAAGGCTCCGATCGCACCGGTCTCGGCCGCGGAACGATCATGATCACCGAAGACCCCGCCACGGGCGCCCCGCGCGCGTTCGGCTGGTTCGGCGAGCTCAGCCCCTACGTCCTCGACACGCAGATCGCCATCGGACGCCCAGAACGCTAACGACCACGCAGACCTGTACGCAAGCCGCGCTTGTCCGCTACAGTCCCTGCGATCGCGTGAACAACCGTCCTCAAAGCCTCCAGCTCGGCGGCCTCGTTGGAGGCAAATACCGCCTGCTGAAGAAGATCGGCGAAGGAGGGCACGGTCGCGTGTACCGAGCGATCAACACATTGCTCGGCCGCGAAGTCGCGATCAAAGTCCTCAAGCCCGAGCTCGTCGGCGACGAGACCGCCAAGAAGCGCTTCTTTCGCGAGGCCAAGACCGCCAACCTCGTCCGTCACCCCAACGTCGTCGACGTGCTCGACGTCGGTGACAGCGACGAGGGGCCGTGGATGGTGCAAGAGCTTCTGGTGGGAGAGCCCCTCTCCGCGATCCTCTCGCGCGAAGGAACGCTCACCACCAAGCACACAATCGAGCTGCTGCTCCCGGTGCTCAGCGCGCTCGCCGTCGCCCACGCGCGCGGCATCGCGCACCGCGATTTCAAACCCGAAAACGTCTTTCTCGTCCGCGGAGACGAGGGCGCCGTCACGCCGAAGATCTTGGACTTCGGCTTGTCCAAGTCGTCCATTCGCTTCGGCGGCCCCCGCGACAGCGACCGCATCACGGGCACCGGTGTCGTCGTCGGGACGCCCGCGTACCTCGCGCCCGAGCGCGTTCGCATGGAGAGCGAAGGCGACGTGCGCGGTGATGTCTGGGCCATCGGCGTGGTGCTCTACGAGTGCACGACGGGGTTTCTGCCGTTTCCTGCGCGGACCGTGCGCGAGATGTTCATTCAGATCTCCAACGGCAACGCGACGCCGATCGAAGACGTGTTTCCCGAGGTCGATCCCAGCTTCGCGACCATCGTGATGCGCTGCCTGCGCAAAGACCCCGAGCAGCGCTACCCGTCCGCGGCCGAGATCGAAGAAGACATCCGTCGCTACCTCGACGGCCTCTCGCCCGAGGTCACGCAGCGCCACGCCGCTGTGCGGCTGCCTCCCGACACCATCGACGCGACGCCGCAGCCCGACGACGCAGCGTCTCGCGCGGTCCCCACGCTCATCGAGACGTCCGCCGACGCCGTCCCTGAAGCGCGAAAATCCCAGGCAAAATCCACGCGATCGTCTGCTCCGCCCAAGGCCGAAGCGCTCGCAGAGACCCCCGCCGACCCCAACCACGACCCGAACCCCGACCCGCTGCCCGCAGCGAGCGGCCGCGTCGCCAAGCCCACGCCCGCGACCACCACGACGGACGAAGACGAGCCCAGCGCCACCACCCGAGTGCTCATGGTCGTGCTCGCGATCATCGCGCTCGGCGTCGTGCTCGCGCTGTGGCGCTCGGGTTCTGCGAGCAGCACGCCCACGCCCGCATCCGGCGCAACGCAGGACGCAGACCTCCCAGCGCCCATCGAAGACGCCGCGTCTGCAGCCGCCGTCCCTGCGACGGACCACGACGAGCCAGACGCGAACGCCACGGACGCGCCGCTGATCGTGCCCGAGCAAGACGCGGCAGAGCACGCGCCCGCGACGCAACGGACAGGGCGCAACAACGGCACCAGCAACCGCGTAGAGACGCGCGACGCGGGGGCGAGCCGAGGCCCCGCAGCGGTTCAGCTGCGCGACAACCGTTAGAGACCCGCGCAGGACCAGCGCGAGCGCTACGAGAGGTACGGCGCGAGGTTGATCTCGGTGCGCACGTGGTTTTGCCCGTCAGCGAGCGCGAGGTGCAGCGCGATCTTCGACGGGGTCACCACGCAGACGTACAGACGGCCGCTCGAGCCCGCGGGGAGACCCGTCGGGATCGTGAGCAGGCGAGGGTCGCTGGAGGACATCTTTCCTGCGGAGAACTCTTTGGAGACGCGCAGGGGCTTTTGCGCGTCCCACGTGCCGAAATCCAGGTAGTGCGCGCCCCACTCGTCGGGGTTGGACGGGAGCGTCCCCATCGGCAACAGCGCGACGAACTTCGGAGGAAACCCTCGCATGTCGCCGACGAAATAGCTGAAGCCCTGCTGCGCCCTCACGAGGTGCACCTCGCGGTTGGCGATCTTGAGCGCGCCGAGCGCCACCGCAGTCTTCGGAGTCACGCCGATCACCTCGACGCCTCGCTCGATGTGCGGAGGAATCTCGTACAAGATCACTCCTTCGGGAGTGCCTTCGTCCGAGGGGCGCCAGACCTTCAAGTCTGGGTAGCCGAGCACTTTTCCGAGCGAGCGAGCCACGTACTCACCGCGCGAAGAGTTGCCGGCGAGCAGGATCTGCACGCCCTGCGCGCGCCAGTCGCCCTCCGCGCCCCAGCCGATGTTCTGCAGCATCGAGAGCAGCAGCCGCGCGCCCTCTTCGATCCGCGACTCGAGGTGCGCGACCAGCGTCTCGCGCAGCGCGCCGTTGTCCTTCGCAAACGACGACAGGTCCACTTCGGTCCCGTCGATCTTCACCGCGCGCACCTTCTCACGCTTCGGAACGGCGTTGCCTCGCTTGAACTTCAGCTGCTCGAGCTCGAGCTCGCGCACGAAGCGCACTTGATTCTGCCGCCCAGCCAGCGAGCGCTTGTACAAGTGCGCCCCGCGGGCGAGCTTGTTGTCCGGCACCGTCGGCGGCCGCTGCATCGGGACGTCGTTGGCCTCGACCTCGGCGAACACCGTCGGGTGCTGGTGCGAAAGCCATGCAAATTCGCTGGTGAGATAGTCGCCGCCGAGGTGATCGTCCCCGGCCACCTGAAGCACTTCGATCACGGCGCTCGCGCCGGACTGCGCTTGCTCTTGCTCGGTCGCGGGGCGATAGCGGCCGCAGGCGATGTCGAGCGTTCCGCCGCCGAAGTCGAAGACCGCGAAGCGCAGCTCGCCGTGCTTGCTCAGCACTGGCTCGAGCGCCGGGTGGTTGGCGAGCTCGGGGCACACTTCAGCGGCGTACGCCTCGGGCTCGCTCGAGGACATCTGCACCGTGATGTCCGTCGCCGAGATCCCCTCGGGAACCGACGCCAGCACGCCCGCGCGGATCTCTTCTTCGAGCAGCGCCTTGGCGCGCTCGTCGAACTCCGCCGGCCACGTGAGCCAATAGCGAAGATAGACCTCTTGCCCCGGGCGGTTGATCGCGCGGCCGAGCATGTACGCGTACGCCCGCACCAGCGCTCGCACGCGCGGCTCGTCCAAGAGAAAATCCGCGTGCTTCGCGCGGTCGCGCAGCAGCGGCGATTGGTCGAGCTGCATCACGCGCTCGGGCAAGCTCTTGATCTCGCCCACCACCGCGTTGGGCGCCGTGCGCAGCGCTTCGCGCGCGAGGTGCGAGGCCTTCACGAGCCCCACGACGTCGGGGCAGCGCCGCGAGCCTTCGGGCGCGCTCTCGTTGACCGAGCCGAGCACGCGAAAGAGCGCCTCGTGGTCTTCGATGAGCAAAAACGTGGGGTTCTCTGCGGGGTTCGCGTCGCCCTTCGGCGCGCCGAGGCGCATCAACGAGCGGTAGCCCTTGCTCGTAAACGCCGCCACCGTCGCGCTGGTCCCGAAGTCCACGCCGACCGCGCTCAAGCGCTTGAACGACGGCAACAGCGCGGACGGATCGCGCATGCGCAGCGAGAACTCCCTGCGCCACACGAAGCGAAACCGCCGCCCCGCGCACTCGACGCCGTGCTCGACCGCGAGGCGCACGACCGTGTCCGTCCCCGCGGCGGCCACGCGCCCGCGGTGGTCCGAGTGGCTCGTGTCGAAGACCATCGCGAGCTCTGTCTGCGCGCTGTCTCCCTTGCGCAGCGCGCTGTCTTCGAAGAGCGCGTCCCGTGCATCTCCGTGCACACGTTGGTCGTGCGAGACGCTGAGCGGCGCGGGGTCGAGCTTCCACGCGAGCGCGCCTTCGCCGCCAGCGGTGCGCGCCCAATCCGCGCGCGCGCGCAGGTGAAACTTGCCCGTCCCGATCCAGAAGCCCTCTTCGGGGTTGGACAGGTCCACGCCCTTGCGCGGGACCGCGTCGTAGAGCAGCGAGTCGGTGACGTCGAGCACGTCGAACGCGCGCAGCGTCGGCGCCGCGCCCGGGACCGCGATGATCCGCGCGCGGGTGAGCGCGAGGGTGCGGCCCGACGAGAGCGCGATGCCCACGCGATGCAGCGCTTCTCCCTGCAACGGGGGGATCTCTTCGGCGTTGACCGAGAGCTCGAGGTCGAACTCGCCCGTCTCGGCGACGGTGGGAGAGGCGACGGGGCCGACGCGCTTTCCTGCGAGCTCGAGCTGCGCGGTGAACGGGGCGACGCACACGCCGCGCGCGCGCAACACCAGCCGCGAGCGCCCCGCGTGCGCCGCGAACGCGACCAGCGTCGGCTCGTGCGCAGCGGTCACGCGGCCCTCGGGCAAGAGCTGATAGCGCGTCCCGTCGAGGTCCGAGACCTCGACCGAGAGGGTCATCGCGTCGACGCGCACAGGAGAGGGTGCCAACGGGCTCGAAGCGGGCACAGCAGCGGTGGTCATCGCGCCGAGGGTGATACCACGCGCGCACTTTCGTCGGGCAGCGCGTTCATTGAGCGCGCCTCTCGGGGTCGAGCCCCAACCACGGCGGCATGTGTCGGCATCAGGGGGGGGGCAGCCGACAAGCGCTCGGGCAAAGATTCCGAGCCGAGGCACATGAACATCCGCGCTGTGGAGCTCGAGCGACCTGAAGCGCTGACGTTGCAGAGGGAGAACCGAGTTGCCTCAGCCCTGGCGAATGCCAGGGCGCACGTCGGCTATGCCACGCGCAAGCGCGCCAGCTTCGATGGCGCGCGGAGGAGACACAAGCGCACCCGCCGGCCTACGGCCCCCTGAGCGTGCGGTACGCGCTGTCGACTTCGATCGTCACCGTGCGCTCTCTCGCGAGCCCCGCGCGCGCCCGTCGCGTGCACCGCTCGTGGGCGATCAGCGCCCTGCCCGTCGCGGTCTGCACCGTGCGCACAGGCGGCCGCCACACGCACTCGTCGTCGCCTGCGAAGAGCCACGGCCCGCGCCAGAGCAAGAGGTTGGTCCCCTCGTCGTGCGGCGTCGTCACCCAGTGCATCTCGCGCAGCTCGCAGAGCAAGACATCCGAGAGCGAGAGCAATCGCCCGCGATCATCGCGGCCCGTATACCTCGGCGCGAGCGCGCCTTCGCCCGCGTCCAGCCTCCAGCGCCGCTCGGCGCGAAACAAGCGCACCCCAGGGCACTGCGTGCCGAGCACGTCCTCGGGCTCGCCCACTTCGATGCCTGGGTTGCTCTCGACCACGGTCGCGCTCGTCGAACCGCTGCCGCTGTCCCGCTCGTCGAGGGCGAGCTCGCGCGCGCTGGCCCGACGCGGGCCGCCGTTGTCGCAACCACACGCAAGCGCTGCGCTCAGCAGAAGAGACGCGACCCTGCGAAACACCGCGCGAACCGTAGCACCGATCGCTCGCAACGGTGCTACATACGCGAGCCAAACCCATGCTCGGACTGCTCACACCGACCCCGGCGGGATGGATCGACGCGGCGCTGTCGAACTTCGACGCTGTGCTGCTCGATCACTTTCACTGCGAGCTCAAGGCCGCGTCCAACGGGACGGCGCTCGTGGCGAGGTACCCGATGTTTCCGCGGCTGGTGCGGACGCTGAGCGACCTCGCGCGAGAAGAGCTCGAGCACGTCCAGCAGGTGCACGACGAGCTGCAGCGCAGGGGCATTCGAGCGCATCCGCCCGGCGAAGACCCGTACGCGATCGCCCTGAGAAAATCCACGCAAGGCGACACACCCAAGTCCGAGTACGGCGCCCTCCTCGACCGGCTCTCGATCGGCGCGCTGATCGAAGCCCGCTCGTGCGAGCGCTTCGCGTTGCTCAAAGAGCACGCGCCCACCGAGGCCCTGCGCGCGTGGTACGCAGAGCTCTTCGCGAGCGAGGCGCGGCACTATCGCTTGTTCGCGTCGCTGGCCGAAGAAGCCGCGGGCGAAGAGCTCGCGCGCAAGCGGCTCGCGCAGCTGGCAGAGCGCGAGGCCGAGATCGTCGAGCGATTGCCGCTCGAGCCGCGCGTGCACTGAGCTTACGGACCCGCGGCGGGGATCACGTCGTTGCGCGTGCTCACGGTGAGCTCGAACGGCAGCGTCGCGCGCGGGACCGACGTGCCCACGTACACGCGCCACTGGCCCGCGACGGGCTGAGCGAGGTCCGCGCCGGGGTGCGCTCCGTACGTGTCGTCGACGCACAGGACGCGGCCGTCCGGCGCCCGCAGGGCCATGGTCGTGTCCCCCGAAGAGCGCACGAACACGCGCATGAACGCGACCCCTGGACGAACGGTGAACGAGACCGTCGGCGCGCGCTCGCCGAAGCCGAGGCACGCGCGGCCGAGAAAGCGAATCGCGGCGCGGCCGCGGGTCGTCCCGCTGAGGCGCTGGGTGTCGGCGCCGTTGGGAGCGACGTCGATGCCCGCAGCGGGCTGCGCGGTGATCACAGCGGCAGGCTGTTGCGTGACGACCGCGGCGGGCTGCGGGGTCGCGCCGTCGACGCGCACCCAGCCGACGGGAGCAGCGACTGCGCCGGGCTGCGCGTTCGCCGGTGAATTCACTGCCAATCCAGCGCTCAGCGAAGCCCCGTTGCCTTGCAACGAGAGCGTCGCGCCCTGGGCCGAGCCCGCCACGCCCCACGGCGCATCCTCGGGCCCGCGCGGCAACGCGACGGCCGCGCTCGCCAGCACCCCCAGCGCGCTCGCCGCGATCGTGTACGGCACCGGCGCGCTCGTCGTCCCAACGTAGACGAGATACGTCCCCGCCATCACCGAGCGCATGGTGATCCGCGCTTCGGATCCGCCGAAATTGTCCGTGCAAAACACAGCGCCCGTGGGGGCGCGCACGGCGATCGTCACGGGGCCGTTCGCGCGGACGAGCACGTCCACCAACGGCTGACTCGCTCCGACCCAGAGCTGCTGCTGCGGCGCCGCAGGGAGCGCCCCGCGACAGCCCGCGCCGACGCTCGCCGCCGGCACCGCGGCCAACGCCAGCGCGCTGTGCGTCACAGGGTCCGGCCCGACGCCGGGCCGCAGCCACAGCGTCTGCACTTGCTGCTGCGCGGGAGCCGCGTTGGCCCACGGCGCGGACTGCGCGCGCGCCGACCCCGCGGCAGCCAACGAGAGCAGCGTCGAGACGACAGCGAGGGAGCGTGCGGTGAGCGTTGGCATCGATCGGTCAACCAGTGTGCGCCGCTCAGCCGCGCTCGTGCGGCATGTAGTCGCGCGGCGAGCGAAAATAGTGGGTCGGCGAGTAGCACCCGAGGTTCGAGACCTTGGTGGTGTACAGGCACGCGTACTCTTCGACCTGGTCTCCGAAGCTCGACACCTCGACGCCCTCTTTGAACAGCGAGCCCCACCCGTGGTGAAACCGCTCGTCGATCGTACGCTCGAGGGACCGCGCACGTTCCTCGTCTTCGCGAAGCAGGACGCGAATGCCGTCGATCGCGCGCTTCTCTGCGCGCCACGGGCTGTCCTCGTCGCGCTCGGCGCCGTCGCCGTCCCCCTCGCGCTCGATCGCCTTCAACCGTGACTGACGCCCGCGCAGCTCGTCCATCAACCGCTCGCGCCGCAGCTCGATCTGGTCGATCTCCGCGAACTCCTCGCGGCTCTCTTCAGCGGCGCGCAGCTCGTCGGCCATCTCTTGCACGATCATGATCGTGCGCCACGCGCTCTCCTTCTTCGACCTGAGAATATCCCCGTAGATGTGGTCTCCCACGTACAGCACCTCGTCGCCCGAGGCGCCGATCAAGCGCTCGAACTCGCCGAGGTTGCCCCCTTCGTAGATTTTCAGCCGCTCGAGCCGCGAGGCGCGCGTGCTCTCTTCGCCCTTGCCTCGATACTCGAAGAACGGCCTGCGCTCGGTGAAGAACTTGGGCTTGGACGAGGCCACCACCACCACGTCGAAGTAGTGCCGCCACGTCGGGTACTCTTGCAGCGCGCCGCCGAGCAAGAACGTCATCATCGACTCGGTGTAGCCAGCGCGCGAGTTGGTCAGCAAAAACAGCTTCTTGCCCGCGCTTCGCAGCTTGTGCAGCGTCGAGGCGAGCTCGTTGTCGCGGGCCACGAACCGCTCGAGGTTGTGCTCGATCACGTCCACGATCGCCCCGTCTCGGTGCGCCTCGTCGATGCTCTCGCGGATGTCCCGAAACAGCAGGGCGTAGTCCACTTGATCGCCGCGCGCGTCGAAGAAGTCCACGGCGCCCGCGTACACCGCCGCCTCGGGCAGCGCGTACAGCGTGTCCACCCAGTGGTAGCGGTCCGTGTCCGCGCGCAGCCTACGCTGCTGGTACAGCTCGCGGCGCTTGTCCCGCGAGAGCTCGCGCGAGCCGTGAAACGCCTTCGCCACGTACTTGAACCGATCCATCTTCAAGAGGTTGCCCTCTTGCTTGTCGATCAAGATCCCGCGCAGCGGAAAGCTCTCGTCGTACTTCGCCTCGGCGAGCTCGGGAGGATAGCCCCGGTCGACCAGCTTCTTGACCGTCGCCTCGATGCTCAGCCGATCAATCTCGGCCTGACGGTAGATCGCCAGGGTGTAGTCCATGTCGAACCCCACCCACTCGATCTGGTCCATCTTGAGCGAGCGGTTGGTGTAAATCCGCCGTTCGACTGGCAGGGTCGTCCCGTTGCCGCCTGGCACCGTCGCGGTGCCCTTCGTCGTGCTGTCCAACAACATCCGTCCTGTGAGAGTAGCTCCGCCCTGGCCCGTAGGACGAATCCGCCCGTTGGGCTCTTGACGTTTTCAGAATTTCTGTCTCAATCCCGCACCCCCGGCCGGGACGTATCCCCGGTCCCAGAAGGTTTAGCCCCATGCGTGATCAGATCCGCCTCTCGTGTAGCGAGTGCCAGCGAAACAACTACTACACGAACAAGAACAAGCGCACGACGACGAACAAGCTTGAGTTCAACAAGTTTTGTCCGTGGTGCAACAAGCACGTCAAGCACGTCGAGGGCAAGATGCCCAACCCGAAGAAGCAGTAGCCTGCTGAGCGGTTAGCCTCACGAGGATTACGACAATGGCAAAGAGCGATCTGACCGGCACCGGCAAGCTCAAGGGACACAAGGTGTCCCACTCGAACATCAAGACCAAGCGCTGGCAGAACCCGAACCTGCAAGAGCGCAAGATCTATGTCCCCGAGCTCAAGCGTCACGTGAACGTGCGCGTCACCACGCGCGAGCTCCGCACGCTCGACAAGCTCGGCTTCGTCGCGTTCGCGAAGAAGTTGGGCCTGGACGCCACGAAGTTCTGACACCAGAGCACAGCTTCTGCGCCCGCTCCGAGCGCCTGTCCCCTTGACACAAGGGCCCCGCAGGACGACGAGCCAACAGCGCAGAAGAGCCCTCCCGCCGGAGTGGCGAAATGGCAGACGCAGCGGATTCAAAATCCGCCGAGGCAACCCCTCGTACCGGTTCAAGTCCGGTCTCCGGCACCCAACGCGAGAAGCGAGCGCAGCCAGCGCTCGGCCCCCTTCCCTCGCGCCCCTCGGTCGCGTTACGCCCTCGCGCGTGAGTCACGACGACCCGATCGCAGTGTTCGGCTGGGGCGCCGTCGCGCCGGGAGCCCCTGATGTCCCCTCGCTGCGCGCGCTCGCCGCCGAGGGCCGCTCGGCGCTCGCTGCGTCCCCGCTCGGCCCGCTCGGCGAAGGCCTCTTCGTCGTCGGGCAGCCCGCGCTCGACGAGCCGCGATTGCGTCGCTGGTTGGCGGCGCGCACCAACGACGCGCGCGCCGCCCAGTGGCTCTCGCGCGCCGGTGACTGCGTGCGCTTCACCGTCGCGTCCTGCGCAGAGGCCCTCGACTCGCAGCCCGCCCTCGAGCCCGCGCTGCGATCGCTCGACGAGCGCGTGAGGATCATCATCGGGACAGGCCTGACCGACCTCGGCGAGGCGTTTCGTGCCCGCGACGACGTCTCTCGCGCGCGCAGGGCGTGGGACTCATTTTGGGCGCAGCCCGAGCGCAACGCTGCGCTGCGAGCGTTTGCCGAGGGCGCGCGCGAGTCGCTGCGCGCAGAAGCGCCGCGGGACTACCGCGAGCTGCCCGTAGACTCGATCGAGCGCTACGACGCGATGCTCGCGCACAACGCCTTCTGGTGCGCGCGCAGCGACGAGCGCGCGCGCTTCGACGAGCGGCTTCGCGCCATCGAGCGCACCGCGGTCGCAGCGGACATCGACAAGGGCCCGCTGCGCGCCATCGCCGCGAGACAGCGCGCGCTGCGGGCGTTGATCGAGGAGTTCGGCGCGCCCGCGCCGCCGTGGGAGTCGGTCGATCCGCAGCTGCTCTGGTCGATTCCCAACGCGCCCGCGGCGGAGCTGACGATGCTGCTCGGGCTGCACGGGCCGGCGTTTGCGCCGGCGGGGGCATGCGCGGCGTTCGGGCTCTCGCTCGCGCTCGCGTGCGAGGCGATTCGTCACGGAGAGTGCGACGCGGCCATCATCGGCGCGTGCGACCCGCGACCGTTGCCCGAGGTCGTCGCCGCGTTTCACCGCGCGCGGCTCACCCCTGCGTGCGGAACGCGCAACGACCCCTTCACCGAGCTGCGCGGAACGCACGTCGCCGGCGGCGCGTGCGTGTGGATCATCGGCCGCGAGTCGGTGTTGCGCGCCAAGGGCCTTCGCCCGATCGGGCCGAGGATCATCGGCACGGGCGTGAGCTCGGACGCAGAGCACATGATCACCCCGAGCGAAGACGGCCCGCGCAGAGCCATCGCTCACGCGCTCGCGCAGAGCGAGATCGCTCCGTCGCAGATCGCCCTGTGGGACCTGCACGCGAGCGGGACGCCCGGCGATGCGCGAGAGCTCACGCACGCGAGGCACTTCGCGGGCGACAGCCACACGGCGTTCACCGCGCGCAAGGGGCAGCTCGGGCACGGGATGGGCGTCGCGGGCGGCTGGGAGCTCACCATCGCGGCGATCGCCCTCCAAGAGCAGCGCGCGTTCGACACCGGAATCCCCGACGCTGCGATCCACCCCGCCATCGCCACGCGCGCCGGCGGCGCGCTCGTCACGCGCGAGCGCCCCCTCGATGGCCCGTGCGCAGTGAAGGTCTCCCTCGGCGTCGGCGGGATCACCAGCGCCGTCGTGCTCGCGCGGAGTTGATGGAGCGCACCGCTGGGCCCTGGGCGCGACATCGCTTGCCCGCGCAGGGTCGCTCGTGCTCTCGTCGGGTGGTGCGCTCCGAGGCAGAAGGCTTCTTTCGTGCTGTGCGCAGCGCGTACGAGACCCTGGTGATCTGCGCTCCGACCGTGGTCGACGCGACGCTCTCGCGCATGACCATGGAGCGGGCCGACGCGCGGCTCGAACAGTGGTCGCAGCGCTTGCTGTCGGTCGCGGGCATCGAGCTCACGGTCTCGGGTCGAGAGAACTTCGATCCCTCGCGCGCCTACTTGCTCATGTCCAACCACGCGTCGCACTTCGACGTTCCGGTGATCTTTCAGGCGTACAAGCGGCCCGTGCGGATGGTGGCGAAGAAAGAGCTCTTCGCGATCCCCGTGTTCGGCCGAGCGATGAAGGCAGCGGGCTTCCCCGAGGTCGACCGAAAGAACCGCGCGAAGGCCATCGCCTCGCTGCACGAAGGCGCCTCGCTCTTCGGCCAGGGAATCTCCCTCTGGATCGCCCCCGAGGGCACCCGCTCGAAGGACGGCGAGCTCGGCTCCTTCAAGAAGGGCGGCTTCGTCATCGCCCTCGAACGCCAGATGGACATCCTGCCCGTCGCCCTCGCCGGGACGCGCGACGTCCTCGCGCCGGGCACCGTGGATGTTCACCATCGTGTGCACGTTCATGCACACTTTGGAGCGCCCGTGTCGCCGGGCGCCAGCGCGTACTCGTCCGAAGCGCGCGACGACCTGATGCAGCGCACCGAGCGCGCCCTGCGCGACGCCCTCGCCATCGCCCGCGCGCGGCGCGCAGATGCCCGCTGAACAACGGTCAGAATCGCTCAGAAGAACCGCACAGCGCCGCTGACCTTCGCGCTCGCGCTGCCGATTGAATCGCTACCCCCTCCTGCTGCGTCTGAGCGCACGGGTTCGAACACTCACCGCCGCCACCGCCGAGAGAAGACCAAAGTGAACAACGTCCGCAATCCCTGGCCCTTCGTCGTCCCTGTCGCGGCCGCGGCGCTCGCGATCGCCCTCTCGTCGAGCGCCCAGTCGCGCCTCGATCAGCTTCGCGGGGGCAGCGGCTCGTTGCCCACCCTCGGCTCCGTCGACGCGGGCGCCAGCGACGCGCGGCTCCAAGCGGCCAACGTCGGCAGCGGAAGCTCTCCCACGGAGTCTCACGGCCCTTCTGGGCAGCTCCGCGGAAGCGCTGACAATCACCCCGAAGCGATCACGGGCCCGATCACCGAGGCCGACGCTGCCCGGGTGATCCGCTCGAAAATGCCTCAGCTCCAGCCCTGCTACGACCAGGCCCGCACGGCGGACCGTCGCCTCGGCGCCGTTCGAGCGAACCTCCGGATCACCATCGAGCGCGACGGCCGACTGCGCCCGCCGTCGGTCGCGATCAACCCCGCGAACCCCGCCATGGCCACGTGCCTGACGACCGCCCTCGGCGCGATGACCTTTCCCCGCCCCGCGACGGCGCCGCTGGTCTTGCAGTACCCGTTGCAGTTTACGCCACCCGCCGTCGCGCCCCGCGGACGCGCGCCCCGCCGCTGAGCCCGCTCAGCCTCCCACGCGCGTCGCCCGCAGCAGCGCAGCGAGCAGCGACCACGCGACGCCCAGGTGGGTCTCGCGCGCGACGCTGACCCAGCAGCTCTCTTCGCCCACGCGAGCGCCCAGCAACAGCTCGTCTCCGCGCAGCGCGACCGCCGTCAGCAACGGCCTGGCGAGCGCCGACGAGAGCTCGATGCTGCCGTCAGGATCATCGAGCGCGGGAGCGACGCCGCGAGCCCGCTCGATCGCCGCGCGCGCGCCGTTCGTCCCGTGCGCCGAGGGCGCGATCGCGTCGAGCGCCGCTCCGTCCGCGCCGAGCACGAAGGCAGAGCGCACCTCTGCGTAGCGCTTCACGACCTCGAGCCTCGGTCGACACTGCGCCGAAGGAATCCACTCAACCGCATCGCGCTCGACGATCGCCGGCCGCGGCTCAGCGCGCGCGACGAAGCCGCTCTGCAGCAACGAAGAGAACACCGCTCCGAGGCTCGCTGTCGGCTCGAGCACGAACCAATTCGCTTCGAGCGGCGCGCTGGCGGCGCCGATCACCCACCCCTCGGACGTCTTGGCCACACAAAGGTCCGCCCCCTCGACGAGCGTGGCCCGCAGCCGCCCGACGCACGCGACCGCGCTCGCGCCCGGCGAGAGCTCGCCGACCGCGCCGACGTTGAACAGAGTCTTCGCGATCCCGCTGTGCGACGCGAGGCCTGTCTTCGCGCGCGGATTCGCGACGGGCGAGGCGTGCTCTGCCGCCGGCGGCGCGACGCTGGCGGTGCGCGGAGGACGCACGGTGCCCACACGGTGGCCGAGCGCAAACGAGACCAGGTCGAACGTCCACTCGGTGTTCGCCTCGGCGAACCGCGCGCGCTCGAGAAAGATGTGCTGCCCGTCGGGCCGCGCGTGCAGCGACTCGAGCGTGTGCTGAATCTGCCGCTCCATCGCCGCGCGCACTTGCGCAGGCGTGGCGATCCCCCACTCGACCACGGTGCTCGTGACCGATGCCCCCGTGCGCTTGCAATCTTCGACGACCGCACGAATGGTCGCCATGTCCGTCGCGCATCGCTCGAGGATCTCGCGCCAAAACACCGCGCCGCCGTGCGAATCGAAGGCCCACGCCACCTTGCCCTTGAGCAAGAACACATGCGCCTCGCTGTCCGTCGTGTTGCAGATGAACTCGCCAGACGCCTCGCGACTCGCGAGTCGCGACAACGCCTCCAACGGACCACGATTACTGCTCATGATTAGTCACGTAACCAATTTACTTCCGATGATCAAGGCGGGATTCCACGAACGCCGCTCTCGAAAGGGGCGGCTACGGGACGGGACAGAGAATCAGCATCAATGACAAGATGCCCTGATCTTGGCGCAAACCAACTACTCCAGAACACATGAACACACTTCAATGACGTGCATTCGACGCTCGTTCGCGCCGCGCGGACGGCATCGCGCACGAGGCGAGAACCGCCCGAATTTTTCCTGATGGAGAGCGAGTTTTGCGGAGAGACAACAGAAGACAAGACAGTCCAGAAAGCGGTTTGAGCGGTTCAAACAGCGCTCAATCTGCTGTTCGCCTTCTGGCTAAACACTCGGCTTTGCCGAACTAATTCATCGGCTTGACCGAATTACTTCATCGACTTTCTCTGCGCTTCATTCATAGTTCACTTCAAGGTCCCTAGCAGCGTCAGCAAGCGCGCCGCGAATCTTTCGCGACGGCGATTCGTGCACGTGCATTTGTAGGACGATGGAGAACCGCTGTGCTCGTCCGAAAGCTCCGGTCGCTGCTCGCTCAGGCGCAGCAAGAAGTTCCGCTCTGCCAGTGCGTCGCGCTGGTGGACCTCGGCACGGGGTTGCTCTTCGGAATGACCGAGAACGAGCACTCCGAGCACCTGCGCGAGTACATGGCGGCGGCGGCGGCCAACATCTTTCAGCACTCTCCCGTGCGGCACCTCGACGACGCGATGCACGCTGGCGGGCCCAACCAGCTCCGCGCCGTCATCGCCGTGAGCGAGCGCCTCGTGCACGTGACCGTTCGCAGCGCTGTGCACCCCGACCGTGCGCTGGTCTTCGTCTGCCTCAACAACGACGACGTCCACCCGCTGGTCGAGCAGTGCCGCATCGTCGCAGCGTACTTCGACGACCTGTTTTGAGCGCTCGAGCTGGATCGTGCGACGAGCGCGCGCGGGGCTCGCAGCCCTTCGAAGGGCTCGGCGAGCCACTCGGAAACCGCCCGCGCAGCACTTCCAGCAAAGCTCGGCGAGCCCCGAACGACGCTCCCGGAAGACGGAGAATCGCCGGCAAAAACCCGTGCCGATGGGTCCAAGTGGCGAATACAACATCGAGCGCTAATTCACCCTAGTGCGCCACGCGCATTCATTCATTGAAGCTCGTTTGCTCGCCGATCGCACAATCGCCGCTCCGCTCGTTGTCGACCCCGCCCGCCTTCGGCACCACGCCGTGGTCACAGGAGTGACCGGCGGCAGAAAGACTGGCATCAGGCTCGCCGTGTAGCCCGACACCGCTGCGAAGTGCGCTCCCCGACTCACGAGCGACACGTCGAAGCGCGGGTCGCGACCATCCGTCTCGAGCGACTGAAGCGCCTGGTGCGCTGGTATCTCGACGACTCGCGCGTTCACGTTTCGCCCGCGAGAGACGCGGCGCTGGCTGCGCGGACCGATGGCTCGCGAGGATTTGCGCGAGCTCGCACGACCCACAAATGCAGAGAGCCCCTGAGACTCCATCTGTTGGTCCGATGGAGCGCTCAGGGGCTGTCTTTGTTTCGAGATCGACTGATCGATCAGCGCGGCGTCACGACCGCCGAGGAGGAGGCGCCGTGACGCCTCACTCGATCAGAGGTCCGAGCCGGTGAACGAGTTGTTACCAGCGACCTGACCGCCCGTGCCGTAGCGGCTGTTGAGCAGACGCATGACGTTCAGGAGGTCGACGTACTGCTGCAAGCGCGCGAAGGCGGCGTTGCGCTCGGCCGGCTGGAGGCCGGGCGTAGCGGTGTAGCGGAGGAGGTCGTTCGCGCGCAGGATCATACGCGCGGCGATTCCACGCTCGCCGGGGTAGTTGGTTCCGTCAGCCGCCATCGGACGAGCAGCCTCGCGAGCGGAGACGCCCGGATCGAGGTTGGTCGCGCCCGGCGTCGGCGTCGTGTGCTTGATCGCGCGGTACGTCAGACCCGTGACCGGATCGCGGAACGTGACCGTCTGGCCCGCGGGGAGCTCGGCGGCGAAGGGATCGCCGTCGGCCCAGAGGCGCGCGCTCTGGATGAAGCGCTGGTCGTACGAGGCCGAGAGGCCCGCCATGCCGAAGATGGCCGAGTACAGCGTCGTGGTGAATCCGAGGTTCGGGTTCACAGGAATGTTGTCGCCAGCGATCACGCGACCGTTGGTGCCCGGGCCCGTTCCGGCCGGGAGGTTGAGCAGCGCGAGCTGCGTGCGCTGCATCGTCGCGGTGTTACCCGTGACGCGAGCGATCGGGCCGAAGTCCGGGTTGTCCTCGGAGAGGATCGAGCCGAAGAGGCGCAGCGTCTGACCCGGGTACACCGTGTACACGTTGACCTGGTAGCTGCGGAGGTCCTGATCGAGGTCGCGGTTGACGCTGTAGATGAACGTGTCCGTCATGTACTGCAGCGCCGTGACCTTGTCGTAGTACGAGCCCGCGTTGACGAGGCGCTCGCGCCAGAAGCGACCCGAGGCGTAGTCCCAGGTCGACTGGTACTGACGGCCTTCGCCGATCGGCATCTCGAAGCGCGCGCGCTGACCGAAGCCAGTCTCGTCGTAGAAGGTCGATCCGTCCTCGGGACGAACGCGACGCGAGAACGTGGCGCCGAAGCGGTTCCACTCGGGCATGGTGAGTGCCGTCGTGAAGGTGTCGAAGACCGTCGAGGTTCCGAGCGCCTGAGCGACGGAGGCGGTCTGCGTCTTCCACTCGTTGTAGTTCGTCACCGCAGCGAAGATGTTGCGGTAGAAGTTCTCGTAGATCGCCGCGACACGCATGATGTAGTACATGTTGTCGAGGTAGCGGCTCTGCATGCGGCCGACGTACCCGGAGATCGTGAACGAGGCGCGCTCGCGGCCGAAGCTCGCGAAGGGGTAGTAGTCGAGGTAGCGCGAACCGAAGTAGCGCATGACCTCGTAGAAGTCCGCACCCGCGTCGTAGCGGCTGTTGTACCAGTACGTTCCGGCGTAGTCGTCGGTCTCGAAGCGGTACGGGACGAGGAGGAACTGGCCCGTCGCGCCATCCGGGCCACGGAGGGCCTGGTTGGTGTGGTCGGGATCCCACGTGAAGGCGTTGTACGACTCGCGGTTGGTCTCATCGAGGAAGACCGAGTAGCGGTTCTCCTGCGTGAGGTTCGGGAGGTTACCCGTGACGGTGATGGCCGGCGCGCTGCCGTTCGCCGAAGCCGGGTGGATCTCCTGCGTGCGCATCGACGTGCCGACCACGGACGGGATTTCCGTGTAGTGGAAGCTCGTCAGGCGGAGGTTGTTCTGGTCTCCGGCGAGGCCGAAGGAGAGCGGCTGCTGACCCGCGCCAGAGTACGTCTGGAACAGGTTGAGCGCGCGATCACGGTTGGCGACCTGCTTGAAGGCCTCGACCATGTTCACGTAACCGTGAAGGACGAAGGCGAACTCGTACTTGCCGAGACCGCCGCCTTCGGTGGTCTTGTAGTCCATGATGGACGAGTAAGCGACGGCCTCTTCGCCGTTGTCCTGCTCGAACTGCGTGAACTCAGGCTGGCCCGCGGCGGTGTACTCCCAGCGCGGACGGATCATGCGCGAGTCGCCGTTGTGGCGGTGCGCGCGGAGGGCCCAGTAACGGTCGTCGTAGTTGAACGCGTCCGCCGACGAGGCGAAGTTGTGGCGCTGGCCGATCGAGTGACCGAGCTCGTGCAGCATCACCGGGTAGTGGATGTACTGGACGAGCCACTCACGGGCCGAGGCCCAGTTGATCCCGCCGTCACCAGCGCCCGTGGTGAAGTCCCACGTCTTGCCGAAGGTCAGGTTGTGGGGGACGCGGTTCGACTTGAAGAGCGCGAGGTAGAAGCGAAGCTCCGTGTCGTCGTAGGCGGCGACCGGATCGTGCTCCATGTTGCACTGGTGCTGCGACGCAACGCGGTCGATCTCCGTGCGGATCTGGCGCATGCGGAGGTTCCAGTTGCGCGCAGGCGACGCCGCTTCGCGTGCGGCCGGAAGGACGCCCGAGACGCGCGGGTCCTGTCCGCCGAGCGCGAGCTGGGCGTTGTTCATCATGCGGTCTTCGAGCTCAGTGCCGCGGATGCGTTGCAGGCGCGTCGTGAGATCGTTCTGGCCGCTGCCGATGATCGGCGAGACGCCGGTGCGGTTCCACCGCTGCATGCCGTTGGCGCGGAAGGTCGTCTCCGTCAAACGGCCCGTGCTCGGATCGCGAGCGAGGTCGTTGATGTTGGCGACGCCTGCGCCCGCGCGGACACCCTGCTCAGCGCCAGTGGCCGTGGGCCCCTGGTGCTCGTGGCCCATGTCCAAGTGCGCCATGCTCGTCGCTTGGACGAGGCTGTTCACCTCGTCCATGCTCTGCGGCGCGCGCACGTGGCTGCGCAACGCAGGGAGGTTCGAGCCCGGAACAGCGCCCTGTCCGCCGCGCGCCTGACGGCCCGCGTTCTCGCCGAGGCCCGGGTAGATCTCGCGGATGCTCTCGCCGTTGGCGATCTGATCCGGCGTGATCTCTCCGTTCAACACGCGAAGCATGTCGATCGTCTGGTTGGCCTGCAGATCCGTGATGGTCTGCCACACGGCGCCGCGCGCCGAGTAGACCTCGCCGGTCTCGGGATCACCCGAGATGTTGGCGAGACCCCACGAGCCCTGACGGTCGTACTCGTTGATCGAAGCGATCATCGAGTAGCGAATGTCACCGAGGCGCGCGACGGTGCCCTGAGGACCGCACGCGTCCGTGTCCCAGCCCGAGTTGCGGGCCGCGTCGACTTCGGCCTGCGTGTGCGCGCCGGGGAGGTTCGGGTTCGTGCCCCAAACCGGGTTGTGGCAGCCGACGTACACCCACTGGCCGTCCTGCGGACGGCCGTTGGGGAGCATCGCGCCCTGCGCGGTCACGACCTGGTCGGTCTCGCGCTGCTCAACGTTGAACGCGAGGTACGCGTCGCACGTGGTCTTGTCCGCGACGTTCGGGTCGAGGATGCACTCGCGGCGACGAGCCTGGCCGACGGCGTCGGAGAACGCGCGGTTCCAGTCGCGGACGATGGTGTTGGTGACCGGCATGATCCGGTCCGGGTAGTTCGGCGAGAGGTGGTACGGGATCGGACGGACGTCGCGATCGCGGTACGGCAGCAAGCAGACGCCGTTGCCATCACCGCGGTAGTACTGAGCGCCGCGATCGCAGCGCGCGCCGCGGTCCTGACCGGCGCAGTCCGAGTCCTGCGTGCAGAGCGCATAGCGATCGACGCAAACGCCGGTCGTCGAGCCAGCGGTCGCCACGCACTCAGCCGTGCGCGACACGCCCTGGCACTCCGTTGCAAACGCTTCGCCGGGGCGAACGGTGCACGAGAGGCTGCCGCTGCTCAACACGCCGCCCGCGAGCCCTGCGGCCCCCTCGGTGCGCGGCATGTGGTGGTTCTTCCACAGGTTGTGGCGGAACGCGAAGTGACGACGATCGGTGTTCAGGATGTCCTGACGATCGGTGTTGTACCCGAGGCGGCCGCCCTCGAAGAATCCGAAGCGGTCCATACGCAGACCGTCGATCTGCTGCGCTTCGTAGTCGCGCCCGGTGTCCAAGCGCATGAACGAGACGCGGAAGTGCACGTCCGCCGGCTGGCAGGACTCGATGCCGGTCTGGCTGAGCACACACGCCGGGAGGTTCGGGTAGCCCCACTGCGCGAGGTTCACTTCCTCGGGGTGCAGGGTCATCCGGTTCGTCACGTCGAAGTACGTGAGCGTGTTCGCCTGGTTGTTGCGGGTCTCGTAGTTGAAGACCGGCGCGTTGGGATCCGTCGGGTCGTTGATGTAGACCGGGGTCGGCTCCGCACGAACGCTGCCCGTCCACTCGGCGTACGACATCGCCGAGTAGCCGCCGACGAGGTTCTGCGTCCAGTCAACGCGCATGTACTTGCGCTGGTACCAGGGGCGATCCGAGCCGTTCTCTTCGACGACGTTGAGCTCTTCACCCGTCTGCGGGTTGTACGAGCGACGGATGTCGAAGTGCGACTGGATGCGGTAAACCGCGAGGATTTCGCCCTGACGCGGGTTGCTCGCGATGCCGGTGTTGTTGTCCTGCGAGCGCGGATTGGCTCGGCCGGTGACGTTCTCGGCGCCGAGCAAGCGATCGTACGCGCGACGAGCGATCAAGAAGCCTTCAGTGACTTCCCAGTTGATGCGCTCCATGTCCGTGTACCACGAGATGCCCTGCTGGCCCGTGGTCGCCGGCTTGTCGATGATCGTGATCTGGTGCGCCCAGATCGGCTCGCGCCGAAGATCTTCTCTGGTCAGCTGCTGCGGCGTGCGGCCCGCTCGGGTGAGCAGGTCGTACTGCACAGGGATCAGCTGCGTCTTGTCCAGGAAGTCGGGCTGCACCCGGTTGATCGCAGGTCTTGCCTCCATGCAGCCTGCCGACATCCCCGCTCCTGCGAGAATCGTCGAGAGGCCGTATGCGAGTCGCGCCCGCTGGCTCCATCGAGAACCCATCTAGTTCCTCCTCGTGCTGGCCCTCCCGTCGGGGCCTCAGTGCTCCGAGCGAGGGGGTCAGCGATTTCAATCGTTCAACAACACACTCACGGCGCGGACCCTTCGCCGTGGCAGGATCCGCTCTGCAGGGCCGATGCCATACTCCCCCACCGCGGAAATCTCAATGCTCCGCGCAGCGCAACCCATGGTTATTCCCTGCGCTGTTAGTTTCCTGACGCCCTCCCCTGGGCCTCCGACACAGCCGCGACCCTCCCCAAACGGGCAGTGCCCGCCAGCAGCGACTCACTCTTGGTCGGTTCGAGCGAGGACCGCCCGAGCGTGGGCCTCGAGTCCTTCGAGCCGCGCCAGCGTCACGATCGCGTCCGCGTGCTGCGCGAGCGCCGCCCGCGAGTACCGAATCACTGACGTGCGGGTCACGAAGTCGTACACCCCGAGCGGCGACGAGAAGCGCACGGCCCCGCCCGTGGGAAGCACGTGCGAGGGCCCCGCGAGGTAGTCCCCAGCGGCCTCGGGCGTGAAGTCACCGAGAAAAGCCGCTCCCGCTGCGTCGATCTTCGCGAAGAGCGCCTCGGGGTCGCGCACGAGCAGCGCGAGGTGCTCGGCGGCCAGGGTGGTCGCCACGCGCGCGGCTTCGTCGAGCGAGCCCGCGACGAAGGCGTACCCGTGCTCGCGCACGCTGACTTCGGCCACGGACTTGCGCGGGAGCACCGCGAGCTGCCGCTCGACCTCGGCGATCACTCGCTCGGCCATCGAGAGAGACAACGTCACGAGCAACGGGTAGGCAGCTTCGTCGTGCTCCGCTTGCGAGAGCAGGTCCGCGGCGACCACGCGGGGGTTGGCCTGGTCATCGGCCACGACGAGGATCTCGCTCGGGCCCGCGAGCCCGTCGACCGCCACGCGGCCGAACACGAGCTTCTTCGCCGCGGTCACGTAGAGATTGCCCGGCCCCACGATCTTGTCGACGCGCGGGACGCTCTCGGTCCCGTACGCGAGCGCGCCGACGGCGATGGCCCCACCCAGGTCGAACACCTTGTCGACGCCCGCGAGAAACGCCGCCGCGAGGATCTCTTGCGTCGGCCTCGGTGAGGTCACGTACAGCTCTCGAACGCCCGCGACGTGCGCGGGGATCGCCGCCATGAGCACGCTCGACGGGTACCGTGCCTTGCCTCCAGGGGCGTACACGCCCACGCGTTCGAGCGGGCGAATGCGCCAGCCGAGCTCGACGCCGTCGCCGTCGGTGAAGCGCGCGGATGCGTCGCGTTGGTGCTCGTGCAGCGCCCGAATGCGACGCGCGGCGAGCTCGAGCGCGGCCCGCTCGCGCGTGGGCATCGCGGCGAGCGCGAGCTCCATCGCTGAGCGGTCGAAGGAGAGCGGCTCGGGCCGTCGGTGATCGACCCGCTCGGTGAGCTCGATCAACGCGCGGTCCCGGCCGCGGCGGACCTCGGCGAGGATCTCGGCGACGACGGGCTCGACCGCGGCCAGGTCGCTGTCCCCGCGGTCCGCGAGGCGCTCGAGCGTGGCGGCGTACTCTGCTTGATGGTGTTCGAAGATGCGCATCATTCACCGTGGCGTCGCAGCGTCAAACACCGTTGGATCCAGGGCGATCTGCGGGGTATCACTGCGCGGCGAGGACTATACACAAGCCGCGGACCCGAGATTCGTCCATCGCTTCGCGCGGGCGCGCCGCAGCCGCCTATCGCTTCACTTCTGCACGACGACGACACAAAGAGCACGAACGCTATGACCGAGACACCGTCGCGCGCCCCGAGGGCGCACAAGTTTCATCTGCACGACACGTTGACGAACACGATCGTTCCGCTGCCGCAGCGGAAGCCGGGAGCGTGCTCGATCTACGCGTGCGGACCGACGGTGTACAACTTCATCCACACGGGCAACGGGCGGCCCGCGGTGGTGTTCGACACGCTCGTCCGTCACCTGCGCGCCTCGGGCGTCGACGTGACGTACGTCCGCAACTTCACGGACATCGACGACAAGATCATCAACGCCGCGGCGGAGACGGGCGAATCGCCGAGGTCCCTCGCCGAGCGCTTCGTGCAAGCGTACCGCGAGGACACCGCGGCGCTGCTCTGCCAGCGGCCCGACCACGAGCCGCGCGTGAGCGAGCACCTGCCCGAGATCATCGAGATGGTGCAGCGCTTGATCGACAACGGTCACGCGTACGTGAGCGACGGCGACGTGTACTTTCGCGTCAAGAGCTTCAACGAGTACGGAAAGCTCTCGAAGCAGACCGTCGAAGGCCTCGAGAGCGGCGAGCACTCGCGCAAGAACGACGCGGACGTCAAAGAGTCCAAGCTCGACTTCGCCCTGTGGAAGGCCGCGAAGGAGCACGAGCAATCCGAGGCGCGCTGGCCCTCGCCGTGGGGCGAAGGGCGGCCCGGGTGGCACATCGAGTGCTCGGCGATGTCCCGCAAATGGCTGGGAGAAACGTTCGATCTGCACGCGGGCGGGCTGGACTTGATCTTTCCGCACCACGAGAACGAGATCGCGCAGAGCGAGGCGTGCAACGGCGTTCGGTTCGCCTCGGCGTGGATGCACAACGCCATGCTCTTGGTGAACGGCAAGAAGATGTCCAAGAGCCAGGCCAAACAGTATCCGCGTGAGATTCAGCACGTGATGGTGCTGCGCAACCTGCTCGAGCGCGTCGACTCCGAGGCCGTTCGCCTGTGGCTGCTCGGGACGCACTACCGCGCGGACGTGAACTTCGAGGTCACCGTCGACGACGCAGCGGCGCCCGACGCAGCGGGGCTCAAGCCGATGCGGTTTCCGCTCATCGAAGAGGCCGAGCGCCGCGTCGAGTACTTCTACGACACCCGCGCCCGCATGAACGCCCGCGCCCAGCGCGCGCAAGGAGCGCCCGAAGCCCGGCCAGACCACCCCGTCAGCGTGATCGTCAGGGCCTTCGACGACGCGATGGACGACGACCTCAACACCCCCGTCGCGCTCGGCCACGTGTCCGAGCTGTACAAGCGCGCCAACGAGCTGTGCGACGCCAACCGCAAGGACCCCATCGAGACTCGCGCGATCCTCGACGCGATGACGCACGTCTCGTCGGTGCTCGGCGTGGCCGAAGGCGATCCAGCGGCGTTCGCCCTGCGCGTTCGCACGCGGCGCGCGGCGGAGCGCAACATCGACCCGAGCGCCATCGACGCGCTCGTGACCGAGCGCACCAACGCGCGAAAGAACAAGGACTTCGCCCGCTCGGACGCGATTCGCGCCGAGCTCTCGGCGAAGGGAATCGAAGTGCGCGACGAGGCCGGCGGCTCGGTCTGGCGAATCGCGGCAAGCGCGTGCTGAGCCCTCGCTGAGCGCCCCGAGCGTTGGCACTTCTTGCTACGCTCGCGCTCGTCGTGGCCAGCGCCAGTCGCCCCCATCCATCCGCCGAGGGTCGCTTCGGAAAGACCCCGTTCGCCCATGTCTTGCTCTACATCCGCGAGCACGCCCTGAGCGGGACCCTCTCGATCGACGGGCCCGCCGGCGGCGGCCTCGCAGGAGAGCACTTCTTCGCCTTCGAGAACGGCTCGCTCGCCCAGAGCTGGATCGCTACCGGAGTCGATCGACTCGGCGATTTGCTGGTCGAAATGAAGGTCGTCCCCAACGCCGCCCGCAAGGACGCCGAGGTCGTGCACCACGCGACCAAGCAGCTCATCGGCGACGTGTTCTTGGAGATGGGCCTGTGTGATGCCGCGGCCATCGCGCGCGGCCTCGTCGAGCAGAACCGTCGGCGCGCCGTGCGCATCTTCGCCCTCGGCGACGCGGCGTATCGATTCTATCAAGACAGCGATCTGCTCGAGGGCTTCGGTCGCGAGCGCTTCTCGGTCGACGTGCTCGCGATCGTGTGGCTCGGCGTGCAGGCCTCGCCGCCCAACGCGACGATCTCTGCCGTGCTCTCTCGCGTGGGCGATCAGCAGATTCGTCTGCGCCCCAACGCGCTGCTCGACGCCTTCGGGTTCAGCGACGACGTGCAGCACTTGCTCGACGTGCTGCGGCTCGGGCCCGCCACGGTGAAGGACCTCGAAGGGTTCGCCGCGGACCCGCAGAGCGCGCGGTCGCTCGCGTACGTGTTGCTCACGTCCAAGCAGGCCGAGCTCGCGCCGAGCGCGCCGCAGCCGGCGAGGTCGTCGGTGCCGTCGCAGGCGCCGCGCAACTCCGTTCCGCCGCCAGCGCCGACGCCCGTGGCGCCGCCAGCGCCGAGCAGCGTCGCGAAGGCCGCTCCGTCGAGCGACCCCAAGGCGCGCGAGGCGGACGAGCTCTTCGCGGCGATGGACGAGCAGAACTACTACGAGATGATCGGCGTCGCGAAGAACGCGTCGATGGACGACATCCGCGCGGCGTTCATGAAGCTCGCGGCGAAGTGGCACCCCGATCGCGCGCCCAACCCTGTCGCGAAAGAGTCCTATCAGCGCGTGTTCGCGCTGGTGAACGAGGCGCACCAGACGCTCTCCGACGAGACCGCACGAACGCGATACAACCGCATCGCGCAAGACGGCGGCGGGACGCCCGCGTCGCAGCGAAAAGTGGGCGCCATGCTCGAGGCCTCGAGCCTCGCGCAGAAGGCGGACATCCATCACCGTCGCAGGGACTTCGCCGAAGCCGAGAAGCTCGCGCGAGAGGCCGTGGCGCTGCATCGCGAAGACCCTTCGGTGCTCACGGTGCTCGGCGCGGTCCTGCTCGAGCGCACCGACGCCGCGTCGCTCGACGAGGCGACGAGCACGCTGATCGAAGCGGTCGCGCTCGCGCCGAAGAACGATCGCGCGCAGGTGCTGCTCGCGACAGCGCTCAAGCGCAAGGGTGATGGAGCGAAGGCGCTCGAGCACTTTCGGCTCGCGCTCGAGGCGAACCCGAAGAACATCGAGGCCGCGCGGGAGGTGCGGCTCGCGGACATGCGCGCGAAGAGCGCTCCCGCTGCGGCGACGACGGCGAAGAAGGACGAGGCCCAAGAGGGCAAGCCAGCGACGGAGAAGCCCACTGCAGCGGGGCTGTTCTCGAAGCTGTTCAAGCGCTGAGCGAGGGTCGAAAGGGCGGGGCGCTCTCTACTCAGAGAGGCGAACGACCAGGCTCGAGTCGAACACGACCGCGGCGTCGTCGACGCCCGAGAGGGCGAAGGGACGGACGCGAACACGGTGGATCACGACGCGGCCCGCGGCGGCGACGCGCGCGATGCGCTCGGACCACGCGGCGTCGATCTCGAGCGCTCCTGCGTCGTCGCGGGCCGAACAGACGATCGAGTTGGGGCGGTCCGTGTCCTGCGCGCGGTTTGCAGCGCCTTCGAAGTACGCGACGACGTAGTCGTTGGCCTCGCCGCGGGTCCAGCGCAGCGAGAACGGCGTGCGCGGGAGGCGAGCGATGGTGTTGGCGGACAGCGGCTGCTCTGCGAGCGAGAGCGACGCGAGGGCGTCGGGCGCCTGGGCTTCGACTTCGAACGCGGGGATACGGGCGCTGCCGTTGCCTGCGGCGCGAAACTGCCAACGAGAGCCCGAGAGCTCACCTTCGGCCGCGTACACAACGCCCGAGACGACACGAAACAAATCGGGCAATCGGCGGGGCTCGAGCGCGAGGGTCTGTCCGTCCGAGCGCACTTCGAGCGCGCCGACGTCGAGCAAGCGGACCTCCGCGCGCTCGGAGGGCTCAGCCGCGCGCGCGCTCTGCTCGGAACAGCCGACGGCGCCAGGGATCGACGGGGTGCCGAGCAGCTCGGGGAGCGCCGACGACGCGACGCCGGTGAACTGAACGAAGCGCGCTCCGACCTGGGCGTTGCCGGGCACGCCTGCGGCCGTCGAGCGTTCGACCACGAGCAACGCGGACGAGCGTTGGGTGTTGAGCGCGGGGTCGGTCGAGAGCTCCCCCTGCGGCCCAACAGCGCATGCTCCGACGAGCAGCATGGGGGCGACAGAGGCGAATCGAAAGTTCACGAACGCAGCCTATCCGGTGCGCGGGCGAGACGCAAATGCCGGCGCGCTATCGCGTCGTAAACGCCCAGCTTCGCTCGAAATTCGCGCCGCCGAGCGTCCCGCGCAGGCGCACGACGTACTCTGTCCGCGCGGCGAGCTGCTCGTTGCCGTAGAGAAACACGTCCGACGAGTTGCGGAGGTTCATGTCGTTGGCGGTCGAGATGAAGGTGTGCTCGACGGGGTCGCACTGGTTGCTCTCGGGGTTCGAGCGAAAGAGCTCGTGGGACGTGACCGAGAAATTGTTGTCGTTGAAGTGGGCTGAGACCACGGTTCCCGATGAGACGCCGCGCGGCCATGCGCCGAGCGTGCCTGGCGCCGGGGGCGTGGGGCCCTCGAGGTCTCCGCGAAATCCAGTGGGCACGTCGCTCTGGCCCGGCACGGGAAACACCGCGAACGCCGCGTGCCGCGTGCCCGAGCGCCCCGAGCGCGGCGCAGCGAAGTCCATCACGTTGTGAAACGCAGTGCGTCCGTTGTACGGCCCGTTGACCCTGCCGTAGCCCACGTGGACGAACTCCCAGCGCATGAAGGGCTTGCGGTGGTAGACGGTCCAGATCCACTCGTCGACGGCGCGCTCGGGGGTGTCGGCCCAGTCGATCACCTCGCCGTAGGTGCTCCAACTGTAGCCTGCGGCGTTGAGGCGCGCGCCGGGGTCGCGGCCCGTAAAGCCCGTGCATCCGGCGGTGTTCGTCTGAAAGTGCGCGCCGGCCCAGCACGAAGCGGCGTTGCTGGCCATGAACTGCGAGTGCAACGTGGCGGCTTCGTCGGCGTTCTCTTCGCCGTCGACCGGCGCGAGTCCTGCGGCGGTGCGCCAACGGTTCGTGCGAACGAGCGCTGCGCGCTGCTCGGGCGTGGCCGTCGGCGAGGCCGTCCCGGTGGACTCGTAGCGGTAATCGGGCGGCCCGCGGTCTGCGCACACGCAGGGGTTGGTGCAGTTCGACGGACGCACGGGGCCAGCGTCATCCGAGGGCGTCATCATGGGACCGCCGCAGGCGGCGCCGGCGATCGACGCGACGAAGAGCAGCGAATTTCGTAGGCGCGACGGGGTCATCGTCATGAGCAGCGCCACGAAGGATCGCACGAATCACCGACCCTCGCTCGCGCGCAAACCGCGCTGGAGAAAATCTCTGCTGCCAGGAGCTCCTCTGCTACACGAGACAGCACCCATGCAGTTGGACGACTTCGACAGGCTCGCGGGCGCGGTGATCGTCGGCGGATTCGATGGACAGAGCGCGCCGGCCGCGGTGATCGAGCGGCTCGAGGACGGCAGGCTCGCGGGCGTCACGCTCTTCAAGCGCAACATCGTGGCAGAGCGGCCCGTTCAAGTAGCCGAGCTGGTGGCGACGCTCGTGGCGGCGACCGAGCGAGGATCGATGGCCCCGCCGCTGGTCTCGATCGATCAAGAGGGCGGGCGCGTCGCGCGGTTGAAGGCGCCGATCATCGAGCTGCCGCCGATGCGCGCGCTCGGAGCGCACGGAGACCCCGCCCTCACCCGCCGCGCGCTCTCGGTGCTCGGCGCGCAGCTCGCGGCGCTCGGGTGCACGACGGACTTCGCGCCAGTCGCCGACGTCGACTCGAACCCGGCCAACCCCGTGATCGGCGATCGCTCGTTTTCGCGCGACGCCGAGGTGTGCGCGGCGCACGTGGTCGCGGCGATCGAAGGGCTGCGAGCGCAGGGCGTGCTCGGGTGCGCGAAGCACTTTCCGGGGCACGGAGACACGGAGCTCGACAGCCACCTCGCGCTGCCCTTTTTGCGGCACGATCGCGCGAGGATCGACGCGGTCGAGCTCGTCCCGTTTCGAGCGGCGTTTCGAGCGAAGGTCGCGAGCGTGATGACCGCGCACGTCGTGTTCGAGGGCGTCGAGCGCGACCTGCCTGCGACGCTGTCGAAGAAGATCGTCACGGACCTTCTGCGCGCAGAGCTCGGCTTCGAGGGGGTGTGCTTCAGCGACGACCTGCACATGAAGGCCGTGGCCGAGCGCTATGGCATCGAAGAGAGCGCCGTTCGCGCGATCGAAGCGGGCTGCGACGCGCTGCTCGTCTGCACCGACGTCGACTCGCACGAGCGCGCCCGGGTGGCGCTGGCCACGCGAGCTAGAAAGCACAGCGAATTCGCTGACCGATTGATGCAAGCCGGCGAACGTGTCCGCGCGATGCGCGTCGCCGGACGCCCCGCGCCGGTCACAGACCAAGCCGCGCTCGAGCGCGTGTTCGCGAGCGACGAGGCGAAGTCGCTCAGCGCTGTCCTGCGCGCGCTGTGAAACGAGGGTACCATCGCGGTCCCCACGATGGCCTTTGGATTTCCTGCGCATCACCAAGAAGACTTTCAGATCCCTGCGAACCTGCCGCCCGCGATCATCTGGCAGGCGCTGCAGTACATGGGGTGGTCCGGCGCGGGCACGCCGGACGGAGCGCAGTTTCGCGTGAGCACCGGCTTCTCGTGGTGGTCGTGGGGCGAGAACGTCACGGTGTTTCGCGTGGCCGCCGACAGGATCAGCGTGCGCTCGGAGTGCGCGATGCCAACGCAGATGTTCGACTGGGGCCGCAACGAAGCCAACGTGAGAAAGTTCTTCGCCACGCTCGCGGCCATCGCGCAGGGGCAGCAACCTCCGCGCTGGTAGCGGCGCGGCTCTTGACGCGGGGCGGCGCGATGCAAACTCTGCGGGCTCACTTCGCTGTGTAGAAGACCAGAGATTCTCGTCTGGTCGTCGCGCAGCGCGGCGCGGTCGAGGCATCCGTTGCTCGCGTACGAGCGGCGCCTCACTCGGCGCGTCCATCGGTACGAAATCGACTTCGAGCGCGAGCGCTCGGACGCAACGAGGTGTCGTCGTGTTGTGGGCAGCAACGGTGAAGCTCGCGCGCAGAGCGAGAGGCGGCGCGCGCGAAGCGAGCGCGCGCGGTGACGAAGGAGAACAACGAGAGGCCCGCGCGCGGGCGAGCGCGACGCGGGTCGAGCTCGTCGCGCTCGCGTGGCCGATCGCAGCGGCGATGTTGGGCGAGAGCGCGCTCGGGTTGGTGGACACCAAGCTCGTCGGCGCGCTCGGCGCAGAGGCGCTCGCGGGCGTCGGAACGGCGTCCGTGGTGCTCTTCTTGGGCTACGCGCTGGCGTTCGGGCTCATGCGCGGCGTGAAGGTGCGCGCGGCGCACGCGATCGGCGAAGGTCGCGCGGGCGACGCGGTTCGCTACGCGCAAGCAGGCGCGCTCGCGGGCGTCGTGTTCGGCGTCGCGGTGATCGCGGTGATGCGCGCGCCCGAAGGGCTCTTTCGTGCGCTCGGCGTGGCGCCCGCGACGGCGCGGGCAGCGGCAGAGTTCGCTGCGGCGCGCGCGTGGGGCGCCCCTGCGATGTTCGTCACGAGCGCGATGGTGCAGTTTCGTCAGGCGGCGGGAGACACACGCGCGACGATGGTCGCGGGTCTGCTCGCCAACGGGATGAACGCCGCCCTCGCGTACGCGCTGATCTACGGTCGCTTCGGGCTTCCTGCGCTGGGCGTGGCGGGCGCGGGCTATGCGACGGCGCTCACCGAGTGGGCGCAGGCGACGGGCCTGGTGCTGTACACGGCGCGCGTCGTGAAGCGCGAAGGCGAAGCGGCGAAGCTCGGGCTCGCGGCGGCGGCGCGCGAAGTGGCGACGTTGGGATTGCCGACGGGCGCGCACTTTCTCGCTGAAAATCTGGCATTTACGACGTTTACGCTGGTGCTCGGCTCGATGGGCGCGGCGGAGATGGCGGCGCACCAACTCGCGCTCAACGCGATCCGCGCGAGCTTCTTGCCGGGCTTCGCGGTGAGCGAGGCGGGCTGCGTGCTCGTGGGTCGCGCGCTCGGTCGACGGGACCTGGCCGAGGCCGATCGCGTCGCGGCAGAGGCGCTCAAGCTGGCGCTGGCGTTCATGACGCTGTGCGGGCTCGGGTTTCTCTTCGCGGGCGGCGCGCTGGCGCGGGTGTTCAGCGCGGACCCGCGGGTGATCGCGGTGGCGACGAAGCTGCTGATGGTGGCTGCGTTGTTTCAGACGCTCGACGCGGCGAACATGGTGCTGCGAGGGCTGCTGCGCGGCGCGAAGGACGTGCGCTTCGTGGCGCTCTGCGGCACGACGATCGCGTGGCTCGCCATCCCCGGCGCTGCCTACCTGCTCGGAAAAAAGCTGGGTATGGGCGCGGTCGGCGGCTGGTGGGGCTTCGTGCTCGAGACCGCGTTGTGCGCCGCGCTGTTCGGCTATCGCTGGGCGCGCGGACCGTGGCGCGAGGCGTATCGAAGCTCACATCGTGGGGACGCACGCGCGGCCGAAGGTGTAGCCCCAGCGGTCTGAGCGGACGCCGTCGCGGGCGACGAAGCTCAACGAAGCTCCGTCGGACTCGACCGCGAGGCGGCCCTCGATGTTGGGCGCGCTGACGAGGTCGCGGGCCGGGACGCGGACGGTTCCATCAGGCGCGACGACGGCGACACGAACGCGCGCGGCCGCGTCGACGCCGCGACGCCAGAGCAAGGCAGCGCCGCCGTACGCGGGGACGACGGTGACCGTGGTGGGGCCCTCGCCCGAGTAGCGCTCGATCTCGAGATCGAGCCGCGCGCGATGATCGAAGCCCGCGACGACGACGTGGACCTCGGTCGTCCCAGCGACGTTGCGCGACCACGCGGCGACCACACCATCCCCAACGACCGCGGCGTCGTCGAGCACAGGAACGACGGGCCCGTTCACGTCGAACGTCCCCGCCGCCTCGGGCACGCCGCGCGCGTCGAACGGGATGAACGCGAGCTGCGCCGCGCGTCGATACACCAACATCGCGCCGCCGTCGGGCCGCGTTCGCATGCGTGTGTCGAACAGCTCGACCGGCCAGGAGCTCGTGAGCAGCACGTCCGTCGCGCGCGCGTCCATCCCCTGCGAATCGAAGAGCAGCGAGATGGGAGACGCGGCCACGATGCCTCCGTCGCCGACCGCTTCGACGCGCGCCGCGGTGCCAAAGATACCGGCGGCCATCGCGGTCGAATCTGGCAACGCGACGCGCTCTCGCGCGACCCGCGTGGATGCGACCGCGCCGTCGTTGCCGAGCGCGGAGGCGTGCAAGCGCAGCAAGAAGTTGGGCGCGCTCGCGCTGCCGCGCACTTCTTGAAACAGCGCGAGCGCGCCGGTCATCGTGCGGTGCAGCCGCGGCGCAGTGAGCGATGTGGCATCGGTGGCGCCGTCGCGCAGGACCACCGCGGGGCGAGGCGCTCCGTCGGCGGCGAGCGGGAGCACGATCGATCGATCCGCGACCGTGACCGAAGGAGCGACCGCGCCGTCTGCGCTCGCGTCGACGCCTCCGTCTGCGCTCGCCGCGCGCTCTTCGACGTACCGCGCCGCGACGAGGTAACCGTCGCTCGTCGCGAGCAATTGCGCGGGGTCCGCGAGGCGATCTCCTCCGGGTCGATCGACGATGTGTCGCGCCGAGGCCATGACCGCGCACGAGGGCGGAGGGCCTGCGTCGTACGGCGTCGGGCCGCGGTCGATCGCGACGTCCGCGTGCGTGCCCGTGTCCATCGCTGCGTCGCGCGGGAGGGTTGCGCTGTCAGCGGGCGGCATCGTGGGACCAGAGCAGGCAGGGAGCGCCATCGCGGCGCCGAGCAGACACCGCGAAACGAAGCGAACAGACGTCATGGACAGGAGGGTGGCCCACACACGGGCGCGCGCGCAACGAACGGACCGTTACAGAGGCGTTCTTCGCGAATTGCGTCGGTCAGCCTGGACGCTTGGCGGGCACGCGCCGCGTGACGAGCGCGCGGCTGCAGTCCTCGCCGAGCGCCTCGCCGCCGTCGGTGCGCGCGAAGACCCTTCCGTCCGCGCTGACCGCGAGCAGCGTTGATCGCTTCTTCGCCGCGCGCGCGCGGGTGATCGCGTGAACCGCGCCGGTCGAGACGTCGACGCCGCGCAAATCGTGCCCTCGATTGCCCGAGACCAGCGCGGTGGTCGCATCGAGAGAGAGCCACTGCAGCGGGTCGGGCAGCTCGATCGAGGTCCACCGCGACTCGACGAGGTCCACGACGAGCAGCTCGCGCTGCTCGTGACCGCTGGCGGCGTAGCGGCTCGACGAGACCACGACGGTGTCGTCGTCTCGAAAGCGAACAACGGATCCGAGCTGTGTTTCTCCAGGCGATTCGACGCGTCTCACCGTCGCGAGGTCGCGCAGATCGAAGAGCCAGAGCGCGTCGCACCAGACGAAGACGCCGCGAGTGCCGCGAAAAGCCAGCGCGGTTCCGTCGCGCGTCGAGAAGCCCAAGCCCACCTTGGAGCGGGCCGGAGGGATCGCGATGTGCCGCGAGCGCGCCGGGTCGAAGACAGAAAAGAGCAGCACGCCGAAGGCGCCGCCGACGGCGATCTCCGACGCGTCAGGCGTGAACTCCGCGCACTCGGGGTCGTCGTAGCCAACGTTGACGCTGCGCGCGTTGTGCAGGCGCACCGCGCTGTCGATGCTCACGAACGCGACCGGCGCGCCCGCGCGCGTGGCGTCGAAGAGATAACAGTCGTTGCGGCCCTGCGCGCCCGAGTGGTGCGAGCAGCCAACGAAGAAGTGCCTTCCGTCGGGAGAGAATCGAAGGACCGAAGGAAGGCCGAAGCGCTCGGAGAGATCGGACTCGCTGTCGTCGTAGTCTTCGTCATCGTCTTCAGCGCCCGCACCGAGGCGGACCGGCACATCGTCGGAGTCCGGGTCGCCTTGCACCCACGGGTACTCGTCGATCTTCGCGCCAGACTGGGCGTCGAAGAGCATGACCTTGGGCACCTCGGCCACAGCGAGCCGTCGGCCGTCAGCGTCGAGCTCCGCGATGGGAAAGAACGAGAAGTCACTGAGATCAATGCGCGTCGCCATGCAGGCGCCGACGATACGGCAGCTCAGTCGCGGGCGGCGCGGGCGGCGTCCTCGAGCTTGAGTCTCTTCAGCATTTTTTGGAGCCCGAACCGCGAGAGCCCGAGCACCTTCGAGGCTTTGGTTTGGTTGCCGCGGCACTCGCGGAGCGCGCGCTCGACGAGCTTTCGCTCGAGGTCTTCGACGGCGCCGCGCAGGTCGAGCGGGCTGCGCGCAGGGGCGTCAGGGTCGAGCTCGCGGGCGAGGAGCTTGGGGTCGAGGTCGCTCTCGCGCAGGACGCCGTCGCACAGGAGCGCCGCGCGAAGGACCTCGTTTTCGAGCTGACGAACGTTGCCTGGCCACGAGTAGTCGACCATCCGCGCGAGCGCTCGGCGGTCGACCTTGACGTCCGCGCGGCCGTGCTTGTTGAGAAAGAACTGGATGAGCGTGGGGATGTCTTCGCGTCGCTCGCGCAGCGCCGGGGTCTGCACGGTGAGCACCGCGAGACGGTAGTAGAGGTCTTCACGAAAGGAGCCCTTCTCGACGAGCTTGGGCAGGTCGCGAAGCGTGGCGGCGATCACACGGACGTCCACCTTGCGAGAGAGCGTTCCGCCGATGGGGCGGACCTCGCCGTCTTGAAGGACGCGCAGGAGCTTCGCCTGCATTCCAGGCGACATTTCGCCGACCTCATCGAGGAAGAGCGTCCCGCTGTCGGCCACTTCGAACAGCCCCTGCCGCGCGCGATCCGCCCCCGTAAACGCTCCGCGCAGGTGCCCGAACAGCTCGGCTTCGAGCAGCGTCTCGGTGATCGCCGCGCAGTTGACCGCGACGAAGGGCTTCTTGGCTCTGGGCGAGTTCTGGTGGATCGCCCGCGCGATGAGCTCTTTGCCCGTCCCCGACTCGCCGAGAAGCAGCACAGGAACCGAGGTCGCCGCGACGCGATCACACAGCGAGAGCGTCTTTCGCATCGCGGCGCCGCGACCGATGATGGCCTCGTATTTTCCTCTGGGCTCGTGCTCGGTGACGAGCGCGCGTCGCGTCGCTTCTAGCTCGACGCTCTGCGACTCGACCCGCTTCGAGAGCGCCCTGGCGAGCCGCTCGCTCTTTCGCAGCGCTCGTCGCAGCCGCGCTGCGCTGCGCGCGTTGTGGATCGCGAGCGCCGCGGCCTCGGCGAACTCGCGCGCGACCTCGAGCGCGCCGTCGCCAAACGCACCAGCACGAAACCGATCGTCGACGTACACCGTCCCGCACGAGACGCCTTTGATCATCAACGGGACCGCGAGCACCGAGCGAAGCTGCATCGCGGTCACCGACTCGAACGTGCTCAGCGCCCCGTCGCTCGCGGCGTCGACCGTGACGATCGCCTCGCCCGTGCGCGCGACGCGCTCTGCGATCGAGCGAGACGGCGAGCCCTCGTCCTCGCCGAGGTCCCGCCGACCGAGGTTTCTCGCAGAGCGAACACGCAGCGTTGCGTCGGGGCCTGCGAGCAGCAAAAACCCTCGCGTCGCGCCGGTGAGCTCGACGATCGCGTCCATGATCCGCTCGAGCAGCGGGCGCAGTCGCTGCTCGGAGTTGAGCTCGCGCGCGATCTCTGCGAGGCGCTTCCACCGCACGCTCGACGCGCGCTGCGCGGGTTCGCTCGAAGGCTCGCTCGGGCCCCAGCGAGAGAGCGCCCGCTGCGCGTCTCGAAAGAGCGCAGCGGACTCGGTCGAGAGCGTGCGCGCGAGGGCGTCCACCTTCGCTTCGAGCGAAGAGCGAGCCTCGGACACGACCGACGGACCGAGCGAGTGCGCGCGCGCGGTCCACGCGAGCAGCGCCAGCTCGTGCTCGGGCGATGGGTCCGCGGCGACCGCGGCCCGCGCGTGATCGAGCGCAGCGCGCGCCGGAGCGCCGAGTTCGACGCAGTCAGCGAGCGCAGCGACCGCAGCGAGCGCCGCGGTCGCGCCCTGCATCTTCGCGAGGCAGTCCGCGCGCAGGTCGGGCTCGTGCGCCATCGCCGCTGCGAGCGCAGCGCGCGCGTAGGTGTCCCTCGCAGACTCGTCCCGGCCCTCGCGCGCCTCGCGCTCGGCGAGCGAGCCGAGGGCTTCTGCCAACGCGGCGCCGCTGCTCGTGCACTCGGCGTGAACGATGGACGCTCCGAGCGAGGCGACCGGGTCGCGCGACTCGACCGCGGCGCGCTCTGCGCGGGTCGCCAGGTCGATCGCTCTGCCGCGGTCGCCGACAAACGACTCGAGCATCGCGAGGTTCGCAAGCGCTCGGGCGAGCTCGAACGCTGTTCCGAACGCGGCCAAGGCGCGCACCCCGCGCTCGAGCCAGCTGCGCGCGTCGCCGAGCGAGCCGACGAGCCACTCGGCGGTCCCGAGGTTGACCGCGTACGTCGCAGCAGCGCGCGCGTCGCCCGAGGATTGCGCGAGGCTCCACGCGCACGCATAGCGCTCTCGCGCCTCGTAGTGCGCGCCACGCGCCTGCAACGCCATCCCGCCCAGCGACGCAAACCGCGCCCGCACACGGTCGTCGTCGAGCGCGGCGAGCACAGGCTCGACCTCCGCCAGCAGCCGCTGCGCGCGCTCGTGCTGACCCTCGACGAGCGCCAGGTACGCGCGCACCTCCGTCCATCGCAGCGCGATCACAGGGTTGCAGTCGCTCGTCGGCGCGTGGCCGTCGAGCGCGACGCGAGCCTCGTCGACGCGCCCCGCTTCGAGCCCCTCTCTCGCCCGCAGCGCCGCCGCAGCGACCCTCGAAGACTCGTCGAACTTCGCGCCGAGCGCAGCGAGCAGCGCGTGCGCGGCATCGACCGCCCCTCGGCTGCGCAGGGCGTCGATGCGCGCGAGCAGCACTTCGGAGTCTTCGCCGAGCGACGAGAGCGCAGCCTCTGCGAGCGAGCTCTCGCCGAGCCACGTGTGAAGCCGCCCTAGCGCGAGCCCCACGCGGCGATCCGCAGGGGAGATTTTGTGCGCGAGCGAGAGCATCGCGACGCGGTCGCTCGCGGGCCGCGCGCGGTCGAGCCCGACGCGGTTGGCCAGCGAAAACGCTCGGTCTTTGTCACCCAAGATCCACGCGACCCGCGCGCGCACCACGGGTTCGTCCGCGCTGTTGTCGTCGAGCCATCGGGCGAGCTGCGCCGCGAGCGCGCGACGCCTCGCCGGGTCGATCGAGCGATCATCGCCGCCCGTCGAGAGCGCGACGCGCGACGAGCCCGCGAGCGCGTGCGCGAGCCCCATGCGCGAGAGCGCGGCGAACGCGCGACGCGCGCGGTCGGGATCCGAAGCGAGCGCCGAGAGAGCGAGCGGCGCGCCCGCGACGAGCAATCGCTCGAACGCCTCGACCGCTCCTGCGTCGAGCGACGAGACGAGCGAGGACGGATCCGCGAGACGAGCCTGCGCCGCGCGCACGTCTGCGGCGGTCGCCGTCGCGGCCTCGGATGGATCGAGCGCGGCAGCGATGCGAGCGAATCGTCCGGGAAGGGCGTCGGATCGCTCGACGAGCGCGGCGAGCGCGGCGTCGGTCGGCGACCTTCCGCTGATCGCGACGAGCAACGCGCGAAGCGCGTCCCGCGAGACCGGCCCGAGCGAGACGAGCTCGACGTCGGTGATCGGAGGCTCGTCGCCCTCGGTGAGGGCGCTGGTTGTGGCGAGGATCGCCACTGGCTGCTTGAGGGTAGCGAAGCGACGCAACCGCGCGAGGGACGCGAGCGCGCTGCGCACACGCGCCGGCGGAGCGTCGATCAAGCGCACGATCGTGGGGCGGTCGGGCTCGACGCACAGCTCGTCGACGACGTCGCAGAGCGCCCCGCGCGCGGCGAAGACGACCTTGGTCGCGCGCAGAATTTCTGCGGCCAATCGCGCGCGACCGCTGCCGTCGGGCCCGGCGACGACCACGCCGAGCGAGCTGTGATCGAGCAGGGCGCGCGCGAGCGCCTCGCGGCCTCGCTCGAGCTCTGCGCCGCGGCCCACCAGCGGAGCGACCGACCGCCGCGCGAGGTCTGCGCTGGCTGCGCGGGCGCGCTGCGCAGGAGAGAGCCACGCGCCAGCGTCTCGGGCGAGGCGAGCGAGCAGCGTGCGCGCGGTCCCGCGAGCGGATGGCTGCGCGTCGAGCAGGCCGAGGACGGCGTCGCGACAGGGCTCGGGGAGCTTGTCTCCGAGCAGCGTTCGCGCAGGAGATTGCCTCGCGAGCGCGTCGAGCAGCGCGCTGCGGTCGTGCGGGTCGTCCACGAGCGGGTGCGTCCTGCAGAGGGCCCACGCGGCGCTCACGCCGAGCGCGTAGAGGTCCGCTGCGGCGCTGCGCTCGCCAGCGAGCACCTCTGGGGCCATGAACGCCAGCGATCCAGCGACGAGCGTGCCCGGCTTCGCGTCGAGCGCGGCGAGGCCGAGGTCGACGAGCCAGGCACGCTCGGCGTTGGCGAGGATGTTCGCGGGCTTGACGTCGCCGTGCACGAGCCCGGCGTCGTGAATGGCCGCGAGCGCTTCTGCCACAGAAAACACAGCGCGAATGATCGCAGGCGCGCCGACGAGCTTGTCGAGCGGCTGGCCGACGACGCGCTCGAGCGCGACGAAGAGCCCGCTGTCGTACGGCCCCACGTCGAGCACCTTCGCGAGCGCGGGGTGCTCGACGCGCGCGAGCGCTTCGAGCTCGGTTCGCGCGTCGGCGCGGGCCGAGAACTTGAGCGCGCACACGGCGCCGTCTCGTCGTTGATCGAGCGCCTCCCACACTGTCGACTGCGAGCCGCGCCCGAGCGGAGCGACGAGGCGGTAGCGCTGCGCGACGAGCAAGCCAGGTGCGAGTGCGGGGCTCTTCACGGACGGTCTCCCTTTGCAGTGAGAGTGCGTTAGTTTCGAGCGACTGCCAACGTCGGTTACGATCCCGCTGACCCATGATGACAACTTTGTTGGCTACCCAGGCAGCGGCGATGAGCCCGACCGATTCGCGCTAGGGTTGCCGCTGAAAACAGATGCCGTCTTCGATGGATCGATGGATCGTCGCGCTGGCGGTGGTGGCCGCGGTGGCGGCTGCGGTGGCGATCGTTCCGCCGGGGGGAGAGGCGGCTCGAGGCATTCGCGTCGAGCAGGTGCGCGGATGGAGCAGCGGGCGCCCGCTCTTGCTGCGAGTGTCCGTCGAAGATGGCGGAACGCGGCACTGGCACGCGCCCGCCTCGCTGACGATCGACGCGCGCGACGCTCGAGGCCAACGCCAGCGCGTGACCGCGCGACGAGCGGGCAGCGGGCCCTGGGCGCTCGCGGTCGTTGCGCCGATGCAGGGCCCGGTCGCGCTCGACGTCGCTGCCGAGGGCGTCTCGGCGCGCCTCTCGATCGCACCCGCCGCGACGACGCCTGCGTTTGTGCTCTCGGACGACGGCCGCGCGCGCATGGACGTCGCCGTCGAGGGCTACGTCCTCACCCCCGAAGTCGGCGGCGCCGTGCTCTTCAACGCCGGCGTCGAACACGCGACGAAGACCGTCGAAATCCGCCCCGACGACCCGACGCTCGCCATCGGGCCCGAGCGCAGCACGCTCGACGCGTGCGGAATGGCCACGCTCTACGCCCGCGCAGCCGGGCTCGCCGCGCCGCTCGTCGCGACGATCGACGGTCGCGAGCGGCGGTTTCGGCTTCCGCTCGTCCCAGGCGCGGTCACCTCGCGCGTCGAGGGGGAGACCATCACCCTCGCCCACGCGCTCGGCGGCGTGACGGCCTACGTGATCGCCGGCGACGCGCGGGGACCGACGCGCTGGCTCACCGCGTCGCTCGAAGCGTCGACCGATCGCGCTTCGACCGTGCGCGTCGCGCTGCTCGCCGACGAGCAGTGGGCGGTCGCGTCGACGTCGGCGGATTTCGAGCGGCGCTCTGGCGGATGGAGACGCACGCCGCCTGGCCTCTCGCCTTGCGCTGCGACGCCGCTCGGAGACTACTTCGCGAGGATCGCCGCGCCGACACCGCCGATCCCGTCGATCGAGCTCGCGTACGACGGCGCCGCCCGCGCGCTCGACGCTCGCGACTCGCGCCGCGATCGAACCCGCCGCGTCGCGCTCTGGGTGAGCGCCACCGCGCTCGGAGCGCTCTCGACGCTGATGCTCGCGGCCTCGAGAAACCGCGACGAAGCGCTCGATCGCGAGGGGCTCACGAAGGGCTCGGGGTCGCGCAAGGTCGCCGCGTTCGGCGTGATCGCGCTGTCCGTCGTCGCGTTCGCCGTCGCCATCGCAGTGCAGCTCCGCGCGTAGCCGCAGCGCTATCGAGGGATCGAGAAGCGAACCACTTGTGGCCCGCTCAGCGAACACGAGAACTCGAAGCGACCGCCCAGCGCGCGGACCATCGCGTTGGCGATTTCGAGCGGGCTGGCGGCGGGGAGCGCTGGGTCACGATCGAACAGTCGCGGCGCGACGATCCGCGCTTGCAGCTCTGCGTCGAGCGGCGGTCCGTAGTCCTGAACCTCGAAGCACACGCCCCCGCTGCAATCGAAGATCCGCACGCTCACCGGCGGAAAAGCGCAGCGCGCGCGCGCGTGCTCGACCACCAATGACAGCGGCCGCGCGGGGTCGATCGGGTGCGCGACGAGCGCGCCGGACGCCTCAGCCCGGAGGCGTACCGGGCGTTCTGGGTCGTGCAACGTCGCCGAAAGCGCGCGCTTGATCACATCGGACAGCGGGAGCTGCGCCGGACCGCTGCTCGGGGTCTCGCGCAGCGCGGCGCTCACCCGCGAGAGTCGCTCGACCGCCGTCGCGCGATCGCAGCGCTCGGCGCTCAGCTCGCTCGAGAGCGCGTCGAGCTCTCGAGCGAGCAGCGCAGACATCTCCGTCGATCCTTCAGCGCTGCGGCCCTTCAGCGACGCAGGCGCGTCGCGCGCGAGCTCGAAGGCCGAGAGGATCCAAAGCGGCTTGCGGGTGCCCGGCTCGGTCACGCGCAACCACCGGATCGAGAGCGGACGAAGCGACCCATCGCTCGCGAACAGATCGAGCGAGACCTCGCCGCGGACGTCGCTGCCCGTCACGATGGCGTCGTGCGCGCGCGAGGCGATTTCGGCAGAGCGCGCCGCGAAGGCCTGCCACCACTCTCGGCCGAGCAGAATCTCGTGAGGCACGCCGGCGATCGCCTCGAACAGCTCGTTGCATCCCTGCAGCGCCGCGGACTCGTCCACCATCCACGCAGCGACAGGAACGAGCTGCAGCGCCGCGGTCGCGCCGGAGTTCGGCGTGACCGCCGAGACCGCGCGACGCCCTGCCTGCGACGTGCGCTCACGCGTCACCGACAATGCTCCTCACTACACACACCCCTCTCACTGGTAGCAGCCGCCAACGTTGGAGAATCTGTATTCTATCGACGCGACGGAGCCTGCGTCTAGCGGAGCTTTCGCAGAAAATCCAGGTCATCACTCGTCGGCGAGCGAAATGATCGTGACATTGCGCTATGATCACGCATAGATAGTCCGTTTCGATTGTCTGCTCGCTGAAGGAGGATCATGTCCCATGGCATCCCGCGTTCTGCTCGTCGAACACGAAGAAGAACTTCGCCAGTCAATCGTGAGAGCGCTGCGCGCTCGTGGAATTGGCGTTGACGCGTTCGAGACGGCCCACTCCGCAATCGCAGCGGTCGAAGCGGGTGGACAGTGGACCCGCGCGCTGATCGACCTCGCGCTGCCCGACATGGACGGCGCGACGCTCGCCGACCGATTGCTGCAAACGTTGCCCGAACTCGAGCTGACGTTCGCGACGGGCGGCACCGACGCGCGCGTCCTCTGCCGCGCCCACGGCCTCGGCACGGTGATTTGGAAGCCCCTCGGCCTCGGCCCGCTCTGCGAGCGATTCAGCACGCAGTCCCGAGGGTCGGGCACGTTTCTTCGCCGCGGCAAGCGCGCGAGCCAGCTGCGCGTCGAAGCCGTGGTCCCCGGCAAGACCGGCACCGGCACCTGAAACAAGCGGCCGCTCGACTCGCTGGGGGAGATCGAGCAGCGATCGACTGTGTGATCGTCGTCGAAGCGCGCGCAGCTCAGCGCGCGATCACGATCACCGCGAGCACGGCCAACGGCGTCGCGAGCTCTGTCAGCACCGCAGCGCGGCGGCCCTTGAGCCAACCGGTGATCTCTTTCACGGGCTCACCTGCGGGCTTGACCAGCGCGTGCGCGCTCACGACGTCGTTGAACGTCCCGAGCACCGACTGAACTGGCTGCAGCTTCGAGCGCCACGCCACGCGGCGCGAGCCGAGCGCAGGGCCGCACACGTCGATGATGTCCCGCACGCGACGCAGCTGCCTGCGCACGTCGTGGTAGCCCTCGTCGACGGTGAGGTCGCCCTCGAGCCGCTCGTGAATGCGGCGAAGCTCTCGATCGAAGAACCGCTGCATCGACCGTGACGCGCGCTCGTCGACGGGCCGAGCCGCGTCCGAGGACAGCAGCGCCGGGGCGCTCAGCAGCGACGCGAGCGCGTCGTCGGCGCCCTTCATCGCCGCGCGGTACGCGCGCGAGCGCAGGTGCTTGGCGAGCGCGTGCACGCGGGCCTCGCGGGCGCTCTGGACCGCGGTCATCGCGGCGTCACGGGCGAGCCCCTTCGGCGCGCGCTTTCGCAGCATCGCGTGCACGACGTCAGCGTCACGAACGGGGCCCGCGGCCACGCCGAGCGCGCGCAGCACGCCGACGACCTGCTCGACGCGCGGGTCTCGCGCGCAGCGCTCGAGCCAACGGAGCGCGGCGCGCGTGCGACGAACGGCGATGCGAAGCTCGTGCACGCCCTCGACGTCTTCGTCGCGTACGCACTCGTCCTCCATCGCGCGCACCCTGGCGAGCCAATCGCGGCAGAGCGCGACGGACTCGGCGAGCGCGCTGGCCTCGCCGATCGGGTGCGACAGCTGCGGGCGCTCTGCGAAGTCCACGCGCACGACAGGGGTCTCGAACGCCGCGCGCAGCTTCGCAAGAAGCGTCGGGGTGAGCTCGATCGAGCTCGGGCCTGCCTCGGGCACGGGCCCGAGCGACACGAACAAGCCCCTCGGCGTGAGCGTGGCGTCGATGCTCTCAGCCCCCGCGCGACGCGCGCTGCGAACGAGCGCGGCGAGCGCGGACTCTTCGCGCTCAGCGAGCGTGCGCGCGGCGCGGAGCCGAGAGCGAAGCGTGTGGAGCATGCGCTCGGCGAGCTCGTCGCGGGCGGGCTTCGCGGTCTTGCGGGTCGTGCTCTCGGTCATCGTGGGGTGTGCGAACGTGCGTACCGTATTCTTCGCCGCGCTGCGACAACGGCGCAGCGGTTGTCACAATCGCGGCGCGATCGTCGCCGCTGCGCGCGGGCGGTGTTCGATGTCCGCCGCGCGCGCGGTGTAGTATCTCTGTCCAATGCGTTGCTTGCGGTCTTTGCTGGGCTCGAATGGCGTCGTGGCTCTGTGCGCGTCCGTCGCGTGGGCGGCGATGGCGTGCGCGCAGGTGGACACGAGCGGGCCGCGTCGCGACGCGGCGACGGCGGACCGCACGACGAGGACGGACACGGGCGTGAGCCCGATGGACGCGACGTCGATGATGGGCGAGTGCATTCCGGGCGAGACGCGCGATTGCTACACCGGGAGAGAGGGCACCGACGGGATCGGCGCGTGTCGATTGGGCACTCAAACGTGCGGAGCCTCTCGCACGTGGAACGCGGGCTGCGTCGGCGAGCGAACGCCCGCCGCGATGGAGACCTGCGGCAACGCCGTCGATGACGACTGCAACGGGGACACCGACGAGGGCTGCGGCGAGTGCATGCCGGGCGCGACGCGCATGTGCTACTCGGGCGCAGCGGCGACGATGGGCGTGGGCACGTGCCGCGGCGGCACGCAGACGTGCGACGCGATGCGACGGTGGTCCTCTGCGTGCGAAGGCGAAGTGATCCCCGCCATGGAGGTCTGCGGCAACGGCGGCGACGAGAACTGCAACGGAATGTCCGATGAAATGTGCGGCGAATGCATGCCTGGCGACACGCGCCCTTGCTACAGCGGCGCCGCTGGGACCGCGGGTCGAGGCATCTGTCGCGAAGGGACGCAGACCTGCGGGGTCTCGCGCACGTGGCTGACGACGTGCCCGGGTGAAGTGCGGCCGCAACCTTCGGAGGTGTGCGACAACGCGCAGGACGACAACTGCAACGGCAGCGTCGACGAGATGTGCGGCGAGTGCACGGCAGGGATGACCCGAAGCTGTTACACCGGCCCTGCGGGCACGATGGGCGTCGGCGTTTGCCGCGGCGGAACGCAGACCTGCAGCGCCTCGCGCACCTGGGGCAGCTGCGCGGGTGAAGTGCGCCCCGGCACCGAGGTCTGCACCAACGCGACCGACGACAACTGCAACGGGATGACCAACGAGGGATGCGTGACGGCGCCGGCCAACGACCTGCGCGCCAACGCGACGAGCATCACCCTCGGCAACGCCGAGGTGACGCGCACCGGGACGACCACGGGCGCGAGCTACGATGGCCCAGCTGCGGCGGGGTGCTGGTCCTGCGCGGGCGCGGGAAACGTCTGGTTTTCGTTCACCCTCGCAGAGCGCGCGGTGGTGTACGCGGACACCGCGGGATCGAGCTTCGACACGATCTTGCAGCTCGTCGACTCGTCCGGTGCGCGCGTGACGGGCGCCAACACGTGCAGCGACGACGCGAGCTGCACAGCGGGAGGGTTCACCTCGAGCCTGCAGAGCCGCGTGTACGCGGGGCTCAGCGCGGGCACGTACTTCATCAGCGTGGGCGGCTGCAGCTCGGGCAGCTTCACGCTGCACGTTCAGCGGCTGCTCGCGACGTTTGGCTCGTTTGTGTACACGTCCACGCCGCTCACAGGCACAGGCACCACCGCGATGACCTCGCTCGTCGGAGCGTCGCGCCGCGTGTCCTCGACGTGCTCGAGCAACCTCGGCCCGTCGGGCGAAGACGTTCGCTACTTCGTCACGTGCGGCGGGCAGCAGCAGTTCTTCTCGCTGTGCCCCGCGGACGGCGGTTCGTTTACGCGCAGGGTCGGCACGACCAACTACGACCCGATCATGTCGCTCTACAGCGCCAGCACCGGCGCCGAGTTCGGCTGCAACGACGACGGTCCCGCGATGGGCGGGACCAACTGCGCGGGCACCGGCGGCGACACGATCAACTACGGATCGCGGTTGAACAACATCGTCGCGCCGCGCGGGCTCAACGCGGTGATCGTCGACGAGCGCTACACGACCTCGGGCATGGGCTACACGCTCAGGCACATCGTGCGCTGATCAGCCGAGGGCGCCCGAAGACCTGAGCGACGCGATTTCGTCCGCAGAAAACCCCGCGTCCGAGAGGATCCCGTCGGTGTCTGCGCCCTGCGCGCGCGCCGCGTGCGCGGGTGCTGCGCGGTCCGCGAGCGGCGTTCGAAAGTACTCGGCGCCCTGGTGCTCGAAGAAGAGCCCGCGCGCGCGGTGCTGCGGGTCGCTCGAGAGCTCTTCAGGAAGCAGCACCGGCTCGAGGCAGCAGTCGTTGGCCGCGCCGATGGCCGCCCATTCGTCCCGCGTTCGCTCGGCGAAGACCGCGGCGACCTTCGCGCGCAGCGCCGGCTGGTGCGGCCCCGGAGCGAGGTCGTCCATCGACGCTTCGAGCCCGACCGCGCGGCAGAACTTCGTCCAGAACTTCGGCTCGAGCGCGCCGAGCGAGACGTGCTTGCCGTCGCGGGTGCGGTAGGTGTTGTACGGGGCGATTCCGCCGTCGAGAAAGTGCTCTCCGCGCGCGGGCCCTTTGCCTTCAGCGAGCACCGAGCCGAACGCAAACGCCGCGAGCGGCATCGCGCCCTCGCACATCGAGACGTCGAGCACGCGCCCTTCGCCCGTGCGCTCGCGGGCGAAGAGCGCGGCGAGGATCGCCGAGACCGCCCACAGAGAGCCGCCTGCGACGTCGGCCACCTGCGCGCCCGAGAGCGCCGGTGGCGCGTCCGAAGGGCCCGTCACGCCGAGCACGCCGGCGCGCGCGAGGTAGTTGATGTCGTGCCCCGCGCGGTCGACGAGCGGCCCGTCCTGGCCGTAGCCCGTGATGGCACACACAATCAAGCGCGGGTTGGCCGCGCGAAGCGCGTCGTAGCCGAGGCCCAAGCGCGCGAGCACGCCGGGGCGAAAGCTCTCGATCACCACGTCGTACGCGCGGATGAGCCGCAAGAACGCAGCGGCGCCCGAAGGGTTCTTCAGGTCGAGCACGCCCGCGCGCTTGTCGCGGTTGAGCGCGAGAAACGCCCCGTTGGTGCCGTCGCGCTGCGGCGGCATGTGCCGGAGGTAGTCTCCGGGCCCAGGGTCTTCGAGTTTGTCTACGCGCGCGCCCAGGTCCGCGAGCGCGAGGGTTGCGAGCGGGCCGGGCAATAGGCGCGTGAGATCCAACACGCGCACGCCCTCGAGCGGGCGGCTCATGGCGTTATCCAGCGATCACTTCGCGAGGGCGAAGAGCTTCTGAAGGTTCATCGCCTTCATCTGGTCGCCCTTGACCTTGAGCTTGCCGGCGAAGAAGAGCTTCATACCTTCGCTCTGGGGATTGGCGACGAGCGTCTGAAAGTCCGGCTCGGCGATCTCGATCGTGCAGCTGACGTTCGAGCCCGCGCCCTCGGTGACCGACGGCTTGTCCGAAGCCAGGTCGATGAACCAGCTGCCGGCGCCGCCGACGTTGAGCTGGTACGTTCCACCGATCTTCTTCGCGGCGTCCGGCGCGCTCTCGACTGCGCTCTTGAGCTTGTTGTTGAACAGGTCCTTGACGTCGACGGCCATGGCGGAAACCTCCGAAACGAGTGAAAAACACGAGTCACTGAATGACGATTCAGCGCGGCGCGGTTTCTACCGCCGCTCGAACAATCGTGTCAAAGCAGGTCGCACGGGTTCGTCGGATCTGGCACCTTCCCGCGCGGTCTTTGCCAGTGCCCCCTCGACGAGCGTTTCACCAGCGAATCAACGGATGGATCTGCGTCGCCGCGCTCGCCGCGACCGCGTGCCGAGGGCCGAGCGCGGGCCCCCGTAGATCGGGCGAACGGCTCGAAACCGACGGTGGACCGGCGATGCTCGTCCCCCAGGTGCTCGCCCGCGTCGGCGCTGCCTCACCCTCGGGCCGCGAGATCGACGCCCCCCTCGCGTGGCTGTTTCTTCCGCAGGCCCCCGTGACGACCGGCTCGGTGCCTGACGTGATCGCAGCGGCGCAGCTCCCGTGCGGGTTTCGCGCGATGTACGGCACGGTCGACCGCGTCGGCGACGAGCTCCGCGTCCGTGTTCGCGCGCGGTTCAACGGAGCCAACGTCCCGACAGACCGCGTGACGCCCTGCCCGAGCGAGCCGCCGTCGATTCAGTTCGTCTCGCTCAACCGCATTCGCCTGGGAGAATACCGGGTGATCGACGCTGCGGCGCACCCTGCCGGCGCCGTCCCTGCCCCCGCTGCGGTCACGCTCACGGTGATCCCCGACGACGCCAACGCGCCGATCGCTTCGTCCCGATGGGTGCGCCCCTGCACGACCGGTGACGACAGCACCTGCGCGCGCGCGGGAGGCGTCTGCGGCGGCGTGAGCGAGACCGCAGGCCGCGGGGTGTGCGTGCCGCCGTTGGACCCGTTTCTCGCGGTCTCGCGGCCGTGTCCCGAGCAGACGCAAGAGGTCACCCTCGATCACCCTGGTCCGTACGCGGCGCCCGTCGCGCCCGCGCACAACGCGCTCAGGGCGTGCCTGCCCGCGTGCAACGAGCGCGGAGAGTGCCCCGCGCAGCTGCAGTGCGTGCGGAGGGCGGGAGGGGCGGCGGGCGCGTGCGTTCCGCGCTGAAATGGGCGGCGGCTGGGGCGCTCGTCGCGTGCGCGCCCGCGGTCACGACCGGCGGCGTGCGCGCGCCGGTAGCGAGGGTGGTCGCCGCTGACGCCGCGAACCACGACGCTCACGCGACGGACGCAACACCGCCGACGCGAGCGATGGTCACGCGCCGAGGCGTGTGCCTCTTTCGCGACGGCGCGCGGCTGCGGCTCGTGGGATCGAGCGCGTTTCACTTGCACGAAGAGAGCGTGCGCGCGGGGCTCGGCTGGCAGCCTTCGCGCACCACAATTCAAGCCACGTTCGACACCGCGCTGCGCAACGGCGTGCGCGTGCTCAGGGTCGCAGCGTTCAACGAGAAGCCCGACGCGCACGAGACGATTCAGCGCGCGCTCGGCGAGCTGCGCGAAGAGAACCTCGTCGCGCTCGATCGCGTCATCGCCGAGGCGCACGCGCGAGATGTGCTGCTCGTGGTGGTCCTGTCGAACTACTGGGACGACTACGGCGGGCTGCCGCGGTACCTGCAGTGGCTCGGGCTCCCGTCGGACTACGAGCACAGGGCGCTCTCGATGAGAGACGCCCGCGTGCGCGCGGCGCTGGCGGCGTACATGCGGGCGATCGTCACGCGTCGCAACACGATCACGGGGAGGATCTACCGCGACGAGCCCACGATCCTCGCGTGGGAGCTCATGAACGAGCCGCGCGGGACCAACCTGCACGACCGGGGACGCACGTTCGCGGGGTTCGTCCACGAGCTCGCGACGGCGGTCAAAGACGCGGGCGCGCGGCAGCTCGTGGTCGCAGGAGACGAGGGCTACGACAGCGATCCGCGCGGGTACGACACGAGCTTCTGGAACCGGCTCGATGACCGGCTCATCAACGCGGCCCGCGGAGAGAGCTATCGACGGGTGGTCGAGGACCCAGCGATCGACGCGGCGACGGTGCACTGGTACCCGGATCACTGGAGGGTTCCTGCGGGGATCGCGCGCGAGGGCGGCGAGCGGTGGCTGCGCGAGCACGCGGCGATCGCGCTGGCCGCGGACAAGCCGGTGCTCTTCGAAGAGTTCGGGCTGATGGCCCCGCGCCACCCGTCGTTGACCGAGCGCAGAGAGACGTACGAAGCGTGGTTTTCGACGGCGTTTTCGCTGCCCAACGTCGCCGCCGCCATGCCCTGGGGCATGCACTGGAACCCCACTTTTCAAGAGCGCGACGGCTTCGAGTGGGGCGCGCGCGAGGGCGACGACGACCCCTACGCCGCCATCGTCCGGCGCTGGAGCGAGCGGTTCGCTCGAGACCGAAGCGCCACAGGCTGCACCCGCGAAGAGCGCGGACTGTGATAAGAACGGCCCCCTCGAAGAGACGCCAATGGGAGCACAGTGGAAGCAGAAGGGCCGCGAAGCCAACGCCAACGCCAAAGGAAAGGTGATGGGCAAGCTCGCGAAAGAGATCATGGTCGCCGCGCGAGACGGGGCTGACCCGTCGATGAACGCGCGCTTGCGCATGGCGGTCGAAGCCGCGCGCAAGGTCTCGATGACCAAGGACACGATCGAGCGCGCGATCAAGAAGGGCTCTGGGCAGCTCGACGGCACGATCGTGTTCGAGACGGTGACGTACGAGGGGTTCACGCCTCACATGGTTCCGGTCATCGTCGAGTGCCTGACGGACAACCGCAATCGCACGTCGTCCAACATCAAAGTGCTGTTTCGCAAGGGACAGCTCGCGACGAGCGGCGCGATCTCGTGGGACTTCGATCGCCTCGGCGCGATCGAAGCGACGCCTCCCGCGGCGGGCACCGACGCCGACGAAGCCGCGATCGAAGCGGGCGCGCAGGACCTCGAAGCCGGCGACGACGGGCAGACGATCTTCTACACCGCGCCGACGGAGCTCGACCTGGTCAGCAAGGCCCTCGCCGAGCGCAAGTGGACCGTCACCTCGTCGAAGCTCATCTGGAAGGCGAAGAACCCCGTCGCCGTCGACGACGAGGCCAAGCGCGGCGAGGTCGAAGCGTTCTTGAGCGCCATCGACGAGGACGACGACGTGCAGACCCTGTTCGTCGGGATCGCCTGAAATCCCAGCGTATTCGCTGCCTCGATCAGTTCGAGAAGATCACGCGACCGAAGCGCGGGGCGAAGTGAAAGTTGCCCTGACCGAGCGTCGGTGACCACGCCAGCGAGTCGCTCTGACCGTCGCGAAACGAGTACACGTTCATCCGCCAGTAGTCGCCCGCGCGCGGCGGAACCGCGGTGCGTCCTGCGCCGTCGAAATCGCTCCACGGGATGGCCATCTCGATCACGTAGCGCCGTCCGCGGGTGATCACCGCGCGCGTCTGCATGTGCGTGGCCCACTCCTGGTGGCCGAACAATCGCTGCCCGCCCGGCCCCTGCGTGATGGGCTGATTGTAGTCGTCGAAGCGCGTCTCCCAGCGCGCGCCCGACGGGTCCACTTGGAGCTCGTAGTAGTGGGTGTTGTTGCTCGGATCGCCGGGCTGAATCATCAGCTCGACCGCGCTGGCGCGCTCCCACAGGTGCGGGTCCGTGTCCGTCGGCGAGAAGGGCGTCTGCGGATCGGCGTCGTAGATGTTGGCGCCGACGTACAAGTGCTGCTCGTCCCAGAGAAAGCGCACCGCGCCGTTGACCCGCGAGCGCATCTCGGGCCGCCCCGTACCGGGGTGCACGAGCGCGCCCGTGGTGCCCGCTTCGCGCCACTGAAGCTCGTCCATCACGCCGTTGATCGTGATGGTCCCTGGGCGGACCTTCTTCACTTCGAGCGACGGGAGGCGACCGTCCGAGCGGATCTTGACGGGCTCGTTGCCTTCGCCGGGCCCCGCGGCGGGCCCGCGGTTCTTGCAGGCGAAAGAGAGCGTGAGCGTGAGCGCGAGCGCGAGCGTGTGTCGATGATCCATCGCGAGCGCGAAGGTACAACAACTGCGCGCCGCGATGACTACCGCACCGCGCCCGCGTCGGGGCCGCACGAGCGCGAGCAGTCGTCCACCTCGCCGCAGGTGCGCGCGCCGCGATAGCACTGCGTCACGCGCGCAAACGACGCGCTGTCGACGGTGCGCTGCCACTCGCTGTACGCGCTCTCGCACTCGGCCACGGGGCAGTTGATCGCGCGGAGATTGGCGCACACGTCCGCGGCAGAGGCGGGCGTCGCGGCGGCGCTACCGCGGCAGACAGGCGCGGCGTCGGGCGCGCACGCCGAGAGCAGCGAGAGCGCCGAGAGCGCGATCCATCGCAGCGAGAATGCGATTTTCACTCCATGCCCCCAGAGTATCCCAGCGTCGCTTGCACGTCGTTGGTGACGGCGAAGGCGCCGTCGTCACCGAGGTTCCACCGGCGGTCGTAGCGCGCGAGGAGGTAGATGTTGGACAGCGGGTTGTTGCGACGTCGCTGCGGGTCTTGGGGGCCCATGAAGAGCTGAGCGAACACGCGGACGAGCGTCCCGTCGACGGAGAACAAGTCCGTGATCCCGTCGAAATTGCGGCGCACGAGCTGCGCCCCGGCGACGAGCTGTTCGAGCTGCACCGGGCCGACGTTGAGCAACACCGTCGCGTCCGCGCGGCGCTCGGTGTCCTCGAAGTAGAGCGAGATGGGCAGCGACGAGCGTTGCGTGCGACTGAGGGGGATCGGGATGTTCACGCTCGCGAACGCGCGGTAGCCGTGCGAGCGGCCCTCGGGCTGCGCGAGCGCGTAGCCGAGCTTGGTCGTGACGAGCGAGGCGTTTCCCAAGATCGATTGCAGGTCCGCCGTGAGCGCGAACTGCTGGCTGTTGGTGCCGTAGTTCGCGTCGAAGTAGCCAGGCACGTAGCGGTTGCCCACGCTGCGATAGTCGCCGCCGACGCGGATGTCCCAGCCGTCCTGACGGTTCACCGCGACGAAGCGCACCGCGGCGTTGACCATGTCCATGTCGTTGACGGCCAAGAAGCGGTCGTAGTTGACCGCGCCGTACACGCCGAAGCGCCAGGGGCTCGACCCGTCGCCGAAGCCAAAAATGTAGAGGTAGTGCAGGTCGAAGCCGAGCGCGCCGACGGGCTTTCCGTTGAAGCGCAGGTTGCTCTGCGCGTCGACGATGGGCCGCCCGAACGCGCTCTGCACGGAGAGCGGAGCGTCGAGGTCGCCCATCGCCGTGACGCCGAGCTCGAGCTCGTCGGGGCGGTTGTCCCAGCTCCAGTCCTGGTTTCTTCCCGAGAAAATCTGCAGCGGCCAGAGCGAGAGCCGACCGCCGGTGACGCGCGGACGCGTGATGTCGTCGACGAAGTGGTGCAGCTTGAACCAGTCCCACAGCTCGAAATTGCTCGCGACGCCCATCGCGGGATGGTCGGGGTCGAACGAGCTGCGAAAGCCGTTGACGAGGGTGCCTTCTGCGAAGGTCAAGCCGTTGACGGGCGCGAATCGCGTGGAGAAATACAGGCGATTGAACTGCCTACCCGAGTGAGCGTACGGCTGGCACGCCGGGTCGAAGCGGTCCGCGGGGCGGTCGTAGTCGCCGAGGTCCAAGCGAAGGCACTGAGGGATGCGCGCGATGTCGCGCAGCTCGTCCCAGTCGCGCTCGCGCAGACCGAGGCGCGAGGTGCTGATGCGCAACGGGCCGGCGATGCCGAAGCGAAAGTTCCACACGCGCAGCAGTGCCTGGGCGTTGACCGAGACGAAGTCCTGCTCTTCGATGCGCGCGTAGCCCACGTCGCCGCCCGCACGAAACGCCACGTAGCGCTCTTCGTCGGCCCCGCCCGGGCTCGCGTTTGCGGCGCTCGCGCTCGGGCCGGACGGCGGCTGTGCGGCCTGAGCCGGCTCTTGCGCAAACGACTGGGCGCGCCCGACGGCGCTGGTACAGCACAGCGCGAGCCCGAAGCTCGCAGCGCGGATGCGTGGCGAATGCATACCCTCGGATCACTCCTGTCGCGGCGCTCGCGCGAGCGCCATCGGCCGCGCGCAACGCCGCCGAACGCGATGGGACGGTACGCCCCCGCGAACGATTTGATCCCCCGGTGATTTTGTTTTTGCCCGAAGCGCTCAGGTCGTCGACGGCGAGACCCGGTCGACCACCCAGATCCCCACCAGCATTGCGGCGACGAACGCCACGATCGGCAGCGAGCCCGTCGCCAACGAGACCAGCGCCGGCCCCGGGCACAGCCCGCCGACGCCCCATCCCACGCCGAAGAGCACCGAGCCGCCGACGAGCCGGCCGTCGATCGCCTTCGGCTTGGGCTCGTGCAACGTCGCGTCGAACAGCGGCCTGCCGCGGCGACGAACGAGCGCCACGATCGGCGCCATCACTGCGATCGCGCCGCCCATCACGAAGGCGAGCGACGGGTCCCAGCGCCCCGAGACATCGAGAAAGCCCTGCACTTTCGCTGGGTGCGTCATGCCCGAGAGCACGAGCCCCGCGCTGAAGAGCACGCCCGAGACGAAGGCCACCACCGTGCGAGCGTTCACTGCGCACCTCCTCCACGCGCGTGCGTGACGAACACCGTGAGCCCCGCGGCGAGCATGAACGTCGCGACCGCGACCAGCGACCGCGGCGACAAGCGCGAGAGGCCCGAAACGCCGTGGCCCGACGTGCAGCCGTTGGCGAAGCGCGTCCCCACGCCCACCAGAAGCCCCGCGACGATCAGCGTGGGCAGCGACACCGCCGGAGCGGACATCGACGTCGGCGCCACCAGCGCGAGCAGCACCGCCGAGCCGAGCAGCCCAAGCGCGAACGCCGCGCGCCACGACCGGTCGGCGCGCGCGGACCGCGGCAACAGCCCCGCAGCGACCCCGGTGATCCCGGCGATGCGCCCGCTGCCAGCGAAGAGCAGGGCCGAGGCCGCGCCGATCAAGAGACCGCCCGCGAGCGAGCGAACTGGAGTAAACGAAGCCAGATCGACAGTCACAGCGCGGGTGCTCCTCACTCGAGTCGAGCGAACGACTTCACTAGAGTAGAGAAGCGTTCACAAGAGTGGATAGCGCCATTGCGAGGGCACCGCAAGCGAGGCGCCTTTCTAGGAGGCGAGCGCGCTGGCACTTAGGCTACTGTACAAACTGTGCGAGCTCCGTCGGTCATCCAGCTGCGAGACGGCTATGTGTTCGTCGCCATGTTCGGGCGACTCGAGACGCTCACCGAGGTGCTGGCCGAGCAGCGAGCGATCGTTGGCGCCTGCGCGAAGCGAGGCGATCGACGGGTGCTCTTCGACAACCGCGCGACGCTCGCGCCGAGCGAAGCGCTGCGCGACGCCATGTTCGAGTGGGCCGCGAGCTTCGAGCGCTCGGCGCTGCTGCTCGAGTCCGAAATGGCCGCGGTGCGAACGAACATGTGGGCCGTCTCGAAGCGCGCGTCGGTGCGCGCGTTTCACGACGAGCAGCTCGCGATCCACTGGCTCTGCCGCTGATCAAGCGAGCGTGAGCTGCTCGGAGCCCGCGAGCGCGTTGGCCCGATCGAGCACGGGCTCGAGCTCGCACACATCGTCGATGAATCGAACGCCGCTCCACGAAGGGTCCGCGACGATGCGCTCGACCATGGCGGCGATGGCCCACGCGCCGGCCATCATTCCGTCCGACGCGAGCACGCGGCGTTCGACGGCGCCGCCCTCACCTTCAGCGCGCGCGTACAGCTCGACGCGACTCGCCACCGACGAGAGCACCCATCGGCGCAGCACCGTGAAATACCCGCGCATCAACGCACGCCCCAGGGACGTGCGGCCCACCCACGCAGGCATCCACCGAAACGACGGGACGAGCAGCCCTGGCCGCGGAGCAAACAGCACGTCGATGTCCTCGGCGCCGGTGCTCTCGCGCAGCATGTACGCCTCGGCGAAGGGCGCTACGAGCGTGCTGCGCTTCGCCGCGCCGAAGTCCACGCGCGGCCCCGCGAGCATGCGCGGGTGCTCGACGCGCTGACCGCCGCGCCACGTGACAGCGGGAGCGCGCAGCGACTGAACCATCAGCTCGATCGTCCCAGCGCCGGCCCCAGAAAACGGGCTCGACGAGACCGCGAGCCGCACGCTGCGGGGGCGGCCGACGCTCGTGGCCACGGCGCGCGCGAGCAGGTTCGAGACGCCCGTGAAGATCCCTCCGCCGAGCACGAGGCGCCCAGATGTACCGCGAAATCGCTGGTGCAATCGCTGGACGCACGCCGCGTCCGACGTGGTCTCGACCACTGTCACGCCGCGCTGCAAGCAGCGCTCGATGAGCTCGTCGGGGGGCGTCGTCGTGGCGTCGGACACGTCCACGACCACGGCGCTGTCGTCGAGTCGCGCGAACGTCTCGGGCCGCGTCGCGTCGACGGAGACCGGCGCGCGTCGCGACGCCGCTTGCACTTCGATTCCGGGCACCCGACCGAGCGCAGCGACCGTGCGACGGCCGAGATATCCAGTACCCCCGAGGACGCGAACGAGCAGCATCACCGCGGTCGATAGGGGCGTTTTCGACGAAAGAAAGCTACCGCGAAGAGAGCGCGCCGAGGACCGCCCCTGCGACGATGAGCCACGTGGCGTTGAGCTCGAACCGCACGAGCAGCGCGAGGCTCGACACAGCGATCGCCGCGGTCGACACATCGACGACCGAAGCCCTCGCGAGCTGCGCGGCGACCACCACCATGAGCGCCATCGAGGCGACGTTGACCCCGTCCAGAAACGCCGCAGCCTTCGCAGAGCTGCGCACGCGCCGCACGAGCGGCCCGCTCAGCGCCACGAACACAAACGCAGGAAGAAAGATCCCGACCGTCGCGACGATCGCGCCCCACGGCCCGGCGAGCACATACCCGATGAACGTCGCCGTGGTGAACACCGGGCCGGGCGTCACTTGCCCGACGGCGATCGCGTCCATGAGCTGCGCTTCAGTGAGCCAGCGCAGCCGGTGGACGAGGTCCGCCCGCAGAAACGCCAACAGCACGTACCCGCTGCCGAAGAGCACCGCGCCGGTCTTGGCGAACACCGCGAAGAGCGAGGGCAGCGTCACCGTCTGCGCGCTCGCAGAGAGCGCGATCACGGGGAGCATGGGCGCGATCTGCGAGAGTTTTTGCGGCTCGTCCGCGCGCTTTTCGGGTGCGCTCATCCCGACGTGCGCGAGCCCTGCGAGCACGATCACCGCGAGCTCGTGCACGCCCGCGACGCACAGGCCGACCGAGACCGCGGCCAGCGCGCGCAGCCTCGCGCTCTTCGCGGCCTTGGGCGCGAGCGCCCAGATCGCCTGCAGGACGACGGCTACCATCACCGGCTTCACGCCGTACAAGACCCCGGTCACCGCAGGAATCGACCGGTATTTCACGTACGCCCACCCCATCGCCGCAGTGATCACCATCGCGGGCACGATGAACGCGGTCCCCGCCACGAGCAGCCCGACGAAGCCGCGTCGCTCGTGCCCCACGTGCATGGCGAGCTCGGTCGAGTTGGGGCCAGGGATGAGGTTGACCGCGCCCATCAAATCAAGAAAGCGCTCTTCGCTGAGCCACTTGCGCCGCGCGACGACCTCGCGGTGGATCATCGCCGTGTGCGCCGCGGGGCCGCCGAACGACGTCGCTCCGAGGCGAAAGAACAGCGCCGCGAGGGACGCGAGCGAGGTGCGCTCGTCGCTCACGGCCGCGACGTCCCTGCGAAGCCGAGCCACGCCCAGGCGAAGAGCGCGGGGAGCGTGAGGGCGACGCGGGCGAGCTCCCAGCGACGAGCGTTGGGCGTCCCGTCGAGCAGCGCGCCGAGCGTGGCGAGCGTGAGAAAGAGCCACAGCGTCGCGACGGTGTGCAGCGTCCACGTGTGTCGATCGCGCAGCCAGAGCACCCACAGCGCGAAGACCGACGCGACCACAAACTGCGCGAGCACGTAGGCGCGCACAGCGATCGGGACGTCGCGGTCGTCGCGGGCCCGCGGCTCGGGATCGAGCCTCACGCCGGGCGGCATGTAGCCGGGAGGGCCGAAGAAGACCTTGAGCTTCTCGCGAAACACAGGGGTCTTCGCGGCGGTGCGAAAGAGATCGCGCCACAAGATCCACTGGGCCATCACGCCGTTGTGGGTGCGGTAGCCGCGGGGCGTTCCGAACACGGGGGGATCGGCGGGGTGGGGCTCGCGGTAGGTGCCGAACAAGCGGTCCCAGACCGTGAACATCGCGGCGAGGTTCGAGCCGAGGTAGCGCTTGTTCATCGCGTGATGCAGTTGGTGCGTGCGGGGCGTGACGAAGGCCCACAGACCGCCCCATGAAAACGTGTGCGAGTGAATCGAGAGCGCGTAGTAGCTGATCACCGAGATCGCGATGAAGAAGTGCTCCGGCGGCACGCCGAGCAGCGGCAGCGGCGCATAGAACGGCCACGCGAGCGCGTCGCTGAACCAAGGGTGCCGCAGCGCGACGGCCAGGTTGAACTCGTCGCTCTGGTGGTGCACCCCGTGGACGGCCCAGTACACCCCGACGCGGTGGCCCGCGAGGTGGTTGAGCCAGTAGCAGAAATCACCGAGCAAAAACGCGAGCGCCCACGGCACGAGCGAGCCCTGCGGCCAGCGGACGAGCGCCACGTGCGCGAGCGCCCAGTCGTAGATCCAGAAGAGAAACGGCGCGAGAAAGATCCCGACGAGCACCTCTCCCATGCTCGTGCTCAAGTGCGAGACCGCGGTGCTGATGGTCCAACCGCGCTCGCCGCGACGGCGCGACGCGACGTGATCCCACGCGGCCACACCCAGCGCGAAGGGAACCCCGAGCGCGTAGTACCCCGATGCGTCGAGCCTCACGGATCGATCGTACCGCTCAGCGTTCTTCGATCACAACGGCGCTGATCGCGTGCGCCTCGCAGAGCGCGACCAGCGCCGCGTCGCACAAGCGCTGCACCCAACGGTGCAACGTCGCCGCGTCGCCGTTGATCTCGGGGCTGTGCACGGCGAACACGCCGTGGTCGATCCGCTCGACGCCGCGCGTGAACACCCCAGCGCCCGTGAGCAGATCTTTGAACAGCTCTGCGTCGGGCCCCTGCCGATCCGCGAAGCGAACGACTGCGCGCACGCGCACGACGCGCTCTTCGCGGCCGAGCAGGTCGAGGTATCCGTCGATGCGCAAGGGGTTGCGCGAGAGCCACTTGCGAGGGGTCTCTCGGGACGAGAGCGCGAGCGCGGCGACGAGCACCACGAGCACGACCGTCAGCGGCGCGAGCAGCACGATCCAGCGCCCGAACTCTTTGGCCACCAGCGCAAACGCCGCGACGATGCTCACCGACGCGACGAAGATCCCGCCGTAAATGATCAACGCAGGGGTCCCCGCGCTGAGCAGCGCGAGACGCGCGCGCATACGAGAGGACAACGGAGCGGCGTCGATCGCGCCTTCATACGCGGCCGCCATCTCTTCGAGCGCGCTCGCCCGCGGCGCAGACAGCTCGGAGGGCGCGGCCATCGCGTGCGGATCCCACCCTGCAGCCTCGCGCAGCGCGCGGCCGCGATCGACCAGCGCGACCACCGTCGGCGACGCCGCGCTCGTTCGATACACAGGCTGCGAGCTCATCGTGGGCCCGACCACCGTATCGCGGTTTGCGCGCCGCTCATACGGTGACCCATTCGACCGCAGGAATTCTCCGTCGCGCGGCTTCGTACGACACGATCGCGCGAACGACGCTGGAGAGACAGCGCGCGTTCGACCGTTGGCTTCGACAGCGCTTTACCAGTATTCAGGACCACCGCAGCTATGGCTCGCCCCACCAACGCAGACTCGGCGCGCACCGTCGAGACGATCATCACCGCGGCGCTCGCGGTGATCGCCGAGTCGCGACGCGTCGACGACCTCTCGCTGCGGCAGGTCGCGCAGCGTGCGGGCGTCGGGCTGAGCACGGTGCAGTACTACTTCGCCACGCGCGACACGCTGCTCGACGCGTGCCTCGACGGCTATCACCAGCGGTTGACCGCGCTGGCCAGCGAACTGGTGACGGAGCTGTCCGCGCAGACGCGGCCGGTTCACGAGCAGATCGAGCGCACGGTGCGCACGTTCTTTCGCTTCGCGCAGCGGGAGAAGACGCTGATTCAGCTGCGCGTCTCGACGACGCTCACGCACCGCGAAGCCCGCACGCTCGCGCGCGATCAGCTCGGAGCTGCGATCATCCGCGAGGCGGCGAAGGCGCTCGTCACTCACGCATCCGCGTCGTTGATCGAGGCGCGGTTCGCGGTGCACTCGATGTCCGCGCTGATCGTGCGCAGCGCGCTCGCGAGCGACGTCGAGCTCGAGTCGATCACCGAGCAGACGGGGCCGGCGGCGCTCGACGTGATCGAAGAGCAGCTGGTGCGCGCGGCGATGAAGATGCTCGGGATCGAGCGGCCGAGCGCGGGGTAACGAGAGGGCTATCGCCTGCGTTTTCGCTGGCCAACGCGCTCGCTACGGCGTCATCGCCGGAAACCGCCCGAGCGCCAGCGGAACGTCGTACTGCTGCCCCTCGCGCACGACGCGCAGCGTGATGGTGTCCCCTGGCCGATGACGCTCGAGCACCGAGGCGAGGTCGGCTTCGATGCGCAGCGCGGTTCCGTCGGCCATGAGGATGTGGTCTGGCGAGCGGCCGCCGATGAGCCCCGTGGTCTGCGCGGGGCCTCCGTTGGCGACGTCGAGCACGCGCAGCCCGTTGCCGATCGCGCCAGGGATCGTCTCGCCCGCCCGCAGCGCGCGCGCCGTGAACCCGAGCCACGGACGCGCGGTGTCGCCAGCCCGCTGCACGAGCGCGGCGATCGCGAGCGAGGGCGCTCCGAACGCGGTCGGCGGGGCGGCGGTCCCACTTGAATTCGTGTGCGGAGCCACGATCACGGCGCCGAGCTGCCCGCGCTCGTTGAGCACGCCTGCGCCCACGGCGTTGGGCGTCGGAACAGGGTCGAGCTGCCAGGCGTCCCGCAGCAGCGCCTCGCCGTCGACGAAGGTCCGTCGGCGCGCGAAGGACACCGTGGTGATCCCCGGCGGGTCGCCCATCGAGAGCGTGGCGCGCGTCGCGCGGCGCGTCCCTGGCGCGAGCGCGACGCCGTTGGGCCAGTGCCCAGTGCGCGGCTGCAAGAGCGCGAGGTTGAAGGTCTCGTCCTGCGCGACGACCGTGGCCGCCAGCGTGCGGCCGTTGGGATAGCGCACGTCCACTTGCCGCGCGCCGCGCAGGGAGGACAAGCACGTCACGATGCGACCGTCGCCCGCGAGCACGACGCCTTGGGCGAGCAGCGTTCCTGCGGAGCGAAGGGTGACCGCGGCGCGACCGAGGGCGTCGACCGGCTCGCGCGCTGGCGATTGCGCGATCTCGACGGGCACGCTCTGGGGCTGGGCGCTCGTGGGACCGACGGGGACCGGCTGCGGCTGCGGGTTGCCCGATGTGACGATCACGGGCCGCGGCTGTTGCTGCTGGCCGTTGGGCGGAACGTACACAAACGCGGCCATCACCGGAGCGCACGCGATCAACACAGCAGCAGTGGTCTTCGTTGCTCGACGGGACATCGCTCGTGGACCTCGATTCATCCATCTTACGCCAGCGCGCGCCGCAACATCCCCTCTGTTCGGGGACAGAGCGCCCAACCTCCCCTGCGCGCACGACGCCCAACCGCTACAGGCACTTCGCAGGGGGCTTGAATCAGCGGGGTTTTTCGTGCGATTCGCCCGCAGCGAAATGACGGCAGAGAAGCTCACCCTCGGTATTTCTGGCTTCACCTGGAGCGACCTGTTCGACTCGTCGAAGCTCCGCGCACTGCACACGCACTTCGACGCGCACGCCAAGAGCGCGGCGGGCGACGAGGCGTGGGCGAGGTGGGAGCACTACCGCGCGTGCAAAGGCGAGGGGATGGCCCCCGAGGCGATCTCCGAGGCGATCGTTTCGATCGCGCCGCACCTCGGGACGTTCGTCGCGAAGCTGTTCGGCGTCGAAGCCGAGGTCGGCGCGCACGCGAGCGAGGCCGAGAAGCAGTCGGTGATCTTCACGTTCAAGCGAGACTTCGTGAAGAAGCGCACGGCCAAGCGCAAGAAGGCCGAGATCGACGCTGCCAGCAACGCGGACAAGCTCGCCCTCGACGCCCAAGCCCGCGCCGTGCTCAACAGCGCCCTGGCCGCGCACGGCAGCGCCCGCCTCTCCGACGCCTTCGAAGGCGACCCGTGGAACGACGAGCTCTTCGTCGCCGACGTGACGGTCACCCTCCTCGCCCGCGAAGAGCTCTTTCGCAAGACCCTCGCCGCCGGCGGCGTCAGCGCGGACGACGGCGACCGAGCGAAATGCACAGCCTTCGCGCGGCTGCTCGCCAAGAGCGAAGGCGGCGCCGCGCTGCGCGAGGCCGTCGCCTGGTCCGACGAGAGCGCCACCAACGAGTCCTGCGCGAAGCTCTACGGCGCCGCGCTCGAGGTGATCGACCGCTGGTGCGCCCTGCGCATGTACGACGCCGGCTACGACCACCACTGGGTCTCGCTGCGCTTGCCCAAGCCGCTCGATTACCAGCACCTCGTTCACTTGCGCAGGCCCGACGAGGCGCTGCGCGAGCTGTTCGTCGGCCCCAAAGAGACCCTGCGCGCCCGCGACGGCTTCGCGCTGACCGACCCGCGACCGAGCGCGCGAGAGATCGCCGACAACGCGGATTACTGCATCTACTGCCACGACCGCTCGAAGGACTCGTGCAGCAAGGGCCTGCGCGACAAGGCGACCAACGCCCCCAAGCCCAACCCGCTCGGCATCGCGCTCAACGGCTGCCCGCTCGAAGAGAAGATCTCCGAGGCGAACTTTCTGAAGAACTCGGGCCGCTCGCTCGCCGCGCTCGCCGTCGTGATGATCGACAACCCGATGTGCCCGGGCACCGGTCACCGCATCTGCAACGACTGCATGAAGGCGTGCATCTATCAGAAGCAAACGCCTGTAAATATCCCGGCGATCGAGACCGCAGCGCTCACCGACGTGCTCGACCTGCCGTGGGGCTTCGAGATCTACGACCTGCTCACGCGCTTCAACCCGCTCAACGTCCAGCGCCCGTATCAAGCGGACTACAACGGCAAGAACGTGCTCGTGGTCGGCCTCGGCCCCGCGGGCTACACGCTCGCTCAGCACCTGCTCAACGAGGGCTTCGGCGTCGTGGGCGTCGACGGCCTCAAGATCGAGCCGCTTCCGAAGGACCGGCTCGGCGCGCCCGTGCAGCGCTGGCGCGAGCTCTACGAGAGCCTCGACTCGCGCGTCCTGCTCGGCTTCGGCGGCGTGAGCGAGTACGGGATCACTGTCCGCTGGGACAAGAACTTCTTGTGGGTCGTGTACACGTCCCTCGCGCGCCGCACACGTTTTCAAGTGTACGGCGGCGTCCGCTTCGGCGGCACGCTCACGATCGACGACGCGTGGGAGCTCGGCTTCGACCACGTCGCGATCGCCGCGGGCGCGGGGCGCCCCACGCTGGTCGACATGCCCAACGGGCTCGCCAAGGGCATCCGTCAGGCCTCGGACTTCTTGATGGCCCTGCAGCTCACGGGCGCCTACAAAAAAGACTCGCTCGCCAACCTGGAGGTGCGGCTCCCCGGCCTCGTGATCGGCGGCGGACTGACCGGCATCGACACGTGCACAGAGATGCGCGCGTACTACGTGGTGCAGAGCGAGAAGACCCTCGCGCGCTACGAGGCGCTGGTGGCCGCGCAAGGAGAAGCGGCGGTGCTCGGCAAGCTCGACGCTGAAGAGCGCGAGAAGCTCGCCGAGGCCCTCTCGCACGGAAGGGCGATCCGCGACGAGCGCGCGGCTGCCGAGCGCGAGGGGCGCGCGCCGGACTTCAACGCGTTGATCGACGCGTGGGGCGGCGTGACGCTCGCGTACCGTCGCTCGCTCGTCGAGTCGCCGGCCTACAAGCTCAACCACGAAGAGGTCGAGAAGTTTCTCGAAGAGGGCGTGCGCTTCGTCGAGAACGTTTCGCCCAAAGAGGCCACGGTCGACGCGCACGGCGCGGTCAAGACCATCGTCTTCGACCGCATGGCCATGAAGGACGGAAAGCTCGTCGCGACCGGCGAGACCGTCGAGCTCGCCGCGCGCACGGTGTGCATCGCCGCGGGCACTTCTCCCAACGTGACGTACGAGCGCGAGATGCCCGGCTCGTTCGAGATGGACCCGAAGACCAAGGCGTTCGCGGCGTACCGCGAAGAGGTCGCCGAGGACGGGTCGTTCTCGCTCGTGAAGGACCCGAAGGGGTTCTTCACCAGCTACAACAGCAACGGGCGCGTCGTGTCGTTCTACGGGGACAATCACCCGGCGTACGCGGGCTCGGTCGTCAAGGCCATGGGCAGCGCGAAGGACGGCTTCGTGCACGTGGTGAAGGTGTTCGCCAAAGAGATCGCCGCGCAGTCGCAGAGCGAGCAGCCGGCGCGCGACGCGAGGTGGGCCCCGTTTGTCGCGCGGCTCGACGACCAGCTGAAGGCGACGGTCGTGGCCGTCCACCGACTGACGCCGACGATCGTCGAGGTGGTCGTGCGCGCGCCGCTGGCCGCGCGAAAGTTCAAGCCGGGGCAGTTCTATCGGCTGCAGAACTTCGAGACCGTCGCGAAGAAGATCGACGACACGCGGCTCACGATGGAGGGCCTCGCGCTCACGGGCGCGTCGACGGACGTCGAGAAGGGGCACCTTTCGACGATCGTCCTCGAGATGGGCGCGAGCTCGCGGCTGTGCGCGGCGCTCGAGCCGGGCGAGCCTGTGATCCTGATGGGACCGACGGGCACGCCCACAGAGATCCCCAAGGACGAGACCGTCTTGCTCGCGGGCGGCGGGCTCGGCAACGCCGTGCTCTTCTCGATCGGCCGCGCGCTGCGCGCCAACGGCTGCAAGGTGATCTACTTCGCCGGCTATCGAAACCCGGCGGACATCTACAAGATGGAAGAGATCGAAGCCTCGGCCGATCAGATCATCTGGGCCACCGACGTCGAGCCCGCGCCGAGCCCGCGAAGGCCGCAAGACCGCTCGTTTGTCGGCAACATCGTGAAGGCGATGCTCGCCTACGCGCGCGGAAAGCTCGGCGAGAAGCTCGTCGAGACCAGCGACGTCGACAGGATCATCGCGATCGGCTCGGACCGCATGATGGCCGCCGTCGGGCGCGCGCGGCACGACGTGCTGCACCCGCACCTCAAGCGCACGCACGTGGCGATCGGGTCCATCAACTCGCCGATGCAGTGCATGATGAAAGAGATCTGCGCGCAGTGCCTGCAGCGGCACGTCGATCCGGTGACGGGCAAGGCGACGATCGTCTTCTCGTGCTTCAATCAAGACCAGGAGCTCGATCGCGTCGATTTCGAGTTCTTGAACAACCGGCTCAAGCAGTCGTCGCTGCAAGAAAAGCTGGCCAACCAGTGGCTCGATCACCTGCTGAAGAAGCAGAACGTGATGCGAGTTTGAGGAAACATCACATGAAGCACGTCATCGTCACCGGCGCGGGCCGCGGGATCGGACTCGAGCTCACGCGGCAGCTGCTCGCGCGCGGAGACCGGGTCACGGCGACCGCGCGAGACCCCGGCGTCGCCTCGCTCGTCGAGCTGTCCAAGCAGTACGGCGAGCGGATCACGGCGCGCGCGCTCGACGTGGCGGACCCGGCGGCCATCGACGCGTTCGCGCGGTCGCTGGGAGATTCGCCGGTGGACGTGCTCATCAACAACGCGGCGATCACGGGCAACCAAGAGTCGCTCAACGCCTTCGACATGAACGACGCGCTGAAGACCTACGCGACCAACGCCGTCGGTCCGGTGCTGCTCACCCGCGCCCTTCGCGCGAACCTGCGCAAGGGCAACGACCCGCGCGTCGCGCACATCACCTCGGGCATGGGCTCGATCGGCGAGAACACCTCTGGCGGCTGGTACGCGTATCGGATGTCCAAAGCCGCGCTCAACATGGCCAGCAAGAACCTCGCGCTCGAGTTCGGACGCGAGGGGATCCTCAGCGCGGTCATCAACCCTGGCTGGGTCAAGACGGACATGGGCGGCGCGGGCGCTCCCACCGAAGTCACCGAGTCTGCCGCAGGAATCCTGCGCACGATCGACGCGATGACCGCTCCGCGCAGCGGCGCGTTTCTCGACTACCGCGGCGAGCGCGAGCTCGGCTGGTGACCGTGCGCGCGTAGCCGCGAGCGCTCGGGCGGCGTACACCGTCCTCGTGACTCACTCGCTCGATCGCCGCTCGCTGCTCCGCTCGCTCGTCGCCGTCCCGACCGCCGCTGCGCTCTCGCGCTGCACGCGCGCGCAAACGGCGCCCCCCGACGGCAACACACGCGTCGCGGCGTCGAGCGGCGGCTTCGCCCTGCCCCGCTGGCCCGCCCCCTCGGCGCGCGCGAGCAGCGCGTTCTGGCAGCGCTGGGGCGACGGCAACGCCGAGATGATCGGCTACGAGGCGATCACCCCGCGCTACGGCCACCTGCGCAGCGCCGAGGTCGCGCTCGTGTACGTCACCGAGCCTTTCTCTCGCCGCACGCTCATCAAGGACGACGACGCGCAGGGGGCCGAGCGCATGGACGTTGTGAAGGTGAACATCAGCGAGAAGTTTCTCACCGGCGTCTATCCGTACTCGGTGCTCACCAGCGTGTTCTGCCCGACCGATCGCTATGGGCGCGAGCGCTTCTCTCCGGCGAAGATCACGCTCTCTGCGCAAGAGTGGTGCGGGCACGTGTACCTTGGTGTCTGGCCGGACGAGCGAGCGTACGCGCTGCGGGGGATGAGCTATTTCGCGAGCGAAGGCGACGTCGATCAGCGCGTCGAGTGCGCGGCCAACGCGCTCTACGAAGACGCGTTGATGGTGCAGCTGCGCGAGCTCGACGGGGCGTTCAACGAGGGGCGCGAGTGGGAGGGGGCGCTGGTCCCGTCGCTCTGGCGCAACCGCAGGTCGCACCGGCCGCTCGCGCCCGAGCAAGGGCGGATCCGACGCACGGACCTCGACGCGAACACCACGCGGTTCGTGCTTGAAGCGGGGTCGTTCAGCAAGCAGTTCGACGTCGAGAAGAGCGGAGACAAGCGCATCGTCGCGTGGCAGTCGAGCGACGGCGCGCGCGCGAGGATCCTTCGCTCGACCCGCATGCCGTACTGGTCGCTGCACAACCCCGGCGACGAAGCGCGCCGCGCAGACTTCGGCCTCGACGCGACCGCGCAGCCCGTGATCGCGCCGGACGGAAGCTCCCGCGTCGGCTTCTGATCGCACGAGTGTGAACAACGCTTCTCACGCGACGCAGAGAACAGCCGTTAACACATTGTAACTATTCACTTTTTGATGAATGAACAGCGCGCTGCGGCGTCGTAGCAGCATGCAACGCACACACGCATGGGGGATCATGGCCGCGCTCGCGCTGGGCATCACCGCGGGCGACGCACGGGCGCAGAGCGCGCACCGCGAGCTCGTCGCGCAAGGCCACGAGTCCGCGCCGTCGATGAGCGCAGACCGCGCCGACGGCGCGACGCTGATCGCCACGGTCCGCAGCACGCCCGCCGGCCCCAAGCTCACGTTCGAGCGCAAAAACCCCGACGGAACGATCCGCTGGACCCACGCCACGCCCCACGCCGGCTTCGCGCGGCACGTCGTCGCGCTGCGCGACGGCGCGTGGCTCGTGGTCGCGCAAGCCGAGCTCGGCGTCGCCACCCCGGACCAGAGCGGCTTCGTCACCGTCTTCGAAGACGACGGCCGCGTTCGATGGACCGTCGCCCCGCGCGGACCGTGGACCAGCTTCGAGCCCGCCGTCGCGCCCAACGGTCGCATCTTCGTTCACGGCATGTTCTTTCGCGGATCCATTCAGCTGCCGGGCGCGCCGCGCTGGTCCTCGCGCCGACGCTTCACGGGCTTTCTCGCAGAGCTCGACGCGCAGTCCGGCAACGCGCGATGGGCGCACACCACGGTCACCGGCGACGAGGGCGCGCAGCTCGCGCTCACCACGGACTCGACGCTCGTCGTCTCGACCCATCGAGCTCGCAAGCGCGCCGCGCAACAGCTCGTGATCGACACCTTCAGCGACACAGGTGCGTCGCTCGCGCACCGCACGATCACCCTGCAGGGAGCCGCTTATCCTCGCGCCATCCGCCCCCTCGCCAACGGCGCGTTCGCGATCGTGACCAGCACCGAGGCCACAGGGACCGACCCCGCGATGCGCCTCGGTCTCTTCGCTCGCGCCGACGCAGAGCCGACGTGGATGGCGCTGCCCAACCACGCGACGCTCGTCGCCACGCACGACCCCGCGGCGCCGCTCGAGGTCCTCGCGCCCGGAGCCTACGCGGGCGCGTACGAAGACCACCGAGCGCTCGTTCGCGGCGCGAGGGTGATCACCATCGATCCGAGCCGCGCGGAGCGCACGCGAGAACAGTGGATCGGCACCGGCCGCTCGATCGCCCTCGGCTCGCTGCACGCGGCCCGCGCGCACTCGCTGAACATCTCGCTCGCCGACCGCGACGCCGCCCAACGATTCACGGTCCACTGCGCGAGGGCCGAGTCGCTCGCGACGCAGACGGACCCCGGCGCGTACACGCTGCGAGACCATCGCGCGACCGTCGCCAGCGCCGCCGCGCAGCCGTTGATGTTCTGACCTCCGAACAGCAGCGCTCAATCGAGGGTTGGTCTCGGCGCGCGACCGCGGTATCTCGTTGGCAATCATGCCAGAGATGTTCGACGGACCGCCGGGCGGACGAGACGCCGCCCTCGCCAGCGCGCGCGCAGCCGAGGCGCGCGACCACCTCGCGCAGGGCGCGATCGACGACGCCGTGCGCTGCATCTTCGAAGCAGCCGAGTACGCGCCGGACAACACGGCGATGCTCCGCGAGTTCGTCCACGCGCTGCAGGACAACGACCGCGACCGCGAGGCCGTCGCGCTCTGCGAGAAGATCCTCGAGATCGAGCCGAACAACGTCGCGACGCTGATCGACCTCGGGTTCTCGCTCGAGCCGTTGGGCGAGCTCGAGCGCGCCTACGCCGCGTACACGAAGGCGAGCGAGATCGACCCGAGCGACGCCACGTCGCTCAACAACCGCGCGTACCTCGAGCTCGGGCGCGCGAACCTCGAGGCCGCGCTCGCCGACGTCACCGCCGCGCTCGCGCGCAACGAGTTCGAGTCCATCGCGCACGCGACGCACGCAGAGATCCTCGCGCAGCTCGGTCGCATCGACGAGTCGTTTGCCGCGGTCAGCAAGGCCGTCGAGCAGAGCGACGAGTGGCTCGAGACCGCGAAGACCAGCGATTTTCTCGAGCCGCTGCGCGAGGACGACCGCTGGGATCGCTGGCTCGCCGAGCGAACGCCCGCGCTGGGCGACGCCTGATTTGCCCGAAAGGGGCGGAGGTGGGGACCGCCGCTCCGTTCGCCCGCTGTTGCGAGCCGCTCGCCCCTGCGATGGACGCGCTCGGCGCGGCGCGGCGCGCGCGCCGTCGAATCCCGGGCGATCGTCGTGCTACCAACACGACTGTCTTCAGAAAGGACTTTGCAGCAACCACATGTGCGGGATCATTGCGTACGTCGGACCGCGCCCCTGCGCGCAGCTCTTGATCGACGGGCTCCGTAAGCTCGAATACCGCGGCTACGACAGCGCTGGCGTCGCCGTGCACGACGGAAGCTCCATCGTCGTGCGCCGCGCCGCAGGAAAGCTCAGCACGCTGCAGGACCTCGTCGACCGCGAGCCCGTCGCCGGCACCGTCGGCATCGGGCACACGCGCTGGGCCACCCACGGGCCGCCCTCCGAGCGCAACGCCCACCCGCACGTCGCGGGCCGCGTCGCGGTCGTGCACAACGGGATCATCGAGAACCACGTCGAGCTCAAGCAGCGGCTCGAGGCGCAAGGACGAGTGTTCACCTCGGACACGGACACGGAGATCGTCGCGCACCTGGTCGACATGGCCATGGCTCGCGGGCTCGTCCTGGTCGAAGCCGTGCGCGACGCGCTGCGCGAGCTCCGCGGCGCGTACGCGATCGCGGTGCTCGCTAAGGACGACCCCGAGACCATCGTGGTGGCCAAGTACGCCTCGCCGTTGGTCGTCGCGATCGCGGACGGAGCGGTGCTCGCGGCCAGCGATGTTCCTGCGATTTTGGCGCACACGCGCGAGGTGCTGTTTCTCGAAGACGGCGAGATGGCCACGCTGACCCGCGCGGGAGCGAAGCTCGAGACCGTCGCGGGTGAGGCCGTCGAGCGCGCTCCGACGACCATCCGCTGGTCGCTCGTGCAAGCAGAGCGCGGCGGGTTCAAGCACTTCATGCTCAAAGAGATCCACGAGCAGCCCCGCGCCATCGAAGACACCCTGCGCGGCCGCGTGCAGCTCGAGTCGGGCACCTGCAACGCCGACGAAATCGGCATCAGCGAGCAAGACGCCAACGCCGTCCAGCGCGTCGTCCTCCTCGCCTGCGGAACGAGCTTTCACGCCGCGATGTACGGCCGCTACCTGCTCGAGCAGCTCGCGCGCGTGCCCGCCGTGGTCGAGCTCGCCAGCGAGTTTCGCTACCGCGAGCCCGTGATCGCCAAGGGCGACCTCGTCATCGCCGTCTCGCAGTCCGGCGAGACCGCGGACACGCTCGCCGCGCTCAAAGAAGCGAAGCGCCACGGCGCCCGCGTGCTCGCCGTCGTCAACGTTCAAGGCAGCGCCATCGCCCGCGCAGCGGACGGCGTGCTGTACACGCACGCGGGGCCCGAGATCGGCGTCGCGAGCACCAAGTGCTTCACCGCGCAGCTCGCGGCGATGGCGCTCGTCGCGATCCACATGGGTCGCGCGCGCAACGCCCTCACCGCAGAGCGCGCGACGGCGCTGCTCGGCGAGCTCGTGAAGGTGCCCGAGAAGATGCGGCACGCGCTCGAGCAGGACGCCTCGGTGCAGCTCATCGCGCGCGACCTCGTGTCCTCGCAGAACGCGCTCTTCTTGGGCCGCGGCGTCTCGTGCCCCGTCGCGCTCGAAGGCGCGCTCAAGCTCAAAGAGATCTCGTACGTCCACGCCGAGGGCTACGCGGGCGGAGAGATGAAGCACGGCCCGCTCGCGCTCGTCGACCGCACGATGCCCGTCGTGTGCTTGCTGCCCGACGACCCGTCGCTCGAGAAGATGCTCTCGAACGTGCAGGAAGTGCGCGCGCGCGACGGCCGCGTCTTGGCCGTGGTCAACGACGCGCACACCGCGGCGTCGCTCGCGCAGTGGACGATCACGGTCCCGCGCACCGAGCCGGAGTTCTCTCCGTTGATCACCACGATCCCGCTGCAGCTGCTCTCGTATCACGTGGCCGATCAGCGCGGGACCGACGTGGATCAGCCGCGCAACCTCGCGAAGACCGTCACCGTCGAGTGACCGATCGACGAGCGCGGCGCGCGCGGGGGCGTGCACGCGTGCAACGTCGCGCAACGCGGTATTGCAGCGAAGAAAGGCGAGCGAACATCATCGTCGCGGCCCTTCCATTCGAAGCGCGTGCATGGAATTGTGCTTCGGGCGTCGGTCCGTAGTAGACCCGCCCACGAGCGTGGTCTTCGCCGCGGGCGCGACGAACACTGCGCCACGGACACTGCGCAATCTTGTAGGAGCAGCGATCATGGCCGCGAAGCGCACCAAGTACATTTTCACGACCGGCGGGGTCGTCTCGTCGATCGGCAAGGGACTGGCGTCCGCGTCGCTCGGCGCGCTGCTCGAAGCGCGCGGGCTTCGCGTGACGTTCATGAAGCTCGACCCGTACATCAACGTGGACCCTGGGACGATGAGCCCGTACCAGCACGGCGAGGTCTACGTGACCGACGACGGCGCAGAGACGGACCTCGACCTCGGTCACTACGAGCGGTTCACGTCCGCGCGCATGTCGCGCGCGTCCAACGTGACGACGGGCAAGATCTATCAAGCGGTCATCTCGAAGGAGCGCCGCGGCGAGTACCTCGGCGCGACCGTGCAGGTGATCCCGCACATCACGGACGAGATCAAATCGCGCGTGATCGAGGCCACGCAAAACGCCGACGTCGCCATCATCGAGATCGGCGGAACCGTGGGCGACATCGAGTCGCTGCCGTTTCTCGAAGCGATCCGTCAGCTCAAGCTCGAAGCCGGCCCCAACAACGCCGTGAGCATGCACGTGACGCTGGTCCCGTGGATCGGCGCCGCGGGCGAGCTCAAGACCAAGCCCACGCAGCACTCGGTCAAAGAGATGCGCGAGATCGGCGTGCAGCCGGACATCCTCGTGTGCCGCACGGATCGACCGCTCTCGCGCTCGATCAAAGAGAAGATCTCGATGTTCTCGAACGTCCCGGTGGATCAAGTGATCGCCGCGGTGGACGCGAGCAACATCTACGAGCTTCCCATCTTGCTCAACGCAGAGGGCATCGACGAGAAGGTGTGCGAGCTGCTCAACATCTGGTCGCGCGCGCCGGACCTCAGCGGCTGGCAGCGCGTGCACGAGCGCTTCACGCGCCCGTCCAAGGGCACGGCGCGCATCGCGGTCGTGGGCAAATACGTGCACTTGCGTGACTCGTACAAGAGCCTGCACGAGGCGATCATCCACGGCGGTCTGGCCAATGATTGCCGCGTCGAGCTCGACTACGTCGACAGCGAGCAGCTCGAGAAGAGCACGGCGGCTGAGCTCGAGAAGCGCTTCGAAGGCATCGACGGGATCTTGGTCCCCGGCGGCTTCGGCGAGCGCGGCGTCGAGGGAAAGATCAAAGCCATCGGCTACGCTCGCGAGCACGGCATCCCGTTCTTCGGGATCTGCCTGGGCATGCAGCTCGCGGTGACCGAGTACGCGCGGCACGTCGCTGGGATGGACGGCGCCAACAGCGCGGAGTTCGACAGCGCGTCGCGCTTTCCGGTGATCGACCTGATGCCCGAGCAGCGCAGCGTGCGCGACAAGGGCGCGACGATGCGCCTCGGCGCGTACCCGTGCAGGCTCGACCAGGGATCGCTCGCGTCGACCGTGTACGCGGCGACCGAGATCTCTGAGCGCCACCGGCACCGCTACGAAGTGAACAACGACTTTCGCGAGCAGCTCGCGGCCAAGGGCCTGCGCTTCTCCGGCACTTCGCCAGACAAACGCTTGGTAGAAATGATCGAGCTCCCTGGGCATCCGTACTTCATCGGCTGCCAGTTTCACCCCGAGCTCAAGAGCCGGCCGATGTCTCCGCACCCGCTCTTCGTCCACTTCGTGAAGGCATCGCTCGAGCGCGCCAAGAGCCTCGCCGAGCGATCCTCGCGCGCGCAGGACGAGCGTCGCGCGGACGCCCCCGCGAACTGACCCGCGGCGCCTCCGGACCTCCGCTGACGGCGACCGCGACAGCGCTGTCGCAGTGCGGGATCTTCGCGAGCGGGACGAGCTTGGGCTACGATGAACACAAGACGACGGAGTCTCGTCGTGGTTCGTGTTCACTCGAGAGGAGTTCGTTTCGTCATGTCGAAGATGCTTCGCAGCGCAGCTACTGTGGCCGTCCTCAGCGCCCTTACCGCGTGTGGTCCGATGGAGCCGGCTGGCCGTGACGCCGCCGCCGACGCGCGCATCGACACCGGCGTAAACGCTCCCGACGGCAGCAATCCTCCCGCGGACACTGGCGTCAATCCCCCCGCGGACAGCGGCGTCAATCCCCCAGGCGACGGCGGCGGATCGGGGACGTGCGGCGCCGCGTACTCGCCCTGCGACCCGGTCACCAATCGCGGCTGCCCCGCGGGACAAGCGTGCGCGATCTCGAACCAGATGATGCGCATGTCGACCTGTATTCCCGCTGGTCGCGGCGCGTTCGGCGCCACGTGCATGGGGCCCGAAGAGTGCCAAGAGGGCCTCGGATGCATCGGCGGCAAGTGCGCGCGTTGGTGCTGCGGCTCAGGAGACAACACCACGTGTCGCGGGATGCCCGGCGGCCGCCCCGGCGCGATCTGCAACATCGACGTCGGCGGAACGGGCTTGTTCGCCTGCAGCCTCCCCGACAACTGCGACGTTCATCAGCAAAACTGCATGACCGCCACCAACTCGTGCGTGCCGATCGGCGCCGACGGCACCACCCAGTGCGTCGCTCCGATCGCCGGCGCGATGCCCGGCGCGGCGTGCAGCTCGCTCAACGGCTGCCCGCGCGGCCACGTGTGCGTCGGCCCTGCCGGCATGGGCACCTGCCGCCAGGTCTGCGACCCCACGGGCATGGCCATGGGGATGTTCTCGTCCTGCGCAGCGCCCATGATGTGCTCGCGCATCAACGGCTTTCCCATGAACATCGGCGCGTGCACCACGCCCATGATGTGATCAGCGACGGGCGGCCTTCTCGTCGAGGCCGCTCGTCCCGAAGCGACGGCGCAGCTCGTTGAGCACCGCGCGCCACGCGACGCCACGGGACAAGAGCCCGACGCACGCGTGGTACACGACGTCCGCCAGCTCGCTCGCCACGCGCTCGTCGCTCTCTGCTTCGATCGCGCGCGCGAGCTCGTCCGCTTCTTCGCGCAGCTTCGCGTTGATCTTCGCCGCGCCCGCCTGCAGCAACGTTCGCGTGTACGAGCGCTCGGACTCACCGTGCGCGCGCGCCGAGAGCGCGGCTTCGAGGCGCTCCATCATCGCGAGCGGCCGCGAGCCTGGGCGCCAATCTCCAGCATCCAAACGGCGGTAGAAGCAGCTCGCAGCGCCCGTGTGACAGCTCGGCCCCGCTGGGTCGATGAGCGCGAGCACCGCGTCCCCGTCGCAGTCGAGGTAGAGTTCGCTCACCGCCAGCGTGTGCCCGCTGCTCTCGCCCTTTCGCCAGAGCGCCCCGCGCGAGCGCGAGTAGAAGTGCGCCTCGCGCGTCGCGAGCGTACGCGAGAGCGCCTCGCGGTTGGCCCACGCGACCATGCGCACCTCCCCCGAGAGCGCGTCCTGCGCGATCACCACCACGAGCCCGCGCTCGTCGAACTTCACCGCGTCGAGCCACGCATCGCTCGACGGCTCTCCGACTGCATTCTCTTCGCTCACGACGCGCGAGCGTCGCGCGCCGGGCCGCCGCGCGGCAACCGCGTATTGCGCTCAGCCTCGGATGTTCGCGATCCGCTGGTCCTCCGCCTGCCGCTGCGCGCGCGCGATGTCCTCCATGCGGTTCATCATGCGGGAGGCGACGTCGCCCGCTTCTTGTCCGCGAGACTGCGCGTCCTCGGCCCGTTCGCGAGCCCGGTCTGCCTGCTTCTCGGCCTGCTTCGACGACACGCGGTGCTGCTCGCTGAGAAAGTCGAGGCCACCGCTCGTCGCGCTGGCGCAGCCGTCGATGATCTTGCCGGACGCGTCGATGCTCGCCGCGGCTTGCCTGAGGTTCGCAGCCTCGACCCGACCGCCGACATCCACCACGGAGCTGCCCGGTGCGTGGTGGCTCTCGCTGGCCGAGGTGTTCGCCTCGGCCACCGTCGCCTGCCGCGAGACCGCCGCTGACGCGATCCCCATCGCGCCGCTGGTGATCTTCGAGCCCGCCCCGACGAGCGCGCTCGCGAGCCGCGCCCCTGCTGCCGCGCGCTCTTCGCTCAGCGAGCGCTCCATGTGCGTCTCGCGCTCTTGCCGCGCGCCGTCTCGCTCTGCGCGCGCGATCGCGCGATCGTCGCGCGCCCCTTCGATCGCCAGCTGCTGCGCCGCCATCATCGGGTCATCGAACATCACCGGGCTCGCGCCCACTCTTCCAATTGCGCTCATGACTCTCTCCTTCTCGCTGTGGTCTTCGAACGATCACTCTTCGTCGCTCGGTGTGCGACGCGCGGCTCTATCCCTCACCCGCGCAACAAGTTGCGCGTGACGTTGCTCTGTCCGCGCGTCCGCTCTTGGCCGATGTCCATCCCCCGCGTGCGCTGCCTGCTCACGGACTCGGCGAGCTCGCGAAGGTCCTCGACGAGCGCGTTCAGCGCCTCGAGCGCGCGCTTGCTGCCTTCGCCGTGCCGACGCGCGTCCGCGCGATCGTTTGACGCCATAAACGAATGGGCTCCGCTCACGATGCCAGCGGTGCCCGCGGTCACCTCTGCGGTACCGCGCGTCACGTTCGCGACGGTCTTGGTCACCTCCGCCGTCTGCCTCGATCGCGCGGCCGAGTCGCTCGCCATGCTCGCGACGTTGGCCGCGGAGGTGTTCGGTCCTACGCCGCGCATCCGCGAGCCGATGCCAAGCGACCCCACGCTGAGCGCCGCGCCGCCGAGGCTCAGACCCACGCTCACCCACTGCAATGCTGGCGGCACGGTGCCGCCTCCGAGCTGAATTCCCTGACCGACGACGCCTGTCGTCTGTCCCGCGATCGAAACCGACGCCCCGACCACGTTTAGGGCGTTGAGTGGGTTCGCGATCAGCCCGAGGACCGAGCTGACCACCCCGAGGATGCTCGCCCCGAACGCGATCGCCGCGCCCGCCGTGTTCGCCGCCGGATCGCCCTGTGCCACGGCGTTCGCGATGTCCGACGTCGCGTTGCCGAGCAGACCGAGCCCGCCCGCGACCGCGCCGATGATCGCCGCAGCGCCAGCAACTCCGCCCGGGCCAGTGACCACGCACGACGCGATGCTCGCGACGACTCCTGCGATCGCCGCGACGTAGCCCGCGATCTTCGCGAACGTGGACCAAAAGCTCGCGGTCCCCTCATTCGCCGAAGCCTTCGCCGCCGCCTCGGCCTGCGCCTTCATGTGCAGCGCTCGCGCTTGCTGATTGGCCTCGGTCGAGCTGCGATTCGCCTGAAAGCCCGTCTGCTCGACGAGGCGCGCGACCGTCATGATTGCAGACTCGGGGTCGCCGAGATCGCCAGCGACCGAACGAAAGCGCTCTTGCACCTGCGCCAAGAACGCCCGCACTTCAGCGGCGCTCGCGCCAGAAACGGGCGGCAACACGACGTCTGGAGCCACGCGAGGCGCCTCGGCCGTCGCAGAGACCCCGCCCATCGAGACCCCAGCAGTGCGGGACAACGAGCCAACGTCCATGCTCATCGCGCACCTCCCGTCGTGTACGGCGCTTCCGCGACGAGCAGCCAAGGCTCGACTGCGCTGGTGTCCTCCATCGTCGCGCGGACGTGCTCGGCGAGCACGCGAGCGCGCTCGTGCTTGCCCGCCTCGGCGAAGCACGCAGCGGCGTAGGCCATCGCGCTCGAGTCGCTGCCGAACATCGCCGCGAGCTGAAAGACCTCGCCCGCTTCTTCGACGGCGCCAGAGGCCTTCTTCGCCGAGGCGAGCCCCAGCCAGAACTCGGTCCGCTGCGGATCGAGCTGCACGCAGCGCGTGAACAGCGCTTCGGCGTCCTTCACCCGATCGCGAGCGAGCGCGTCGCACGCGAGCGTGTACATCCCGTCCACGATTCGCTTGGGAATCCCCAGCACGTCCGCAGGACACGCCGACCCGTCGATGAGCGCGTCGAGCGCTCGCTTCAGCCCCGTCTTCTCCATCACAGCCTCCACAACGATTTGGTTGCCACCCTCGAGCGCAGCCCGGTCCCCGTTCACCCGCGGATGTTCTGCGCGATCGCCTTTCGGCTTTCGTTGCGCGACGCCATGACGTTGGACGTGATCTGCAACAGCTGGCTGCGGCGGCTCATCACCTGTTGCAGCTCGATCTGGCTGGTCTCTCCCTCGCTGCGAAGCGAGGTGGCCTTCTCTTCGATCGCCTTGCGCAGGTCTCGAATCGTCGTCTCGGACAGCTTCGCGTCGGCCGGGACGGTGACACCGAACTGCCGAAGCACCTCTCCGAGCCTCGTCTGGACTCGCGCCCCGCCTTCGTCCGCGTACGTGAACGGCGCGCGGAGGTCGAGCGGCGCCGCTTGGTTGCCGGCAGCTGTGGTGATTTGATTGTTCAGCGCGTTGAGCGCCTCGCTGAGCATGCGCCCACGCGCAGCGTTCTGCTTCATGCCGGCGAGCTTCGAGCGAATGTTGAGATCGAGGTCGTTGAGCTGCTCGCCGACCATCAGCAGGATGTCTTCGTCGGACAGCGCGGGGCGGTTCGACGCGACGACCTCGCGCAGCTCCGCCATCTCGGTCTCCATGCGCGCTGCCGCCTGTCGCCGCGCCTCGGCTGACCCCGGAATCGGCGCGCTCACCGCGCCTGGAACTTCCGCCGCGCCAGCGCTGCTGCCCGCCCTGTTCGATCCGCCCACGTTCGATGATCCAGCCATAGCCCACGCTCTCTTTCTTCTCTGTTCGACCGTTTGAATTCACACACACTCAATCAACGGCGCCCGCGACCGCCGCGCGCGCCGCTCGCGCGGCTCACCCGCGCAGGTACGCCCCCGTCATCGCCGGGCGCTTGCGCTCGGCCCCCGGCGCAAACGACATCGACGCCGCGAACGCCGCGGCCTCTTCGTCCGTCCCCCAGTCAGCGAGCGCCTCTTTGAACGCCTCGTTCTGCACGCGAACGTCGCGCTCAGCCGACTCCACCGCGCGCTCGAGCTCGCGCGCCCAGTCCTTCAGATCCTTCACGATGCGAGCACTCCTCTGCGCTCGCGGACGGTGGGCTCCTGTGCCCTCTCGTCGCGGCGCGGGCCCCTATCAAGAAGAGCCCCTCAGGGTTGCTCGCCCGTGAAGATTTTTTCTCCGCCCCGTTGAGCGCCCCCTCCCCAGGCGGCGCTCGATCTTCACTCTGTCACAGAAAAACCAGCAGACTCAGTTGGCTGCCGGCGCCGCTGCGGCCGGAGCAAAGATCGTCGCGATCTCTTCTTCGATGGCCGTCTCGGTGACCTTCTTCGCGAGGGCGATCTCTTTGAAGAGCAGCCCGCGCGCTTGCTCCATGAGCCTGCGCTCGCCGTAGGACAGGTCCTTCTCGTTCTTGAACTTGATCGAGTACAGGTCGCGCAGGACCTTGGCCACCTCGTAGGGAGAGCCAGACTTGATCATCTCGTTGTAGGCGCGCTGCCGTCGGTTCCACGGGCCGCTGCCGACCGCGCGCTCGTGGACGCGAAACACGTCCATCACCTTCTCGGCTTCGCGCTTGCTCATGATCGCGCGCAGCCCGACGGACTCCGGTGCGCTCACCGGAACCATCACCTTCATGCCCGACTCGACGATCTTCAATACGTAGAACTGTGCCTTCGACCCCGCGATTTCTCGTACATCGATCCCGGTCACTTCACCCACGCCATGCGCGGGGTGAACCGCCTTGTCGCCGACCTTGAACGAATGCGCTTCCATCTCGCGATGACCTCCGCAACGGTGCTGCGTGCAATACGAGCGTCGACTATCGACGCTTCAATTCGCCGGGAAATCTCTTCGTCAGCCGAAGCTCCCGCTCGTTGAAACCTCTGATCCGACCGCCGACCGTGGCTCTCCTTCGCCCGAGTGCCCCCCTCCGAGCAGCTCGTCCTGGGAGCCGCGCCGAAGCGCACGGTCCTGGACGACAGCCTCTCGCGGCAAACGCGTAACGAAGACCGCCACAGCAAGGTAACGGAATACCACGCAGCCCCAACCCCGTCAAAACACGGACAGACGAAGGGGAAAAATTACACGTTCACTTCTGCCAGGGTTTTCACTAGTGAAACGCGTGCAGGAGCCTTCGGCACAGCGCCTACACCCGCCCCGCCAGCGCGCTCACCAGCGCCTCGAGCGCCCCCCACGGAACCGTCGTCTGCACCCGCACGCCGCGCTCGCCGTCGCGCGTCACGGACATCCGCGAAGGCCCGCTCCACTGCACCGCCCCCATCAGCTCGCCCATCGGCGTCTGCGACAGCTCGCTCGCCACCCGACGCACCGTGCGCTCGCTGTCCTCGGGCAGCGCGCCCTCGAGCCACACTTGCACGGACAACCCTCGCTCGCTCGGGTCCGCGCGCAGCTCGATCGCCCGCACGAACCGCAGCAGCGCCGCCCCGTCCGGAGAAACCTCGGTGATCGTCCGCGTCGTCCGCCAGAACACCGCGCTCTCGGGGTCCGCCACCGCCGCGCTCTCTCGCCGCATGACCCGATCGACCAGCGCGCCTTCGCGCCCTTCAACGTACGCCGCGATCCCGCACGCCGGACGCACCAGCAACGCCACGGGCCCGCTGCCGAGCTCGCCCGTCACGCGCTCGTTGCGCGCGCGATCACGCAGCCGTTGCCTCGGCCCCACCAGCCTGTCGTACAGCCGCGCGCTGAGCACCGTCGGGTCGAAGGCCCCAGCGCCCACATAGAGCGTGCTGCCGCGCACAGTCCACGCGAGCGCGGCGCGGTCGAGCCCCCGCGCGTCGTACCCATAGCGCTCGGCGCGCTGAAGCATCGCGCGCTCCGAGGCTCCGTCGACGAACGAGCCCACCAGCGCGGCCATCCTCGGGTGCCCGAAGATCGTCCGCACGCGCAGCACCAACCGATCGCGCGCGGTCTCGGGCAGCACCGAGCTCACCGAGACCGGGCACGCCGGCGGGGCGCTCACCGCGTTGTTGTTCGTTCGTTGGGCGCCCCCCGTGCACGAGCCCGCTGCGAGCGCAGCGCAGAGCGAAGAGAGCGTAAGCCAGAGCCGGTCCACGAAAGCGCGCGGACCATAGCACCGTTGCTCTCAGGCCTGCGCTTTGGGCGCGCCGCGCTCTTTCTTCGCGGGCGCTTCGGGTTTGTCCTCACCCGCGGCCTCGGCTTTGTCTGCGCCCTTCGCCTTCGGCTTCGCCTCGGCGGCCACCGGCGTGCGCGGCTTCATCCCGTTCTTCACGAGGACTTCGCTCTCGACCTTGGCCATCACCTCGGGGTGCTCTTCGAGCCACGCCTTCGCCTGCTCGCGGCCCTGCCCGATGCGCTCGCCCTTGTAGCTGAACCACGAGCCCGACTTCTCGATCGCGCCCGCTTCGGAGCCGAGGTCGAGCGCGTCGCCGGTGCGCGAGATGCCCTGGCCGTACAAGATGTCGAACTCGACCTCGCGAAACGGCGGCGCGAGCTTGTTCTTCACGACCTTCACGCGCGTGCGGTTGCCGATGATCTTCTCGCCGTCCTTGATCTGCCCGGTGCGACGGATGTCCATGCGCATCGACGCGTAGAACTTCAGCGCGTTGCCGCCGGTGGTCGTCTCGGGGTTGCCGAACATCACGCCGATCTTCATGCGGATCTGGTTGATGAAGATCATGAGCGTGTTGGACTTGTGCACGCTCGCCGTCAGCTTGCGCAGCGCCTGGCTCATCAAGCGCGCCTGCAAGCCCGGGAGCTGATCGCCCATCTCTCCCTCGATTTCGGCCTTCGGAACGAGCGCCGCCACCGAGTCGATCACCACCAGGTCCACCGCGTTCGAGCGAACGAGCATGTCCGCGATCTCGAGCGCTTGCTCGCCGTTGTCCGGCTGCGAGACGAGCAGCTCCTCCATGTTGACGCCGAGCTTCTTGGCGTAAACCGTGTCGAGCGCGTGCTCAGCGTCGATGAACGCCGCCACGCCGCCGAGCTTCTGGCACTCGGCGATCGCGTGAAGGGTGAGCGTGGTCTTGCCGGACGACTCGGGTCCGTACACCTCGACGATGCGGCCGCGAGGATAGCCGCCGAGCCCCAGCGCGATGTCGAGCGAGAGCGAGCCGGACGGGACGATCCCGATCTCGACCTTCTCGATCTTGTCGCCCTCCATGCGCATGATCGCGCCCTTGCCGAACTGCTTCTCGATGCCGAGCACCGCAAGGTCGAGCGCCTTCTTCCTCTGTTCGTCCATGGCTGACTCTTCGCTTCCGTTCTTCTCTTCGCTGAAGGCCCTGAGTACAGAACACCTGCTCAGTCCCGCGAGACACCCTCTATATGGACGATCGCGCCCCGATCGTAAAGCCCGTCACCGCTCAGAAGTTCACAGTTTACACTGCAATTTCTCTTGTGATTCGCGGGATGTGCCCGCTTCGAAGCGGCGGGCGCCACGCAGAGTGAGCGGACAGATAATGTCCAACGCTCACGTGCAGTGGTCAGCGACCGGCGCCGGCAGCGGCCCCGCGCAGGCCTCGCGCACGAGCTGCAGCGCGAAGAACGCCGCCGCGCGCTGCACTCGCGAGCGATCACCGTCGAATCGACGCTCGTGCGTGCGCACGCCGGCCTCGGTGGCGACCGCGAAATACACCGTCCCCACGGGCTTCTGCTCGGAGCCGCCCGAGGGGCCCGCGATTCCAGTGACCGACACCGCGATGTCCGTCGAGGCCACGCGGCGCGCGCCCTTCGCCATCTGCTCGGCGCACTCGCGCGAGACCGCGCCGTGGGCCATCAGCGTCTCTGGGCTCACGCCGAGCACGCGCTCTTTCGCAGTGTTGGCGTAGGTCACCGCGTCGAGCAGAAAGTAGTCGCTCGAGCCCGAGACGCTGGTGAGCAGCGCGCCGATGAGGCCGCCCGTGCACGACTCGGCCACGGCGAGCGTCGCGCCCCGCGCGCGAAGGACGGCGCCGACCGCGCTCGCAAACGAGTCGTCGTCTTCGCCGAACACCGCGTCGCCGAGGCGCGCGCGCACTTCGAGCGCGATGCGATTGGCCCGCTCGCGCGCGGTCCCGATGTCCTTCGCGCGCACGCGCACCTTCACTTCGACCTCGGGAAACACCAGGCGATACCCGATGATCAGCCCCTCGTGCTGCGCCTCGAGCCCGGCGAGCATCTCGCCCACCGTCGCCTCGGGCAGCCCGTACGTGCGCAGCACCACCTGCGCCGTGTCCGCCGATCCCAGCGGGCCGATCTTCGGCACGATCAAGTTCTCGAAGATCGCCTTCATCTCGTGCGGAACGCCGGGCATGAAGAAGCACTGCGCCTGCCCGATCTCGACCACGAAGCCCGGCGCCGTCCCCGCTGGGTTGCCGAGCACCTTGGCCGACGCAGGCACGTCCGCCATCCGCTGGCGCGCTGGGGTCATCGGCCGGCCGAGCGCGGTCATCTTGCGCTCGATCAACGCCAGCGTGGGCTCGTGCCGCACCATCGCCACGCCCGCTGCGTCCGCCGCAGATTGCGCGGTCAGATCGTCGCTCGTCGGCCCGAGGCCGCCCGTCACGAGCACCACCTTGGCGCGCTGCGAGACGCGCTCGATCGTGTGCTTGATCCGCGCGTGGTCGTCGTCGACCGTCGCGATCTCGAGCACTTCGAAGCCCAGCTCACACAGACGCGAGGCGAGGTAGTGGCTGTTGGTGTCCAACAGCTCGCCCCGAGTGATCTCCGTCCCGATCGTGACAATCACGGCGCTCATGGGACGTTCGAAGGTACCGCAGAACCGCTCGCGAAAGTGAAGCCCCGTTCAAAATGTCGCCGGTGAGTCCCCCGCCCAATCGTGCCATCCTCCGCGCCTTCGCTCGATGAGGGCCCTCTTCGATCACCCCCGCGCCCGCCGCGCGCTGCTCACGTCCCTCGCGTGCGCGGCGCTCGCTGCCCTGGTTTTTCGCACGCGAACCGTCGTTCACGCGCCGGGCGTCGTCGCGCTCACCCTCGCGCTCGCCGCACTCGGAGCGCTCGTCGAAGCGCTCACGATCACGGACAACGCTCGGCCCGTCGCGCGGACCATCGCAGCGGCCACCCGCGCGGCCAGCGCGTTGATCTTTTGCACGCAGTGGGCATCGGAAGCGCGCGAGCTGTGGGGGGCCATCACCGTGGCCGTCGTGTGGAGCGACGCGAGGGACGGGGTGAGCGAAGAGCGACCGCTCGTTCCGCTGGGCGTGGGGTTGGCGTGGGCGATCGCGTGGAGCGCGCTTCGGCCCACGGACGCCGTCCCGCGCGCCGCCGCGGTCGCCGCCATCGCAGCGTTTGGCCTGCGCGCCTTCACGCCTTCGCGCGAGCGCGGCTGACCCTCTGCCTCAGCGCGCAGCGCTCCGCAGCAGCGCCCGCACCTTCGTCACGATCGGGACGTCCGCCGGCGGCATCTGGATCGCCTCGAGCTCGGCCTCGGTCGCCCAGCGGTGGTCCTTCACTTCGATGTGCTGAATCACCGCGTCCTGCGCGAGCTCGCAGCGAAAGAACAACAGCAGCACGCTCTTCGTGGGATAGCGCCAGAACGTGCACTCGACGATCTCCCCTACGGAGCTCTCGACCCCGAGCTCTTCGCGCAGCTCGCGGGCGAGCGCGGCGCGCGGGTCTTCGTCGGGTTCGAGCTTTCCACCAGGAAACTCCCAGTGATCTTCGAGGTGCGTCCCTCGCGGCCGCTGCGTGAGCAGCACGGTCTCGCCTCGGATCACCACGGCGGCGGCGACGAGCGTCGTCGTGCGTACAGGTTCGGTCACGGCCGGAGGACAGTGCACCGACTCGCGCGCGAGCCCGAAATTCTCTGCGTCAAAGCTTCGCGATCAAGCGCTTCGCGAACAAGTACGCGTCGCCCGGCCAGCGCGCAGAGAGATAGCGCCCGTCGTCCACCACGAACGCGCGCGAGTCGTCGCTGTCTGTGCCCCGATGCGTCAGCTCGATCGGCCCTCGCTCGAAGTGCGACGGAGACTCGAGCGCGGCGCGCACCTCGTCTTCGACGTACGCGGGATACGTGCGGTAGTAGCCGCCGAGCTTCCACGCCGTGAGGTAGTACGCCGAGCGCTCCATGTACTTGGGCAAGCACGTCGTGCGGCGACCGTACAAGATGCTGCGATTCGTCCGAGGATCGACGGTGCGCGCCGCGACCAGCGCGCCGTGACAGATCGCGGCCACCGGACGATCGAGCGCCCAGAACTCCGCCACTTTCGACTGCAGCTCGCGCGAGCCCAGGTACTGACGCATCCCCTGCGCGTGCCCGCCCGGCAGCAGCAGCGCGTCGTACGCGCGCACGTCGAGGGAGCCCCACGCGATCGGCGAGCGAAATTCCTGAGACTCGACGAGCTCGCTGTAGAAGCGCTTGGGCTCGGGCTCGGCGCCGAGCTGGCCGAAGAGCACCCCCGTGAGCAAGAGCGGGTCCGCTGCGGGCACGACCCCCGCGCGCTCGGTGACGAAGACCACTTGGTGTCCCGCGCGGCGCAAGAGCTTCCACGGGACAGCGACCTCGGTCACGTCGAAGTCACGGTCCGGGAGGGGAATCCACACTCGCTTCATCGCGCCGAGTTGCAACACGGCGCGACGGTCTCTGCAACGGCTGCAGCTTGGGCGCGCCCACCTGCGGGACGTGCGGCCAGAGCGCGAGCGGCCCCTGCCCCGCGGCGCGAGAGATGTAGTCCGCCGCGATGTTGGCGCTCTCGATGATGGTGAGGAGGCCAGAGCCCGGGTGCGTTCCGCCGCCGACCCAGTAGAGGCCGTTGATGTCGGGGCTCTCGACGCGCGGGCGCGTCGGGCCGAGCTGCAACCACGTGTGCGAGAGGTTGAAGACCGCGCCGCGAAACACGTTGTACTCGTCGCGCCACGTCTCTGCCGTATATGCACGAGCCTCGACGATGTGCTTCGCCACGTCCTTGAGCCCGACCTTCTCGAGCCACTGCGGGACGCGCTCGCGAAGGGTCTGCTCGGCGCTCTTCCAATCCACGTCGTTGTGCGTGTTGGGCACAGGGACGAGCACGTACAGCGTCGAGTGCCCCGCGGGCGCGCCAGCGCCGTCGGTGGGCGTGGGGTTGCACACGTAGAAGGGAGGATCGTCGAGGTCGATCGACTTGTCTTCGAGCGCGTCGCGGTCGGTCCTTCGCGAGGCCTCGCTCAGGTAGATCATGTGGTGCGCGGCGCCCTCTTCGGGGCCGTAGACCTTGTCGATCCCGAGGTAGAGCATAAACGTGCTGCACGAGTACTTCGCGCGGTCGAGCAGCGCGTCGCTCGTGCGGCCGAGCCGTCGGTACCGCGACGGAATCAGGTTCTTCGCCGCGTACGGAAGGTCCGCGTTGACCACCACGACGTCGGCTTCGATGCGCTCGCCGTTGGTGAGGATCACGCCGCGCGTGCGGGGCTTTCCGCTGGCGTTGTCTTCGATCCAGAGCTGCGCGACGGGGCTGTTCATCATGAAGCGCGCGCCGAGGTCCTCTGCGCACTTCTTCATGCCCGCGGCCAGCGCGCGAAAGCCACCCTTCACGTGCCACACGCCGAACGCGAGCTCGATGTACGGGATCACCGAGAAGACGCTCGAGCACGTCGTGGGGTGCAGCCCGAGGTACTTCGACGGATACGAGAGCGCGTAGTTGATCCTGTCGTCGTGAAAGTACCGATCGAGCTGGGTGTACAGCGTCTCCCACGGGCGATACCGCAGCGTGGGGAGCAGTCGGATCGGGTTGTAATAGTCCACGCCGCCCGCGTTGTGCGCGATGAACTTCTCGTACGCGATCGTGTACTTCTTCGCGCTCTCGGTCATCCAATCGGTGAACGCGGGGCCCTTCTCGGGGCCGAACTTCGCGCACTGATCGGCCATGCGACGAAGGTCGCTGGTCGTGTCGAGCGTCGATCGATCCCAGAAGTGCAGCCGCGTGTTGGGGTCGACACGAAGGAGCGTGACGTAGTCTTCGATGCGCTTTCCGTTGCGCGCGAAGAGGGCTTCGTAGATGCCCGGCAGCTGGAGGATCGATGGCCCGGTGTCCACCGTGTACTCGTTGTTGGCGCCGAAGGTCAGGCCCTTCATGCGGCCGCCCGGGAGCGAGTCTTTCTCCACGACGGTGACGTCGAGCCCGAGGCCCGCGAGGTTGATGGCTGCTGCGAGGCCCCCAGGGCCGGCACCGACGACGATCACGCGCTTCATGTGTGAGTGAACGGTACGATGCGAGCGCGCCCCGCGCGTTGCGCGCTTCGAGCGCCCGCGCGCGAGACGCAGCTCAGTGAGCGCAGCGCAAGGCGTGCGCGGTCACGGGCAGGCCGTGAGGCTGCGAATCCAGCTGTCGATCAGCGCGGTGCCTTGCGTGTCTTCGAGGCGCGTCGCGAGCGGGGGCATGCGGTTGGCGTCGAGCGCGTGCATGCGCAGCGAGAGCAGCGAGCGCGCGGGCATGCCCGGGACGACCACGCGCGCGCCCATCACGCCGAGGTCGCCCTGCGACGGCATCGCGTTGCAAAGGCCCGTCATCGCGGGCGCGGTCCCGTAGCGCACGTCCATGTTGCCGCGGCCCGTCGAGCCGGGGCGATGGCACGACGAGCAGTTCGAGTGCAGATACGCTCGCGCGCGGTCGGCGAGCGGCGCGGCGCTGTCGTACGCGGGGATGGTGTTTCGCGCGGCGGGCAACGGCGCGGCGAACAAGCCGATGTTCTCGAGCGTGGCGAGCTGCGACGCCGTGCGGCCGGTGCTCGGGTAGCGCTGCAAGCGATCGAACTGGCCGAGCTCTGGTCCGAGCGAGAAGCCCGCGGCGCTGGTGTGGCAGCGAAAGCACTCGCTGCGCGAGGGGTAGTACCAGGACTGCGCGCCGAAGGTCCGCGTCTCGTTGGCTTGCAAGAGATCCGCGTCGGTGCCCGCGGCGTTGTACGCGTAGGTGTAGCCGCCCCAGTTGCCGTCCATGTGACGGACGAACAAGCGCGTCTCGACGCGACGGCCGCCGACGGAGAAGGTCTTGATGAGGATCGTCCCGTTGGGAAACTCGAAGTGCCCGTCGGCTGCGACGGTGATGCGGCCGCCTTCGGGGAGCGCGAAGTACCGCTCTTTCTCCGAGCCGTCGGACCACAGGGGCGCGTTGATCGAGTACGGGATCACGCCCGCTGCGGGGCGCGCGATGTCCCCAGCGGTGAAGCACCCGGTGGCCGAGAGCGTGCGGGGGACCGTGTCCATCGGCGGCGTCCCTGTGGGCTCGATGCGGTACATGAGCCCGTTGCCGTAGGAGACGACGTAGACCTCGCCGCTCTGGTCTTGCGCGAACGTGGCCATGCCCCCGGGCGCCATGAACAGGTCTTGCTTCGACGCGCGCCCCATCGCGTCGTACTGCACCGCCCACACGCGCTGGCTCTGAAAGTCACCGAAGATGTACCGCCCTTGCAGCGACGGGATCGCGCTGCCTCGGTAGACGAATCCGCCGGTGATCGACACGCCGTCCGAGTGCGGATACTCGAGCACGGGCAGCTGCAGCCCCGCTTGATTGCAGCCCATCGCGGGGCTGAAGCAGTTGGTGCCCTCCATCACCTTCCAGCCGTAGTTGCCGCCGGCGCGAAGCACGTCGACCTCTTCGAAGCGGTCTTGGCCGACATCACCGGTCCAGAGGTCTCCGGTACGCGTGTCGAACGAGAACTTCCACGGGTTGCGCAGACCGTACGCCCAGATCTCGCCGCGCGCGCCCATGCGACCGACGAAGGGGTTGTCCGCGGGGATCGCGTAGGGCGTGCCCATCCCTGCGCGATCGACGTCGATGCGAAGGACTTTGCCCAGGAGATTTCCGAGGTTTTGCGCGTTGTTCATCGGGTCGCCGCCCGAGCCGCCGTCGCCGAGCGCGATGTAGAGCATCCCGTCGGGGCCGAACGCGATGTGCCCGCCGTTGTGGTTGTTGAACGGCTGATCGACGGTGAGCAAGATCGTCTCGTGCCCCATGCTCGTCGTGTCGAGCGTGGCGCCCATGTCCGTCGAGCGAAAGCGCGAGATCACGCTCTGCAGCCGCCCCATGAACGTGCGCGTGTACGAGAGATACACGAACCCGTTGCGCGCAAAGTCCCGGTGAAACGCCATCCCGAGCAGCCCGGCTTCATTGGGCGCTGCGTTCACCCGCCCGGTGATGTCGGCCATGGTCGTGACCGCCGCGCCCATCCCGTCGTTGCGCATGCGACGCACGCGGCCGGCCTTCTCGAGCACGTACCAGAAGTTGTTGTCGCCCGGCGCCTGCAACACCGTGGTCACCGACGAGAAGTTCGGCTGCATCGCGAGCGCTCGCTGCGCGCGCACCCCCGCGCTGCCCGTCGGCCGCGCAAACACGTTGCACGTCGTGTTGCTCGGCCGCGAATCGAGGCCAAACATCGAGAACACATCGGGGGCCACGTCTGGCGCGCTGTCTGCGAGCGCATCGGGAGCGCTCGCGTCGGCCATCGCGTCGCCGATCGGGGCCACGATGTCGCTGCGCACATCGCTCGCCGCCGCGCTGTCCGCGCTCGCGTCGTCCGCCGGCGGAGGCTGCGAACACGCCGCGCTCAACGCAGCGAAGACAAAGAGAGACCGAGAAGCAAACGAATCGCGCATGCGACACACCCTAACAGCAATCGGACAGAAGATGAATTTCGCCAGTGATTTTACTGCCAATGGGGCCGCACACCGACGCCGCACGCCGCGAGCGCCGGTGCGCTATGGTCCACGTCGATGGTGATCGCTGCTGAGCTCACGAGGCGCGCTGTGTCCAAGCTCCGACCGAGGGATCGAGAGGGGCTGCCGGTGGCTCCGGGGTGGCTGCCGGGCGTCGGGCACACAGCGGCGATGATGGTGGACCTGCCGTGGGTGTGCGCCGAGGGAGACCAGCGCTCGCCGCTGTTCTGGCTGCAAATGGGGCCGAAGAGCTGGGTGATCGCGAGCGTGCGCGAAGAAGCGTTCGCGGTGTTTCGCAATCGAGAGACCTCGTCGGCGCACCTCGCGAGGGACGCCGAGGTGCTCGTCGGGCGCTCGGTGCTCGGGGTCGACGGAGAGGCGCACCGACGCATGCGCGGCGCGATCAACGCGCCCTTCACGCCGAAGGGCCTCGGCGCTCACAAGGCCGGCGCGCTCATGGCCGAGGTCATCGTCCCCCGCGTCTCGCGCTGGAAATCACGGGACGAAATCGCCATCTGCGACGAGACCCGCGAGTTCGCCGTCGACGTGATCTTTCGCATGATGGGCATCGAGCCCCACGCGCTCGCCGAGTGGCGTCAGGCGTTCGAGCGCTACTCGCTGGCGCTGTTGCCAGTGCAGTGGGACTTCGCCGGCAGCCCGTACCGCCGCGGCTCGACCGCCAAGCGGTGGATCGACGAGCGCCTCACGGCGATCGCCGACCGCGAGCGCGGACGCGACCCCGAAGCCTCGCTGGTCTCGGCGATGGTCAACGGCCGCGACGACGAGGGCCGTGGACTGGACGCGCGCGAGCTGCTCGACAACCTCCGCGTCCTCGTGTTCGCCGGACACGAGACCACGGCGAGCACGATGGCGTGGGCCATGCTGTACCTCGCGAAGGACCGCGAGCGCTGGGATCGCCTGGTCGACGAGGCGCTCGCCGCCGACGGCCCGCCCACCACGCCCGAGGCGCTCGCGAAGTTCGCCTTCGCAGAAGGGGTGTTTCGCGAGGCGCTGCGGCTGCACCCGCCGGTGGCGTTCGACTCGCGGCAGACCGAGCAGCCCTGGTCGCTCTTCGATCGCACCTTCGACAAGGGGCAGATCGTGGGTCTCTCGCTGCACGCGATGTCGCGCAACGCCGAGCGCTACCCCGATCCCGACGCGTTTGTCCCCGAGCGATGGCTCAGCCGCGAGCGAAGACCGGGCCCGATCGAGACCGCGCAGTTCGGCGGCGGTCCGCACTTCTGCCTCGGCTACCACGTCGCGTGGCTCGAAGCCGTGCTCTTTCTCGTCGCGGTCGCGCGCGAGTTCGGCGCGCAGCGCAGGCGTCCGCGGATCGTCGGCGACGCGATGCCCCGCCCGATCTACATGCCCCTGCAGCGCCCGCCCGGCTCGGCGCGACTTCGCTTCGAGCGCTGAGCGCTCAGAAGTCGCCGAAGAGCTCTTGAATTCGTGTGTCCAGCGCGACGGCGATCTTGTAGAGCGACGAGATGCTGGCGCTCGACTCGGCGCGCTCGATCTGCGAGAGCAGCGAGACCGAGAGCCCGGTGCGCTTGGCCATCTGCTTGAGCGTGAGGCCCTTCTCTTTGCGCAAATTGCGGATCGTCTCGCCGATCACCCTGTGCAGCTGCTCTTCAGGAGCGCGCGAGAGGCCCTTCTTCTTCATCGCGCGGGCGACGACCTCGCGCAGCTCTTCGACGGTGAAGGGCTTGCGGAGGTAGTCGAGCGCGTCGAGCTGCATCGACTGCACGGCGGAGTCGAGCGACGGGTAGCCGGTGATCACGATGACGCCGAGGTCCGTGTCTTCGCCGCGGATCGCGCGCAGCGTCTCGATGCCGTCCTGCCGGGGCATCATCAGGTCGAGCAGGCAGAGGTGATAACCGTTGCCGCGGATCTCGTTGGGCGCCTGCGTGGGGTCTCGCAGGGTCTTCACTTCGAAGCCGTCTTTGCTGAGCACGGTTTCGAGCAGGTCGCAGATGCCCGCGTCGTCGTCGATCACGAGGATCTTGATGGCCTGAACGGGGCTGGTCACAGCGGCGCTCCGAAGGGTGGCAGTGGAGAAGAGGTGGGAGAGCGTACACCAGGCGCGCCGGCAAACGACGGTGATTTTGTGGGCCTCGTGTGTGATGGTTGCGCGGTGACCGTAATCGAACAGAGAGACCTCGCGCTGAGGGCGATGACCGACGACGGCTCGTTTCGCGTGGTGAGCGTGGACGCGACGCAGTGCGCGCGAGGCATCATCGCAGCGCAGCGCGCGGCGGGGCCCGAGGCGAAGCTGCTGGCCGAGCTGACGGTGGGCGCGATCTTGTTTCGCGAGACGATGGCGCCGGACCTGCGCGCGCAGTGCGTGCTGCACGGCGCCGACGACAGCGGGCGCATCGCGATCGACGCGCAGCCCGAGGGCCGCACGCGCGGGCTGATCGCGCGGGCCAAGGGATCGAGCGCGGTCGTGCTCGGCGACGGCGCGCAGCTCGAGATGGTGCGCACGCTGCCGCAGCAGCGGGGTTTTCGCGGGGTGGTCGAGGTTCCGCCTGGGGCGAGCACGGCGCAGGCGCTGATGGAGTACATGCAGTCGTCCGAGCAGATCGTGACGATGATCGCGATCGCGGCGCGCTTCGACGGCGAGGGCGCGACGCTCTCCCGCGCGCTCGGATACCTCGTGCAGCTCACGCCCGAGACGCGCCCAGAGCCGCTGCGAATCATGACCGAGCGGCTGCCGTCGTTCGAGTCGATCGACGAGCGCGCGAAGGACCTCGAAGAGACGCCGCACACGCTCGCGGCCAAGCTGCTCGAAGGGCTGGACTTCGAGGTGACGTCCGAAGAGCGCGTGGCGTTCGCCTGCAATTGCAGCGCAGAGCGCGTGCTCGCCTCGGTCTCGAGCTTGCCGCGCGCGGACATCGAAGAGCTGCTCTCTGCGGGCTCGTCGGTGAGCCTCACCTGCGATTACTGCAACCAGAGCTACGAGGTCTCGCTCGCGCAGCTGCGCGCGCTCCTCGACCGGAGCTGATGCGCGATGAAACTGCTCGAGCGAGCGGCGGTGACGGCGCGGTTCTTTCGCAAGGGACTCGAGGACTTCGACACGACGGCCAACGTGGTCTCGAGCTCGCGGTGGCTCGTCGAGGCGATGCTCGCGGCGATTCCGTCGGACGCGAAGGTGGTGGTCGAGTTCGGGCCCGGGACGGGCACGCTGACGCGAGCGATCTTGGCGAAGCTGCGCCCCGACGCGAAGCTGTACGCGATCGAGCTCGAAGCGGGGCTGCTCGAAGGGTGCACCAAGGCCATCGGCGACCCGCGCTTGATCGGCGTTCACGGCAGCGCGACGGACGGCCCCGCCCTGCTCGGAACGTCCGTGGCGGGCCGCGCCGACGCGGTGATCTCGTCGCTGGGCCTGAGCCTGATGGACGAAGACATCCGCCGCGGGATCATGGAGTCGGCGAGCGCGCTGCTCGCGCCGCGCGGGGCGTTTACGCAGTACGCCTACGTGCACGCGCGGTACGTCGCGTACAGCCAGCAGCGACAGCGGTTCTTCACCTGGGACGCGCGGCCGTTTATGCACGCGCGATGGGCGCGCGTGGACGAGACCATGGTGTGGAAGAACGTCCCCCCAGCGCTGGTGTTCACCTGTCGAAAGTGAGCCGCGCTTCTGCGCTCAGTACCAGTCGAGCCCGAGCGCGACGGTGCTGGTGAAGAGCACACCCGTGGGCGCGAAGTTCTCGTGCAGGTCGAGCGCGAGGTTGATCGCGCGAGACGGCCCTCTCGGCCCTCTCGTGCCGCCAAACGACGGCCGCGCGATCAGCGGAACCGCCAATCGCTGGTGAAGCCCGAACCACAGCGACGTCGAGAGCACGCACCCCGAGCACTCGCGCTGATCGGCCAGGTCCACGGACGGCCCGAGCGCGAGCTGCACGTAGTTCTGGATCGAGAGCTCGGCGAGCAGGCTGTTGTTGAGCCCGAGAAACACCCCGCCGCCGTTGGCCTGCGCGACTGCGCCGAGCAAGAACTGCGACTGCAGGTACAACGCGAATGGGGAGCGAAACTGCACGCCGATTCGCACCGACGCCGCGTGCCACACCGGCGCCGCGAGCGCGCCGAGGGCCGCGCCGCCGCCCGTGACGACGGAGAAGCCCAGGCGCCGTCGGATCGTGTCGCCCTCGACTTGCTCGGGCTCTGCCTGCGGCAAAGGGCGAGCGGCGGTCACGCTCGCGCGCTCGCCCGGCTGCGGGCCGAACAAGGGAGGCGCCGACTGCGCGCCAGCCGTGCCCGACGAGAGCGCGACGACGCACGCGGCGGCGACCGAGGCGAATGCGCCACGGGCGTTGACGGTCGACGATGAGCAGCGCGGGCGTTGCACGAGCGAGGAGTGGGCTTTGTCACGCGCGACGCGGGCCGGTCAAGCGACGCAGAGTCAGAAAGGTCAGCGCGAGCCGCGGCGCTTGCTGCGCGCGCGAGGCTGTGTCGATACTGCGCGCGTCGACGACGGTCGTTGACGAATGAACGATGGTTCAGCGTTTCGTTCGATGCCGGCACTGTGGGTTTCCGCACGACGCGGACGCGCCCATTTGCCCGATCACGAACCAGCCCGTGCGCGAAGCGTCCGCTGGGACGATGCCCGTGGTGAACCCCGCCGTTCGCACGGACGAGGACGACCCGACAGAGATCACGACCGAGGCGGTCCTCGCGAGCTCGCGCATGGCGACGCCTGCGCCGATGTTCGCCGGGCGCTACCGCGTGCGCGGGCTGATCGCGCGCGGCGGAATGGGCGTCGTCTACGACGCCGTCGACGATCGACTGGGCAGACCGGTCGCGGTCAAAGTGCTCGCCCCTGAGTTCGCGCGGGACACCGTCGCTGTCGCGCGGTTTCACGCGGAGGTGAAGGTGCTCGCCGCCCTCGCGCACCCGCGGATCGTGACGGTCTTCGACGCGGGGACCACCGAAGACGGCCTGCCCTTCTTGGTGATGGAGCGGCTCGAAGGAGAGCCGCTCTCGCTGCGCATTCGCAGAGAGGGGGCGTTTCCGCTCGTCGACGCCGTGCAGATCGCGCGGCAGGTGCTCGAGGCGCTCAGCGCCACGCACGCGCGAGGGATCCTGCACCGCGACCTCAAACCCGAAAACGTCTTCTTGATCCGCACGCCCGACAAGAAGCCCTCGGTGCGCGTCCTCGACTTCGGCGTCGCGCGGCGCTTCGTGATCGAAGAGGGCGTCCACGCAGACGCCACGCTCACGCGCGCCGGCCGCGTCGTGGGCACGCCGGCGTATATGGCCTTCGAGCAGGCGACGGGGCAGCGCGACCTCGACGCACGCGTGGATTTGTACGCGGTCGGCGTGCTCCTGCACGAGATGATCACCGGCCAGCTGCCCTGGACGGCCAAGTCGCCCGTGGCGCTGGCGATCGAGATGCGCACGAAGGTCGTCCCCGACCTGCGCGCGCGCCGCGCGGACACCCCTTCGTGGCTCGACGCGATCGTCCGCGCGATGCTGCAACGAGAGCGAGAGCACAGGCCCTTGGACGCCAAGAGCGCCCTGCGCATGCTGCGACCGCCGCCGAGCTCGGGCGATCACACGGTGATCGAGAGCGCCATTGATGTGAGCGAGGAGTTCGAGAAAGCGTGAAGCGTTGGGCTGACACGGTGTTCGACCCCGAAGCGCCCAAGCCCCTGCCGATGAGCGCGGCGGAGTGCGTTCGGGCGCTCGAGCCGCTGGTGGTAGACGAGCGGCGAGAGCGAATCTGGAAGGCGGTCTCGGGCCGCACGCGTTCGGTGACGTGCGTGATCGAAGGGCTCACGGACCCGCACAACGCCTCGGCGATATTGCGCACGTGCGACGCGCTCGGCGTCCACGAGGTGCACGCGATCGAGGCCAACGCGCACGTCAAGATGACCACGCGCGTGACCAAGGGCGCCGAGAAGTGGATGGAGCTTCGCCGCCACAGCGCGCCCGAGCAGTGCGCGAAGGACCTCGCGGCCCGCGGCTACGCTCTGTACGTGGCGGACATGCGCGCGACCACCGAGCTCGAAGAGATCGCGAAGCAGCCGAAGGTGGCGCTCGCGTTCGGCAACGAGCACGCGGGCATCTCGGCCGAGCTTCGGTCGGTGGCCGCGGGGGCGTTCGCGATTCCGATGTTGGGCATGGTCGAGAGCTTCAACGTCTCGGTCGCCGCGGGGATCGCCTTGTGGGCCGCGACGCGAGGACGACGCGGGGACCTGCGCGAGGACGAGCGCATGGAGCTCGCGGCGCGGTTTCTCATCGAGTCCGTGCGCGGCGGCGAGCTGGTGCTCGAGCGCGCGCAGCGAGAGCGCGACGAGCGGGCGCGGCGAGCAGCTTCGATCGGCGAGGAGAGATAGAGGCAATTCATGGCTCCGCGGATCGTTCGCTCGAAGGACCCCTCTTGGATGCTCGGCGCGTCGCTGGCGTGCGGCGCGTCCGCGACGCTGCTCGGGTTCATGCTGGGACAGGGGCTGTTCAACAAGGTCTTGCACCGCGCGCCGGACCCTTCGCACGCGTCGTCGACCGAGCCCGAAGCGGGCGACGACGGCGGCGCAGCGCCGAGCGCGTACGACGCCAGCGCGACGGGGCCGCAGGCAGAGCGTCCTCCGCTCGTCCCGGTGCGCGTGACCAGGGTCGAGCTCGTGTCCTGCGGTGACGGTGACGAGCTCGACACGCCCGGCGACCGCTGCGACAACTCCCAAGACATCGAGCGGATCATCCGCGACGCGCTCGCGAAGCTCGGCGATTGCCCGGCGGCGCTGGTCGCGGGACAGCAGCCCGCGCAGGTGCTCTCGCTGGGACTTCGCGTGGATTTTTCCAGACGAATTGTCGTTCCGGTGCAGGGCAGAGCGAGCTCGGTGCGCGACCCGCTCACGTTCGTCGCGTGCGCGCGGCAGCGGGGCGGGATGGGTCCCATCGACGCGCTCTTCGAGCAGACCCACGCGAAGGCCCGCTACCAGTACGTGATCGCGATGCGCTTCGGCCCGCTCGGCGCCGACGCGCTCGGCGCGCTCGACGCAGGCGCGGGCGCAGAGCCATCACTCGAGCCCGCTCCCGCGGCGCGCGACGCCGCAATCGCCCGTCGCCGCCTCCGTCCCGGCGAGCCCTGCCCCGTCACGCCCGGAACCGCCGACGACCCCTGCCCCGGCTACGACGTCCCGCGCACCGCGCTCGACTCGGGCGTCGACGACCCGACGCTCTCGGCCCCAGTCACGGTCTTCATGGGCACGCCCCTCCCGCACACCGAGCCCGCGCGCGTCACCTGGTCGCGCGCCCTCATCCGCGCCGAGCCGCGCAACGGCGCGGTCATCACTCGCCTGCCCTTCGAGACGCGCCTCACCATCGAAGCCCGCAGCGGGAGCTGGTATCGCGTGCGCTGGCCCTCGGGCACCGGCTGGGTCTTCGGCGAGGCGATCGGCCGCGGCGGCGACGCGGGCGCGCCGCAGTAGTCCGCCACGCACACGAATTCAACACGGCCCTGTTGTTCACGGCGGCACTTCAGCGGGCGCGACCATGACCGCGCTGCCGACGGGGATCAGCGGTGTCTCGCGCATCCCGAAGCGATCCATCACCACGAGCCGAAAGCGCTCTTCGATGCTCTCGCGAAAGCGAAAGGACACGCGGCGGATGGGTTGCATCTGCTCGACGGTGATCGAGACGTGCTCGAGCTCGACGCGATCACCCGCTCGCAGCATCGACTCGCGCGCGCGAAACATCATCTCGGGCTGATGAATCAAATAGGGCCCCGCGAGCGCCTCGAGCACGAGCACGTCACGCTCGGGGCGACGCAAGCGATAGGTCCCGCCGGTGCCCGTGAGCCCCAGCCACGAGCGAGGCATCGCGAGGCCCGCGCGCTGCCAGATCCACGGCGAGTACAGCAGCGTCTGTCCGTCGCACGCGGCCACGAGCACCACCCTCGCATCGCTTAGCCCCTCGTTGCGCACCGCCGCGCGCTGGATCATCGCGAGCTCGCGCCGGTGCCCGAAGACCATGTCGAGCGCGCCTGCGCGAGCGCGGGACGGGCTCGCCCACAAATGGCCGTAGAGCAACAGCAGCGTGGGAAGCAGCGCGGCGAGCGCGGTCCACCGTCCTCGTCGCGCCTCGTCCTTGCGAACGAGCGCCTCGAACACGCGCACGACAAGCACGCCGAGCACCGCGGACACGCCGATGTTCGCGCCCACTTGCAGCCGCGACGCGCCAAAGGAGGGGAGCACCGGGACGAGCGCGAGGGCGCTTCCGAGCGCGAACCAGCGCAGCGCGATGGGCACAGGGCGCATCGCGTAGAGCGCGGCGGCGATGGACGCGAGCAAGAGCGCTCCGGTGCCGCGCGCGCGAAGCGGCGACCAGCGAAACACCGTGGCCGCCTCCGCGGGGACGCCGAACCACAGGTCCCCGAGCTGCCCTGCCCACCGCGCGGGCGCGACGCGAAGAAACTCGCCCGTCCTGCGCAACGGATCGAGGTAGGCGTCCGAGTGCTGCGAGCCGTAGCCGCCGAAGCGATAGATCAACGCCCACACGAGCAGCGGCAGCGCCCATGGCAGCGCGCTGCGCCATCGCGGGACCGTCGCCTCGCGGGCGACGAGCGTGTGGGCGACGGCGTACGCGATCATGGTGAGCGCGTACTCTCCGCCGAGCAGAGAGAGAGAGAAGAGCGCGGACGACACCAGGGCGTCCCGCTTCTCGCCGCGCTCGCGGTAGGCGTGCCAGCGCCACAGGGCCAGCAGACCAAACGCTACGCACACGAGAAAGCTGCGGTTCGCCAGCCACCCGATCGGCAGCGTGTGCGAGGCGTCGAGCGCGAAGAACGCGAGCGCGACGGGCGCGGCGCGATCGCCGAGGGTCCGTCGAAACAGCAGCGCGCACGCGACGACGCACGCGATCCACCAGGCCATCGAGTGCGCGTGCGGGCCGAGCGCAGAGGTGCCGAACACGCGATGATCGAGCGCGCGCGTGAGGCTCGTGAGCGGGCGAAAGAAGCGAAACGAGAGCTGCGGATGCGACCACCACGGGAGCACGCCCGCGTCGGTCAGGGCGCGCACCTCTCTGGGGCTGCCGTCGACGAAGTTGTAGAGGTCCCACGGCGCGCGGCGCAGCGGCCACGAACGGTCGAGCATGGCCTCGTGCGCGTAGTCGTCGACGGCGAAGGGGACGCGCACGTTGGGTCCGTGCACAAAGAGCCCCAACAAGAGCACGAGGAGGTATGGGAGCAGCCGTCGCACGCAACGCTTGCGTACCACTCTCTGGGGCAAAAACCGACTCATCCGCGCGCGAGCAAAGGGGCGCCTTCGCTTGTCGTCGCGCCGAGAAGCGAGTACGGACGCGCCTCCCGTGCCCGATCCAGTCGTCACCGTCCTCACGCCGACGCTCAACGCTGAGCAGTTTCTCTCTCCGATGCTGACGTCGCTCGCCGAGCAGACGATCGATCCCTCGAGGGTCGAGCACATCGTGATCGACGGAGGATCGACGGACGGGACGATCGAGCGCATCCGTCGCGACGCCCCGCGGACGCGGATCATCGTGGCCAAGAGCAGCATCTACGAAGCGATGAACCTCGGGATCCGCGAGGCGCGCGGCGCGTGCATCGGCTGGCTCAACGCCGACGACCTGTGGTCACCGGACGCGCTCTCGGCCGTGGCTCGCACGCTCGACGCGCGGCCCGAGAGCGAGCTGGTCGTGGGCGACTACGAGATGTTCGACGGCGCGCGGCGCTTTCACTACGAGACCCGCGAGGACGTGCTCGACCGCATTCGCGACGGGCGGATGCGTCGGTGGTTCGACGTGTGGGTCAACCCGCTCGCGCTCTTCTACAAGACCGACTTCGTCCGCGCGCTCGGCGGCTACGACGCCCGCTATCGATTGGTGGGCGACTGGGACCTGTGGTTTCGCGCTGCGGCGCGCAGCCCGCGGGCGCGCGTGGCGCACACGGGGAGCACGCTCGGGAGCTTTCGCATGCACCCCGGCTCGCTCACGTCCGGAACGCGCATGGACAGGCTGTACGAAGAGAAGCGCATGGCGATGGCTCGGTGGATCGACGAGCCGAGCGCCCCAGAGGGGCTGCGCGCATGCGCGCGACGGATGTACCGGCACGACACGTTTTCGCTGATGGCGGTGCGGGCGTCGCGGTCAGAGCCACGAGAGACCCTGCGCACGCTCGTGACGCTCGGCCGCGATGTCGGCGCGATCGGCCCGGGGATCGTCGGTGATTTCGCGACGGCCTCGGTGATGGCCGCGCACGAGCTCGCTCAGTCGTTGCCCGGCGTCGGCGCGCTCGCTCGCGCCGCGTGGGCGGCGACCGGCGGCCCGAGAGTGTCTTCGAACGCGTAGTCGGGCTCGACGCCCTCGTCGAGCACGTCGTCGTCGTGTTGCCACGAGACGTCGCGGGCGATGATCAAGCTGCGCGGGCCCATGTACGCGACGCGACCCCGCCAGACGGTCTTGCGCGTAAAGAGCGCGCGCGTGTGCAGCGCCGCCATCGCGAGCGGCCGCAGCAGCGCAGCGGGCAAGAGCGCGGGCGGGATCCACTGTCCGCGCAGGGCGCGAGAGATCCACGAGTCGCCGGCCATCTGCGCGACAGCGCAGAGCGCGAGCAGCGCGAGCCCCGCGAGCGACGGGTCGAGCAGCGCCGCGGCGAGGGCCATGAAGAACGGCGAGCAGAGCAGCTCGCTCGCGAGCGAGTGCGGCGCCAACGCGAGCCGGATCTGCGACCAGCGGCTGTGCCTGCGCCAGAACGTCCCAACGGTGCTGTTGGCGTTGGGGCAGCGGATGATCCTCGGGGCGGCGACGACCGAGAGGCCGAGCTCGGCGATTCCTGCGAAGAGCACGGTGTCGTCGGCGAAGCTGCGGCCCATCGGCCCCCAGCCGCCAGCGCGGTGCAAGGTCGTGCGGCGCAAGAGGATGGACTTGCCAGCGCCCGCGTAGACGCCGCGCGAGCTGAGCATCGCGACGGCGCCGAAGGTGACCCAGGCGTTGACCGCGAGGTTGTCGAGCGCCGCGCCGTAGGAGGCTTCGTCCACGCTAGCGACGACCGAGACCACGCCGCCGACGCCGTCGCGCGCGAGGGCGCTCAGCATGGGCGCGAGCGCGTCGGGCTCGACCGCGGTGTTGCTGTCGCTCATCCACAGCACGTCGTAGCGAGCCTGCGCTTCGAGCGCGGCGAGCGTGTTGATCTTCGGGCTCGCGTGGCTCTGACGCGAGACGATCACGAGCCGCGCGTCGACGTGGGGGTTGCGGGCGATCACGCGGCGGATGATGGCCACCGCAGGGTCGCTCTCGTCGGCGACGCCGAGGAGGATCTGCACCCGCGGGTGCTCGATGGCGAAGTAGGACGAGAGGCACTCTTCGAGGGCCTCGTCTGCGCCAGCGCAGGCCTTGAGCAACGTGACGCCTTCGGCGCGCCCGTCGGCGCTCACCGTCGCGAGCTTGCGCGCGGCGTTCGGCGCGGGCCGCGGCCGCTCGAGGCGACGCACGTTGCGCGCGAACAACGCGTGCAACACGCCGTACGCCGCGAGCGAGAGCGAAGGAATGACAAGCGAAGCGAGGGACATTCGACTATTGAATGGGCCGTCGCTCGTTCGCCCCGCGCATCGCGCGGCGGGCGCCCCGCGCGTCGCGCGGTGGGGCAAAGCGAGGCTGACCTGTTGAATGCGAGAGCGTCCGCAGGGATTACTACACTTCCGCCAGAGTACCAACTCGCCGGGCAGACGCCCGTCGACGCATGATTTGCACCTTGAAAACTCGCGCGCGCTGCGACGCGCTGACATCCATGTCGCGCTGCTCGTCATGAACATCGTCTTCGATCACCACGCGTTCTGCCTCCAGCGCGTGGGGGGCATCTCGCGGTACTTCTGCGAGCTCGCCGCGCGGCTGCCGCTGCGCGAAGGCGTGCGTGCGCAGGTCCTCGCGCCGCTGCACCGCAACGCCCTGCTCGCCGCGAGCGACGCCCGCACCGTCGGCCGATACGTGCCGCTGCCGCAGGGCGCGTACGGACCCCTGATGGCGCTTGATTTCGTGGCCACTCGGCTCGTGGCCGCAGACGAGCGCTCGATCGTGCACGAGACCTTCTACACGTGGACGAAGAGCAACGGCGCGCGCGGCCCGCGGGTGACCACGGTGCACGACATGATCCACGAGCGATTTCGCGGCCACTTCTCTCGCTGGGACGACACGGCCGCGCGCAAGCGTCGCTCGATCGACCGCGCGGATCGGGTGCTGTGCGTGTCGGAGACGACACGCCGCGACCTGCTCGAGCGACAGTCGATCGCTGAAGAGAAGGTCGCCGTCGTGCACCACGGTTGCACGCTCGCCACGCCCTGCGCGCTCGATCCGTCGCTCACCGACAGGCCGTTCGTGCTCTACGTCGGGACGCGGGACGGGTACAAGAACTTCGAGGCGTTCGTCGAAGCCTTCGCGAGCAGCGCGGCGCTCGCGCGAGACGCAAAGGTGATCGCGTTCGGCGGCGGCCCGCTGAGCCGGCGCGAGCTCGATCACGCGCGAGCCCACAAGCTCACAGAGCGATCTCTCGCGCAGCTCGGCGGCGACGACAGCGTGCTGGCTGCGCTATATGGCGCGGCGAGGGCGACCGTGGTCCCGTCGTTGTACGAGGGCTTCGGACTGCCCGTGGTCGAGGCGATGACCGCTGGATGTCCGGTGGCGATCGCGAACCGCGGCGCGCTGCCCGAGGTCGCAGGCGGAGCAGCAGAAGAGTTCGATCCAGAGGACCGAGAGTCCATGCGAGCCGCGATCGAGCGGGTGTTCTTCGACGACGCGCGAAGGGAGGCGCTGATCGCGAAGGGACGCGCGCGGGCGCAGCGCTTCTCGTGGGACCGATGCACGGACGAGACGCTCGCGCAGTACCGGGTGCTCTGGTGAAGCCCTCGCTGCTCGATCGCGCGCGGGCGGCGCTCGCGTCGGACGCCTCGGACGCCGCGCGGATCGCGCGCAACGTCGCGAGCATCCTCGCGGGCGACGCGGCGGCCGAGGCCATCAACACCGTGGTGACAGGGCGACAAGCGCTCGCGCTCGGGCCCGCTGCGTTCGGCTCGCTCTCGGCGGCGCAGGCGTTCGTCGAGCCGTTTCGCGCGGTGGCGGCGTTTGGGCTCTCGCTGGTCGCGGTCACCGTGGCAGCGCGCAGAAAGGGCCCCGACGCCGCGCTGATTCGCACGCTGTTCGCGCTGTACGCGCTCTCGTCCACGATCGCGTCGATGGCCGCGGTCACCGCCGCTCGGCTCTCGGGCTACGGCGGAACAACCGCGCTCGTCTCGAGCGCAGCGGTCGCTGTGTTTCCCGTGGTGGCGCTCGCCGCCGCGAGGCTGCCAGCGCAGTACGAGCAAGCGATGCACAGGATCGTCGCGCTGCCGCTGCTGATCGCGCTCGCGAGGCTCGCCCTCGTCGAAGCGGCGATTCGCACGCAAAACAGCGCCCTCGCGCACCAGTGGGCCCTCAATGTCGCTGCGCTCGCCGGGCTCGTCGCGACGTGGGCGGTGACGCGAAGGATCTACGCGCTCAGCGAGGCGGGCGCTGCGTCGATGAGCATCGCCAGAGAGCTGCTCGCGCTCGCGTGGCCCATCGCCGTGCTGGACGTCACCGTGACGATCTACCTCAAGGCCGCGTACATGCTGCTTCGATCGCACGGCGACGCGGTGCTCGGCGCCTACGCAGCAGCCGAGCGCCTCGCCCAGCCCGTGACTGGGATCTCCGCAGCGATCGTGACGAGCGCCCTGCCCATCGTCACGCGCGCGGCGCAGAGCGGCGACCCCAGCGCGCTGTCCGCTGTGTACAAGCGCTCGATCCAGCGCGCCCTCGTCGTTCTCGTCCCGGCGCTGACCGCCGCCGCGATCGTCGCGCCGTGGGCGTTGAGGCGATTCGCCCCGCAATACGCGCACGCGACGCGGCCGTTTCAAGTGCTGTTGATCGGCGGGCTCTTCATGTTTCTCAACCAGCTCTCGTCGATGTTCATCGTGGGCATCGGGCGAGTGCGCGCGCTCATGTGGATCAGCCTGCTCAACCTGGCCGTGTACCTCGCGCTCGCGACGAGGCTCATCCCGCCCTATGGGGCGACGGGCGCGGCGATCGCGACGACGGTGATGGAGGGGATCAACTGCGTGATGCAGCTCTTCGTGGTCGGAGCGCTCGTGCGCGCGAGGCGCTGAACGCGGGGGAGTTTTCTGCCCTTGGCTGTTGCCGCGCGCCGAGGGCGGGGGCACATTGCGCGCGCTTCACCCAATGCCCCCTGCTTCTCATCGCGTCCTCGACGTCGGCTGCGGAACGGACAAGCTCCCCGGCGCCATCGGAATCGACCGCAATCCCCGCAGCCACGCGGACATCGTGCACGACCTCGACGCGCTGCCGTGGCCCATCGAGGACGACTCGTTCGACGAGGTGCGGGCGATGGACGTGCTCGAGCACGTGGTTGATTTCGTGGGCTGCGTCGAGCAGATCCACCGGGTCTGCCGCGACGGCGCGATCGTTCACGTGCGCATGCCGTTCGTCTCGAGCGTGGACTACTTCACGGACCCGACCCACAAGCGCGCGGGCACGGCGCGGACCTTCGACTACTTCGACCCGAAGACCCCCCTCGGGCGCTATCGCTACTCCGCGGCAGAGCTCGAGCTGCTCTCGGTGAACTACCAGCGCGGGACGCCCTTCTCTGCGGTCGGCGCCGTGTTCGGCGTGCTCGATCAAGTGCTCGTACCGCTCGCCAATCGATTCAAGGGCGACTACGAGCGGCACTTCGCGTTCTGGTATCCGATGGTCGCCGTCGAGTACCGCCTGCGCGTGAAGAAGGCACAGCGGTGAACCGCGCTGCGCTCACGCTCGCCCTCGCGCTCGTGACCACCGCAGCGCAGGCGCAACAGGACGAGCCGCTGCCGTCGCAGCTCTGCTTTCGTACGCCGCGCGCGAGCCGAAACAGCGCGCCGACCTCCGGCGTGTACGCGATGGACTACGAGCGGCAGCGCGTCGAGCCCGCGGGGTTTCCCATCGTCGGAGGCAGCTCGGACATCGGCGCGCTCGTCGGCGTCGCCGGGACGCTCTCGTACTTTCGCGACGGCTGCCGACCGTACTTCTGGAGCATGTCGCTCGGGATCACCGTGAGCGGCAAGGCCGGCCCCGCCGGCTTCGAGCTCGTCGAGCAAGACTACCGCTGGCAGATGGACATCGTGGGGATCCTCCGCGGTCGACTGCGGCTGCACCCCGCGCTGTTCGTCTCTCGCACGACGGGGCTCAACTACTTCGGCGTCGGCAACGGAGAGCGCGTTCGAGCGCCCGAGCCCTTCACCGGCGAGCCCGGTCGCTTCAACCACTTCGGCGCGTGGGACGTGTGGGCCTTCGTCGACGCGCGCTACATGGTGAAGCGCCCGTTCAGCATCGCGATGTCCGTCGCGTATCAGTACTCGGACCCGCTCGTGTACCGAGGCAGCCTGCTCGAGAGCGAGGCCTCCATGCGCCGCGCCGACGGCTCTCCGCTGTTGTACGGCGTACAGCCGCTGCACTTCTGGCGCACTTCGATCACGGCGATCATCGACACGCGCGACAACGAGCTGATGCCTCGACGCGGGCTCGGCTACGGCGTGTGGGCGAGCTTCAACCGCGCGTTTCCGACGGCGGCAGACACGGTGTACGGGTCGGTGGGCGCGAGCATCGCGCACTACGTGCCCATCGTCGGACCGCTGATCTTCGCCGGGCGCGTGGTGACAGACTGGCAGTTCGGCAGGGTCCCTTTCAACGACAGCTTTCGCGGCGCAGGCCCGTACCTCGTCGACATGCCCGGCGGCGTCAACGCGATCCGCGGCGTCCCGTCTGCGCGCTACGCGGGGCCCATCAAGCTGTACGCCAACCTCGAGCTGAGGGCCCTGCTCTTTCAGTTCACCGTGCTGCGACAGACCTTCACCATCGGCGCGTCGGGCTTCTTCGACGTCGGAAGGCTCTTCAGCGACTACACGTTCAGCGCGCCCATCGACGGTCCGGGGCCTGGACTCAAGTGGGGCGCGGGCCTCGGAGCGCTCATCCGCTGGGGTCAAGCCGCAGTGTTTCGCATCGAGCTCGCGTACTCGCCGGACGCCGCGGCGACGAACCCGGGCTTTCCGTTCGGCTTCTACATCGCCGACCACGTGATGTTTTGAAGCGACGCTTGCTACCCTCGCGCGCAGCATGGCAGCCGCGCGCAACCCGCTCGTGTCCGACGCGTTCGTAGACTTTCTGCTCTACGACGTGCTCGACGCAGAATCTCTGACGAAACACAGTCACTTCAGCGATCACGACAGGGGCACCTTCGACCTCTGGGTGCAGAGCTGCCGACGCCTCGCGAGAGAGAAGCTCTGGCCCGCGTACCGCGCGATGGACGAGTCACCGGCGACGCTGGTCGACGGTCGAATTCGCACCCACGAAATCATGAAGGACCTCTGGTCCTCGCTCGCGGGCAACGGGACGATCAACGCGACGCGGCCGTACGCGGTGGGCGGACAGCAGCTGCCGCAGACGGTGGCCACCGCGGCGAGCGTGTACTTGCTCGCGGCCAACTGCGCGGCGACGTCGTTCGCGGGGCTGACCACGGGCGCGGCGCACTTGATCGAAGCGTTCGGCGACGAGCGCGTGCGCGAGCTCTTTCTCAGCAAGCTCTACGACGGCACCTTCAACGGAACGATGGCGCTCACCGAGCCCCACGCCGGCTCGTCGCTCGCCGACCTCACCAGCGCAGCCGCGGCGCGGGGCGACGGGACGTTCTCGATCAAGGGCTCGAAGATCTTCATCTCGGGCGGCGACCAGTCCTTCGCGAGCAACACCGTGCACATGGTGCTCGCGCGCATCGAGGGATCGCCCGCGGGGACGCGCGGCGTCTCGCTCTTCGCCGTCCCGCGCGAGCGCCCCACGGACGACGGTAGCTGGGAGCCCAACGACGTCCACGTCGCGGGCGCGATCCACAAGATCGGGTGGAAGGGCGTCCCCAGCCTCGCGCTCTCGTTCGGCGACGAGGGCGACTGCCGCGGATGGCTCGTCGGCGCCCCGAACCACGGCCTCAAGTGCATGTTTCAAATGATGAACGAGGCCCGACTGCTTGTCGGCGCCAGCGCCGCGGCCACCGCCTCGGTCGCCTTTCACGAGAGCCTCGCCTACGCGCGCGAGCGCACCCAGGGTCGCAAGCTCGGCGACGTCGACCCGCGCTCGAAGCCCGTCGCGCTCACCGAACACCCTGACGTGCGTCGCATGCTGCTCGCGCAGAAGTGCATCTCCGAAGGGGCGATCGCGCTGGTCTCGCTCTGCGCGCGCTACGCGGACACGGCCGAGCATCACGAGAGCGAGGCAGAGCGCGAGCGCGCGCAGCTCTTGCTGGATTTGCTCACGCCGATCGCGAAGACGTTTCCCGCCGAGCGCGGGTTCGAGAGCAACGTGTACGCCGTGCAGATCCACGGAGGCTACGGGTACTCGAGCGAGTATCTACCCGAGGCGTGGATGCGCGATCAGAAGCTCAACTCGATCCACGAAGGCACCACGCAGATCCAGGCGCTCGACCTGCTCGGGCGCAAGGTCATCGCGAAGGGCGGCGAGGCGATCGCGCACTTTCGCGCAGAGATCGACGGTGATTTGTCACGCGCGTTGGATACTGGGGTCAGTGATTCGCTCGTGGCGCCCGTGCGCGCTGCGCTCGATCGTTGGCTCTCGCTCACCGAGTCGCTCGCGGCCAAGGGGCTGGCCGGCGACGTGATGGGCATGATGGGGCACGCGACGGACTACCTCGACGCGACGAGCGTGCTCGTGCTCGGCTGGCTGTGGGTCAAGATGGCCGCGGCCACCGCGGCGCGCGAAGGCGACTTCTACGAGGGAATTCGCGCTGCTGCGCGCTACTGGGTGCACCGCGAGGTCCCGAGGCTCGCCACGATCGCCGCTGTGATCGAGAGCGGCGAGGACAGCTACACGGCGCTCGACGAGCGTTGGCTATAGACCGAGCGCGCCCCGCCGCGTTGATCGCGGCTACCGAGACAGCGCGTCGTCCACCGACTCGGCGACCGCCGCGCGAACGAGCCACCGCGCGAGCTTCGCGCTGTCCGCACAGCGTTCGATCGCAGCGCGCTGCGCATCGGACACAGCGAGGGGCCGATCGGCGAACGCCTGAAGCAGCGCCGAGCGCATCGTGTCCAGCACGCGCGCTTCTGCGCGCGCCTCTCCACGCGCCTCTCCGCGCGCTTCTCCTCGCGCCTCTCCGCGCGCCTCTCCGCGCGCTTCTCCGCGCGCTTCTCCGCGCGCTTCGAAGATCTCTCGCATCCGTCGCTCGAAGTTGCTCTCGATCGCAGGGTCGTTCGTCGCCATCGCTACCTCCAACGCTCGCTGAGCGGACGCGTCGAGCGCGTCCCACAGAGCTGCAGTATACGTCCGAGCTCGAGCCTCTTCGAGCTCACCCACAGCGCTGATCGCCGCGAACACCGCGTCGATGCCAGCGGGTCCAGCGTTGCCGTGCGCGACCGCCGACAGAAACGCAAGCGACGGCCGACGCCTCGCCTCGCTCGCGTCCCGCACCCACGGAACCTCATCCGGCCCCAACACCGCCACGCGCATTTCGGCTCCTGGACCGAGCGCGAGGGGCTCGTTGGCCCACCGGGCCACATTCGCGTCAGGACTGACCACCAACAAAACAAACGGACACCGGTGCTCGCGGCGCAGCGCGCACGCGTACACGGGCCAGTCCCATGGCTTCTCGTGATCGACGGCGAGCTGCACCTCGACCAGCGCCACGATCACCGCTCTCTCACCGCGGTAGAAGACGAGCGCCGCGTCGACCGCCAGCGAAGGAGCCACGTTTTGCCGCACCGTGGGGTCCACGAGCGCCGCGCGATCGGGCGCGTCATCGGGCCAGCGGTGCATCTGACGCAGCAGCTCTGCGGCCAGCATTGGGTCGTCGCGAAACACGTCTCGCAGCGCTTCGTGCAGAGAGCTCGGCATCGTGCCGACGTCGGTGAGCAACGCGCGCGCCGCGCGATCGCGCGCCGAAATCACAGCGGATTACTCCGCGTACCTGGCGGACCGCCATGGCGGCCGCCACCCGCCGCCATGGCGGCTCAGGCCGCGAGCTCTGGCGGCGGCAGCGGGCCGAGAAACACCGTCTCGCACTGCCATCGCGCTCCGCCCGCGCTCGGCGTGCACCGGCAGTGCTCGGGCCCGTCGTAGCAGTGGACGCTCGGCGCGAGCGAGCACGGCTGCGTCGCGAGCCCCGCGAGGCGCATCGGACAGCCGTTGGCGCGCACCGCGACGCCGGTGTCGAGCACGCGAGCGTCGACGAGCACTCCAGCGTCTCGCCTCGGCGGAGGCCGTCGAACGCCCCCGCGCGACTGCGCGTGCGCGTCGTCGACGCATCCATCGACGCACGGCGCCAGCAACGCGAGAGAAGCGACGAACGAGACGAATCGCGCGGGTCGGTCGGTCATGACGACGAGTGTACCCTGCGCGCGCTGCGCTCAGCCCCGCGCGCGCTTCTCTCGTGCAGCGAGCTCGAGGTCCGAGTCGACCATGCGCTCGACGAGCTCGACGAACGAGACCTTCGGCGTCCAGCGCAGCTTCTCGCGGGCCTTGCTGGGGTCGGACAAGAGCAGGTCGACCTCTGACGGCCGCAGGTACTTCGGGTCGAGCTTCACGAAGTCACCGTAGTCGAGGCCCGCGCGCGCGAAGGCCAGCTCGGCGAACTCGCGCACCGAGTGGGCCTCGCCCGTGCCGACGACGTAGTCGTCCGCGGTGTCTTGCTGAAGCATCAGCCACATGGCCTCGACGTAGTCCTGCGCGTGGCCCCAGTCGCGACGCGCGTCGAGGTTGCCGAGGTACAGCGCGGACTGAAGCCCGTGCTTGATGCGGCCGACCGCGCGCGTGATCTTGCGCGTGACGAAGGTCTCGCCGCGACGCGGGCTCTCGTGGTTGAACAAGATCCCGTTGCTGGCGAACATCCCGTACGCCTCGCGGTAGTTCACCGTCGCGTAAAACGAGTACGCCTTCGCGACCGCGTACGGGCTGCGCGGGTGAAACGGCGTGCTCTCTCGCTGCGGGACCTCCACGACCTTGCCGTACAGCTCGCTCGAGCTCGCTTGATAGAACCGGCACTTGCTGTCGTAGCGGCGCAGCGCTTCGAGCATGCGGATCGTTCCGAGCGCGGTGACCTCGCCGGTGTACTCGGGGATGTCGAAGGACACGCGAACGTGGCTCTGCGCGCCGAGGTTGTAGACCTCGTCCGGCTGCACCAGCGTCACGATGGCCTGCAGGGACGAGGCGTCCGTGAGATCGCCGTAGTGCAGCTTCAGCCGCGCGTCGGGCTCGTGCGGGTCTTTGTACACGTGGTCGATGCGCTCGGTGTTGAACGAGCTCGAGCGACGGATGATCCCGTGCACTTCGTAGCCCTTCTGCAAGAGCAGGTCGGCCAGGTACGAGCCGTCTTGACCCGTGATCCCTGTGATCAGTGCGCGCTTCATCGTGCGGCTCGCTTCTTCTCTTCTTCGCGTTGGGCGATCGCGTCGCGGTTGGCTCGGTACCACGCGATCGTGCGGCGCAGGCCCTCTTCGAAGCTCGTCTGCGCGGTGAACCCGAAGCGCTCTTTCGCGCGGGAGACGTCGAGCTTGCGCCGCGGTTGGCCGTTGGGCTTCGAGGCGTCCCAGCGCAGCTCTCCAGTGAAATCACAGGCGCGCGCGATGGTGCTCGCCAGCTCGCGCATCGAGATCTCGGCCTCGGTCCCGAGGTTGACCGGGTCGGGGTCGTTGTATTTTTCTGCGGCGGTCACGAGGCCTTCGGCCGCGTCTTCGACGTAGAGAAACTCGCGCGTCGGCGTGCCGTCACCCCACAGCGTGGCCTCGCGATCGCCGCGCGCGCTCGCGTCGACGAACTTGCGGATCATCGCAGGAATCACATGCGAGTCTTCGAGGTCGAAGTTGTCCCGCGGCCCATAGAGGTTGACGGGAAACAGCATGACGAAGTTCGACCCGAACTCTTGCCGATACGCCTGCGCCATCACGAGCAGCGCTTTCTTCGCGATGCCGTAGGGGGCGTTGGTCTCTTCGGGGTAGCCGTTCCACAGGTCGTCTTCGCGAAATGGGACGGGGGCGAATTTGGGGTACGCGCACACGGTCCCGGCCACGACGACCTTCTCGGTGCCCGCTTGCCGCGCGCGCTCGAGCACGTTGAGCCCCATCGCCATGTTGTCCCGAAAGAACGTCCCCGGGTGCCGTCGGTTCGCGCCGATCCCGCCCACCCGCGCCGCGAGGTGGATCACCACGTCCGGCCGAGCCTCGTCGAACAGCCGCTTCGTCGCCTGCGGATCACACAGGTCGTACTCGCTCGAACGCGGGACGAACACCGCGCTCGCGCCGCGCTCGCGCAGCCGCTCGACCACAAACGAGCCGAGAAATCCGCGGCCCCCGGTGACCAAAAATCTCTTGTCGAAGAATGCCTGAGCCATCGCTGAATGGCCGGGGACGCTACCACCCCGCGCGGTCGTTCAACCGAAGCACAGCACGTTGTCCGCTCCGTGCCGGCGCACGAGGTCGTCCACGTACGCGATCAGCGCGTCGCGTCGGCGCAACATCGACGCGAGCTGCGTCGGGCTCAGCACCGGGTGCGCCGGGTCTCCGTCGAGGGCCATCTCGGCCCGCACGCTCGCGTCGGTCAGCGCCCTCGCACGCTCGATCACCGAGCGCGAGAACTTCTGCGACTGACGCAGGTTGTGCATCGCGCTCGACTGCATCCGATCGCCCCACGGCTCGCTGAAACCGCCGTTGTTGTCCATGTAGATCAGCCGCCCGGCCGCGTCCATCGGGACGTTGGCGCCGCTCCAGCGATCCCAGTTGCCCGTGAGCGTGTCGAACACCAGCAGCGTCGAGATCTCTTCAGCCCGCGTGCGATCGGCGGCCGCGAGCGTCCCGCGCTGCCGAAGCCAGCCCTGCCAGCGCGTGCGCTCGCGCTCTTGATCGATCCGCGAGTCGCGGATCACAGGGCACCAGTAGATGGCCGCGCCGCGCACGGTCCCGTCGCGCTCGACCACCACCGGCGTCTCTCTCGGCAGCCGCAGCGTCGCCCGCGGAATCACCCTCGAGCACGCCGGCGGAACCCTGCTCAACCCGAGCATTCGGTTCAACCGAAACGCCGCGATCTCGCCCAAAAACCCCTCGCCGTGCGACGCGCTCTTCGGCTTGAACGCCATGTCGATGTCCCCCATCAGGTCGCACGCGTAGTTGACCGACGTGCTGCCCACCGGGCGCCGCGAGCCGATGCGCCCGTTGCGGATCGCCTCGAGGATCACTTCTTCAGCGATGTTGTTGAACATGCGCCCCGAGCGAGGCGCGCTCTGCGCGAGCGCGGCCCGAGGAGCGACGAGCGCGAGCAGGCCCGACCCAATGAGCATCGAGCGGCGAGTGAGTGCGTTGGCAGTTTGCATGGACACGTGTCGAGCGGTGGTGGGACGCGGTCTCTTTACCAGCAGGTGCGCGACGATCGCCACAGAGCCTGCGAGGCGCTTGAACGAAGCAAAGCGCCTCCGCATTCGACCGACCGCGCCGCTCGACGTACATTGCCCGGACTTCGGAGATGCTTCGCCGGTCGATGAACGGGTCGAGCGCTGTGCGCACATGGGCAGCCAGCGCGGTCTTCGCCGCGAGCGCGCTGCTGGCCGCGTGCGGTCCAGCGGGGGGCTGCCCCCAAGGGCAAGCGCAGCTCTGCGTGCGCGAAGAGTGCCGCTGCGGGGTGATCTGCCAGACGAGCGCCGAGTGCAACGGACGCGACCTGTGCGTCCCGACGAGCAACCCGCGCATCCCGGGCGTGTGCGCGGATCCGCTGTGGGCGCTGCGGGACGCGCCGTGCGTTCCGCTTTGTACGACGGGGCAGATCTGCGTGCAGTGGGGCTCGATGCCCAACTCGTGCGCCAACCGTTGCAACGAGCAGAGCGATTGCCCGAGCCGATGCTGCATCGCCCTCAGCGACGGCGTCACCAAGGTGTGCGCCAACGAGCGCATCTGCCAGCAGTCCTGCACGACCCCGTGCGCCGCCGACGAGACGTGCGTCGCCTTCGGCTCGCGCCCCGAGTGCGCGAAGAACTGCATGTTCGACGATCAGTGCCCCGCCAACTCGTGCTGCATCGGCCTCGAAGGGGGAGGAGGCGTGTGCCCCTCTGGCGGTGACTTCTGCCCCCCACCCCCGCCGCCCGTGTGCCGCACGTTCGACACCTGTATTCAAAGCGAAGTGTCCGTCATCCCCGCGTCCGAAGGCGGCTGCGGAATGTTCGGTCAGTACGAAGGCATCGTCCGCAACGTCTGCGGCGAGCCTGCGTATTGCCTCGCGTGCTGGTACGACCCCCGCACCAGCGCGTACAGCGATTGCCTCGACCTCGGGCTCGTTCGCAACAACGTGACCGTCCCCGCGGGCGTCGGCCGCTGCTCGGACACCGCGATGATGGAGCGGCCGTTTCGCGTGCGCTGCGTCGATCAAAACGGCATCCGCGACGGGGTCAATTGCCTGGGCAACGGACCGCTGTAGCGAGCACCCGCGAGGGTCTGCTACGGTCTCGCTGTGCCTGGGCGCGAGAGCGCTCGTGGCACCGGGGCGAGGCCGGTCTAGACGGGCGCTCGCTCGTTTCTCCGCAAGCGCAGAAGAGCGGCCCCCACCGGCGCTGCCAGTGAGCGAAGAGTGCGCGGCTGCCAGTGAGCGAAGAGTGCGCGGCCCCCACCCGCGCTACCGCGCGCCCCGCCCCCGCGCAGAGCGCAAGGGCGGCGGCTCTGCATGGTGAATCGTCGGGAAACAGTCTGGCAGGCTTGATCGAAACAGCCCTTGCTCTGCAAGGGCATGGCAGCGAGCAACGAGCGAAGCTTCGTCGATACGAAAGCGATCTCGTCGCCGCTCGCGTGTCGACTGTCGTCGTGTGACGAGCGGTGATGGTGTGCTATCGAGCAGCCCGAGAGCCCTTGCAGAGCAAGGGCCCTCACGATCAACTCTGCCAGACTATTTCCCGACGATTCACCATGCAGAGCCGCCGCCCTTGCGCTCTGCGCGGGGGCGGGGCGCGCGGTAGCGCGGGTGGGGGCCGCGCACCGCTCGCTCACTGGCAGCCGCGCACTCTTCGCTCACCGGCAGCCGCGCACTCTTCGCTCACTGGCAGCCGCGCGGCTGACGCCGTCGCCGCTTCGCCATCGATCTCTTCTCCGCTGCAACTCACATCCGCGGAACATACCCGTCGAGCGGAATCACTCGCTCCGCGCTCCTCTCAACGCGCAGTTGCCGCAGCACCTCGCGCTGTCCAGCTTCGTCCTCGGGCCACGGCTCATCGTCGGACTCGATCGCGATCCAGCCCGTCGCGCCGACGTGTGCTTCGAGCGTCGCGCGCGCGCTGGGATCACAGGACTGCGCGCGGAGCGAGAGGTGCGCGAGGTTGGGCATCGCGCACAGCGCGTCCGTGAGCGCGCGGTCCAAGCGCGTGCACGAGAGCCAGAGGCTGGCGGCCGAGCGCGCGATGGGGGACGCGAGCAGCCGCGCGAGCAGCTCGTTGGGGAGCTCTTTCTCTGGGCGCAGCTCCAAGCTCTCGAGCGCGAGACCTTCACACGCGGCGAGCTCTTCGAGCGCGCCTTCGGTCACGCTCTGCGCCACGAGCTGGCGCAAGTGCCGCGAGCCCTTCGAGCGCGCGAGCCCTTCGACCATGTCGCCGTCGAGCATAGGCAGCGAGAGGTCGTCGAGCGTCCACGCGCCTTCGCGCAGCGCCCGGCAGAACGCGAGCGAGAGCGAGCTCGAGCTGGACATCTGCAGGTCCAGCGAGCGCAGCGGTCGGGTGGCCAGCGCGTCCATGAGCCCGCCGTACGCGTCCTCGCGGTTCGGGTCGTTGTAGCTGTAGCTGCCGTTGTAGAAGCGCAGCGCGCGCAGCCGCAGCGGGAGACGCTCGGCCATCTCGCCGAGCAAATCGTCGGTGGACGAGATGCTGAGCTTGTCGAGGCTGCTCCAGAAGCCGAAGTTCCACCAACGCAGGTCGGTCATGCGTGTGTCCGAGCCGTAGTCGGTGAAGTCGCGGAGGTTGTTCCATCGAGCGGCGCTCGGCAGCCCGTCGGAGAACCACGGCCCAGGGTCCTCGGGAAACCAATCGAGCGACGGCATGACCAACGTCTCGATCTGCTCGAGCAGCGCGAGCCGCTCGAAGCGCCGACGCCCCTCTGCCGAGAGCTGAAACCGCGTCCCGTGCAGCGCGCGCAGCGAGCGCACGTGCGGCGACTCGAGCAGCGCGAGCAAGAGCTCTCTCGGCTCGTGGTGCGGCCCCTGGTGATGAAACCGCAGGCACTCGACGAGCCGCCACTCTTCGCAGCGCGCGACGGCCTCGATGATGTCCGCGCGCGGGCGGTACAGCCCCGTGATGCGCACGTCCCGCACGGGCTCGATCGCGAAGAGCTGCTTGCGCCACGGAAGAAACGTCCGCGCGTGAATGTGCACGAACTCCGCGAAGCCCCTGCGGTAGATCACCTTGGTGAGCGCAGGGTGCGCGCTGGCCCACGCGGGCGCCCACTGCTTCAACAGCCGCAGCTCTCGCGCCGCGAGCGCGCACTGCGCGTCCTCTCGATGCGGTGCGCTCGCTCGTTGCAGTTGCACGCGGATGAACTCCGCGCGCGCGACGCTCGCCGGGTCGCCCTGCGCTTCGAACCACCGCGCTGCGTCCAAGCGCGGGCCGTCCGCGCCGGGAGTGCTGCGAATGGCCTCGATGAGCGCGCGGCGCTCGCTGTGGACAGTGCTCACGGTGGTTGATGGTACCTTCGCGCGCAGTCATGGTGCGCTTGTTCATGGTCCTCACGGCGGCGCTGCTCGCGGCGTGCGACGGCCCTTCGCCTCCCCCAGCGGCGATCTCGACGACGACCTCGAGCGGCGGCGCTGCGACCGCGCAGTGCGCTCCTGGCGAGATCACGGTCATCGTCCACTCGAGCGGCGGAACGCCGGGCGGCGACCGCAACGACACCCGCGCCCACTGCCTCAGCGAAGAGCACTACACGAACTCCTATGGGCGCTCGTCCGAGTGCGTTCGCGACGGTCAGCGCGCGCGCTGCGAGGCGCACTACCCCTCCTCGCCGCCTCCGTAGCCGACTCGAAGGCCCACCCGGTGAAGAAGCGGTTTTCTCCACGGCGGGTTTGCCAACCCGCCGTGGAGCGAAGAGGGGTTTCACCGGTCTCTCGTTCTCCCGTCGCTAGCGGCGGGTTTGCCAACCCGCCGTGGAGAGAACCGCTTCTTCACGGGGGCGTCCGCTCGCTCGCCGCCCCGCACGATCTGCAATCACCCCAAAGCGCATCCCCCCGGTGGAGCGCGCGGCGCTCAGCCGGGGCGGCCGAGGCCGCCTGGCTGCGCTCCTGCGGCCGGCGGGTCTTCGCGCAGGACCACCATGCTCACCATGCGAACGCGGTAGCGAATGCGCATTCCGTTGGCCGAGTCGGGCGCGACGCGCCATCCGAGGTTGGGGTCCGAGCCGCCGGCACGAATGATCGTGTCGATGCGACCTGCGGCGACGGCCTCGCTCACTTCGATGGACCAACGCGAGCGGCGGCGGGCCGCGGTCTCCCAACGGTCGGCCCCCGTGAGGGCGTCGCGGATCGCGCGCTCGGCGGCGCGGTCGAACTCTTGCGAGCGCGACGAGGTCGCCACGCGCGTTCCGGTGATCGCCCCCTGCGCGTCCTGGTCGACTTCGATTTCGGCGCGCACCATGCGGTACGGCGCTTGGGGAATGGTGACCGTCCCGCCGCCGCCCATGTCGATGCCGGTGCGCGCGGCCATCTCGCTGTTGTGCGCGTTTTCGCCGGCGGTCGGGGTGCGCGTCGCGGTGGGCGTCACGAGCACGCCGCGCGAGACGATCGAGGCCACGTTGGGGATCTGCCGAACGGGCTGAAACTCTTCGACCAGCCGCGTCGAGACCTGCCGTGCATAGCGCCCGGTGCCCGGCGGATTGGGCCGCGCGCCCTGCGCGAGCGCGTCGGTGATGGGCCCGCTCGCCACGATGCGCGCGCACTCTTCAGGGGTGCCCGTGCAGCGGCGCGAGGGGCCGAACATGGCAGCCGAGCGAGCCTCGCGCCGCTCCGCGGCGGTGGGTCCGGCGGGCATGGCGACGTTGCCGAGGCGCGCGGCGTCCATCATGATGCCTGCGCTGGGGTTGAGCAGGTCGTTGGTGGTGAGCACGCGCGCGGGGCCCATGATCCCGCCGTTGTTGGGCTGCGTTGGCCCCGTGGTGGGCGTCGGGTTCTGCGAGCCGTTGGGGTCGCCCGTGGTCCCGGTGTTGTTGGAGTTGGGCTCGACCGAACCGTTGGTGGGCTGCGCGGGCTGCGGGTCGCGGATGACCCTGGCGTTGGGCTGCGGCGCGACGGGCGTCGGAGCGACCGGCGTGGGCTCGGGCTGCGCCGCGGGCGTGGGCTGTGGCTCTGGCTGACGCTCTGGCGCGGTGAACTCCATCTCGACCGTCTGTCTCGGACGAGACTCGAACGAGAGCGGAGTCTGCTTGGACGCCACGAAGACGCCTGCGCCCGCGAGCAACGCGTGCGCGAGCACGGAGCCGAGGACGTAGTTCGGAAGACGATCGGGGCGTTTGGACATCAGCGGGCGCTTCGAACGGGGAGACTGCCCCGATGTGGCCGAGCGTTCAACTCTGCGGCGGTGACAATCTTGGACGGAGCGAGCGAACCGACGAGAGGCGAGGATGTTCCCGCAGATGGGGCGAGTAAGGTGTGAGGCAGAGAGAATCAGGGCATAAACGCGGTGCTTCTCATGCGGAAGATGCACTCGGACATGTTTTGGGACGCGACGTATTTCTCGAGCGATCGCGTGCTGCGCTTCACGCGATCGAGCGCGGCGTTTCCGTCGACAGAGGCGGCGCTCGCGTCGTTTCGCGCGCTCGGCGCGGTGGTGGACGCGGTGATCGCCGACGCCAAGGGGCTCTTGATGGACGTGCGAAGCTCGCCGCTACGCAGCGATCCTGCGTTCGAAGCGAGCTCGAAGACGCACCTCGACGTGCACATCGTGCGCTTCGCGCGGGTGGCGGTGCTGGTGGCCACAGCGACGGGAAAACTCCAGGTCAACCGCATGAAGCGCGAGCGAGGGATGGACATCGAAGTGTTCGACGACGAGCGAGCGGCGCGCGCGTTTGTCACGGGCTGAGCCGATCGGGCGCGCAGAGTCTTCGCGGTCGAAATGGGCGCGGAAATCGTCGGTGATTGAAGCCGCGCCACCCTTTGGGGTAATCAGGCATCCCAGCGATTGACGAAGCCCGCCAGCGGGCCCTATCGCCAGCGAAACTTCGAGCAGAGAGTGTGATCGATGGCCGCCAAAGTGTCCGTGAAGAGCAAGAATGGGAAGGTCCGCCGAGCGATCGTCGTCGGCGGCGGTCTCGCCGGTTTGATGACCGTCATCAAGCTCTGCGAGGCGGGGATCCCCGTGGATATCATCTCGCTCGTGCCGGTGAAGCGCTCGCACTCGGTGTGCGCGCAAGGCGGCATCAACGCCTCGGTGAACCTCAAGGGAGAGGGAGACTCACCGTCGATCCACATGGAAGAGACCGTGCTCGGCGGTGACTTCCTCGCGAACCAGCCGCCCGTGAAGGGCATGGCCGAAGCGGCGCCGGGGATCGTGTTCATGCTCGATCGCATGGGCGTTCCGTTCAATCGCACGCCCGAGGGCAACCTGGACTTTCGTCGCTTCGGCGGCACGCTGTTTCACCGCACGGCGTTCTCTGGCGCGACCACGGGGCAGCAGCTGTTGTACGCGCTCGACGAGCAGGTCCGTCGCTACGAGACGATGGACGTCACGGACGACCGCGGCGTGACCATCCCGGGCGAGAAGATGGTCCGCAAGTTCGAGTTCTGGGACATGTGCGACGTGATCTTCGACGACAACGGGATCGTGCGCGGGATCATCGCGCAGGACCTGAAGACCTCGGAGATCCGCGCGTTCATGGGCGACGCGGTGTGCCTCGCGACGGGCGGCGTCGGCATGGTGTACGGCCGCAGCACCAACTCGGTGATCAACACGGGCAGCGCCGCGGCCGTGGCGTACCGCCGCGGGGCGATCTACTCGAACGGCGAGTTCATTCAGGTGCACCCGACGGCGATCCCGGGCGCGGACAAGCTGCGCTTGATCAGCGAGAGCGTGCGCGGCGAGGGCGGGCGCGTGTGGGTTCCGCGCGATCAGAACGACAAGCGCGCGGGCAAGGATATCCCCGAGAAAGAGCGCTACTACTTCTTGGAAGAGCGCTACCCCGCGTACAAGAACCTCGTCCCGCGCGACATCGCGTCGCGAGAGATCTTCAAGACCGTCGTGCACGAGGGCTATCACACGCGCCCCGGCGTGCGCGCGGCGTTCTTGGACGTGACGCACCTCGCGAAGACGCCGTCGGCCAAGCAGGCGCTGCGCAACAAGCTCGAGGGCGTGCTCGAGATCTACGAGAAGTTCGCCGGCGAAGACCCGTACGAAAACCCGATGGAGATCTTCCCCGCCGTCCATTACTCCATGGGCGGGCTGTGGGTGGACTTCGAGCAGGACGCGCGCGGCTCGCTCAAGATCGGCTCTCCCAAGAACGCGATGACGAACCTCCCCGGTTTGTTCGCGACGGGCGAAGCAGACTACCAGTACCACGGCGCCAATCGCCTCGGCGCCAACTCGCTCTTGTCCTGCATCTACGGCGGAATGGTCACGGGTCCCGCGATGGCTTCGTGGCGCGAAGGCGCGCACGGGTCGGCCTTCGACATGGACAACGGGATCTTCGAGAAGGCCGCTCAGCGCGCCCGCGACGAGTTCGAGGGCTACTACAAGCGCACCGGCGGCTCGTACACGGAGAACGCGTTCAAGCTGCACGACGAGCTCGCCGAAGAGATGCTCGTGAAGGTCACGGTCGAGCGCAAGAACGACGAGCTCGACGGCGTGATCGCGAAGATCGCCGAGTTCAACGAGCGCTTCGAGAAGTGCGCGGTGCTCGACACGACCCCGACGGGCAAGATGAACCAGCCGGCGGTGTTCTTGCGCCACATGCGCGGGATGCTCGACCTGGCCGAGGTGATCGTGCGCGGCGCGCGCGCTCGCGACGAGAACCGCGGCGCGCACTACAAGCCCATCTTCGACCCCGATCGCAAAGAGGCGAAGGAGTACGCCGGCGAAGGCGCTGGCAAGGGCCGCGACGACGAGAACTGGCTCAAGACCACGATGGCTCGGTTCACCAAGGACGGGCCCAAGTTCGACTACGAGAAGGTGGACATCTCCCTCGTGAAGCCCCGCGCGCGCGTCTACAAGCAGGCGAGCATGGACGCCGCGAAGGGCACCATCGGCGCGACCGACGCCAAGACCGCGGACGCCAAGCAGGCGAGCACCTGACACCTTCGGACTGCGAACGAGCAGAGTAGAGAAAGGTTCGACAAGCGATGGCTCAGGACACAGTCACCCTCAAGATCAAGCGCGGCTCGGGCTCGGGCGAGAGCACGTGGGAGGAGTTCAGCGTTCCGCTGAGCCCCAACGCCAACGTGATCTCTTGCTTGATGGAGGTTCGAAAGAACCCCGTCACCAAGGGCGGCGCCTCCACGACGCCCGTGCAGTGGGACTCGTGCTGCCTCGAAGAGGTCTGCGGCGCGTGCACGATGGTCATCAACGGCCGCGCCCGTCAGGCGTGCAGCACGATGGTCAACGGCCCGCACGGCATCGCCAAGAGCGGCGAGACGATCACCATCGAGCCCATGACGAAGTTTCCTCGCGTGAGGGACCTCGTGGTGGACCGCAGCAAGATGTTCGAAGCCCTCAAGCGCGTGAAGGCTTGGATCCAGATCGACGGCTCGCACGAGCTCGGCGCCGGCCCCAGGGTCGCGCCGAAGGACCAAGAGATCATGTACCCGCTCTCGCGGTGCATGACCTGCGGCTGCTGCGTCGAGAGCTGCCCCAACTACAACGATCACTCGCCGTTCATCGGCCCGTTCGCGATCTCGCTGGTGCGCATGTACAACATGCACCCGTCGGGCAAGATGCACGCGGGCGAGCGCCTCGACTCGATCATGTCCGAGGGCGGCATCGCCGACTGCGGCAAGGCGCAAAACTGCGTGAAGGTCTGCCCGAAGGCGATCCCGCTGACCGAGTCCATCGCGGTCATGGGCCGCGAGACGCTCAAGCGCGCGCTGTTCGGCTGGCTGCTGAAGTGATCAACGCCGCGCCTCGAGCTCGGTCAGCGTTTGATCGAGCTCGGCGCGCTGCTCGGGGGTGAGCGCGGGGGCAAAATCGCGGGCGAACTGCCGGCGAAGCGCCTCGAGGCGGGGGCGAGAGAGCGCGACGGCCGCTCGGTACTCGGGGGCCTGCGCGACGAGCAGGGCCCGCGCCTGCGTGCGCTGCGCGCGCGTGAGCGAGACGCGCTCGTCGAGGCCGCGCAGAAAGAGCTCGGTGCGCACCGAGGACGGGTCGCTGGCGAGGTGCTCGCGGACCCAGCGCTGCTGCCGAGCGCGCACGAGCGCGCCGCCCGCGACCATCCCGCACACGAAGATCAGCACGCCCGCGACCGCCGACGAGACGCGCGCTTTGCTCACAGGCTCCATGACACCTCCGCGACGCTGAGCGCGGTCAAGCGCTGCTCTTTGCGCGCCATACGGACGCACGCGAAGGCGACGAGCACCGACGCGGCGCACAGCCACCAGAGCCCGCGCGAGCGAGCGCGCAGGGCGATCAGCGCGGCTCCCTCGCGGGCGGCGCGGGACGAGACGCTGCGAATCAGGGCCTCTATTGAATCATGGGGCGTGTTTTCAACAGGGTCGACTGCCGAGCGGACGGCCGAGCGGATGGCGTCATCGTTCATGGTGAGAACCTCCGGCGAAGCGCGGCCCACGCGCGCAGGACGCGCTGTTCGATCGCGCCGTCCGAGCATTCGAGCGCCTCGGCGGCCTCGCGGATCGTGAGTCCTTCGAGCTCGCGCAGCACCCACGCGGCGCGCTGCTCGGCAGAGAGCTGTTGCACGGCGTCGAGCGCGCGTCGGGCGTCGATGGCGTGCGCTGGGTCGGGCGAGTGCGAGAGCCCCTCGGGGTCGGCGGCGGCTTCGATGCGGCGCTCGCGGCGCTTGCGCTGGCGAAGGGCGTCGAGGGCAGCGCGCACGACGATGCGGTCGAGCCACGCTTGCAGCTGCGGCTGGGCGCCGCGAAAGCGCCCCTCGCGCAGCGCGACGAACGCGCGCGTAAAGGCCTCTTGCACGACGTCGTGCGCGTCCGCTTCGTGGGCGCACACGCGGGCGGCGATGCGAAGCGCGCGCGCGAAGGAGCCGCGGACGATGCGCTCGAACGCCTGAGGGTCGCCGTCGATCGCTCGCTGTACATCGTGGCTCTCCAGCATCGGGTGGACCGCGGCCGTCTGCGTCGACGGCGCTCGAACCGAGTAGACGACGAGCGAGCGGGACTTCCTACGGGGGCAGCGAGCGAATTTTTCGGCGTAGGAGCAGGGCGGGGCGCGACGTCATGGGTTGCACATGAAGAGCAAGAGCATGGCGATGGTGTTGTGTGCGGCGAGCGCGGCGTGCGGCGGACCGGCGTCGAGCCCGGACGCAGCGGAGGACGCGGCGAGCGACGGCGCGATGGTGATGGACGCGGCGGTCGAGCGCGAGGCGAGCGTCGAGCCCGACGCGACGAGCGGTGATGGCGCGAGTGTGGATGCGGCTGTGCTGGCGCCGGTCGAGCGCGCGACGATCGCGCGGCGCACGGACTCGTGCGTGGGCGCGCCGACGGAGTTCGGCGCGTACGGAGCGATCACGCAGTACGACCGGTATGCGTTGGCCAACCCGGCGTGGGTGGGACCGAGTCCGACGGCGGTGCAGGTGTTCGCTCCGGTGGGCGGGGCGGCGACGCGGCCGGTGCTCTTCTACTCACACGCGTTCGGCGGCAGCGACTGGACGCGCGTGCGCTCGCTGATCGAGTTCTTGGTGAGCAACGACTACGCGGTGGTGTTTACGCCGTATGCGACCTTGGGCGCGACGGTGTGCCAGCGGTACGACACCCTGTGGGGAGGGCACAGCCTCGCGGTCGATCGGCTCGGCGCGCGCGTGGGGATGGACACGACGCGCGTGGGCTTCATCGGCCACTCGTTTGGCGGAGGCGCGTCGCCGTGGCTCGCGACCGAAGCCGTGCGCGCGAGGGGGTGGGGCTCGAACGGCGTGTTCGTGATGCCCAACGCGCCCTGGTACTCGTTTCGAATGGACGCGGCGCGGTGGGCGACGCTGCCGGCGAGCGCGCGGCTGCACGTGATGGTGTTCGCCGACGACACGACCAACGATCATCGCATCGCGATCGAAGACCAGTGGACGCCGTTCTCGGGCGCGAAGCAGTGGATCACGCTGGTGTCCGACCGCAACGATGCCTGCATGCTGAGCGCGGATCACGTCGTGCCTTCGACGGACTCGGATCGCATGGACAGCGTGCGGTTCGACGCGCTCGACACGTGGGGCGTGTGGCGACACGCGCACGCGGTCGCGGACTGCGCGCTGCGAGGCAGAGCTACGGCGTGCGCGCTCATCGACGGCAGCAATCCGCTCGCGCAAACAGCGATGGGAACATGGACCTCCAACGGAGCCCCCGTCGCGCGCGCTCAGCGCAGCGACGCGCCCACGGCGCCCATGCCGTCGAGCGCGTACATGTTCTCGGTCACGCAGCGGTCCATGTATCCATGCGACGGGCGCGGGGGCTGATCGGCGCAATCGCTGCGCGACAGGTTTCGTCGCGCGATGGCCGGTATAACAACGGTCGCGATGACAGACTTGTTTCGAGACAACGCGGCGGATTGGGATTCGAGGCCTGTACCGCAGCAGATTTCAGAGGGCGTGTTTCGGGCGATGAGCGAGGCGGTGGCCTTCGACGCCGGACACACGGTGATGGACTTCGGCGCGGGCACGGGGCTGATCGCGAGCAAGCTCGCGCCGCGCGTGGCGCAGGTGATCGCCGTGGACGTGTCGCCCGCGATGCTCGAGCAGCTCGCGAAGAAGCCCGAGTTCGAAGCGAAGCTCACGGTGCGCTGCCAGAACATCATGGACGCTCCGCTCGACGAGCGCGCGGACGTGATCGTGAGCGCGATGGCGATGCACCACGTCGAGGACACTCGCGCGCTCATGCGAGCGCTCTTCGCGCACTTGCGCGCGGGCGGAACGATCGCCCTGGCGGACCTCGACACCGAGCGAGGGGACTTTCATCCGCCGGGGATCGAGGGCGTGTTTCACCACGGATTCGACCGCACGGCGCTGGGCGCGATGATCACCGAAGCGGGCTTCGCGAACGTGGCGTTTACGACGGCGTGCGAGGTCACCAAAGAAGCGAAGCGGTATCCGATCTTCTTGGTGACCGCGACGAAGCCCGCGTGAGGGCGTTCGCGCTCGCGGCTCAGTTGCTCGAGCGCGCGGCGATGAGCTCTTCGCTCACCTTCCACAGGCGCTCTTGCGCAGACTCGTCGAGGGCGCTCTTCGCCGCGGTTTTTTGCCGGGATTTCTCGAAGTACTTGCCGGTGACCTTGCCGCACTCCTCCGAGGTCGCGACGTGCAGCGAGCACTGCGCGCCCTGCGTCGGGCTGAGCAAGAACAAGTGAAAGATCTTCACGAGAAACTTCGGGTACGCGCGGGCCAGCTCGGTCGCGACGACGCCAGGGTGCACCGAGTTGACGGTGATCCCGTCCTTCTCGACGCGGCGCGCGAGGGCGTTGGCGAACAGGACGTTGGCGAGCTTCGACTGGTTGTACGCGGTGGGGCCGCTAAACGAGACGCGCTCGTGCTGAAGGTCGTCCCAGAGCATCTTGCCCTGGTAGTGCAGCGCCGAAGAGAGCACGACGACCCGCGCCGGCGCGCTCTTCTTCAAGACCGGCAGCAGCTCGTTGGTGAGCAGAAACGTCCCGAGATGATTGGTGCCAAAGGTGGTCTCGAAGCCGTCTTTGGTCGTCGAGCGCGCGGTGGTCCAGACGCCGGCGTTGTTCACCAGGATGTCGAGCCGCGGATACTTCTCTTGAAACTCACGGGCGAACGCGCGCACCGACGCGAGGTCGCCGAGGTCGAGCTTCATGAGGGCGATGTCCGAGCGCCCGGTGCTCGCTGCGATTTCAGCGCGCGCCGCTTCGCCTTTGGTCAGGTCGCGGACCGCCATCACCACGGTGGCGCCCTGTTGAGCGAGACCGCGGGCGGTCTCCTTGCCGATTCCGGTGTTGGAGCCGGTGACGATACAGACCTTGCCTTCGAATTTTGCCATGCGCGACCCGGTGTAGCGCCGCCCTGCCCCCGCTGTGTAAAGAACGGATAATTCCGCGTTGAATTGAAATCAGCCGAAGGCTGCTTCGATCACCGCGGCGGGCTGCGACGCCAGCTTGATCAGCGCGAGCGCACGGCCGGCGCGGACCTCGTCGCGCACGTGGGCGGATTCTGCGGCGCGAAGGGCTCGCCCCAGCGCGGATTCGAGCATCGCGACCACGAGCGCGAGCTGGCCTTCTTGGCGGCCCGCTTCACGACCCTCTTCGCGGCCCTCTTCGCGGCCCGCTTCACGACCCTCTTCACGACCCTCTTCGCGCACCTGATCGATGTCTTTGTAGCCCGCGCGGAGCAGGAGGTTGCGCATGCTGACGTCGAGCGCGACGCGGCGATCCCAGAGCGCGGCGGCGGGCATTTTCTCCTGTAGAATTCCCGGTGCTTCGAGGTTGGACTCGGCCGTGTGCACCGTCATGGCGTCGGCAGATGTGTAGACTTCGACGCGGCGCGGACCGACGAGGCGGACGACCCAAACGAACTTCGATCCAGCGCCGAAGTACTCTTCGATCTTCGTCTGCAGATCGGCTTCTTTGGTTCCTTCGTCAGCGTACTCGACGGCGAGCGGCGGGGCGCCCTTCGCCCAACCTGGGCGATCCGCAGGGACGCCGCCCACGCTCACGTCCGGCGCGCGCACGGTGTCCTCGGCCAGCTTGTGGCCCACGTCGATGCCCATCTCGACCACCATCGGGTCCGTCGCCAGCGGAAGGGCGCCGATCACGTTGGCCGCGCCGTGTCGCGTGCCCGCAGGGGCGAGCTGCACCGGGTGTCCTCGAGAGATCTCGTAGTAGCCGCCGGGCTCGAGTCCGTCCGCCCGAAACGGCCCTGGCTCGATGTGCTTTCGACGCGTCTCGTTGCTCATGAGTTGCGACGAGTGTAGCGCGGATCAGCGCACGCGGACGGCGGCCTGCCCCGTGAGCCAGCTGATCGAGAGCCACTCGAGGTTCCATCCCCAGCGGGCGCACGACTCGGTCAGCGCGCGGTGCTCGTGCTCGGCCCACTGCTCGTTGCCGATCAGCTCGTCGAAGAGCAGGACGCACCCCGCGTTGATCCTCGGCGCGAGCGCGTCGAGCGCACACTTCGCGCTCGAGTACAGGTCGCTGTCGATGTGCACGAGCCTCGGCGAGCGATCGAGGCTCGCGACGAACGCGGGCAACGTCTGCTCGAACCATCCCACGTGCAGCTCGACGTTGGACGGCAGCTCGGGCGGCGTGCGGTCCATCGAAAACGCGCCCGCGGGCATCGCGCAGAACGCCTCGGGGAGCCCCGCGAAGCTGTCGAATCCGTGCACCGTCGTGCACGCTTCTGCGAGCACCCTGGTGCTGGCGCCGAAGCGCACGCCGAACTCGAGCACCGGGCCGTCGAGCGCGCTCTCACGGACGGCGTGAAGGATGGCCGCGCGCTTGTTGGCGAACGCCGTCGCGCCGTCGCGCACGCGCTCGATCGCGAGGGCGAGCGCCGAGCGCCAGGCGGGGCTGAGCGCCGAGAGCGCGGCGGTAGAGGGCTCGTCGCGAAGGGCCGCGAGGGGCGCGTACGCGATGGCGGCTTGAGCGTAGGTGGGGTCGAGCGCGAGCGCCTCGCGCGCGGGTTCGATGCAGCGGTCGATCGCAGCGAGAGAGAAGAGCGCGCGGTGCAGCTCGAGCCACGCGGAGGGGTCGTCGGGAGCGCGCACGGTGGCTTCGCGGGCAGCGGCGATCGCGCGGTCGGGCGCGGCGCGCTCGGCGCACGCGCGGCTGAGCGAGAGCCAGGCGCCGACGAGCGACGGGTCGAGCGAGACCGCGGCTTCGAGGGCGTCGATGCCGTTGTGCAGCGAGCCGATCGAACAGAGACCGATGCCGATGTCGCGGAGCGCGCGGGCGTTGTCGCTGGCGAGGCCGCGGGCGCGCGCATAGGCAGCGGATGCGTCGCGGGCGTGACCGAGCTGCACTTCGACCGCGGCGAGGTTGAGCCACCCGTCGAGCGAGCGCGCGCATTGATCGACGGCCGAGAGGTACCGTTCGCGAGCCTCGATGAAGCGGCCGTGCTTGTGGGCGTTGAGCGCGCTTCGCAGCGGCTCCGAGGGCTCCGAGGCCTCGTAGCGGACAGGGCGCTTCTTGGCTCCCCCCGCGCGTGTGCGGCGCGGCGCGGCGCTCACGGAGCGCTCGCGAGGACGAGCGCGCGCACCGCGTCGCGCCATCGATCGTCGAGCTCGTGAAACTTCTCGCTGTTGAGCCCGACGGCGACGAAGGCGGCGCAGTCCATGTGCGGAAGCGCCGGGGACTCTGCGGGATCGAGCGCTGTTGGTTGCAGGCTGTAGAGGTCGACGGTGACGCCGCGCGCGACGCCGTCGATCCAGGCCCAGAGCGTGGGGATGCTGGTGTTGCGTTGGTACGCGAGCGCGCCGCTGAGGAGCTTGTCGTAGAGCGCGCCCACCTCTGCTTCGGACGCGTCGATCTGCGCGCGCTGGGCGCTGGTGAAGGTGCGCACGCGGGTCGATGGATTGGCGAACAGCGCGTGGGCGACGGCCCAAGACCGTTGGTACAGCGAGCACTCGACCACGGACGCGCGGCGATCATGGGCGTGATCCCAAAACGAGATCCACGGCGCGCGGCGTCCGAGGCAGACGCCGGACTTCGCTTCGGGCTCTCCGACGTAGTGCGCTGGGTCTGCGGCGAGCTCGTCGAGCATGGCGGCGTGACGCGCGAGGTGATCGCGCGCGCGCGCGGCGAGGGCGCGGTGCTCGTCGGTGACAGCGCACACGGCAGAGAGCGCGATGGGCAGCGATTCGAGCAGCGAAATCGCCGCAGGGTCGAGGCGCTCGACACGGGTGAGCGTGGCGCCGCGCCGACGCACCCAGAACACATCCGCGCCGTCGCCCACGACCACGTTGCGGACGCCTTCTTCGACGCCGGGATACCAGTCGTCGAGGCTGAGCTCTTGCGAGCGGACGCGATCGAGCGTCTCGATCGCGGGGACGTGCTCTTGTGGCGCGAGCATCCAGCTCGAGATCGAGACGGGGTCGTCGGATCGAGCAGCGAGCGGGAGCAGCGCGCGGTCGAGCGCGGCGAGGTCGAGCTCGGTGCGCTCGGTGCTTCCGTATTGGCCGTGGCCTGCCTCGAAGGCGTGCCAACGATCGCAGCGGACGTAGGTCTCGAAGCCGAGCGACTGGAGCGTGCTCTGATCGGTCTCGCAGTAGGGGATGGAGGTCTCGGGGATCCGCAGCACGAGGCCGAGGTCCAAGAGAGATTTCCATCGGGCCACGCGTTGATCGGCGGACAGCGTCATGGAGAGAGTCGGGAGGGTACCGGAGAAGCGCGCGCAGGGCTGCGCGGAGGTGCTACCGTTTCGCTCGACGCATGGCCCCATCGCCCGATCGAGATCACACCGGCGCAGACCTGCGCGCGGCGCGCTACGAAGACTGCGACCTGCGCGACGCAGTGATGATCGAATGTTCGCTGGAGAAATGCACGCTCCGCGACGTGTCCCTGAAGGGTGCGACGCTGGACGACGTCTCGCTGTCGGACAGCTCGATCCGCAACGCGTCCTTCGAGCGAGCGGCGCTCGACGACGTGAACCTCGGGCGCAGCAAGGTGAGCAACGCGTCGTTCGAAGGGGCGACGTTCGACGACGTCTCGCTGAAGGACGTCTCGCTGAAGAACGTCGACGCGACGGGGGCGCGCCTCGAGGACTGCAACCTCGAAGGCGCCACGCTGCGCGACGTGTCTCTGAAGAACGTGGTGATCGAAGAGGCCGACATCGACGGCCTGATCATCAACGGCGTGCGCATCGACGAGCTGCTTCGCGCGGCGAGCAAGAAGGAGTAGCGCGGCCGTGGCAGGGACGACCGAGGACCAGCGGCTCGCGCTCGCCAACCTCTATGCGCTCTCGCGCGCGGCGCTGTGGGCGAAGGACGCGGACACGCACCGCGGCTACCTCGAAGCGCTCGCGGATTTGAGCCCCGATGCGCCCGACGCGGGGCCAGACCCGCGCGACGATGGGGTGTTGCTCGAAGGGTTCAGCGAGGAGCTCGGCGTGCTGCGGCGCATGGGCGCGCAGGTGCGCGGGGTGTTGCTCGGCGCGGGCTCGCACGAGGACACGGTCGTGCGCGAGGTCGTCTCGCTCGTGCGCGCGCTCGACGGGGCCGCGGCGTGGACCGAGAAGAAGTGGACGTCGCGCATCGAGCCGGCGCTGGCGGCGACGCGGGCAGACCTGTCGCGAGACGTGGTCTTCGCGCGGCCGGTGCGCGCGCCAAAGAGCGAGGACCCGCTCGCGTACGTGCGTCGCTGGGGCGGGCTGCGATCGCTCGAGCTCAACGCGTTTGCCGCGGCATTTACCAGGGACGGGACGCACTCAGCCGCGGTCAAAGCGACGGCGCAAGGGCGGGACGCGGGGGCGTTTCGCTTCGCGCTGGCGACGAGCAACGCGGCGCTCTCGCTCGCGCGCGAGGCGGACCCAGAGAGCGACGACGCTCGCGGGCTTCGCGCGGACGTCGAGCGCGTCGAAGCCGCGATGGTGGTGCTGCTGGCCAACCTGGTCGCCGCGGGTCGATGAAGGGTCGCGACGAGCGAGCGAGAGCGTCGGCGATCGCCGCGTGTCGAGCCGCCTTCGCCCGGGCCAAGAGCGACGATGAGCGAGCGGCCGCGGCGCTCGACGAGGTCGACGTGCTGCTCGAGGACGCGTGGGCGCGGACCGTCGCGAACAGCGCGTTTTCTCCGGGGATCCTCGGAGCCATGGTGAAGACCGGCCGCCTCGCGTTCGACCAGCTGCGCGAGTGCCTCGCGGCCGATCCGCGCTGGTCGCAGAGCGCGTCGATGGTGATCAAGGCGCTCAGTGACGAAGAGGTCGAGGCGCTCGACAGCGCCATGGCGCCCGCCGAGCAGCGCGCCCTTCGTCAGGCGATGCTGTGGGCGGGGCGCGACCCGCGCGGCGAGCCCGACTGGGCCGAGATGATCCGCGTCGGATGGACGACGCTGAGCGTGATGCTGAGCCCCGCGCAGCTCGCTCGACTCGCCGCCGCCACGGTCGAAGACGCGCTGAACACCCCCGATCCCGACGCGTTTTTGCTGGGAGAATCGCTCTCGATGCTGTGCGCGCTCTCGCCCGAAGACCCGCGGCGCGCCGCGCTCGCGCCGACGCTCGAGCGGGCCGAACGAACGCTCGACGCGCAGCGCGACGAAGGGCAACGGGCGGTCGACCTGCGCGTGCAGGCGATGCACCTGGCGAGAGCGTACGTCGCGCTCGGAGAGATCGAGCAGGCGCTGGCGGTAGCCGACCGCGTCGAAGCGCTCGCGGCGCCGGACGACTTCGACGACGGGACGCAGCTGGCCGTGCGCGAGGCGCTGCGCGAGGTGTCGTCCTCGCTGACGGCCGAGCGGCGGTGCGCGATCGATCGACGGCTGCGCGAGACGCTGAGCGAGCGCTCGACGCTCGATGACTGGGTGTACGTGCGCAAGTGCGGCGTCGGGGACGACGAGGACTTTCTCAGGCGATTTGCGGCGGTGCTCGACGCGGCGATCGAGGGATGCGCCTCGGCCCCGGACGATCGCCGGGGATGGTTGATGCCCACGTTGACGTCGGACCCGTGGGCGACGCCGCCTGAGCGGCTCGACGAGCTGGCCGAGCGCCTCGCGAAGGCGACCCCGCGCGCAGCGCCAGGCGTCGAGTGGACCAACGCGCACATCGCCCTGGCGACGCGAGGCAGCGCCGTGGCGCAGGCGCTGATCGAGCGCACGGCGAGGCAGCGATCGATCCGCTGGTGGGACACGATGAGCGCGGCGATCGAGCTTCCCGAGGGCGCGCTCGGCGTGGTGATCGACGGCGCGATGGCCGAGCATCGGGCGCGGTGGCCGGTGGCGACAGGCGACGCGCTTCGCTGGATTTCTGCAGACGTCTCGAATTCGTGTGCATCGATCATCGAGGCGTTGGTGGGACAGGCGCCGATCGAGCAGCAGGCGCAGCGGGCGCTCGGAGCGCTCGGGCGGATGGTCGAGCGCGGCGCTCGGTGGCTGCGCGACGGCGGGGCGCGGGACGTGGAGGCAGACCGGATCGCGGCGCGCATCGCGCGGGGAGAGTTCGCGGCGTCGCCGGTGTTCGACCGGGTGTGGTGGGAGCTCGGCGAAGCGGCGCAGCGGCAAGCGTGGCTCGCGCGTCCGACGCGGGCCGATCGCGTGGGGGCGCTGGTCAACGCGCGGGTGTTCGAGACGCTCGGCGGAGAGAGCGCGCGCGGCGCGTACGTCGATCGGGTCGAGCGGTGGCTCGCGCAGTGCGCGAAGCGGCTGGGGATCGAGCGCTGACGTGGCGCGGTATCGGGTGATCGCGAAGCCGCACCGGGTCGAGCACGAGGTGCTTCGCAGCCGGTTCATCACGACCGTCGCGCGGGCGGGCTCGGCCGATGAAGCGCGCGCGTTCGTGGCGAAGCAACGAGAAGAGTTCGCGGACGCGGGGCACACGTGTTGGGCGTACGTGGTGGGGCCGCCCGGATCGACGAGCACCATCGGCCTGTCAGATGACGGAGAGCCGCACGGCACCGCAGGACGGCCGATGCTCGAGGTGCTCTTGCACGCGCCGATCGGGGACGTCGTCGCAGCCGTGACGCGATATTTCGGCGGTACGCTGCTCGGAAAGGGCGGGCTCGTCCGCGCGTACACGCAAGGCGTGATCGAGGCGCTCGCGGCGATCGAGACCGTCGAGAAGGTGCGTCTCGTGCGTGTCGCGTTGGAGATCGAGTACGCGCACATCTCGCGCGTGCGGCGGGTGATCGCCGCGCACGAGGGCGCGATCGAGGACGAGCAGCACGGGGTGACGGTCGGGTATCTCGTGGGTGTTCCCGAGCACAGGGTGGACGAGCTGCGACGAGCGCTGACCGACGCGACCGCGGGCGACCTGCTGTTCGATGTTGCACGAGACCCAGACGACGCGACGACGAATGCGTGAAGCGCCAGCGGCGGTGCGCGCAATCACAGAGCAGGACGACGCCTCGTCCGGGCCGAGCGCAGCGCGCCTACGCAGCGCCGGAGATTGAGCAGCGATTCGCTGTTGGGCAGCAGGACCGTCGCGGACGCGCCGTCGTCGAACGAGACGGAGCGTCCGCGCCTGGCGTCCTGCGAGGAGCATTGCACATGGACACACTCGACTCTCGATTCGTGGATGATTGCAGCAGCGCGACGTCGTGGACGAGCGCCGAGCGGCTCTACGACGATCGCGGCACGGACGTGCTGCCCTCGGACGGGCCCGATCCGATCGTCAACATGGGGCTGTGGCGCGCGCCCGACGGAGCTCGCGCGGCGACGCTGCACGAGGCCAACATGCAGCTGTTCGATCGCGTGCTCGACCTCGCCGAAGTCCGCGCCGACGCCACGCTCATCGACGTCGGATGCGGCTTCGGAACAGCGCTCTTGCGCGCCGCCTCCCGCACCGCCGCGTCGAGCATCGTCGGCGTCAACGTGTCCGAAGTGCAGCTCGACCTCGCGCGACGAGCCATCGCGCGCGGCGGGCTCGGGGGGCGCGTCCGCTGCGTCAACGCCTCGGCGACCGCATTGCCGTTCGAGACCGCGTCGATCGATCACGTGATCAGCGTCGAGGCCGCGTTTCACTTCGCGCCGCGCGCTCAGTTCTTTCGCGAGGCGCAGCGCGTGTTGCGGCCCGGCGGGACGCTGGTCGTCGCCGACCTCTTGCTCGCGCCGCCGTCGGGCCGCACGAGCGCGAAGATGCTGCGACAGATCGCGGAGGCGCTGGCTTTTCCCAGGCAGAATGCGTGCACGCTGAGCGAGTATCGCGCAGAGGTCGAGACGAGCGGGCTGCGCGTGAGCGTGGCGGAGTCTGTCGGGCGCGACGTGGTTCCGTCGTTTCGTCGATGGATGCTGCGCAACAGCTTCAAGCACCGCGCGGCGCGCAAAGACCTCGGCGCGTGGCCCTATCTGCTGTACCCGCTCGACTACGTGCTGCTGCGCGCGACCAGGCCCCTCGCTTCGGCAGCGTAGAGGAGGAATGCGGGGACGAGCGAGGGGCGCGCTCTCAATGCTCTTCGAGCCAGCGCTGCGCGCGAGACGCGTAGCTCGACGACGGAGACCGGGCGACGAGCGACTCGGCGTAGCGCCTCGCGTCAGCGCTCCGACCCAACCGTCTCGCTGCATCGAAGCCGACGAAGAGCAGCTCGTCCCGCAGCGCGTCGGAGGTGCCCGCGACGTCCAGCGCGCGAACGCACTCCGCAGCCACGGCGGGATCGCTCGCGAGCGCAGCGGTCGCCGCGGCGAGCACACGAGACTCGTGCGCGAGTCCGCCCGAGCCCCGTTCGACGGGACACGCCGACGGCGTCGAGGCAGGGGCGATCGCGATGGACGGCGAAGGATCGACGCGCGCGACGAGCGCTGGCGACGCGGGGCGCGAGGGCGCTTCGACGCGTCGGGATGGCTCGCGAACCACTGGAATTTCACTGTGCGTCTGCGCTTGGGGCAGCGGAGCCCGAAGCTCTGCCGGCGGCGCCGTGATCGCAGCGCTCGTCGGCGTCGGGACAGCGCGCGGCTCGACCCGGCGTTGCGCGATCGAGGGCGCGGTTGGCGCGGTGGCAGCGGGGCGATTCGTTCGGGGCACGAGCGTGCGAGCGCCCAGGCCGACGCTCACCACCACGGCGGCGAGCCCGACGACCTTCACGAAGAAGCCCGCGCCGGTGATGGTGGACCGAACAGCGCCCGCGGTGACTGCGGCCGCGGCCGTGGTGGTCACTGCGGTTCCTGCGGCGATGGCGGCCGCGCCGGCGAGGATCTTCGCGCGATCTTCGGGCGAGAGCGGCTTGGGGCTCGCGGCGTGCGCGAGCAGCGCGCGCAGCTCGTCGGGGGTCTCGTCGCTGCGGTTCATGCGAGTGGGGTCCGTCACCGCCGAGCTCCTTTCTCACGAGCGGTCCAGCGGTCGTACACCGCGCGAAGCGCCTTGCGCGCGGCGTACAAGCGCGAGTGAACGGTGCCCACGGGCACGCCTAGCTCCGCGGCGATCTCGTCGCACGATCGCTCTTCGACCTCGAACATCACAAGCACCGCGCGCTTCTCTTCGTCGAGCTCATCGAGCATGGCTTCGACCCGCGTCTGTTGTTGCAGCCGTTCGACCAGCCGCTCGGGCGAGTCCGGCGACGAGGTCCGCTCTGGAATCGACTGCGGCTCTGTCGGCTGTTCGCGCCGCACCCACGCGCGTCTGCGATGCGCCGCGGCGTGGCGAAGGCAGATCCCGTAGAGCCAGGCGCGCAGCGGAGCGCGGCCGTCGTACGTGTGCAATCGCTGGTGCACGGTCAGCAAGACCTGTTGAAGCACGTCGTGGCAATCATCGGATCGAACCCCCAAGCGCTGCAGCGTGAGCCAGAGAAACTCGGCCTCGCGCGTCGCGACGACCGTGACGGTCAGCGGCGCGCTCTGCGGAGCTTCGGTCGCCCGTTGCGTGGGGGGTTCTGCGGAGAGCGCAGCGATCATCTCGTCCTTCATTGTCGGCTCGCGGGCGATCGCTTCACGGAATCGGCACGCCGACGCGAAGGGTCATGGTGAAGCCGACAGGGCTCTGTTCGATGACCGGCGAGCCGGCGGTCGAGGCGAGCGCGTAGCGGGTGACGTTCCATCGGAGCGCGGAGTCGAGCGAGAGGACCAGCGGCCGCAGGTCTGCGCGCAAGAGCAGCGACGCTTGTGTGGCGAACGAGCCGCGCGTCCCGCCGGTGGGCACCGTAGGGGTGTAGCTGAAGCCCGCGATCGCGCCCGCCCGCGCCCCGACGCAAGGAAACACCCCGAACCGGCTCTGCTCTGGCGTCACGCCGACGCAGCCGTCCAAGCCGAATTCGACCGCCGAAAACGACGCGAGCACAGACAGGCCCAACATCGACTCGGCCAGCGCGGTCACCGTCGCCCCCACGCGAAAGCGTCGGTACACCAGCGGCTCCGCGTACAGCTGCACGCCGCCGTTGATCGCCGGCATCAGGTACAGCGCGGCGAACGCTCCGATCGCCACGTCGCCGGTCGCCCACCGCGCGCGAGGCGGCGACGGCGGAGGCACGACCGGTGGAGCCACGACCGGTGGAGCGACAGCGGGCACAGCGACCACCGGCGGAGTCGCGACCGGCGGCGGCGCAGAGCTCGGATGCACGCCGGTGACGAGCGCCACCATCGCGCTGGTGAGCGTCGCCGTCGCGAACACCGAGCACGAGGACTCTGCGCTGCGAAGCGATTGCGTGGCGAGCAGGGCGCCGGTCGGAGCGCGCCAGAAGAGCTCGGCGTTCCACTGGTCGGACTGCCGTCGGAGCACGACTTCGAGCGAGCGACCTTCGAGCGCGCTCGCGAGGGGCCGACGCAAGAGCGCCTCGATTTCTCGCAGCGCCTCTGGGCGTGACGGGCAGAGCTCGGCGCCCTCGGCCCGCGTCCACGAGAGGGCGGTCTCGTCAGCGCGCGCAGGGCGAGCGACGCACACGACGAGCGCCATCGCGGCGAACGAGCATGCGAGCGGGCGCTTCGAGCGAGCGGGCGAAGGCATCGCGGCTTCGATGTTCGCACTCAGTACCGGGTCGTGACACGCAGCGAAACGCTCTCGGATTGCGCGCGAAACCGGCACGCCTCGAAGCTCGGCGCAGACAAGACCGGGCGCACGTCGTTCGAGAACCCGTAGCCCTCGAGCGGAATGCCGAACACCCCGCGCTGAAACGCGTTGTCGCCGTTCTCGTCGTGGTGGATGACCACCGCGAGGTCTCGCCCTCTCGGAAGCGCAGCGAATTCGCAGCGCGCTACGCCGCCGACCGCCCGCGCCGCCACCCGCGCGATGACCCGCTGTGTCCCTTCGGGAAACCGCTCGGGACCGTCGTACGCGATGCATCGCACCACGCCGCGATCGCTGCGCAGCGCGTGAACCGTCACCGCGACCCGCGCGGTCGCCGCGGGATCCACGGTCGCGCCCAGCGTCGGAGCGACGAGGACAAAGGAGCACAAAACGGTCATCGTGAAGCGATCGAGCGTCGACATAGCTGGCACCTCTGCGTTGATCGGCAGCCCAACTCAGCGCCGACACCCATGGATTGCCGCCGCGCGCGCGATCGCTTCACACAATCGACAGCGACCGTCGCCGCCGAGCGTTCGAGCCGTGACTCGAGCGCCTCGGGGACTGTCTTATTCAAGTGATCTGTTGAATACTCGATCACATGGCCTCTCGACATCGCCGCTTCAAAGACTCGATCTACGAGCAATTTGCCAGGGTTGGCAAAGCCGTCTCGGCGCCCAAGCGGATCGAGCTACTCGACCTGTTGTGTCAGGGACCGCGGACGGTCGAGGCGCTCGCGGGCCTCGCGGGCCTCTCGGTGGCCAACGCGTCGCAGCACTTGCAGGTGCTGCGCGCGGCGCGGCTGGTCGAAGCAGAGAAGAAGGGGCTCTACGTCGAGTACCGCGTGGCCGACGACGAGGTGTGCCGGTTCTTCTTGGCGATGCGCGGGCTCGCTGAGTCGCGGCTGGCCGAGGTCGCGCAGGTGACGCGCGCGTACTTCGCGGACCGCGGCGCGATGGAGCAGGTCGAGGGCGACGAGCTCGTGCGACGCGTGCGCGCCGGAGAGGTGACGGTGCTCGACGTGCGGCCGAGAGAAGAGTTCGACGCGGCGCACATCCCGGGGGCGATTTCGATGCCGGTCGCCGAGATCGAGGCCCGGATCGACGAGCTGCCGAAGCGGCGCGCGGTGGTCGCCTATTGCCGCGGCCCGTATTGCGTCATGGCGCTCGAAGCGGTCGAACTGCTGCGCGAGCGAGGCTACGCCGCGCAACGAATGGAGCAGGGCGTGCTCGAGTGGCGCGCGCGCGGATGGCGCGTGAGCAGAGCGAAGCGCGGAGCCGTGGCGAGGGCGTCCGATGCGTGAGGTCTGGCTCGGGATCCGCGAGAACCTCGCGCAGTTCTCGCTGCTCGTGCTGGTCAACGCGTTCGTGGGAGCGATGGTCGGCATGGAGCGCTCGATCCTCGCGCCGATCGCCGAGCAGCAGTTTCACCTCGCGGCCAAGACCGCCGCGCTGTCGTTCATCGTGGTGTTCGGGGTGAGCAAAGCGCTGACGAACTACCTCGCCGGCAGGCTCTCGGATCGCTACGGGCGCAAGCGTGTGCTGGTGGGCGGGTGGATCGTGGCGGTGCCCGTTCCGTGGCTGCTCATGTGGGCGCCGAGCTGGCGCTGGGTGCTCTTCGCCAACGCGCTGCTCGGCGTGAGCCAGGGGCTGACGTGGTCGACGACGGTGATCATGAAGATCGACCTCGCGGGCCCGAGCAAGCGCGGCCTCGCGATGGGCCTCAACGAGTTCGCCGGGTACTTCGCGGTCGCCGGCAGCGCGCTCGCGACGGGCTTCATCGCCGCGCGCTACGGCCTTCGACCGCAGCCCTTCTACCTCGGCGTCGTGTTCGTCGCGCTCGGGCTGCTGCTCTCGGCGCTGCTGGTGCGCGAGACGAAGCACCACGTCGCGGCCGAGTCGCTGCTGCGCGACGACGCGCGCGCCGAGCCCACGCCCACGCCGCGCGAGGTGTTCGCTCGCACGACGTGGCGAGACCGAGACCTGTCGAGCGTGAGCCAGGCGGGGATGGTCAACAACCTCAACGACGGGATGGCTTGGGGGATCTTTCCGCTCTTTTTCGCGGCGGCGCAGATGAGCTTGCGGCAGATCGGCGTGCTCGTCGCGATCTATCCCGCGACGTGGGGCGCCTCGCAGCTCTTCACCGGCGCGTGGTCCGATCGGGTGGGCCGCAAGTGGCTGATCGCCGGCGGAATGTGGGTGCAAGCGCTGGGCATCGCGGTGGTCGCGCGCTCTGCAGGCTTCGCGGGGTTTGCGGTCGGCGCTGCGCTGCTCGGCGTGGGCACAGCAATGGTGTACCCCACGCTGCTCGCGGCGATCGGCGACGTCGCGCACCCGTCGTGGAGAGCGTCGGCCGTCGGCGTCTACCGCTTGTGGCGCGACCTCGGGTACGCGATCGGCGCGCTGCTCGCGGGCGTCACCGCGGACGCGCTGGGACTCTCTGCAGCGCTGTGGGTGGTGGCGGCGCTGACGGCGGCGTCGGGCGCGCTGGTGGCGGTGAGAATGCGCGAGACTCGCCCCCGCTGAGCCGCGCGTCAGGCCCGCAGCCGCGTGGCGCAGTGCTGACACTGCACTTCGTAGTGGGCCACGGGCGTGCGGCAGCGCGGGCACGGGATGGTCTGCGCGCTGGTGACCGTTTGCGACTGCGCGCTCGGGGCCATCGGGGGCGGCGCGACGCGGTCCTTCGAGCCGCACGAGGGGCACTCGCCGAGCTCTTGCGCGGAGACGCAGCGGCAGTGCCGGCAGACGACGCGGCCAGGAGGCGTGGTCCCGACGCGGACGAGCTCGGGGTAGAGCGACTCGAGCTCGGCCGAGCTCAATCGGTCCTGATCGATGGACGGCGACCACACGACCTCCAAGCCCACCAGCGCCGACGCGCTCGGCGGAACGATGGTGATCAGCGCCCCGTCGATGGACTCTCTCGACGGCCACGACGGCAACGTCGGCAGCGCAGAGCTCGCCGCGACGAGCACCGAGACCACGACGAAGCCCTCTCCTTCTTCGCTTCGCGCGGTGACGTCGGGAGGGGCGTTGCGACGCTGGTTCGAGATGGTGTTCTGGTCGTAGCGCGCGTTGAGCGAGGCCGCGGTCGAGTCGAAGATCTCTTGCGCGGGCTCTGGGGCCGCGCGGCGAGTGACGAACGCCGCGTAGCGAACGCCCTGCAAATGCGCCCGCAGAACGTCTCGCACGCGCTGCAGCACATAGAGTCGCCCGTGCTCGGTCGAAGCGTCGATCTCGCTCGCGGCCTGCTCGAGCGCCGCTTGCACCGCGGGTCGCACCGACCAATCGAGCCCAACGCTGACGCGGCGCACTTCGAAGTCGTACGGAGAGGGTTCGGGTTCGGACTTGTGTTGGCTCAGCCAGTAGCGCACTGCGAAGAACAAGATCAGCGCCGCGAGGATGACGAACAGCACGAGGCGAAAGAGCGCGCCCGCGGACACATGCGAATCATCGTCGGACCACGGCGAGCGCGAACTGCCGCCGGAGTACGACGTCGAATACGAGCGACGCGAAGACGAGCGACTCGAAGAGCTCGAACCCCAGCGAAACCCCGAACCCGAGCTCGACGAAGTAGAGCGCCAGCTCGAGCCCGACGAAGAGCGCGTGGTGCTCGTCGGGCGACTGAAGCTCGACGTGCTGCCGATGCGCCCGCCGCTGCGCTGCGCTTCGGCGAGGGGCGCGAACAGCGTCGCGAGCGCCAACAACAGCGCCGCTGCGCGCGGCGCGTGACGCTGCACTGAGGACAGTCGAAGACCCATGCGAACCCGCAGCGTACATCGCGCCCGGGCCGGCGAGTACCGCGATGGCGCGCGGGGCGCATCGCCCGTGTTTTCTGCAACGAATCGCAACAACGCCCGCAACGAATCACAACCATCCCCTGCATCGACAAGGCGTCGCGAGCGCATACGCTGCGAGCACTGCGATGACAAAACAAGAGCACGATGAATATGGCGGACTGAAGCGCGACCTCGAAGCCCTCGCGAAGGTCGCAGACCGGCGTCAGGCGCTGCGGCTGATGTTCGGCGTCTCTGCGGCGACGCTGTTCGCTTGTAGCCCGTCGATCATGGGGGGCGATGGCGGTGCGGACGGCGGCGGCGCGGACGGGACCGGGTCCGACGCGAGCGCGACTCCGACGAGCTGCACGGCGGTCCCGCAAGAGACCGGCGGCCCGTACCCGGGCGACGGGACGAACGGGCCCAACGTGCTCGATCAATCGGGCGTCGTGCGCAGCGACATTCGCTCGAGCTTCGGCTCGCTCAGCGGCGCGGCGGAGGGCGTGCCCATGAAGGTGCGCATTCGACTGCTCGACGCGAGCGGATGCGGCGTGGTCGCCAACGCGGCGATCTACCTCTGGCACTGCGATCGAGCAGGAAACTACTCGCTCTACTCCGCGGGCGTCACGGACAAGAACTACCTGCGCGGCGTGCAGATCACTGACGCCGACGGGGTGGTCGAGTTTCAGACCATCGTCCCTGGTTGCTACAGCGGCCGCTGGCCGCACATGCACTTCGAGATCTTTCGCGACGCGGCGTCGGCCACGGCGGGATCGGCGGCGGCGCGCACGTCACAGCTCGCGCTTCCGCAAGCGATGTGCGCGGCGGCGTACGCGACCGCTGGGTACGAAGCGAGCGTAGCGAACCTCGCGAGGATCACCCTGGCGACGGACAACGTGTTCAGCGACGGCGCCGCGGCGCAGACGCCGACGATCACGGGAAACGTCACGGACGGGTTCATCGCCACCATCGACGTGGCCTTCGCGCGGTAGCTCCGGGGCGGACACAGCGCGTCCGCGTGCGCGTGTTGCAGGCCGAGCGCGATCCGAGCGCAACACACCGCGTTAATTCTCGAGATCGCTGAGATTCTGCGAGTAATTTTCCCACAACGCAGCGGTCCGACGTCGGACGGAGCGCTGCTTCGAGGACGCACGGCGGCGATCGCGGAGGGGCGTTGGACTATGCTCACTTCGATGCTGCGTCGTCTCGTGTTCGCATCACTGACGGTCGGAGCGTGCGCGCCCGCAACGACGCCACCCCCGTCGGACGCGCTCGCCAGCTCGCTCGCAGGTAAGTCCGTCCTCTGGATCGGCGCGCACCCAGACGACGAGAGCGTGGTGTCTCCGCTGTTCGCGGACGTGTGCCGCGAGCGAGGGGCGCGGTGCACGCTCTTCGTCGCGACCCGCGGCGACGCGGGCGAGTGCGGTCGCGCGGGCGGATGCGCTCCCGACCTCGCGACGGTGCGCGTGGCCGAGATGCAGCGCGCCGCCGCGGTGCTGGGCGCGAGGGTGATCCAGTGGGACCTGCCCGACGTCGCCACCGGAACCACCCAAGACGTCGCCGCGCGATGGTCTGCGCACGCGGGCTCGACCGAGGCGCTGCGCGCTGCGTTTCTCTCGGCGGTGGCGCCAGTACGGCCCGATTTCGTGTTCGCGTTCGACGACCGCCACGGAAGCACGTGTCACCCGGCGCACCGCGCGAGCGCAGGGTTCGCGGGGATGTTGCTCGCCGCGGGCGTCGTCACAGCCGCGCAGATCTACCTGGCCGAGTCGCGCTTCGACATTCGGCCGGACCTGTCGAGCATCGGGTACGTATCGGCGATCGCGACGAACGAGAGCGCCCAGTACAACGGGGACATCCTGCTGGCGACCGCGCGAAAGACCGCGTGGGAGGTGATGATCGACGGGCTGCGCGCGCACGAGAGTCAGTTCGACGCGCGCAAGATCGCCGCGTTTGCCGCCGCGCCGACCGCGCAGCGACGGGTGTTCTTCGCGAGCTTGCCCGATGCGCTCGCCAACGCGAACGCGCCCGGCTCGCGCTTCTGCGGCGACTGAGCGACGCGCGCAGACGCTATCGTCGCCCGCAGTCCGCGCAGCAGCGACGAAGCGCACGAATGTTGAACACGTGCGCTACGACGAGCGCCGACGCGCCGACGAGCGACGTCAGCAGCTCCGCTCGCTCGCTGGAGAACTCGAACACGCGGCCGGCGACGAGCACGACCGCGCCCACGCCGAGGGCGATGTACACCCGACGATCGCGATGCAGCGCGACGCCCCGACGAAGGGCGAGCGACGCGACGGCGATCGAGACGACGACGAACAAGCGCTCGACCCACTCGCTCTCGATCACGCGCGCGGCGGGCACCGCGGCGGCGATCGCCGCTCCTGCGGCGCAGTGCACGGCGCACAAGACCGACGCTGTCATCCCGACGCGATCGAGGCGCTCGTCCGACGCTCGCTCGATGATCGTCGCTGGGTCGCTGAAGACGGGAGCCTCGCTCAACGTTCGGTGCCTTTCTGCAGGGTGGTGGGCGAGCGTAGCGCGGCGACGCCGTGCGAAGAGCAGCAGCCTCGCTCGTCGCAGCCGCAGGCGCTGCACTGCGCGGCGCTGCTCGTCCCGCAGTGGGCGATCATGCGAGCGCGCAGCGCGGATCGCGCGCGCGAGAGCCGAACGGTCGCGTTGTTGACGGTGATCGAGAGCGCGGTCGCAGCCTCGGCGAGCGATTCGCCGTCGACGTCCACGCGACGCAGGATCTCTGCATACGTCGCGGGAAGCGCCTCGAGTTGCGCGAGCGAGCAGCGGCAGCGGTCGTCGTGATCGAGCGGCGCGACGGCGGCCTCGGCGACGGCGTCAGGGTCGATCCAGCGCTCGTGTCGAGCCTGCGCCTTTCGGTGCAGGTCCAACGCGGTGCGCGCCACAGAGAAGAGCCACGCCCGAGCGCGACGCGGATCGCGGAGCAGAGAGAACTTCTCCCACGCGCGGCTGATGGCAGCGGCGAGCACTTCGTCCGCAGCGGCGTCAGAGGGCGTTCGACGGCGCAGGTAGCCTCGCAGCGACGAGCGATGCTCGGCGACGATGGCCTCCCACGCGCGGCGCTCGGGCGTAGCGTGCTCGCTCATCGCAGCGCTTGGGGTTTCAGGCCCGACGAGCCCGGGCAGCTTCGCATCCGCACGAGGCGGGGCAACGGCAGTCCGGCGGGCACTTGCAGGTGGGTCCGCAGCAGCACTCGCCTTCGGCGCGGGGCTGATTGCACTTGCAAGCGTTGGTGGAGCAGCACGGGCACGAGCTCTTTTCGGTCATGGGCTTTCTTCTGATGGAGGGAGTGTTTCGCTTGCGGAGACACCGCTCGAATCGAAAGTCTTACACGGGGCCGAACGATTCGCCGACGCAGCCGAGGACGCGAGGGTCAGACGGCGCCAACGCCATCGTCCTTCGGTGTACCGTCGCGCTCCGCGAACAGCTTCGTCCGCCGAACGCACGATCGCAGAGGAGCACGCCATGAACGACGCGACGCGCTCGAAGAGAGATGTTGCCCCGAGATTTTCGCGGCAGCCGGACGGGGTCATCGTCGATCACGAGCGCGGGCTCGAGTGGTTCGCCGCTGCTGGCTCGTACAACTGGGACGAGTTCATGCTCGGGACGGGCGTGGCGTTGCCCGGCGAGGGGTGGCGCGAACCGACGCGGGCCGAGCTGGCGACGCTCGTGACGAGGCGCCGAAACGCCGACCATCTCTTCCTCGACTCGATCTTCGAGGGCACGCCCAACGCGCAACAGGTGTGGACGAGCGAGTGGGGCGACAAACCCGGCGTTGTCTGGTCGTTCGACTTCGGGCGGGGCAACGCAGTGGAAGACTGGACGCACCCGACGCACCACTTGGGGTTGTTCTTGGTGCGAACGAGGGCGTGATCGCCAGCGGTTTTGTCGGTCGAAACCACGACCGCGACGGGCGACGTGCGTTGCGCTGTTGCCCTGTTGCGCCGAGCCAGCGCTCAACGCCGCTCGACGAGCCGAAGCGGGTCGGGCACCAGTCGCGTGCCCGGCGGAAGCGTGAACCGATGCAGCGTCGATCGGCGCGTCGGGCACGGTCCGCCGCACTGCCCGTGGGACGTGTACGACTCGATGACCGCGTATCGATCGCGCCCCGCGCGCTCGACGGACCAGCTCGTGAAGCCTCCGCCCTCGCACCGGTAGGAGAACAGCGACCTGCCGACCGCCACCGGGTCAGCCTCGCAGCGGTTGGGGAGATCGGGCGCACGAGAGACCAGGGTCTGCGCGCCTGCGCCTTCGATCACCAGCGTGCGCGTCGCGCAGGCATCGCCATCGCAGCCCTCGGGCTGCTCGAGCAGCCAGTGCGCGCGCGCTTCGTCCGCGGCGATCGGCTCGATCCGCGATGCACGCTCAGCGTCCGGTCCCATCGCCGCCGCGCGCACGCCCATCACGAACGGCCCGCTCTCTCCGTCGGCAGCGAACGCGCGCACGGTCGCCACGGTCCAGCCCTCCGTCGGAAGCGCGACGCTCGCAACGCCGCCGGTGACCGACGCCGCAGCGGAGATACATCCATCCGTCTCGCTATCGAGCTCGACCACGACCCGCGCGAGGCCGTTGGAGCGGGCCCACGCGACGGTGGGACCCGGCGCGTCTTCGGCCCGCAGAGACAGCGTCGCGCGCGAGGCAGAGACCATCACGCGCTCGCCGCTCTCCGCATCGAAGCCACACTCGACGCGCTCGTTGACCCGCGCAGAGAGCGCGCCGCGCACGGGCGCAGGGAGTCGAGTCATCCACGGCTGCGTTTGGACAACGTCGGCGGACGCGTCGGTCGCCGCGGACGAGTCGGTCGCCGCGGTGTGATGCCCAGGCCGCTCGATCGCTGGGCGCTCTTGCGTTGGCCGTCGGATCACCGCGCCGCGAGCGCAGTGAAGAAGTCCCGCGATCGAGAGCACGAGCTGCGCGACGCGCGGGGATCGAAGTGACATCGGCGCAGAGCCTACCGGACGACGCGCGCGCCGCACGGGCGTGCGACGGACCGGCCGAGCGAAGACGCGACGCGTCAGTTTTCGGCACCCGTGGGGAACGGTGAGGATTTTTCCGATGACGCCGCCGTCCGACGTCGGACAGAGAAGTGCTTCGAAACGTCGAGCGGGACGCTGTTCGACCGTTCATTGGTTGGCCTGTTGGCGGTGCTGCCGTGGCAGCGCGCGTCGAGCGATGGGCGCCAACGGCGAGGCAGTCGTCAGGCTCCATGGCGCTGCGACCGGTGAGCGAAAGCGTGCGCGCGATTCGCCCTCGGGCGAGCCGATGAACTTTTGCACCCCGTCTCCAGCACACCGTCCCCGGACCGGTGTTCGCGGCTTTCGCAGCGATCGGCGCGGTGCGCTGTATAGTCCACGCCCTTCGTTGTGACCCCCGACCCCGCTGCTCCGCGACCGTCCGCGCGAACGCTCGCCTCCATGGCCGCGATCGCCGCCGCGGGAATCACCCTGCAACTCTCGCTCACACGGCTGTTCTCGCTGGTCGTCTGGTACCACTTCGCGTTTCTCGCGATCGCCGTGGCGATGCTCGGGCTGAGCCTCGGGGGGCTCATCTCTGCGCGGCGGGCGGCGCGGCCCGAGGCATCACCCGAGCGCGACGCGTCGATCGCGTCCGTCGCGACCGCGGGGACGATCTTGCTGCTCTTGCTCGCGCTTCCGCGGATGCCCTTCAGCATGTCCATCCTCGCGAGCGCTGGGCAATTTGCGCTCTATGTCGCGCTGGTGCTCATGGTGCTCGCGCCCTTCACGGGCGTGGGGTTCGCGATCTCGCGGGTGCTCGGAGCGGCAAAGCCCACGCAAGCGGGGGCTCTGTACGGCGCAGACCTCGCGGGATCGGGCGTGGCGGGCGCGCTCAGCGTGGTGGCGATGGACCACCTCGGCGGCGGCGCAGGAGCGTGCGCGGCAGCAGCGCTCTTCGCGTCGCTCGCGGCGTGGGGATTTTCGAGGACCAGCGAGCGCGCGGACGAGAGCGTCTCGACGCGGTGGTTCGCCGACCCTCGCCTGCCGGCGCTCGCCGCGGTCGCCAGCGTGGCGTACGCGCTGATCGCGCGCGATCCCCTCAACCCGATCGTGTATGCGCGCAACGCGAAGGTGTTTCCGCGGGTCGAGCGGGCGCAGACCTACGAGCGAACGTGCACCAGCGTCGCGTGCGTCGACTTCTTCGCCAACCCGCTGCACCTCGGAATGTGGGGTCGCGAAGGCGTCGACCGCACGCTCCCGGATCAGGTAGGGATCGTCATCGACGGCTGGGCGATCACGTCGATCGTCCGCGGTCAGCGCTCGCGCGAAGGGCTCACGGACTACCGGCACCCGATGTTCGATCGCTTGCCCACGGCGTTTGCCCAGCAAGTGCGCGTGCTCTCTCGCAACCACACGCACAACACGCTGGTGATCGGCGCCGGAGGGGGGCTCGACGTGCGCGCGGCGCTGCACTTCGGCGTGCAGGCGGTGGACGCCGTCGAGATCAACCCGGCGATCGAGCGCGCGGTTCGCGGGCGTTTTGCCAGCTTTTCGGGGGACCTCTTCGCGGACCCGCGCGTGCGCCTCGTGCTCGGCGAAGGGCGCTCGGTGCTCGAGCGCACCCGCGAACGCTACGACCTCGTGCAGCTCTCGGGCGTCGACACGTACGCGGCTTCGCAGGCAGGCGCCTTCGCGCTGACCGAGAACTATCTCTACACGGTCGAGGCCATTCGCTCGTACCTCGATCGGCTCACTCCTGAGGGGACGCTCACCCTCACGCGATGGCTCTACCACCCGGATCGCCAGACGATTCGGCTGCTGGCCACGATCGACGAAGCCACCCGCGCGAGCGGTCTCGGCGACGCCGGCCCGAGGACCTTCATCGCGGCGACGCCGGCGCCGGGCTCGGACATGGACTTCTCGATGGTGCTCGTGCAGCGACGGCCCTTCAACGAGACCGAGCTGCGCGCGGCCCGAGCGCTGTGCGGCGCGCTGGGGTACCGCGTGGCGTGGTCGCCCGACGAGCCGGGGCGGGCCGAGAGCCCGTTTCGCGAGTATTTTTCCAGCAGTGACCGCAGGCAGTGGCTGGCGAACTACCCGTTTCGCATCGAGCCGACCACCGACGACGCGCCGTTTTTCTTCGAGCACACGCGGCTGAGCAAGCTGCTCTCGAGCCGCGATCAGATCCTCGGCGCCGCCAGCGGACAGCTCGTGTTGATCGTGTCCGCGCTGCTCGTGGCGCTCTTCGGCGCGTTGATCCTCTGGGCATCGCGCAGGGGCGCGCGCGACCGAGACGCGCAGCTTCGCGGCGTCGATGCGCTGTACTTCGTGCTGCTCGGCGTGGCGTACCTCGGCGTCGAGACCGCGATGATCCCGCGGGTGACGCAGTTTCTCGGGTACCCGACGTACGCGCTCACCGTGGTGCTCTCGTCGCTGCTCGTCGGCTCGGGCATCGGAAGCGCGCTCTCGTCTCGCGCGAAGCTCACGCCCCGACGCGCGACGCTCGCGGCGGCGGTGACGGTGTCGGCGCTGGCGCTGGTGCTTCCGAGCATTTTGGCGGCGAGCGCGCAGGCCAACTTGTACGCGCGCATCGCGATCGCGTCGCTCACGGTGGGGGCCGTGGGGCTCGTGTTGGGAGCGCCGTTTCCCACAGGCCTCGCGGTGATCGCGAAGGGACGGAGCGAGCGCTCGCTCGACGCGTGGGTGATCAACGGCGTCGCCTCGAGCATCGCGGGCGTGCTGTGCCTCATCGGCGCGATCGAGCGGGGATTTACAGCGATCTTGTGGGCGAGCGCGCTGGCGTACGGCGTCGCCGCGGCCACCCAGAGGCAGAAGGCATCGGAGTCGTGAGCGAACCCAACGAGTCTCCCCGCGCGTCCAACGCGCTGCTCGCCGCGACGGCCCTCGCCTCGCTCGCGCTGCTCTCGCTCGAAGTGCTGCAGGTGCGGATCTTCTCGTACGCGATCGACCCGTTGCGCGTGCACGCGGCGATCTCGGTCGCGCTGCTCGGCCTCGGCGCGGGCGCGGTGATCGCGAGCACGCGGCCGTCGGTGGTCGATCATGCCCCGTCGCTCTTCGCAGCGGCGGCGGTCTCGATCCCGCTCACGCACTTGCTGTTCGCGAAGGTCTCGCCCCTGGTGGCCTCTGGCGACGCTGGCGCCGCGGTGCTCTTCGCGCTGATGTCCCTGCCCTATTTGCTGGCGGGCGCGGCGAAGGGCGCCTTGGTGGCGAAGCACTCGTCCGACGCGGGGCGATTGTTCTCGGCGGACCTCGTGGGGAGCGCGCTGGGGTGTGTGCTGCCTGTTCCGCTCTTGAGGCCGGTGGGGGCCGAGCCGTTGCTCGCGCTCAGCGCGGCGCTGCTCGCGCTCTCGGGCGTGGTGATCGCGCGCAAGTCGAAGGCGGCGATCGCAGCGCTGGTGATGGCGGCGCTGTTCGCGCCGATCGCGACGCGCGCGCTTCCGTTTGCGCCAGACCCCACGGACCTCTACGGAATCGCCCGCTCCGCCCTCGCCCGCGCCTACCCCGGCCGCAGCGCAGAGGCGTACACGCCCGTGCGCGAGTTCGCTCGGTGGGATCCCATCTCGCGCGCCGAGGTGTACGCGTTTCCCGGTGAGTTCGGGCGCATCAACGGCACGATGCCCATGCGCTTGTTCGCGCAGGACGGCGGCGCAGGGTCGATCTTGCTCGGCGTCGCAGAGCACCCCGAGCTCGCGCGGGCCATCTTCGAAGCGACCATCTTCGGCGGCGCGTACTACCCCCGAGAGAGCCCGAGGAGGGACGTCCTGGTGATCGGCCTCGGCGGCGCGCCGGACATCCTCTCGGCGCGCTATCACGAGGCGCGCAGGGTGGTCGGCGTCGAGGTCAATCGAACGACCATCGACCTGGTGCGCGGCCCCTACGCGAGCCTCATGGGCGCGCCCTACAGCGATCCACGCGTGACCATCGTGCACGCGGACGGGCGCGGGTTCGCCGAGCGCACGCGCGAGGGCTACGACGCGCTGGTGATGACCGGCGCCGACACGTACGCGGCGGCGCAGTCGGGGGCGTTTCTGTTCAGCGAGAGCTACCTGTACACGCGCGAGGCGTTCGCTCGGTACTTTCAGGTCCTGCGCGCGGACGGCGTGCTGTGCATCACGCGCGCGGGCGCAGAAGGGCTGCGCACGCTCACGACGATGATCGAGGCCCTGCGCGCGCGAGGCGTCGCGCACCCCGAGCGACACGTGATCGTGATGCAGCAAGGGATCGCCGTGCAGATCATCGCGAGCCCCTCGCCCTTCTCGCGGGCGGACAGCATCCGCGTGGTGCGCGCGATCCAGCACGGAGCGTCGCTTCCCCGCATCAACATCCCTGTGTACGAGGCGATGGGCTTCGGGATCTCGACGCCGATGCGGTTGTTGTACGCGCCAGGGATCGTGCCCGAGCCGAGCGACCCGCACGCGGTGATGCTCGTCGCGGCGAGCCGCGGGCTCGATCGCGCGCTGATCGACCGCAACCCGCTGGACATCTCACCGGTGAGCGACGACCGGCCCTTCTTCTTTCAGTTCTTGGACCTTCGCCGATGGAGCAGCACCGGAGGCGAGACGATCTACGCCAAGGGGCTGCGCACGTACACGACGGACTCGATCGCGATCGCCGTTGTCGCGCTGCTGATGGTGCTCGCTCCGCTGCGAAAAAACCGGGACAAACGCCAGGGAGATCAGCGCGCGTTCAGCGGCCGCGAGGCGCTCTGGGCCACCGCGCTCGGCGCGGCGTACCTCGGCGTCGAGCTGGTGCTCATGCAGCGCGCGACGCTGTACCTCGGGCACCCGACGTGGGCCGTCGCAGCCACGCTGCTGGCGCTGCTGCTCGCGTCGAGCGTGGGCGCCGCGTGGGTGGGGCGCGCCAAGGACCCGGCGAAGCGATCGCGAGACGGCGCGGTGGTGGCAGGGGCGATCGGCGTGGTGATGGCGCTGGGGTTTCCTGCGGCGCTGCGGGCGCTGTCGACGGACTCGCTGCCGCTGCGCATCGCGGCGTTCGTGTTGTGCGTGGCGCCGGTCGGGGTGGCGATGGGCGTTCCGTTTGCGGGCGGGCTGCGCGTGACGAAGGGCGCAGAGAACGTCGCGTGGACGCTGGCGGTCAACGCGGTGGCGGGCGTGGTCGCGGCGCTCGCGGTTCCGGTGATCGCGATGGCGTTCGGCTTCGAGGTGATCGGCGTGTGCGCGGCGCTTCTGTACTGGCTCGCTGCGAGCGTCGCGCCGAAGGCGTGAGCGCGCGAGCCGCGCGGGCGATGAAGCGAGGCGCTCGAGCACGGCGCGAAGCGGGTTGGTGAGAGCGGGTCTTCATCGAGCTCTCGTTCTTCCGCCGCTCGTCACGCGCCCGCGAGGATCACAGCGACAGCTCTCTCGGCGCGCCCTGCGGTCGTCCTTCGGCGTCGAGGCGCTGCGCGCGCAGACCGTCGCGCGTGGGCGCGAGCGTCAAGAACGCGTCTCCGCTCGCGGTGGCCGCGATCGCAGGAGCGCTGTGAAGAGACACCTTCGCGTCGCCCGCGAGCGCGAAGGGGCCGCGCGCGCGCTGTCCGTCGATCGTGTAGCGCTCGGTGAGCCACTGAGGGCGGTCGTCTTCGCCCGAGCCCACGCCGATCCAAGCGGACGTGCAGCCGGTGTCGTTGCACGCGATGTCGGGGTGCGAGGCCGTTCGACGCGGGCCGAGCGCGACGGGGGAGCCTGCGTGGCCCGCGCGAATCACCGAGAGAAAAGGGTTGTACCGGCGCGCGAAGCCCCAGCCGTCTTCGCCCCAGTACACGACGGTCCCGCGCTCGTCCGCGCGGACGCGGACGAACTCCATCGCTCCGTCGGCGCGACGCAGGACGCGATCAGAGAGGACGGCGCCGCGCGCGGACACGCGGCGGAGGTGGATGGCGGATCGCATGCGCTCTTCGTCGAGGTCGTCGTGAGCGACGAGCCACTCGCCGCCGCCCAACGGGGCGACGCCGGCCCACAAGCCGAGCGAAGAAGAGAGGACGTCGGCTTCGACGAGCGCTTCGCCCGAGAGCGAGCGAACGACGAAGTCCGTGATCGCTTCGCGAGAGAACGTGCGAGAGACAAACGCGACGCTCGCTCCCTGAACGGCGATGGAGACAGAGAAGTTGAACCGAGCGACGAAGCCGATGGGGCGCGGCGAGAGCACAGCCCTGCAGCGCTCGTCGAGCACGGCCCAGAACGGAACGAGCAGAGGCCGCTCGGGCGGCACCGCGTCGATCCACGCGACCACCGCGCGATCGCCGGCGCGCGCGACGGTCGGGCGCATCGCGAACGAGCTCGACGAGAGCGCTACGGGCTCGCTGCGCACGCTGCCGTCCCGCGCGAGCGCGGCGCACTCGACCACGCTGCGTCCGTCGGACCGAGCGCGGACCCACGTGGCCGTGAATCCGTCGCTCGAGGGCGCGAGAGCGACGTCGAGGACGGAGAGACCAGCGCTGTTGGCGCGCAGAGCGAGCAGCGCGCGAGCGTGGCGTTCGAGCGGTGTTTGCTCGATCGAAGCAGCGTTGGTTCGGTGCGAAGCATTGGGTCGCCCAGCGGCGAGCAGCGCGAGCGCAGCGGTGGCGCAGGCAGCGCCGACGACGTGCGAGCGACGCAGTCCCCAGAGATGAAGCAGCCGAATCGAGAGCCCCAGGATTGTGCGCCGTCCACCCATCGTAGGGAGAACGGTACGGGGCAAGACGAGCGAACAGCAAGCAGCCGCAGGTACGGAGTCGACCGTCGCGCGAGCGGTCAGTGGTCGGATTCGTACGCGGGGCCGGGGCCGATGCGGGGGAAGTACACGCCCACTTCGGCGACGAGGGCTTGCTCGTGGAGGTGAAAGTACTGGTCGCGGGTGGGGATCTTCCAACCAAGGACGAGGATGAGCGCGGGGTGCAGGTGCCAGGTCGCGCCGAGAATCAAGTTGGAGAGCTCGTGGGAGCCCGAGAACCACTCGGCGACGAGGTTGAGACCCCGGATGCGGGGGATGGGGATGGGCTGTTCGATCGAGGCGGCGAGGGAGAATTGGTTGTAGCCAGAGCCGTAGAGTTGCTCCGAGGCGTAGCTGACGCCGAGGGAGAGGCGCGTGCGGAGGTGGGGGATGCGGATGGTGGGGATGGCGTACATCCAGCCGCCGAAGGAGCCGTCGCGGAGGGACGAGAGGGCCATGGCGCCGGTGATGAGGCCCAGCTCGAGGTGGGGAGCGTTGGGCGCGAGAGGGATGACGGATTTGAAGCCCGCGGCGAGGGTGGCGTTGCCGTAGAGCGCGCCGCGACGGTCGACGCCGAGGTCGAAGAGCGTGACGGCGAGCTCGGTGTGCGACCCGATGCCGTAGGTGAGAAAGTACGTTCCGCTCCAGTACGGAGAGGGGCCCCAGAAGCGGGCCTGGGTCTCGTGCATGAAGAAGAACTGACGCTCGGCGGTCGTGTCCGCGGCGGGCATCGTGATGATGGCCTGCTGTGCTGATGCGCTCGTCGCGAACAGCGAGAGCGCGGCGAAGAGCGCGGCGAAGAGCGGGGCGCGGGGGCGAGTATTGGGCATCAACGAGCGCGTGCTTCGTGAGGCACAAACAGCGCGGGCGCAAGCATCAACTGTTCGATTATCACGAATGTTAGTATGCAAAGATTCGTAACAAGCGAACTGGCACTGGCGTGATACTGCGCGGGGAACTATGCCTCATCCATCCAATCGTCGCGTGATTCACTGAACGTTCGCGCGACAGGAGCGAGGCCATGAACATCGAGATCCAGAGCACCAACGAGACTCTCAGCGAACGGATGCGCCGCTACGTCGAGACGATGACACGCGAGGTGCTGCGCGGTTTCGAGACGCGCGCGTCTCGCGTGGTCGTGCGCGTGTGGCGGGACACGACCGCGCAGAGCCAGCGTCGGTTTCACTGCGCGCTGCGGGTGGACAGCGGCGACGGGCACGAGCTGATCTTCGACGGGACCGCGACGCACCCGCACGTCGCCGTCGAGCGCGCGCTCGAGCAGCTGTGGCAGGTCGTGCGCACACGCAAGGCGAGCACCGACGGCCGCGCGGCCTGAGGTCACAGCGCGACGCGGACGAGGCGAACCAGCACAGGGCCGTGCGGCGCTTCGAGGACAGGCGCTTCGAGGCCGTCGCCGATGTGCCAGAGCATCGGGACGAGCACGGGCCGGCCGCTCAAGCGAAGCTCGCGCCGCGCGTCGACGGGAACGACGAAGAGCAGCCCCTCGCGCGCTTCGATGCGCGCGCACTGGGGATCGACGCCCTCGACGCGCAGCTCGCACGAGGGGTCGCTGCCGAGGAGGGCGCGAGGAGCGCTCGACGCGAAGCGCTGCGACCCACGCACGTCCGTCCATTGCACGCACCAATGGAGCGCTCGATCACCGAGGGGCGTATGCGAAGCGGGTTGATGAATGGCCGTTGAATTGGGCTCGAGCGGGGCGGGCTCTGCGTCGCGCGGGCGCTGCTGGGCGGGCTCGATCCAGAGGAGGTAGTTGGCGATCACCACGCGCGTGTCCGTCGTAAGGGGCGCGGCGGAGGTGAGGTGGACGTGGTTGATCCACGTTCCGTTTGCGGTGTGCAGGTCGGAGATGAAGAAGAGCCCGTCGCGGCGGTCGATGCGCGCGTGCCGTCGCGAGACGGACGGCGCTGCGAGCACGAGGTCGTTGCCCTCGACGCGGCCGATCGTCACTTCGTCTCGGTCGAACGCGTGTCGCCGCTCGATCCCGGTGTCCCTGTCGTGCACGACGATCGTGAACATCGCTCTGGCAGATCGTACGCGAAAACTACCGCCGAAAACGCAGTCCGATCACGGCTCCGACGTACCCTGCCATCGCGCCGATGGGGATCATCAGCGCCGCCGCGAGCGCGCCGCCCGCGCCCATCCGAGCGCCGCTGAGCAGCCCGACGAGCGCCATCGCCCCGCCGCCCGCGAGCAGCCCGTGTCGTTGATTGACCTTGGCGCTGCCGAGAAAGCCCACCACCGCTCCGCCGACGATCGTTCCGAGCGTGGCGACGAGCGCGCCGAGCAGGGCGAGCTTCGTCTGCGCCGAGGCCATCGCGACCGCGTCGGGGCGCGCGCCGAGCGAGCTGAGCACGGACGACGCGTAGGGCACCCACAGCAAGCGCGCGAGCACCGCGGAGACGAGGACGGTGGCGAGCATTCCGAGGGGGATCCAGTGCCACGCAGGCGGGTCTTGCGCGGGCTCGTCCGCGGCGCTGTCGTGGCCAGCGCTCGAGGGCGCGCTCGATTGGAGCACCGGCAGTCGTCGCTTCGTGGCCATGGGCTGTGCCGGTTATAGCGCGGGACGTTGCAGAGAGAAGCGGTACGCTCGCGGCCATCGTGGACGGATTGATCGGCGACCTGAGCAAGATCGTAGGGGCAGCGGGCGTGAGCGATCGGGCGCCCGAGCGCAGCGCGTACGCGCACGATTTGTGGCCGAGGCAGCTCATCGCGCGGCGCGCGGGGCAGCGTCCGTCGGGGCCGTCGGCGGTGGTGTGGCCCGAGAGCGCCGAGCAAGTGAGCGCGGTGCTGCGCTACGCGAAGCGCAACAGCGTTCGCGTGGCGCCCTTCGGCGCGGGCTCGGGCGTGTGCGGTATGACCGTGGCCGACACGGGGACGATCGTGATGGACACCAAGCGCATGCGACGCGTGCAGGCGCTGGACATCGCGAAGGGGCAGGCTGTGATCGACGCGGGGATGCTCGGGCAGCACCTCGAGGATACGCTCTTGGCGAAGGGCGCGACGCTCGGGCACTACCCGAGCTCGATCGCGTGCTCGACGCTCGGCGGATGGATCGTCACGCGCGGCGCCGGCCAGTGCTCGGGTCGCTACGGAAAGATCGAAGACATGGTCCTCGCCCTCGACGGCGTGCTGCCCGACGGCGAGCCCTTCACCGTGGGCCGGCCTCGCGCGGGAGAGCCCGACGCGCGCGCGCTCTTCGTCGGCAGCGAGGGGCTCTTCGGCGTGGTCACGCGCGCGCAGATGCGCGTGTGGCCGGCGCCGGTCGAGCGGAGGTTTCTGGCGTTTACCTTCGCGACGCTCGTGCAAGCGTGGGACGCCGTGCGAGCGATCTATCAAGCAGGGCTGCGGCCCGCGGTCTCGCGCATCTACGACCCGTTCGACACGTACGTGTTTCGCACGGGGCAGCGGCGCAGCGAAGGGGAGGACGCGCGCGAGCCCGCGGCGCGGCACCCGGTCGAAGAGTGGTTGTTGCGACGGGCGCTTCCTGCGTCGAAGGCGATCAACGCGCTGAACTTCGCCTTCGGCGAGCGGCTCTTCGGGCGCTCGCTCTTGGTGTTGGTCTTCGAGCGCAGCGAGGGCGAGCCCGTCGACGACGCCGTCGCGCAGACGCGCAGGACGTGCCTCGCGTGCGGCGGCGCGGACGAGGGAGAAGCGCCGGCGAAGCGCTGGCTCGCGCGGCGGCACTCGGTGAGCTATCGGCAGCCCGGGACGTACGCCAAGGGGCTGTGGGTGGACACGATGGAGGTGGCAGCTCCGTGGGCGCGTTTTCAAGCGCTGTACGAGGGCGTGCGCGAGGCGCTCGCAGAGGGGGGCTTCGTGATGGCGCACATGAGCCACGCGTACCCCGACGGGTGCTCGATTTACTTCACGTTTGTGGGCGCGAGCGCCGACGACGAGCAGGCGCTCGAGCGGTACACGCGCACGTGGTCCCGCGCCCTCGAAGCCGCGCACTACGCAGGCGGAACGATCGCGCACCACCACGGCATCGGCCGCTCGAAGCGCAGGGCGATGCGGCTCGAGCACGGCGCGGGCGTTTCGATCATCGAGCGCCTCGCGCGCGCGGCGGACGTGGGCGGCGTGATGGCGGGCGGGCCGCTCTTGCCCGAGGCCGACGAGGGACCGAGCGAGCCTGCGCTGAGCGTCCCGTCGAGGGACATCGCGATCGACGCGACCTCACGGCTGGTGACGGCGCGGGCCGGGTGCGCGATGAGCGCGCTGCGCGAGGCGCTCGACGGACAAGGGCTCGAGCTGCGCGGCGCTCCGACGAGCGCAACGGTGCGCGAGTGGCTCGCGACGACGGCGGCCGCGGACGTCCTGGACGACCCGCTGGATCATCGGGTAGCGGGCTACCTCGCGCGCACGTTGGACGGGCGGTACGCGCACCTTCCGGCGGCGCCACGACGGGCTGCGGGCCCCGAGCTGTGGACGCTGTTTGCGTCGCAGCCCGAGGCGTGGGGGACGCTCGAGAGCGTGACATTCTCTGTCCATGCAAAGGACAAGCGCCCGGCGTTTACCGCGCCGTTCGAAGCGAGCGACTGGGCGACGAGCGACAACGTGCGCGCGTGGATCGACCGCGCGGCGAAGGGGTGAGCGATCGGCGGCACGATCGCTGCTCGTGCGAGCGTTCAGGTTGAGTTCGACGTGATGAGAGACCGACGGGCAGCGCACGGACGAGAGGCGATCGTGGCGCGGGGCTGGCCCTGCGTCGCAGCGGTCGCGGGCGCGCTCGCGGTGTCTGCGCCGCGGCTTGCTTTGGCACAGTCCGCCGAGCGCTGGGAGCTTCGCTACGCGGCTCCCGACGGGGACTGCCCATCGGAGGCCGCGGTGCGCGCGGGCATCGGCCAGCTGCTCGGACCGAGCGCGAGCGAGGTGCGCGACGGAGCGGGCGCGCTCTGGTTTCGGGCAGAGATCCAGCGAGCGGGCGGGCGCTGGGCGCTCGCGTTGTCGACGACGCGCGACGGGGTCGAAGAGCGGCGGTCGCTCGAGGACGAGCGGTGCGCGCCGCTGACCGACGCGATGGCGCTGATCGTGGCGATGGCGATCGACCCGACGGTGGCCTCGCGGATGAGCACCACGACGCCGGTGACGAGCATCGAGGCGATCCGCGTGACGTCCGTGCAGGCCGCGGCCAGCGCGCAACGATCCGCCCCCACAGCGAACGCCGTCGAGCCTGCGCCGCGCGCAGCACCGGCCCGCGCCACGGCCGCGCCGCGCCCTGCCCTTCCAGCGCCGACGCCGGCTCGACCCGCAGCGACGCCGCGACGGTGGACGATCGGGGCGGGGGCCTCGGTGGACTCGGGGATTCTTCCTGCGCCGGCGATCGGCGTGCAGGTCTGGGGCGCGGCGGACGTGCGAGCGTTTCGGGTCGAGCTGTCGCTGGGGTACTGGCCCGAGCGAAGCGCGTCGGTGCCGTCGCGGCCGACGGTCGGAGGCGCGGTGAGCGCGTTCAGCGCCCGCGCGAGCGGCTGCTACATCGCCCGATGGACACGGGTGTCGCTGGGCGCCTGCGCGGGGCTCGAAGGCGCGGTCTCGAGGGGGCGAGGAGCGGGGGTCTCGAACCCCGGCGAGGCGCTGTCTCCGTGGCTGGCGTTGGGCGTCGAGGGCAGAGTCTCGTTCGACCCGACGCCCTGGTTCTCGCTGGTGTTGCAGGGCGGCGGCGCGCTCGTGCTCGCGCGGCCCGAGTTCTTCTTGGAGAACATCGGGACGTTCTTTCAGAGCCCCCCGGCCGCGGCGCGGGCCACGTTCGGGCTCGAGGTTCACTTTTAGTCACAGAAGCGCCCTGGGCGCTGCACACAGTGAGCAACGCATGATCGCCGCAGCGGACGAGCCCGTGGTCCTCGAGCGCCCCAAGGAGGGCGCGACGACGGGCGACGCCCTCGCGCGACCGACGTTCGACGCGGTATACGCCGCGCATTTTGATTTCGTGTGGCGCAGCGTGCGGCGGCTCGGGGTCGCGCAGAGCGCCACGGACGACGCCGTGCAGGACGTGTTCTTGGTGGTGCACCGCAAGCTCGGGTCGTTCGAGGGGCGCTCGTCTTTGCGCACGTGGCTGTTCGGGATCGTGCGTCGCGTCGCGCGCGATCACCGGCCGCGGCGCGAGCGCGAGCACAGCGACGACGAGCTCGGCACCATCGCGGACTCGACCGAGCGCGCGCCGGACGAGCGAGCGGCGCGCAACGAAGCGGCGCGGCTGCTCGACGCGCTGTTGCAGACGATCGACGAGGACAAGCGCGAGGCGTTCATCCTGGCCGAGCTCGAGCAGTTTACGGTTCCCGAGATCTCAGAGGCGCTCGGGGTCAACCTCAACACGGTGTACGCGCGGGTTCGCGCTGCGCGGCAAGAGCTCGAGCAAGGGCTCGCTCGCGTGCGCGCGCAGCAACAGTGGAAGGGCCGCGGTTACGCCAACCCCCACGCCAACCCCCACGCCAACCCCAACGCCAAGACCGCCGCCAAGACCGATGACTCAACTCACACTGCCCAAGGGAGGCAGCGATGCGCGAAGTAGACCCGACCTCGGACCTCGGCGCGCTCGTCGACGCCGCGCAGCACAGCGACGGGCCGAGCGCAGAAGACCGCGAGCGCGTGCGAAAGCAGCTCTTCGCGCGCATCGCCAGCGGCGCGGCCGCGGGCGCGGTGATCGCCACGACGAGCGCGACGGCGACGGCGACCACCGTCGCGACCACGACCTCTCTCTCTGCGGTCTTCGCGAAGGCGCTCGGCGCGATCGTGCTCGTGTCCGCGGTGAGCGCGACCGGCGTGTACGCGGCTCGTCAGCGAGCGGCGGCCCCGAGGTCCACGGTCACGACCGCGCGCGCGGCGCCGCGGGCTGAGCAGCCGTCGCACACACAATCAAGTCAGCCATTGATTCTCAGCGCCCCTGCGCGCGCGAGCGTCGCGTTGGCGGCGCCGGTCACCACGCCCGAGCCCGCGCCGACGCCCGCGCCCGACATCGCTCGCGTCGAGCCTGCGCGAGGGCGCGCGGCGGTCACACCCGCGGCCACGCGAGCGACGCGAGCGCCAGCGCCGCAGGAGCCAGCGACGACCGCGGCGATCGAGCCGACCGTCACGACGCCGACGGCGAGCACGCTGCGAGACGAGCTCGCGTTGATCACCGCCGCGCGCGCGGCGCTCGCCAGCGGAAGATCCGCGGACGCGCTCGCGTCCCTCGACCGATACAGCCAGCGATTCTCTCGCGGAATGCTCCGCCCCGAGTCCCTCGCCGCCCGCGTCGACGCGCTGTGCGCGCTCGGCGAGCGCGATCGCGCGCGGGGCGTGGCGGCGGCGTTCGTCGCAGAGTTTCCGTCGTCGGCGCTCGCTGCGCGCGTGCGCGACGCGTGCCCGTAGCGACGATTTCGTCACGGACCGACCGCGCGCCCTGCACTCACTTCGATGATGACGACGACGGCTCGACGCCGGACTCGCACAGGAGATCTACGCCATGATTCACAGCACTTTCTCGCTTCGCTTCGCGCTCGGACTCTCGCTCGCTGCGCTCGCCGCGCAGGGATGCCTCTACCCCAAGCCCGTCGGCAACGACCGCGACGCGAGCGCTAGCGACGCTGCGAGCGACGGCGGCGCTCGCTGCATCGGCGACGACGGAAGAGAGCACCTTCCGGGAGAGAGCTTTCCCTCTTCGGACGGCTGCAACACGTGCGCGTGCGACGCGATGGGTCGCATCGCGTGCACCGCGCGGGCGTGCTTGCCGGACGCCAGCACGCCGCCCGTCGACGCAGGGGACTCGGGCAGCGCGCGGACGTGCCGTGGGCAGAGCGACTGCGGCGCGGGCGAGATGTGCGTGGGCCCCGCGGGGTGCGGCGTGCAGTGGACGTGCGTGGCGGCGCAGGGATGCACCGCGGATTTCGCGCCGTTTTGCTCGTGCCGCGGCGTGACCGTGCACGGTAGCAGCTCGTGCCCGCCCGAGCCATACGCGAGCCGCGGAGAGTGCGCGAGCGCGAGCGACGCGGGTCCAGCGCCCGACGCCAACAGCGGCGGCTGCATGCGCACGGGCTGCTCGGGGCAGCTCTGCGCGAGCGAGCCGCAGGGCAGCACGTGCGAGTTCTTGCCGGAGTACGCTTGCTACAACACGGCGACGTGCGAGCGACAGGGCAACGGGAGCTGCGGGTGGACGCCGACTGCGTCGCTCACGGCGTGCATCGACGCCGCGCGGCGCAGCGGGATGTGATCACAGCCCGTTGAGCGCGCGCGTGACCGAGAGCAGCTCGCCGATGTCGTAGTAGTCGACGGTGACGTAGTTGGGCAGCGCGCCGCTCTCTCGCTGGCAGCGCTGGGCGCGGTCGAGCAAGAACGGGTTGCCGTTGACCATCCGCGCGAGGTCGCGGGACGCGAGGGGGTTGGTCAAAAAGTGGTTGAAGATGAACAGCGGATTGCCTCGGGCGCCGCGGTTCGTCGCGCACGTGTCGAGCTCGGCGGGGGTGCGTGCAGAGAACGGCGTCTCCCACGCGTGCGCCCACACATTCAAGTACCAGGGGCGCGCTCCGCCGTCGCGATCGGTGAGGACGACCACGCGTTGGTCGCGCGCGACGAGCTCACGCAGCGTGGGCCACGGGGCGCCTTGGGCTTGAGGCCTCACGCGCTCGATGAGCCCGGACTCGGCGAACGATCGCTCGACCTCATCGGCGCTCACGTAGCTCTCGAAGATGATCGTGACGACTTCTGCGGGGTTTTCGTCGAGAAATTTCGTGATCTCGCAGAGCCCGTCGGAGAGCAAGCGACGGCCGATGGCGCAGGGCCCGTGGCACAAGAACGCGCGGCCGCGGTCCATGTGGGCGTCGAGCATGAGCCCGCGCACGCCGTCATCGAGCTGCGCGCGCAGCGAGCGCGACTGGTTGGGCGCGCCGAACCCTTCGGCGTCGACGGCGAAGGCGTTGTGCGTGGTCGCGTAGGCGACCTGGTCGTAGCGTCGATCGCAGAGGGCGGGTGATCCGTTGCATGCGCTGGCGTCGGGCGCTCCGCCGTCGGCGCGAGCAGAACGAACGCAGCGCGGTCCGCCGGTGGCGCTGTCGGCGACGGGAACGTCTTCGCTAGCGTCGACGGCGCTGCTCTCTGCGCGGGCATCGGCGTGGGCTGCGTCCGCTCCGCTGTCCGTCGCGGGCGGCGCGGGGGAGCAAGCCGAGAGCGCACAGAGCGCGAGGGCCGCGCGACGCGCGGAGCTCACTTGGACCCGAGCGAGCTCGCGAGCAGGGCGTGCCACTGCTCTTTGCTGAGCTCGGGATAGATGTAATCGCCTTCGAAATTCGTGTGATGAAGCATCAAGCGCGCGGCGAAGTAGATGGCCTGCGCGATGCCTTTGGTGTCCTGCGCGTTCTCGAGGTTGACGGCCTCTTGGCGCAGCGTGGCGTGGTGCTTCTTGGCGACGTCGACCTCGGGTCCGAGCCCGTGCTGCTCGAGCTGCGGAAACAAGTGCTCTTCTTCGTAGCGAAAGTGCTGCTCGATCGGGCCTCGGATGAAGGCGAGGACGCTGTCCTTCTCTTTGGCGCACGCGGCTGGGTCGTTTTGCGCGAGGTGCATGAGCCGTCGCGCCATGTCCTTGGCGCGGTCTTCGTCGGCGAACAGCTCCTTCATCATTGCGGCGAAATCCATGGCGACAGCTCCTCTGGTGATCGCGAGCGCGATCAGTTCTTCACGCGGCCGCCGCAGTGTTGGCACTGCACTTCGTACGCGGGCGTGGGCTTTCTACAGTAGGGGCAGGCGATCATGTTCGAAGAAGCAGGGTTGTAGGCGTATTGCTGCTGCTGCGCGGAGGCGGGGGACGGGGTGGCTTCGTCCGAGCCGCAGGTGGGGCAGCGGCCGAGCTCGCGGGCGTAGACGGTCTTGCACGGGCGGCAGATGACGCGACCGATGGGCTCGGCGCCGTTGAGCGCGACGAGCTCCGGGTAGAGCACGGACATTTCGGCGCTCGAGAGCCGGTCTTGATCGATGGACGGAGACCAAACGACCTCGAGGGCGGCGAGCGCGTCGGGCGTGGCGGGGACGAGCGTGGCGAGCGCCTGCGCGACGGACTCGACCGTGGGCCACTCGGGCAAGGGGGCGAGCGCGCCGTTGATTCCGACGACCATGGTGACGACGACGAAGCCTTCGCCTTCTTCTCTGCGGGCCGTGACCTCGGGGGGCTCGTTGCGGCGGTTGTTCGAGATCGTGGCCTGATCGTAGCGGCGGTTGAGGTCTTCGCACACGCGGCCGAAGAGCATCTCTGCGGCGGACGCGCTGCCCTTCAGCGAGACGAAGCACGCCGCGCGCGCGTTCGAGAGCCACTGGGCGAGCAGCTTGCGCGCCATGTCCGAGCCCTGCCACAGCCCGTACGGAGAGCTCATGTCCACGCTGGACGCGATCTGGTCGAGCGACTGCTGCAGCTGCGTTCGCGCGCGCCAATCGAAGGCGATCGTGACGCGGCGCACCTCGCACTCGCCGAAGCCCTGCGTGCGCGCCATCACGGGGACGAGCGGCCCCTGCGGCCCCGCGGCGCCCGCGGCGCCCGATGAAGGCGCAGGCGCGGTCGGGATGTTCGAGACGAGCAAGCTCACGCCAGCGAGCGGAAGAAATGTCGCGAGCGCGCCGCCCACCGCTGCGCCGAAGCGAAACGACCCGTACTGCCAGTCGCCCGAGTCGTTGCGCTGCGCGAGCACAGCCATCTCTGCGGCGCTCACGGTGGTCGTGGTGAGCTCTCCTGCGAGCAGACCGATCGCGGCGGGAGCGGGACGGGTGTACTGCACCGCGGTGAGCCACGGCGGCGGAGGCGGCACGTACGTGGTCGTGTACGTCGAGCTCGACGAGCTGCGGTAGGTCGTCCCCGAGCTGCGATAGCTGCTGCCCGAGCTGCGATAGCTGGTCCCCGAGCTGCGAGAGCTCGACGAGCTCGACGACGACGAGCGAAACCCGCTCGAGCCGCCGAAGCGTCCGCCGCTGCGTTGCGCGAGCACGTCGCGTTGCGCGAGCAGCGCACACACGAGCGCCAGCGACCCAATCCAGCGAGCCTTGGTCCTTGCGCGATTGCGCTCTGCAGTGGTCATCGACGACAATTGTACTCGTGTCGCTAAGAATGGGTTGTCTGACGGCGAGCGCGATCGCCGCGCTCGGCGCGAGCGTGATCATGGGCTACGCGTTTCGCGACCGATGGAGGACGCCCAAGCCCTTGACGCCCATCGCAGCGGCCGTCGGAGACGCGGCGTTCGCCGCAGAAGTCGCCAGGTTTGCCGCACGCGCGATGGTGCCCCAAGGGCAGCCCGTGGACGCTCCGACCGAAGCCGCGGGCGTCGGGTGGAGCCGCTTCGTGCACCGGTTCGACATCGGCGCGGACGAGTGCGTCGCGCTCGTGGTCGCATCGCACGAGGGCTACGCCGCGCCCAAGCAGAGCGGGCTGTTCGTCGCGGGCACGAGCGTCGAGCGCGAGTTCGACGGCTTCGTCGCGCAGTACACCACGCAGCCGGCCAGCGGCGATCCGCGGTGGCTGTACGTCGCGAGCACCGAGGGGCTGGCGACGAGCCTGACATGGTGCGCGCACGCCCCGCGCAGCGTCGAAGCGCGGGTGATGTTTCGCACGGTGGACGGGTTTTCTCCGCCGAGGCGCGCGGACGCGACCGCGCGCTGGCAGCTCTTGCGCGCGCCGTGGGCGACCTACGGCGGACCGCGCGCGCTGCACGGGACCAACGTGCAACGATCGGCGCTGGAGGCGTTGGCGAATGAGTTCACGGCGCCGCTCGAAGCCGCGCAGCGAGTGCCCCCTGAGGGGCTCAGCGAGCGAGCGCCAGCGGTGGACGTGATGGCGGGGGCGGCGGCGCTCGTTCCGCTGAACACGACGTCGGCGGTCGAGCTGTACGCGCTCGCGGCGCGCGACGCAGGCGTCCCGGTCAACCCGCGCGTGCTCGGGCCGCTCAGCGACGAGCAGCGCGCGATCGTCACCAACGCGTTCAACGCGAGCGCGGCCAACAGGGCGCTGCCCGCAGAGCACGACGCGATCGTCGACCTCGGACGCAACGACTTTTACCGCGTGCTCGCGGTGATCGACGGCTCGCAGCTGCCCGCCGAGTGCGTGACGATCACCCTGGCGCGCGGTCAGGGGCTGTTCTCGCCGTCGATCAGCCGCTACTCGCGGTTGACCCGGCAACGCACACCGCTCGCAAACGTGCGAGACAACCTGGCCACCGATCGTGTGTGCCCGACGGACGGGCTGTTCTCGTACATCGTCGACGACACCGATCAGATGCAGTACCGGCTCACGCAGTGGGGCGCAGCGCAGCCCGCACCCGCGACGCGCGGGCGCCGCGGACGTTGAGCGACCGCAGAGATCGCGCGGCGGGCGCGGTTGTCTGCTACACGGTCGTGCAGGGATGCGTCGGAGGTCACTGGCGATCGCTGCGTTGGTTGTAGGCTGCCCCTCGGCGCGCCCGTCGACCAACGCGCCGTGGACGCACCCCGACGTGGTCGCGAGCGCGACGGCGCGCGGGCAGCTCGAGGTGTATGTGTCCGACGAGCTCACGGGCAGAGGGCTGCCGTGCAAGCTCACCGTGCGCGGGACCAACGGGACGCCGGATCCCATTTGGGGCCCGAATTCGCAGCGCGGAGTGTGGATCGACCCCGCGTCGGTCGCGCTGGCCAACGGGCGGTGGGTGCTCATGGCGCGCGGTCGCGCGACGCTCGCGATCGGGCAAGGCAGCGGTGACTGGCTCGCGGCCGGGAGCTATCGGCTGACGGTCACGCGCGGGACCGAGTACGCGGCGCTCGACCTCGGCGAGGTGGTCGTCGGGCCGACGCGCGGCGCTGTCGTGACGGGGACGCTTCGGCGGGTGATCGAGACGGACGGAGAAATCGCTGGTGAATTTCACGTTCACAGCGCGCCGAGCTTCGACAGCGACGTTCCGCTCGACCATCGGGTGCTGTCGCTCGCGGTCGAAGGGGTCGAGGTCTTCGCGAGCACCGACCACGACACGTCCGCGGATTTCAGCGAAGCGATCGCGACGTTGGGGCTCGAGCGGCACATTCACTGGGTGCGCGGGGACGAGATCACGGCGAACGGGTTCGGGCACTTCAACGTGTTTCCGCTGCCGGCGAGCGTCGAGCCCGAGCGCGATCTGCCGCACTTCGAGCCGTCCGTATCGCAAATCGTCGCCCGCGCCCGCGAGGTCGCCCCCTCCGCCATCATCCAGCTCAACCACCCGATGTGGAACACCCACGCCATCGGCCACTGGTCCATCGCCGGCTTCGACCCCAGCACGGGCGCCTCGCGCATGGAGCTGTGCAACCAGTTCGACACGGTCGAAGTGTTCAACGCGCACTCGCTCGACGAAGCGCCCTCGGTCATGGCCTCGGTCGACACGGTCATCGACGCGTGGATGACCACGATCGACCTCGGCACCTCTGCGACGGCGACGGGCAACACGGACACGCATCGGCTCGCCAAGACGCCGCCAGGCTGGCCGCGCACCTACCTCCGCGTCGCTACGGATGACCCCGCCGAGGTCACCGACGCGATGATCACCAGCGCCCTGCGCGCAGGAGACGCGATGGCGACCTCGGGAGCGTTCTTGCGCGCCACCATCGGCGCGACGCGGCCGGGCCAGCTGGCGCGCGACGCAGGAGCGACGGTGACCCTCTCGATCGAAGCCCAAGCGCCTGCGTTCGTCCCGCTCGATCGCGTCGAAGTGTACGCCAATCACGTGATGGTGGCGGCGCGCGACGTGACCGAGCCCGAGCGCGCTGGCGCCCGCAGACAGCGCTGGGAGATCCCTTTGCAGCTCTCGCGAGACGCGTGGGTGATCGTGCGAACGCGCGCCGAGCAGCCCGTGCCTCACGACCCTGGCGGCGACCACGCGCGGCCGCTGCCGTCGCTCGCGTTCACCAACCCAATCTTCGTCGACGTCGACCGCGACGGGCGCTGGACCCCACCAGGTCCACACACCGGTCCCTGAGCTGCTCTGCCCAATCGCGACACAGTGCGCTATCCTGCATGGGTGCCCCGGTTGTGCGTCGCCGCGCTGTGCGGAGCGGCGTGGTCCTTCGCCGCCGCCGCGAGCGCTCAGAGCTCGACACCCCCGCCGTTGATGCGGCTCGGGTGGGTGCGCGCTCACAACGCCGAGCGTTGCCCGGACGCGACCACCGTCGCGCGCGCGGTCGAAGCGCGGGTCGGGCGACCGGTGTTCTCTGCGGACGGAGCGCAGTCGGTCGAGGCGATGATCCAGCGCACCGACGGCGCGCGCTGGTGGGTCACCATCTTTCTGCGCGACGTGGACGGCAGTCAGCTCGGCACGCGAACGCTCAGCAGCGAGCAGCCCGACTGCGAAGCGGCGACCTCGTCGGCGATCTTCGCCATCGCGCTCGCGATCGACCCCGAGTCGGCGATGCGACCGCTGGCTGCGACGCCCACACAATCAAGTTCACCTGCGGTGAGCCCGACGCCTGCGCCCGTCGACACGGCTCCTTTGCGGGTGCTCACCGCGGCCGCAGCGCTCACGGGTCGCGCGGTCGAGCCGTCCCCCTCGCCCGTCGCCGCGCCGCGCCCCCAGCTTCCGCCCGGCGAACGCTCGGCGGGGGCGGTCTCTCTCGGCGGGTGGGCCGCGTGGGGCCTCGTGCCGCACGTCGCGCTGGGGACGAGCCTCAGCGGGTACGTGCGCGTCTATCGCCGCTTCGGTTTGCGGGGCGCGATGCGATGGCTGCCCGAGCAGCGCACGGACACTCCGCTGGTAGGCGACGTGTCCTTCGGGCTGTTCGGCGCGAGCCTGTTCGCAGACGTCGAGCTGTTCGGCGCCGAGCGGTTCGCGCTCACGATCTTCGGCGGAGCGACGGTGAGCGCGATCCACGCCATCGTCCACGACCGGCCCCCAGTGGACACGGGCGAGCGCTTCGCCGCGGGGCTGGGCCTCGGCGCGCACGGCGCATTGCAGCTCTGGGGCCCGCTCGAGCTGCACGGGACCGTCGAGCTCGCCTCTCCGCTCGTGCGCTATCGCTACCGCGTCGAGGGGCCTTCCAGCGCGACCGTCTTCGAGCAGCCCTGGCTCGGAGCCGGCGCCACCGTCGCGCTCGGCGCGCGCTTTCGTTGAAGGGGCAACGCCGATGGGACACTCACAGCCCGACGTGACCGTCACACTCGCCCCACCCACCGCTGCGCAGACGCGCCCGCACAACGTCGCCGACGTCTACCGCGAGCACGGCGATTTCGTCTGGGCTTCGCTGCAGCGCATGGGCGTGCGCGACTCGGACTTGCAAGACCAACTTCAAGAGGTCTTCGTGGTCGTGCACCGCAGGCTGGCTGACTTCGAAGGGCGATCGGCGCTGACGACCTGGCTGTTCGGGATCTGCTTGCGCGTGGTCGCGGGCTACCGACGCAAGCTCGCGCGGCGCAAAGAGCAGGGCTACGAGACGCTTCCAGAGGTCGTCGACGAGGCCGAAGAGCGCGACCCCGAGCAGTCTGCGGCGCGACAGCAAGCGCGGGCGAGGCTCGCGGAGGTGCTCGACGAGATGGACGTCGAGAAGCGCGCGGTGCTGGTGATGTTCGAGGTCGAGTCGCTCTCGTGCGACGAGATCGCGAAGATGCTGAGCGTTCCGGTGGGGACCATCTACTCGCGGCTGCACGCGGCGCGAGCGCAGTTCGAGAAGCTGCGCAAGTCGCACGAGCGTCGCACAGCAGGAGGCTCACGATGAGCGACGGACCTCACGATCCAAGCTCGCAAGGACTGTCCGGCGAGTCGCTGTCGCTCTTGAAGAGCGCGGCCGCTCCGCGCGCGATGACCGCGGCCGAGCGAAAGCTCGCGATGCAATCGGTCGCTAAAATCGCAGCGACTCCTGCGATCGCCGTCGGCGGTTTCAGCGCGGCCAAGCTCGCCCTCGCCACGGTGACCACCGTCGGCGCGGCCGCCGCGCTCGCGCGGGCCGTCGCTCCTCACGCAGAGCCACCGGTGCAGCAGCCGAGCACGACCGCGACCATCGCCGCGCCGGCGACGCGGCCGCGAGACCCGATCGCCGCGCAGAGCGAGCGACCAGCGACGCCCATCGCAGCCGCGCCGAGCGAAGCGCGCGCACCGTCGCCGGTGGCCGCGACGCCGACACCAGCGCGAAGCGCAGCGCCGACGCTCACGGTGCGCCCTGCGGCGACGCGCGTCGACGAGCCTTTGGCAGCGAGGCCCGCGCTCGTGGCGCGCGCAGCCGTCGAACAACCTCGAAGCGCGCCGTCCGAGCTCACCGGCACGATCGGCGGAGCGCACTCGCTCTCGGGCGGGACGCTCACCGAGACGCCCGAGCGCAGAGAGACCGCGGCGCTCGAGCAGGTGTTCTCTGTCGTTTCGAGCGACCCGAGCCGCGCGATGGCGATGCTCGACGCGTTCGATCGAGAGTTTCCGCGAGGCAGGCTGCGGGACGAGCGAGAGTTTCTCGGCGTGCTCGTGCTCGATCGGCTCGGGCGTCGCGAAGAGGCGCAGACCCGCGCGCGCGCGCTCCTCGAGCGGTCGCCGGGCGGGATCTACGCGCCTCGGCTGCGAAGGCTGCTAGAACGAACCCCGTGAGGTCGTCGATCTTCGTCGCATCGTGGTGGATCGCCGTGGCGAGCTGCACGGTCGACGTCACGCTCGCGCGAGACCCCGCGGCGGACGCGCACGGGCAAGACGTTGGCGACGACGCGGACGCGTCGAGCTCCGCGGACAGCGCAGAGACGAGCGTGCCCGACGCCGAGCTTCCCGACGCGGCGACGAGCGACGCGGGGGCCGACGCTGCGCCGCAGCAATGGCTTCGCGTGTTCGTGCCCACCAACGCGGACCTTCGCGGGATCTGGGGCACCTCGTCGCGCGACGTGTGGGTCGTCGGCGACCGAGGGACGCTGCTGCACTGGACAGGAACCGCGTGGTTTTCTTCGCCCAGTCCAGCGGGGGCGGTGAGCTACCGAGACATTTGGGGCTCTGCCGCCAACGATGTGTGGGCGGTGGGCGTGGACCTCTCGGGGTTGCTCTCGGTGGCGCACTACGATGGTCGGTCGTGGTTTCGGTGGCCGCTTCCGCCGCTGCGATACGCGCCGCGCGCCATCTTCGGCACGGCGCGAGACGACGTGTGGATCGTCGGCGGACCGTTCGAGTACGCCAGCGACTCGGTCCTTCGCTGGGACGGCGCCCGATGGAACATCGTTCGCACCGGCGGCCGCGCCACGCGCTATCTCGACGTCGGCGGCACCTCCCCCAACGACCTGTGGATCGTCGCGCTCGACGACACGCTGCTTCGCTGGCGAGGGGCGTTCGAGCTCGACGCGGCCACGCTTCCGGTCGCCGTCGTCTCCTTCGAACTCGGCCTCTTCGCGAGCGGGCCCGAAGAGTTTTGGGTCACGGCCGACGCGGGGATCCTCCATCGCTACATGCGCGGGACGTGGACCTCCGTCGACACCGGGACGCGCAACACCCTCCGCAACGTCTGGGGCGTCGACGGCAGGACGCTGTGGGCCGTGGGCAATCGCGGGACGATCGTCCGGTTCGACGGCGCGTCGTGGTCGGTCGCCGAAGAGGTCACGCCGCGCACGCTGCTGTCCGTGTGGGCGTCGAGCGCGTCGGACGCGTGGGTGATCGGCGAGGGCGGGACCGTCCTGCACTCGGTGCGCTAGGCGCGTCAGTAGCTCAGCGAGAAGCCCAGAGAGGGCAGGATCGGCAAGCCCAGCACTGGCTGCGACGCGCGGCGATCGAAGCTGTACACGCGGCTCTCGACGTTCTCGTGGTTGGTGGTGTTGAGCACCTCGAGGATGAGCTGGCCGCGCATGGGACCGGCGCGAAACTTCCACGCGCCGCGCACATCGAGCGAGAAGAAGAGCGGCAGGCGCCCGGCGCGCGTCGGGTCGATCACCGTAAGCGAGACGTCGCTGGCCGCGTCGTAGAGCGCGCTCTGCACCGTGGGCTCGACGAGGCCCGAAGAGAGCCGCACGCGCGCGCCGAGCTCGAACCCGCGCGGCAAGAGCACGCCGATCGACGCGCTCAGGTTGTGCGGCTGATCCCAAACGTACGTCGCGAACGCGCAGCCCGCGCACGGCGCTCGCTCGGCACGCTGAAGCGTGTACGAGAGCAGAACGAACAGCGGGAGCCGCCCGGGGCGCGCCCGCGCCGAGAGCTCAGCGCCGAGCACGCGGCCGACGCCCTCGTTGGAGAAGCGCTCGGACACGCGCGCGCCATCGCGGATGATCACGCGCTCGCTCGGCGCGATCACCGACGAGCCCGCCTTGGCGAACACCGACGCGTCGAGCTCGAGCGCGCCCGAGAGCGCCTCCCACTCGACGCCAGCGCCTGCGTGCAGCCAGCGCTCGGGGCGAAGCGCGGGGTTTCCGAAGCCCGGCAGCGAAGCATAGCCGCGCGGCGCGCTCGCGTACCCGCCGAGCGCGGCGCGAACCGCCAGCCCTGGACGCACCGACCAGCGCGCGCTCACGCGAGGGTCCACGGTGGTCGCCATCGCGTACGAGAGGTAGTCCACGCGCGCTCCGGCGAGCACGCGCAGCGCGCGCGACGGGGTGAGCTCGATCTCTGCGAACGCGGCGGGGTTTACCGTCGTGCGCAGCGCGCGGTACGTAACGAGGGTCGTCGCAGAGACCGGGTCGGTGAGCCCCGAGGTCGACACGGGCGGCGCGCGGACCTCGTCGTCGGACACGAGCGCTTGCACGTCCAAGCCCAGCATCAAACGCGCGACGTCGCTGACGCGCAGGTCGAGCTCGTCGCGGACCGACGCGTTGAGCGCCTCGAAGCGGTAGCGAACGGACGGACCGAGCTTCACGTCTTGGCGCTGAAATGACAGCGCAGTTGAAAACGTGTGCGTCGTATCCGCGCCGAGCCTGTGCCGCCATCGCGCCTGCGCGCCGTGAAACGTGAGGCGCGTGCTGACCTCGCCGCGCAGCGAGGGGTCGTTGGGGTCCGGCTGCGCGAGGTTCGAGACGAAGGCGTCGTCCGTCCCCGATCCTGCGACGCGGATCGAGTCGCGCTCGGTGGGGTCCCAGTCGAACGAGAGCTGCCAGTCCCAGTACTGCGGCCACTGGCGAAAGCTCGCGGCGTCCGGCGCGATGAAGAGCGGCGCGAGCAGCGAGAGGTAGCTCCCGCGCGCACCCGCGGCGATCGAGGCGCGCGCGCCGAGCGGGACGGACACGAACGCCCCAGCGTCGATCACGTCGACGTCGACGCTGGCGCGCACGCGGTCGCGAGCGGGCGCGCGGAGGGTCACGTTGACCACGCCGCCGGCGACGCGGCCGAAGCGAGCGCTGAAGTTTCCCGGGACGAGCTCGATGCGCTCGATGAGGTCTGTGGCGATCGCGCTGGCGAGCCCGTACAAGTGAAACGGAAGCGCGATCGGGTGCCCTTCGAGCAGCACCAGCGAGTCCTCGGGCGCCGACGAGCGGACGACGAACTGACCGAGGCCGAACTGCGTCCGCGCCACGCCGGGGAGGTTCTGCACGGCGAGCAGCGCGTCTCCGCGCGCGCCGGGGATCCTTCGCACTTCGTCGGCGCTCACCTCGCGACGAAACACCTCGCGCGAACGAACGCGGCCGAACACCGTCACGCCCTGCTCAGCGGGCGCACGCGACGCCTGCTGTGCCTGCGAGGCGCGCGGCTGCGCGGGCGAGGTCACCGACGGAGCGCCGCCGAGCACGGCGCTCGCGCGCGGGGCGTCCACGTCCGAAGCGCGACGCGCAGAGACAGAGCAGCGATAGCGGTACAAGATGCGCGCGATCACCGCGCGATCGCCGGCGCGCGCGGGCTCGAACTCGAAGTCACGCGCGGCCGCGAGCACGCGCTCGTCCACTGCGGCGACGCCGCTCGTGCGAGCGAGCGCGACGGACGCGACTCGACCGGACTCGTCGATCACGAGCTCGAGCAGCACCGACAAGTCCGCCGCCCCATCGAACACGTCCGACGGAAACACGATCTCGCCCACGCGCACCGCGCGGGGCGGCGCCACGGTGTTGCCGCTGCGCTGCGCGTACGCAGCGCGTGGCGACGCGAGCACGACCGCCGCGAACAGGGTCGCGGCGCGCGCCCTCACGCTCCGCCGTCCATCTCGACGATCCCGCCCGAGTCGCTTCGCGTCCCCGCGTCGCCGAAGACCGTGGGCACGCAGCCGCCGATGCCGTTGCACTCGGAGGGAGGGCCGCCCGCGGGCGTGCAGTCGGTTCCAGCGGGCTCGTGCGCAGAGAACACGCAGGTCGGCAGCGGCCCCATGCACACGATGCTCCCCACCTGGCAGACGTTGCCCGACGGCCGGCAAAACGCGCCTGCGTCCGAGCAGCTCACGCCGCCGTCACCGTAGCTCACGCACTCGCCGCTCACGCAACGCGCGTTCATGTTGCACATCACGCCTTCGTTGGTCGGCTCGGCGGGCGAGCAGGTCGAGGTGCCGTCCCCCATACAAACCAGTCGAAACACCCTGCACGCGGTCATCATGCAGACCGTGCCCTCCATCGGGCACGTGGCGCGCTCGCAGCCGTTGGACAAGATGCCGTCGGCGTTCTCGAAGCCAGCGTCGCACACGAGCGAGCACGCCCCGGCCGAGCACACCGGCGTCGCGTTGGCGTACGGGCCGCACTCGTTGCCGCAGCGACCGCAGTGCGCGACGGACGTGCTGAAGTTCTCCTCGCATCCGTCGGGCTGCATTCGGTTGCAGTCTCCGAAGCCTGCCGTGCACATGTACGAGCACATTCCCCCGCTGCACGCGGCCTGCGTGTTCGTGAAGTCGCCGCACGGGGTCGTGCACGAGCCGCACGCGAGCACGTTGTTCTCGATGCGCGTCTCGCAGCCGTCGAGCGGGTCTCGGTTGCAGTCGGACCAGCCAGGGTTGCACGCGAAGCTGCAGCGACCGCCGCCGCAGGTCGGCGTCGAGTTCGGCCGCACGGGACACGCTGCGCTGCACGAGCCGCAGTGGCTCGGGTTGCTCTGCGTATCGACGCACGAGCCAGCGCAGCTGGTGGGCGTCGCGCCGCTGCACGACATCGTGCACACGCCCGCGCTGCACATGCTCGCGCCGCAGTTGTTGCCGCACGAGCCGCAGGTCGCGGGGCTCGAGAGCGAAGCCTCGCAGCCGTTGCCCGCGTTCATGTCGCAGTCGGCGAAGCCCGGGCGACACGCGATCGAGCAGCTTCCCATCACGCACATCGCGCTCTGGTTCGCCGCTCCGACGCAGCGCTGCCTGCACCGGCCGCAGTGGTCGTTGCTGTTGCGAAGGTCCGCTTCGCAGCCGTTGGCGGCGTTGCCGTCGCAGTCTTCGAAGCCAGGATCGCAGACGATTTCGCAGCGACCTGCGCGGCATTGCGGCGCGGCGTTCGCGCCGGCTGTGCAGGCGTTGCGGCACGCGCCGCAGTGGTTGACGTCGGTGCCGAGCGCGACCTCGCAGCCGTTTGCCGCAGCGCCATCGCAATCGGCGAAGCCCGCGCTGCAGGTGCCCGTGCACCTACCCGCCATGCACGCGCGCGTCCCGTTGGCGAACTCGGCGCACTCTCGTCCGCACATTCCGCAGTGAAGGACGCTGCTCTGGACGTTGGCGCAGATGCTTCCGCACATCGTCTCGCCGGACATGCACGAGGACACGCAGCCGCGAGCGCCTCCGCAGAGCGGGGTCGCGCCTTCGCAGCGCACCCGGCAACGGTTGCAATCGGTCACGGACATGAGGTCCGTCTCGCAGCCGTTGGCGTCCTGCGTGTCGCAGTTGTCGAGCCCTGGCTGGCACGACAGCACGCGGCACTCGCCAGCGACGCAGCTTGTTGCATCGACGCCGGACAGATCCGAGCAGCGGCGACCGCACACGCCGCAGTGGTTCGGGTCCGATTGCTGATCGACGCACGTCGCGCTGCAGAGCGATCGCCCCGGCGCGCACGGCCCCGCGTCGCTCGCGTCCATCGCGCTCGCGTCCATCGCGCTCGCGTCCATCGAGCCGCCGTCGCGCGGGGGCACGACAGAGGTCTCTGGAGCGCCAGCGTCCATACGCGACGAAGGCAGCGGCCCGCGCACCTCTTGCTCGCAGCCATAGCGCCCGCACGTGTAGCCGGGCGGACACTGCTGGTTCTCGAGGATCAGGCAGCGGTTGGCGAGGTACACCCAGAGCGTCACCGCGTCTTCGCGCGGAAACGTCGCCACAGCCCGCACGGTGAACAGCTCGTCTTGATCCATCACCTGACCGCGCATCGCCGTGACGCGCGTGTCGAGGATCGTCCCGACCTTGTCGGACGAGAGCGTCACAGCGACGTCGCCCGGGAGCCGAAATCCGCCGCCCGTTCCGTCGAGGGGAAACACTCGGTCGTAGAAGTCATCGGCCGTGGTCGGGTGCTTCAGCTGCACGCGCATCGCGCGAAGCGTGCCCATCGCGCCCTGCGGAATGTCTGTCTCGATCCGCACGATGATCTGCCGCGGCGCAGGCTTGCACGAGCCCAACGTCACCAGCGCGACGATCATCGCCGCGAGCCGTCTCATCGCTGACCAGCGCAGCACCGTGATTGTTTTCATCGTCGACCTCACTGCGGCGTGTCCACGGTCGCGAGCGACCCCATGATCGGCGGAGGCGCGGGCCACAGGACCACGGCGGTGGTCACGCCCGCGGCGATCACGACGCCAGTCGCGACCCAGAACCACGGGCTGTCGAAGACCGTCCTGCGGTCTCGAAGGCTCGCCCGAATGGTCTGTCGCTGACCGACAAACGACTGAATCTCTCGCGTAAACGGGTGGTGGTGCGGGCCGAGGACATCGACCGTGTGCCGGCCAGCTCGCACGATCTCGTCGACCGTTCCGTGGCCGATTTCGCGGCCGTCGATGCGGACGAGCGCCTCGGGCACCGCGCTCTCGACGCGCAGAAACGACAGCTCGTTCGTGCGCACCAAGACCAGCGAAGCCACTGAGTTGCTCCCGCGCCGCAGCGTCACGCGCCGCTCGGCGTTGGCATACCCGTCGGCCACCGCCGTGAGCACGTGCTCGCCTGGGTCGAGCACGACAGCGCCCTCGGCGAGGTTCACTTCGCGTCCATCGACCCGCACTCGCGCGGTGATCGGGTCCGCAGTGACCTCGAGGCGACAGACCGCCGTCGACGAGTCCTGCAAGAGCTGCTCGGCTTGCGAGACCAACGCAGGATCCGCCGCGGCAGACACCGTGCGCAAGAACGCTCGCAGCGACTCGGCTGCGCCCCTGTAGCGTCCCACCGCGCGCTGCGCGAGCGCGAGGTTGTAGTACACCGGCGGCGTCGGCCGAAGGTCTCTGGCCGCTTCGAGCTCGGCGATCGCCTCGAACCACTGCCCGCCGCGGATCAGCTCGACGCCACGCTGAAATCGCTGCCGCGCCTGCGCCCTCGTCGGGTCTTCGACCGGAGGCTGCGGCGCGACGGGCGCGCTCGACGTCTCAGGTGCTGCGGTCTGCGCGGCCTGCGCGAGCGCGGTCGCTTCAACCGCGAACGCAGCGCATGCAAAGAAAGCAGGTCGGAATCTCATCGCTATTCGTACTCGCTCAGCGGGATGTTCGCCGACGGCGTCTGGCCAGCGCTCGTCGTCGTCGTACGTCCCCCCGCGCTCGACGGATTGCTCGGCGCTGTCGTTGGCTGCGAGTTGCTCTGCGCGGGTTGCGTTGGCTGCGCGGGTTGCGCTTGCTGTGCTGTCTGCGTGGGTTGCGTTGGCTGCGTTGGCTGCGTTGGCTGCGTTGACGGAGCGTTCGCGCCCACGGTGGGACGAGAGCGCCCGGCACGCCCCGCGGCGACCGCGGCGGACGACGAAGCATCGGCGGCTTCGTTGCTCGCTTGCGAAGCGGCGTCGGGCTCGGGCTCGGCGCGCTGCGCGATCACGACGTCGTCAGCGGCGATCACGGTTGGGCGCGGCGACACGTCGACGTTTGGACCCTTGTTGCGCTGGGCGAATGCGATCGCGCCCCCTGCGCCGAGGGCCACGACCGCGAGGGCAATGAGCGCTCCGTAGCTGGCGTTGCGCTTGGCGGCGGCCGGCGCTGGCGTGGCAACCGGGGAAGCGCCCGTCGCGACGGGCCCGAGCTCGTACGCGTTGGACTGATGAAACTCGACGAGAGACGGCGACGAAGCCTTGAGCTTCGGGTCTCGAAGGCCCATCTGCGTCTTGCGACGGCTGACCGCGCCTTCGGGGGGGCGAACGTCGCCGGTCTTTCGGACGATTCCGCACGCGTGCGCCATGGCGTTGGCAAACGCGGCCATGTCCGGGTAGCGCCGCGCAGGATCGACGTCGATCGCCCGCTGAACGACGTCGACCACGTTTTTGGGAAGCCACGGGGCGCGCGTGCCGAGGGCCGTCGTTCGTCCGGTCGCCGTCGCGACGAGGACGGCCGCGCCTTCGAGGTCTCCCGTCGGAAGCGCCCCCGAGAGGCACTCGTAGAACACCACGCCCATCGAGTAGATGTCCGCGGCCGCGCCCACGCCGGTGCCCTGCGCTTGCTCGGGGGACATGTACTCGGGCGTCCCGAGCACGAAGCCCGTCTGCGTGAGTGCAGTAGAGTCCTTGTCGAGCGTCTTGGCGATGCCGAAGTCGAGGAGCTTGGGGACGATCTTACCGCCAGAATCCCTAGTGATATAGATGTTGTCCGGCTTGAGATCCCGGTGGATCACCCCGCGCGCGTGCGAGAACGCGAGCGCGTCCATCACCGGCAAGAGCACGTCCGCCGCTTCGACGACGCCGAGCAGGCCGAGCTCAGCGAGCCGATCGCCGAGCGACTGGCCGTCGAGAAACTCGAGGACGAGGTAGACCGTTCCGTCGTCGTCTTGCCCGAGGTCGTACACCTCGACGATGTTCGGGTGCGCCAGGTCGCGCATCATGTTGGCCTCGCGGATGAACCGCGAGACGACGTCCGCCCGCTCGGCGTACTCGTAGTTGAGCAGCTTGATGGCGACGGGGCGGCCCGAGTCGAGCGCTTCACCCTTGAAGACGACGCCCATGCCGCCGCGTCCGAGGATGGCCTCGACACGAAAGCGCCCCGCCAGGACGGCGCCGATGCGCTCTTCATGTTTCAGGATCGGCAAGGCTTCCTCCGCATCTGTGCCGGGACGCCGACGAAACTCGAAAAGTCCCGCGCTGCGCTGAAAATCACGGTATCGGCCGCTGTGTAGTGGGTCAAGTTCACGAGCCAGTCGTCCCGTCGAACGTCTGGGCGAGCGGGGCCTTGGGGACTGTGTTCGAAAAAAAATCTCGCCCGTTGGAACCAACGCTCCCGGGCCCTGTCTCTACCCCCGAACCGAGCGCGACCGATGAGCGCGCACCGAGCGGGGCCCAGCATTCTGGGCCGCTGGGTGCGCAGCAGCTCGAACGAGCGACTCGATCTCGACCTCTCGTCCCCTTTCGCTACAGGGGCGTTCGTGCCCTCACGCACGCGCCTCAGGAGATTGCGCCATGACCAAGCACATCGCCGACGCCGCCTCTTCTTCGACCTCGATCGACCGCGAGGAGCTCTTTCAGCTCGTGAAGCGCTCGGACATGAACACCGCCGAGGTCGAGAACACCGAGCGCGCCGTGATCGAGCTCTCGGTCCTGTGGCAGACGAGCATCCTGCGCGTGGCGCACCTCGAGGCGACCAAGGGCTTCGCGGTCTCTTCGCAGGGCGAAGACAGCGACGAGCGCATGGTCCTCGACGAGTCGATGCTGCCGGCCAACAGCGGCGAGCTCGCGATCGTCCAGCGCGCCTCGGGCGCTTCGTTCGTGATCGCCGCTGGAGCGCAGGGCGAGATCGAGCTCGACGGACAGAAGCTCTCGATCGAGCAGGCGATGGAGAAGGGCTTCGCGAAGCGCTGCGCGGACGGATCGATCGAAGTGGCGCTGGCCGCGGGCGTTCGCTGCAAGATGACGCTCGGCGGGCTGACCTTCTCGGCTCGCTCGGTGGCGGCGGCGCGCAAGGTGGCCGGCCGAAGCCGTCGCGATCCCGCGATCATCGCGTCGATGCTGGGCGCGTTCGCGATGATCGGCTCGCTGGTGGGCGCTGGATACATCACCAGCGAGCAGTCGGGCTCGCTGGTGAGCGACTCGAACGAGGACCGCCTCGCGGACATCGCCGCGATGGTCAACCGCGCTCGCGACCGCGCTCCCGAAGAGCAGCCCCAGCCCCAGACGCAGACCGCGGAGTCTGCGCAGGGCGCAGCGGCGCGCGGTGACGAAGGCCAGTCGGGTCGCCGCGACTCGACGGCGCGCAACCGTCGGCTCGCGGTGCAAGAGCGCAACGTCGCGCCGCAGCTCGCTCGTCCGCAGGACGCCCGTCAGCAAGTGCTCTCGCGCGGCATCTTCGCGGCGCTCGGCGGACCGCAGGCGATGCAAGCGGGCAGCTCGGGCCCGGTGAGCCCCTTCGGCGGAATGATCTCTTCGGGCCACGACAGCGCCGACGCGTGGGGCAACCACGCGGGAGACTCGATCGGCGACGCGTTTGGCTTCAACGGCCTGGGCCGGCTCGGAACGGGCTTCGGCCAGGGCGGCAACGGCGAAGGAACGGTTTGCACAGGAGACTGCGGCCTGAGCACGATGGGCGTCGGCGGCAGCCCCAACGGGTCGCGCTACGGCGAGACCGCGGCGCAGCGGCTGACGACGCGCACGACGCGCGGGCCGGTGATGCGTCCGCAGGTTCCGGACGTCTCTGGGCAGTACAGCCGCGAGCTCGTCCGCCGCGTGGTGCTCCGCAACCTCGCTCAGGTCACGCGCTGCCACGAGCAGGGCTTGCAGCAGAACTCGGACCTCGCGGGTCGCGTGGTGGTGAGCTTCGTGATCAGCCCCGAGGGCTCGGTGATGAGCTCGTCGGTTCGCGAGAACAGCACGCCCGTCCCCTCGGTCGGCACGTGCATCGCCAGCGCCGTTCGCACCTGGCAGTTCACCGCTCCGCAGGGCGCGGCGATCACCGTGCACTACCCCTTCATGCTCGAGCGCGCGATGTGAAGGGTGCGCGACGGGGGGGCCTCGACCACGCCGCGGGCGTCGAAGAGACAGAGCGGTTACCGTCACGGCGAGCGTCGCGCAATGGTGCGCAGCGAGCGCCGTTCGCTCGATCTCGTCGACGCCCGTGGCGCGGCCGGGGCAACGACACCGAGCCTGCGCGGCTCAGCCGAAGACAGACAGGTTGTTCTTGAGCATCAGCGCCTGGACGTACGGCTGCAGGTGCTGATCGGGGATCTGGTAGTACTGCGACAGCTGGATGAGCATCTGCTGCTCTTGGGGAGCGAGAAAGCCGTCGCCCATCGCCATGTCCGCCACGTTGAGGATCAGGCAGAGCTTCTGCTGCGGCGAGAGCAGCTGCGCGCTCTGCTGCAAGAACGTCGCGAACGGCGTGCGACGCACGTAGTTGAGCCCCTGCTCGAGCACGTGATCGTCGGGGATCACCTTGAAGATGTCGCCCTTCTCGTTGGCGTCGAGGTGCCCGTCCGCAGCGCTCACGTAGATCATCGCCGCCGCGAGGGCGACCTTCGGCGTGAGGTTGATCTGCGTGCCCATGAAACCGTCGAACAGACCCATCGTGAACCATTCCTCCAGCGAGCGACGAACCCTCGGACCACGCCTCGCGTGTCCAGCGTGAGGCGCAGTCTCAACAGCCCAGCGGCTCAACGTCAAGCGATCGACCAAAGACAGAACACCGCGCGCCAGAGTGATACCGTCACGGCACCCACAGCCATGACGACCGAGAGCATCGCGTCGACTGAGACGCTCAATCACGAGAGCAAGACCCGCTCGATGATCAAGTCCCGCACGGGGCAGATCGTGTTGATCCAGGACTCCAAGGGGCTCGGGACGGGCCTCGTCGTCGGCGACGACGGCTGGATCCTGACGAACAAGCACGTCGCCCCCAGCGTGGGGCCCTTTCGAGTGATCTTGGCCAATGGACAAAACGTCCATGGCGTCGGCGTGCATCAGAGCGCGCACCACGACCTCGCGATCGTGAAGGTCGCGGTGAAGACCCCCGATTGGTTCGACACCAACGAGCACGTCGCCGACGAGTACACGGTTGGCGAAGAGGTCTTCGCCCTCGGCCACCCGCGCGGCTGTCGCTTCTCGGTCTCGCGCGGGATCATCTCGAACCCGCACCGAGAGTTCGAGAAAGAGTACTTCGTGCAGACCGACGTCGCGATCAACCCCGGAAACTCCGGCGGACCGCTGGTCAACGCGCTCGGACAGCTCATCGGAATCGTCACGATGACGCTCTCGTGGTCGCAGGGGTTGGGTTTTTGTGTTCCGGGTGACACCGCGGCGGACTACGTGCGGTACGTGCGCAGGCTCGTCCGGCAAAACGTCGTGAAGATCCCGGACGTCTTGCTGGCCAACGCGCAAGAGGCAGAGCGCCCCGCGCACGAGGTCGTCCGCGGCGCCATCGACGTCCTCGCCGAAGCCGGCAAGATCGCGATCGAAGAAGAGAAGCCCGAAGAGGGCTGGGCCAAGCTCAAGCGCAAAAACGCCGAGATCGAAGTGAAGGTCGAAAACGACACGCTCCGCGTCTGGGGCCGCGTCGCCAAGCTCGGCCCCTCTGAGCGCAGCAACGCCAGGCTGCTCTTTCAACTGTTGCAGAAGAACAACAGCGAGCTCGGCGGCCCGTGCTTTCACGTCGACGGCGACGACGACCTGCGCATCGGGCTCGTGCGCCCGACGACCGGCCTCGACGCGCTGCAGGCGTTCTGGGTCATCGACCAGGTCTCTCACCTCGTCGAGGACTGGAGCGCGAAGGTCACCAAGATGGCCTTCGGCGACGCGGCCACGGTGAGCACATCGGGCGCAGAAAACCCAGGCTATCCGCTGATTCAACTGCCGGGATTGCCGGGCGAAGAGAAGAAGTAGCGCTCACGCCGTCGCCCACTGCGCGGGCCGTTCGATCGTCGGACGCTCGGCGCTCGCGGGCGTGATCACCGCGCCGTCGAAGCGATAGAGCCCTCCCTCGACGTGCTGCGATCCGTCGGTGCGCAGCCACACAAACGGCTGCGAGCTCTGCACCGCGTGCGTGCACGCGATGTCGAGGTACATCGGCGCCCACGAGCCGCAGTTGCCGAAGAAGACCCCGCGCTCCCAGTGGCCCTCGGGGATGTGCGTGTGCCCGAAGACCACCGCGCGGCAATCGTAGATGCGCGCGATCGAGCGCTGCGCCGCGCGAACGGCGCGGTAGTTCTCAGCGAGCTCGCCGTCCGGGAGCACGAAGCGAAACACCGCCGAGAGCACCGCCGCGCACGACAGCGCGACCCAGCCCGCCGTGCGATCGAGCGCGAACACCGCCAGCGCGATCAAGAACACCAGCGCTTGCGCGAAGCGGTCGAGGCAGAGCAAGCGCGCCGCGCGACGCAAGGCCGCGGGCTGCTCGAGGTAAGCGTGCTCGACGAGCTGCGGGACCGACGCGCCGCTCTCGTGCGAGGCGCGCACGAGGCTGACCGCTTCGCGCGCGGCGGTCTTGCGCTCGGTGTCGCGCAGCAAGCGCACTGCGACTTGTAGCGTTCCGAACAGCCAGCGCGCGGCGAGCGAGCGCGGCGTGAAGAGGTAGTAGCGGACCCAGTGCGCGAAGTAGCCGCCGAGCGAGAGCAGAAAGCTCTCGTCGACGTTGGGGTTGAAGTACCCGAGCCGCCCGATGAGATAGCGCATCGTGAGCGAGCCGAGGGTCTGCTGGATCTCGGGCCTCCGCGTCGCCACGGGCCACAGCGGGTGCGGGACGCTCGTGTACGCGTCGTACTGCTGCCCGTGCTCGACGTGGATGCCGTCGCGCGTGCGATGAAACCAGCCCTTGTGCGCGACCCGCTCCATGCAGTCGCGCACCGTGGCTTCGTCGAGCGATGCGCGGCGAAGGGCGCGCTCGATGCGCTCGCGCAGGGCGAGGCGCACGGACGTGAGGACCATGGGGAGGTCGTGGTTTCCTGCGACGAAGACGACAGAGTGACCGCGGGCGAGGACCGCGGCGAGCCCGTCGAGAAAGGGCTCGTGATCGTCGAGGATCGAGTGCATTCGCTGCACGGCGGTGCGCTCGTCGCGCGGCGGGCTCTCGTCGCCGTCGGGCCGCGCGATGTCGAAGTCGAAGACATCACCGTTGAGCACGAGCTCGAGCGAGCCGTCGTCGCACTGCGCGACGAGCCGCTCGAAGAGCGCGACGAGCCCGCGGTCAGGAAAGTACCGGCGCTGCCGATACCGCATCCAGAGCCCGTCTCCGTCGACCGCCTCCCAAAGATGCAGGTCGGACACCACCACCGTGTGCTTCATCGACGCACCTCGCTGGAGCCTCACTCTGCGCGCCCAGCATGACGGCGGCGCGAGATGGGTGTGCCGATTGCGCAACGACCGACGTGGTGGGCTACGCGCGCCATCAACCGTGGCGTCCGGCGCGCCGACTTGACGGCGCGCTAGGGCTCCCAGTGACCTCCGCGCGCCATCGAGATGGCGCGCTTGCGCGTGGCACAGCCAACGAGCGCCCAGGCAAGAGCCTGGGCTCAGGCAACCGAGGTTCTCCCGCTAACACACCAGCGCTTCTTAGCGCGCTCGCCCCACGCGCGCTCATGCTCACCTGCCTCAGCTCGGGCCTCGTGCCCGAGCGCTTGTCGGCCGCGCCGCACGCAAGCGCGCCGACTTGACGGCGCGCGGATCATCGCGGCGCGCTCTCTACCCGCGCACGAGCTCGATCTTGGTGATCTCCGCGGGGGCGGCGAGGCGCATCGGGGGGCCCCAATAGCCGGTTCCGCGTGAGACGTAGAGCTTCGTCTGACCGTGGTCGTAGAGGCCCGCGACGTAGGGCTGCTGCAGCTTCACCAAGAACATAAACGGCGCGATTTGCCCGCCGTGCGTGTGGCCCGAGAGCATCACGTCCGGCGCGTACGGCTCGGCCTTCACCACTTGCTTGGGCTGGTGCGCGAGCAGCACGAGCACTTTGTTCGGGTCTCGACCGGCGAGGGCGCGCTCGTAGTCCGCGCCGTGGCCGGGGCCGAACTGATGGGCTGTGTGATCGTCGACGCCAGCGAGCTCGAAGCCGTCTTCGCCGCGGATCTGCACGCGCTCGTTGCGCAGCGGACGCACGCCCAGCGTGCGCAAGAACGCGAGCCACTCATCGGCGCCCGAGTAGTACTCGTGGTTGCCGGTCACGAAGAAGACCCCGTCGCGCGCGCGAAGCTCGCTCAACGGACGAACGTGCTCTCCGAGTTGAGCGACGCTGCCGTCGACGAGATCGCCGGTGATCACGACCATGTCGGGGTGCTCGGCGTTGACGCTCGCGACGATCCCCTGAAGAAATGCACGGTCCAGCGTCGGTCCGATGTGCACGTCCGTGAGCTGAACGATCTTGTACCCCGAGAGGTGCGCGGGGAGCTTCGCGAGCGCGATGCGCACGGGTTTGACCCCGGTGCCCTTCATCACGCTCCACACGGACGAGAGCGACAGAGCGCCGCCCGTGAGCGCGACGAGCGCCGCGGTGGCGCGGGAGAGCGCGAGGCGCCGCGCGGGATCTGCCAGCGAATCGCCTGACAGAACCGTGATCACCTTGCGCGCGAGGTCTCCGCCTGCGGTCGAGACGAAGAGCAAGAACATCGTCCCCATCCACACGAAGGCCGTCCACGCGAGCGGCTTGACCGCCGCCCTCGGCAGCGTGCGAAACAGCAGCATCACCGCGGGGATCAAGAGCGCCAACACCACGATGAGCGTCGTGGCGATCGCGCGATACGGCTGAGGAATCGCCGGGTCCCGCACGAGGCGAGCCCAGAGGTAGTAGTGCACAGAGGCCGTGATCGAGACCATCACGGTGAGCATCACGACGATGCGAAGCGGGGACATGGCGTGCATGTGACTCTGCACCGAGCGCGTGCCGCAGTGCGTTGCGCGGGTCGTAAGAAGTGTGAAGCGTCCCCCTTGTGCGGGCGGGCTGTTTTCGCCGACGCTCCGCGCACAACGATGACCGAACGCCACTCCGTGTACCCAGAGCCCGAGAAGGTCGTGATCGTCGAGGACGACCGCACGAGCATGCATCGCAAGGCGCTCGAGCGCGCGTTTCTCGATCACCTCGCGTACATGCGCGGCCGGCAGATCGAGAGCGCCACGACGCTGGATCGCCTGCACGCGCTCTCGTTCGTCGTGCGCGACCGGCTGATGGCGCGCTGGGCGGCGACGCGCAAGAAGCTCAACTCCGAGGGAAAGAAGCGGGTCTACTACCTCTCGGCCGAGTTCTTGATGGGCAGATTGCTCGCGAGCAATCTGCACGCGCTCAACCTCTACGACGAGATGAAATCGATCTTGAAAGAGATCGACGTGGACCTCGAAGACCTGATCGAGCGCGAGCCCGACGCGGGCCTCGGCAACGGCGGCCTCGGTCGCCTCGCCGCGTGCTTTCTCGACTCGATGGCGACGCTGGGGCTCAACGGCTACGGCTACGGCATCCGCTACGAGTTCGGCATCTTCGAGCAGGCGTTCAAGAACGGCTGGCAGCACGAGAAGCCCGACGAGTGGCTCAAGTTCGGAAACCCCTGGGAGATCGTCCGTCCCGAGCACATCGTCGAAGTGAACTTCTACGGTCGCTGCGTGGAGACCACGGACCGCGGCGGGCTCTTCGCCGTGCGCTGGGTGGACACGCAGAAGGTGCTCGGCGTCCCGCACGACACGCTGGTCGCTGGCTACAACAACGACATGGTCAACACGCTTCGCCTCTGGCAAGCGCGCGCGTCGAACGAGTTCGACTTCACCCTCTTCAACGACGGCGACTACGTGCGCGCGGTCGAAGACAAGAACGCCAGCGAGCTCATCTCGAAGGTCCTCTACCCCAACGACCACAATCAAGCGGGGCGCGAGCTGCGGCTGAAGCAAGAGTACTTCTTCGTCGCCTGCGCGGTGCACGACATCGTGCGACGGCACTTCAAGCGCGGCGGGATCGTCCACGACTTCAACCTGAAGAACGCGATCCAGCTCAACGACACGCACCCGGCCATCGCCGTCGCCGAGCTCATGCGCGTGCTCATCGACGAGCACCACGTGCAGTGGGACACCGCGTGGGAGATCACCATCGCGACCTTCGGCTACACCAATCACACGCTGCTCGCCGAGGCGCTCGAGAAGTGGTCCGTGGCGCTCTTCGAGCGCTTGCTGCCCCGGCACTTGCAGATCATCTACGAGATCAACCGGCGGTTCATGCGGCAGGTCTCGATCAAGTTTCCCGGCGACGACGCGCGCATGCGGCGCATGAGCCTGATCGAAGAGGGGACGGACCGTAAGGTGCGCATGGCTCACCTCGCCGTGGTGGGCTCGCACGCGGTCAACGGCGTCGCGGCGCTGCACACCCGTCTGCTCAAAGAGACGGTCCTGCAAGACTTCGCTGAACTGTCGCCAGAGAAGTTCTCGAACAAGACCAACGGCGTCACGCCGCGGCGCTGGGTTCGTCAGTGCAATCCCAGGCTCTCGGCGCTGCTGACCGAGCGCGTCGGCCCCGGATGGGAAGCGGACCTCGACCGGCTCGAAGACCTCGTGAAGCACGAGGGCGACGAGGGAGTGATCCACGAGCTCGCGAAGATCAAGCGCGCGAACAAGCTCGATTTCGCGAAGTACTGCGAGAGCGCGCTCGAGACCAAGATCGACCCGGACACCCTCTTCGACGTGCAGATCAAGCGACTGCACGAGTACAAGCGCCAGCTGCTCAACGCGCTGCACATCGTTCGGATGTACCTCGACACCAAGCGCGACCCGAGCTCGCTGCGCGTCCCGCGGACGTTCTTGTTCGGCGCGAAGGCCGCCCCTGGATACAAAGCGGCCAAGCTGATCATCAAGCTCATCAACTCGATCAGCGCGGTGATCAATCAAGACCCGGCGGTGCGGGGAAAGCTCAACGTCTTCTTCGTTCCGAACTATCGCGTCTCGATCGCCGAGCGAATGATCCCCGCCGCCGACCTCAGCGAGCAGATCTCGACCGCCGGCAAAGAGGCCTCGGGAACGGGCAACATGAAGTTCGCCCTCAACGGCGCGCTCACCATCGGCACGCTCGACGGGGCCAACATCGAGATCCGCGAGGCCGTCGGAGAAGACAACTTCTTCTTGTTCGGCCTGACCGCGGACGAGGTCGCCGCCGAGCTCGCGAAGGGCTACGATCCACGCGCGATCTACGAGCAAAATCCCAGGCTCCGCGAGGTCATCGACCTGATCTCGTCGGGCTTCTTCGAGCCCGAGAGCCGCGCGGTGTTTCGCCCGCTCATCGACGAGCTGCTCACGCGCGACCAGTACATGCTGCTCGCGGACTTCGCCGCCTACGAGCAGTGCCAACAGCGCGTCACCGACGCGTACCTCGACCCGCAGCGCTGGCACCGGATGGCGATGCACAACATCGCGACCATGGGCCGCTTCTCGAGCGACCGCACGATCTACGAGTACGCGCACGAGATCTGGGGCGCGATGTAGCGCTCAGCTCACTGCACGCCGTCGAAGCTCGCGACGCTGTCGTTGTTGAGCGCCGCGGCGTTGGCCTCGTCCGTGTCGACGTGCATGTCCAACGCGAAGTCCCCGCGCACGCGCACGATCACGTCACCGAAGACCGTCTCGCGATCGCCCTCGACGCGCACGCGGATGGTGTCGCCGTCCTTCACGCCGAACTGCGCGGCTTCGTCGGTGTGCATGTGCACGTGGCGGTGGGCCATGATCACGCCCTTCGGGATCTGCGTGCTCCCATTGGGGCCGCGCAGCGTGATGCCCGGAGTGTTGTCGAGCTTGCCCGACTCGCGCAGCGGAGCGTCGATTCCCAGCACGTACGCGTCGGTCTTGGCCACTTCGACCTGCGTCTCTTTGCGCAGCGGGTTGATGATCGCGACGCGAGAGATCTCTCCCTTGGGCCCGACGAGGTCGACGGTCTCGCGGCAGACGTACTGGCCCGGCTGCGAGACGGGGCGCTTCATCGCGAGCTCGTAGCCAGCGCCGAAGAGGGCGTCACAATCGGCGCGGGACAAGTGCACGTGGCGCACCGAGACGCCCACGGGGATGGTCCCGCCCGTCACGCGTTTGCGCGCGGCGGTGGGGCCGGCGATCGTGCGCACGACCTCGCGGGCGATCATGCGCTCTTCGTCGGTGGCGACCACGAGAACCTTGGTGGGCGCGCGGTGCTGCGAGACGTCGACCACGCCGACGCCGGCGTCGCGCGGGCGAGCGGCTTCGTTCTTCGCGTCGTCGAGGGCGACGCCCATGTAGATCAAGCCGTCGCACACCATGCGGCGGACGCGGGCCGAGTTCTCTCCGATGCCGCCGGTGAAGACGATGGCGTCCGCGCCGCCGAGCAGCGCCGCGTAGGCACCGACGTATTTCTTCACGCGGTGGACGAACACTTCGATGGCGAGCCGCGCGCGGTCGTTGCCTTCGCTAGCGGCCTTCTCGACGTCGCGAAAGTCCTGAGAAATTCCAGACAAACCGAGCAGGCCGGACTTCTTGTTGAGCAGCTCGTCGACGGCCTCGGGGCTCATGCCCTGCCGAGAGAGCAGCAGGCCGAGCGCGGGGTCGACGTCGCCCGAACGGGTGGCCATCAAGAGGCCTTCGAGGGGGGTCATGCCCATGGACGTGTCGATCGAGCGTCCGCCGTCGACCGCGGTGACGCTCGCTCCGCCGCCGAGGTGGCAGGTGACGAGCTTCAATCGCGAGAGGTCGGTCTTGAGGTGCTCTGCCGCGGACGCGGCCATGAACTGATGAGACGGGCCGTGAAACCCGTACCGTCGGATGGACTGCGACAGATACAGCTCGTACGGGACGCCGTAGACGAACGCTGACGTGGGAAGCTCCGCATGAAACGCCGTGTCGAACACAGCGACGTGAGGAACGTCCGGCAGCGCCTCTTGCGCGGCTTCGATCCCCGCGAGGTTGGCCGGGTTATGAATGGGCGCGAAGAGCGCGCACTCTTCGATGGTCTTCTTGACCTCTGGGGTGATGCGGACGGGGCGGACGAGCTTCTCGCCGCCGTGCACGACGCGGTGGCCGACGGCGCGGACGTCCGCGCGGTTCTCGAGGACGCCGCCGTGCTTGGAGTGCAGCGCGAGGATGGCGTCGATGGCCGCGCGGTGGTTGGGCGCGTCGACGGGCTCGACGAGCTTGGGCTGCGAGCCGGTGCGGCTCGTGTGGACGGCGGCGGGGGTGCCCACGCGCTCGACGATTCCGCGCGCGAGCACGGCCTCGGTGTCCATCTCGTAGAGGTTGTATTTGACCGAAGTCGACCCGGCGTTGATGACCAGTACCTTCATCGCGCCGCGGAGTGTATCGCGGCCGAGGACGAAGGGACGCCGAGCTTCAGAGCTGCTGCGCGAGGTAGAGCCCCTCGCCGATCTTCTTGGCGAGGTCGAGCTGGGTCTCGAGCCAATCGACGTGGCCTTCGGTGGCGACGAGGATGGACTCGAGCAGCGTGGCGCTGGCGTGGTCGCCGGCCTTGCGGGCGGTCTCGATGCCGCCGTTGAGCCGCGAGGCGTGCGCGAGCTCGAGGACGAGGTCGGCTTCGAGCTGCGCGATCGGCGAGTCTTTTTGCACGGGATCCGCGAGCAAGCGCCCGTCCGGCGCGGCGCCGAGGTAGAGCAAGCGATCGGCGCACTGGCGGGCGTGCTCGAACTCGCCCTTCGACTCAGCTTCGAGCTTGGTCGCGAGCTTGATGAACCCCGCGTTGCGCGCGTGCGCGCCGCCGAGGAGGTATTGGTTCGAGGCGGTGAGCTCTGCGCGCATGACCTCGACGAGGACTGCGACGACTTCGGGGCGACCCTTCATGGCCGGGGATCATGCATCAAGTGCGCGCGGCGAGCAGAGAGATCGTCGCGGCTTCGACGATGGACCCATCGGAGAAATCGAAACAACGAACGGTCTGTTCGGCGGTGTCGAAGACGCAGAAGCCGGGCTGGTGGGGAGGGAAGAGCGTTCCGGGGTTGATGAACGTGACGCCGTCGATGCGGCGCACCATGCGGCGATGGGTGTGCCCTGTGACGAGCACGCGCATCGCGGGGTAGCGCTCGCGGGCGCGTCCCCACGCGGGGGTGTTCAGCACGTCGCGCTCGTAGGTGTCCTCGCGCACGAAGGTCATGTCGTCTTCGAACAACGCGTGAGTGAGGACGATTGCCCCATCAGCCACCGCGATGGCGACCGGGAGCTGCTCGATCCACGCGAGCTCGTCCGCGGAGAGATCCGCGCGCGTGTGGGCATCGGGCAGGTCGCGAAGGCGGCCAGAGAGCAGCCAACGCTCGTGATTTCCGCGGACGCAGCGCGCGCCGCGTGTGCGCAGCAGGGCGATGGTGTCCGAGAGCGAGCCTTCACCGTCACACAGGTCGCCCACGCACAAGACGTCGTCGACGCCGATCGAGTCGACAAAATCCAGGGTGTTTCGCAGCAGAGGCGACGCGTGCACGTCCCCGATGAGAGCGAGTCGCATGCCCGCAAGGATGCAGACAGGAGTTCGCTATGACACGCGGGATGTTGCTAGCATCGCCGCCGACTCTGGATTTTTGCCGAAGGACGCAGCGAGGCGCGGACACACAAAGGCGCCTCTTGTTCTGTGCTGTGTTGCTTCAACTCAACCCCTCTGAGGAGAGCCTATGAGACTTCGTGGATCGCTCGGATTGCTTGCGCTCACCGCGACGCTGACCGCGTGCGCGTCGAGCATTACACCCGCGGACGGCGGTGAAGATGGATCGGTCACTACCGACGGCAACGTCACGCAAGACCGCGTGGCGCCGCCTTCGGATCGCGTGGTTCCGCCGGTCGACGTGCCGACGCCCACCGAGGACGTGGTGATCCCTGGTGAGGACGTGATCGAGCCGCCTCCGATGGACGTGGTGATCCCGGGCGAAGACGTCGTGGTGCCGCCGATGGACTCGACTGTTGTCGACACGGGCGTCCCGCCGGCGGACAGCGGTGTCGACCCGGACACGGGCGTTCCGCCGACGGACAGCGGGGTTGGTCCGGCGTGTCATGTCAGCGGGCTCAACGACAATTGCCCAGTGATGGGAAGCATGGGCGCATGCGCGCCGCTCACCGCAGGAATGCGGACCATCAACCTCGACGGCCTCTCGGGCGGCATCGCGGCATCGTGCGAGGGCATGGGTACGAGCGCGGGGCCTGACGGCGTCGTCCCGCTGGTGCTCACCGAAGCGAGCGACGTTCGCATTCAGGTCGGCGGAGTCGGAGCGGGCGCAGTCACAGTCTCGCTCTTCAACGGAGGCGCCTGCGGCGTCGGAACCGGACAGCGTGGCTGCGTCAATACGAACCGCGGCGCCGCGCAGACGCTCTCGGTCAACAACCTTCCGGCAGGCACGTACTGGGTTGCGTTCTCGACCGAAGCGACGATGCCCAGCACGCGAATCACCGTCAACACGACGATCACCGCTTCGCCGCCGCGTCTCGCCGGCGATACGTGCCCAGGCACCTCGGTCCCGACGACCGGAATGGACACGAACATTTCGCTGAACATGTTTCAGCGAACCCTCGAAGTCCCCACGCGCATGTGTCCGAACATCGGTGGCAACGTCGACTTCGTGTTCTCGTACGTTGTTCCGACGACCAGCGACGTCACGATCGCCATTCTGTCTCCTGGCGGCACGCTTCAGGCGGTCGTCCTCGACGTTCAATCGACGTGCGGCGACGCTTCCACGTCGATCGGAACCTGCGCAGGCAACACGAACGGCGGATCGACTCAGCGCGTTCTCAGCCGTCAGGCGCCCGGGACGTACTACGTCGTCGGGCAAGCTCGAGCGGGCGCGACGCTCCCCACGCTCATCGCGAACATTCGCCTCGCCACCCCGATGATGCCTGGCCCCGCGGATATGTGCCCTGGCATTCCGTTGTCCGACGGCACGGAGGCGACGGTGAATGTCGCGTCTCTGGGACAGGATCAGGCATTCAGCTGCTTCGCGGCGAGCACCGCGGACGGCAACTTCTCGTTCAACGCTCCCGCGGGCCAAGACGTTCTCGTGGAAGCGTCGTCGGGCACCAACCTGTCGGCGCTCGAACTGCAGTCGCCCTGCCGTATGAACAGCATGGGCTGCATCGCGACGACCGTCCCAGGTCGTGCGTGGCAGCGTTATTCGGGCCTGACCGCGGGCCAGTCGTACAGCGTCCACGCTGGCACGAACGCGTCGACCGCCGCGATGATGACGCCGATCAATATGGGAGTACGCTTCCGCGCGATTCCTCCGCTTCCCACCGCTGCGGTCATGGGCAACGAGTCGTGCGCCCCGATGTCGGCGAGGACGATCCCCGCTGGCGGTGGAGTGTTCACCGGCAACACCGCGATGATGAACGCGGACACCGCTGCGCCCGCTGGTGGCGGAGGCGCGTCGTGCAACGGCTGCAACACACTTGCTGGCCGCGACGCAGTCTACCAGATCACGCTCGCCGCCCGTACCCGCGTGCTGGCGAAGCTGACCGGGGCCGCAGCGAACTTCGATCCGGTCATCTACGTGCGCCAGGGAGGCACCTGCAACGCGGGCAACAGCTTCGGATCCGCGCCGATTCTCTTCTGCTCTGATGACTACTACGGCCAGAACGCAGCGTTCGATCGCGTGCTCGATCCGGGCACGTATCACTTCTTCGTCGACGACTGCGCGCCCTTCATGGGCGGCGGCGGAGCGCGCGGCGGAGCGTACTCGCTCGAAGTGATCACGCTTCCGGCTCCGTAGCACAGACGAGGCTCACAGAGCCTTCGTCCATAGGGGACAGTCGCAGGGGGCGGGCGACGCGATCGATCGCGAACCGTTCGTGCACTGCGTCGCGACGGCCCCGCGCAGATTCATGCGACCATCGACCGACACGAGTTTCGGAGGGGATGTTGCCGCGGTAGATTGATCGACTGCGACGAGCGTCGCGGAGTTCGTGCTAGTATGCGAGCGCCGTGCCGAAGCGGTCGAGCATCGCTCGGGCAGCGGTTGCAGTGGCGGTCGGCGAAGGCGCGACCGGCAATCCTGCGTACCAATACAGGCGCCCAGTTTGCGCCGCGGTGAACGGCGATTCAGTCACGACGACGTCGAGATACCCGTCTCCGTTCATGTCTGTCGAGCCGACCGCGGTTGCGAAATGCTGATACGCCGTGGTGCCGGTCCAGCGACGAGCGATCGTATTGTCGAATCCGCTCGCGCCGCCGAGAATGAGCACGACCGCGCCGGCCTCTCGCTCGGTGTTGTTGTGATGCAGCTGGCTCCCCCAAAGCACATCGCCACGTCCATCGCGATTCCAGTCTCCCGACGACAGCACTGCGCTGGTTCCCGTAGAGAGTGATCCAACTGCTCGAGCCGTCGCTGACACCCCCGCAGCAGATCCACGAAATTCGAGCACCACAGGGAGGTCGACGGCAGGTGGAGCGTCTCCGCGCGCGGCGGACGTCACCACCTCTGCCCAGCCGTCGCCGTTCACATCGCAGTCGAGAAGCAACGCGTTTCCAAGCTCTGAACCCGCGTACGCGCCAAAGACAGTCCGATGGGCCGTGGTCGCGGGCGGCATGCCACGACGTCCCAGGTACACGTGAATGGCGCCGACGAGCCGAGACATGCCATCACGCGCATCAGGCTCGCCGATGCCAATATCAGCGAGACGATCACCGTTCAGATCGCCGGCTCCGGCGACGGTGGCGCCGAAGTAGTCGTTGCCAGCTGCCCCAGTCCAAGATTGCGACGCGATCGATGACGGCCCCGTCGGACCACCAGCGAACAGAGACACCGTCCCAGGCGGCAACACGGCGAAGTCGTCGAACGCTGCTGTCCCGACAAGGAAGTCACCGTAGCCGTCGCCATCCGAGTCTCCCGCGGCAGCAGCAGAATACCCGAACCCGACTTCCCCGGCCGTGGGGCCAAGCGTTCTCGTCGGAATAGCGGCGAGCCCGCTGGCGCCGCCGAGGTAGACATGAACTGCCGCGCTCGAAAACGAGCTCGACGCCACCAACAAATCCCCAAACCCATCCCCATTCACGTCCCCTGCGGCCGAGACCACTCTGCCCAATTCAGCAGACGCGTCCGCCCCCTCCAACGTCTGCGACGGCGTCGCGCTCAGCCCCGACGGGCCGCCGAAGTACACGTAGACCGCACCCGCGTTCGCGCGGCCGCCCGGTGACGCGCTGGGTGCGCCCACCGCGACGTCCCCGAATCCATCCCCGTTTACGTCCAGCTCGACGCCATGAAACGTGTCGACCGCCGCGTCTCCGTGGCCCACCCGAAACCACCACACCGGGCTCGTGCGCGTGCCCAGCGTTGCGTTCGCGCGGCCGCGGACGCGCCAGAACCACACGCCCGGCGCGAGCGCGCTCGCGGGGCGCACGGTCGTGCCCGTCGCGCTGAGCGTCGCGCAGCCCATGGTCATCGCGCGGTCGCGGCACAGGTCCACGGTCGCCATCGTCACCCCCGTCGGCAGCGCCCACTCGAGCGTCGGTCGCTGCGACGTCACCGTCGCGCTCGTCATCGGCCCGATCGCCCGCGGAACGCGCACTTCACACGCCGCCCCCGCCAGCTCGAACCCCGCCGCGCATTCGAAGTCACACGCGCCCATCGCGCACACAGGGCGCGCGTTGGCGACGCTCGTCGTGCACGCGCGGCCGCACGCGCCGCAGTGCGCGACGCTGCTCTCGGTCGAGACGCACGCGCCGCCGCAGTCGACCTCGGGAGCTGTGCACGCGGGCCCCGCTTCCATCGCCGCGTCGGCGTCGGGCAGCGAGATGACGTCGCGCCCCGCTTCCATCGCCGCGTCCATCGCGGCCCCGTCCGCGCGGGCGTCACGGTCGCTGCCCGCTTCGATGAACACGCCCGCGTCGGTGTCGTAGCAGTCGTCGTACGTTGGGTTCTCGCGCGTTCCGCAGGGGCGGACGCAGCCGTTGACGACGGGGCTCCAGACGCCCGAGTCGCAGACGGGGTTGGGCTTCGGGCCGCACGCCGCGATGGGGGCGGTCGCGAGGGCGACGAGAGAAATTCCAGCGAATCGATTGAGCTTCATGGTCGACTGTCCTCGTGTGCGCGCGGCTGATGTGCCGCGCCCTGGCCCCGCTGGTCGATCAGCCCCGCCAGAAGTTGCTCAGTGCTAGCGCGCCGCGATGATTTTGCGAAGAGTCTGCCCCGACTCGAAATCACAGCCCCGCTGCGATGCGCCGCGCGTTGTTGCGCAGCACCCCAGCGACGAACACCTCGACCGGGTCTTCTCCTGGGCTCGGGTCGCGGTACACACAGTCGTCTGGCCGCTCGACGAGGCCGCCTTCGATCTCGCCGAACTTGTGCATCTCCCACACCCAGCGGGCCTCGCGGCCGTCATCGTAGCGAAATCGCACGAGCTTGCCCGACACCGCGTCGAACAGCACGCTCAATCTGGTGCAGAAGACCCTATATGGATGGTGCGTATTGGACACATGCATGTATCCCCAGCGCTCTTTCACCCAACGAAAACGAGACAACCCCGGAATCCACCAAATACCGCGGCTTTGCCAATCAGGCCCCAGCACTGGGTACTGCCCGTACTGCATGAGGATCTTCGCGACGGATCGAAGCACATCGACCTCACTGAACGGCGTCCCGATGTAGATCGACTCGGACGAGACGAGACGCAACATCGGCTGTCGGCTCAGGATTCGAGTATTCCAGAACGGCTCGTCTTTCGCATATTCGGTCATCGTGACGTCTCCGTGGTTCGGTTTCGAATCGCGCGCTGCACGTCGTCTTCGCTCTCGCGCCTCCGCGTGATGGCGCCGAGCTCGGATGGATATTGAGTGACCGTCGACTCGAGCGCGTGGTCGCGCGGCTCGATGATCACCTGCGCGCGCGTGCCGTCGACCTCGACGCCGACCGCGCCCGCGACCGCGCCGGCGACGAGGGTCGTCCCGACTCTGCCGATCCGCACCGGATCGTCGCTCGACGCGCCCCGCGCAGGCCCAGAACGAATGCGAGTCACCATGCGCGCCCTCATCAGGCGGCGACGCGCGAGGTTGCCTCGAATCTTCGCCCGCCCGACGATCGCTCAGCGGTGCCGCGATCGACCGGAGAAATCCCTCAGTACTGCGGGTCCGCGAAGGTCACCCAGTAGCCGCTGGTGCTGCCCGGCGGGTGCAGCGGCGCGACGGTGCACGTCGTGCGGCCCATCGCGTCGACGCGCGTCGTCACGTCGGCCACGCGCCACATCGCGCCGATCGTGCGCCCAGGCCGCGCGCCCTCGAACCGAGGAACCTCGTCCGGCGCCGCCCCGAACGTCGCCACGCGGCGGCCCGAGCAGTACACGTTGACCAGCGGCCGCGCGACGGTGCCCGTGAAGTTGTGGACCATCACGCGAAACGTCTCGTTGTTGCCGGGCTGATCGACGTTGATGTTCTCGGGGAGGCCCGTGCCTTCAGAGAGGTTGTTGTCGATGTCGAGGCGGGGATTGGCGCAGAAGCCCAGCGTCTGCCACTGCGTGCCCTGCGGGCCGTTGACGCACTCGGCGAGCGGGCTCTGCATGTAGCCCCAGTTGGCCCGGGGGATGGGGCCGCCGAGGCCCATTCCTCGAATGGCGGCCTCGCAGTTGTGCCAGCCGCAGCAATCGTTGGTCGGGACGAACGCGTCGGGGCCGATGGTCGCGTACCAGGGGCTTCGATTGCGCGGAGAGTGAATGAATAGATCCAGGTCGCTGACCGAGCTCTCGGGGTAGCACATTTCGATGCGCATTCCGGGCCCCTCGACGTGAACGACCCACGAGCACGAAAACGTGCGCCCCTCGAGGGTCGTCACCGTGAGCGAGACCGTGTAATCGCCCGAGAGCTTCGGGATGAACAGCGCGTTGGCCGACGCCGCGCTGCGCAGCTCGAACGACGGCGACATCGTCGGGATGCGATCGCACGGGCCGCCCTGCACGCTCCATCGCCAGCTGAGCGCGCTGCCGCGGTAGAAGTCCGTCCCGCGCAGCGGGTACTCGCGAAACGGCGCGCCCGTCGGGACGCGCGGGTCGTCCTCGCCCGTCGGGCACAGGATCGGGCACGAGGTCCGCTGCGAGCAGCCCGTGCACAAATTGTCGGCGCCGTTGCACTCGTCGGGGCGCGGGTTGATTCCGCCGAGGCAGGGGCCCCATTGGCGGGTGCCGAGGCAGGTCTGCGTGCCGTCCGAGCAAGCGCCGATGTTGCGTCGGCCCGGGGGGCCGCCGAAGCAGCTCTGAACCATTCCTGGATCGCAGGGACAGCCCTCGTCCGCCGCGGAGTTGCAGTTGTCGTCGAGCCCGTTGCCGCAAATCTCGACAGGCCCGCAGCGATCCTCGACGGGGACGCACGCATCGGTCACGTCGGACACGTCTCGCACGTCCGCGACGTCCACCACGTCTTGCACATCCGGCACGTCCATCACGTCCGCGACGTCCATCACGTCCGCGACGTCCATCACTGCCGGGACGTCGGGCACCGGCGCGACATCGTGGTCCGCGCTCGCGTCGCGCACGCGCAGCGCCGTTCGCGCGCCGCAGCCCGAGACGACGGTCGCCACCACCAAGAGGGACACAGCCAATGGACGCATGGTGCGCGAGGGTACCGCAATGTGCGCGCGCGACGAAAAGGGCCGCAGCGCTTATCCGCGGTCGATCACGGTCACGCGCAGCGGGTTCGCTGCGGTTCCGCGGACCGAGCGCTCGAAGGACGAGTCGCGGTAGCCCTCGCGATCGCTCACCGCCGCGCGCTCGCTGAGCTCGCCGCCCTCGAGCACCACCGAGGCGCCCAGGCTCGCGGAGAACACCGCGACGGGCTCGGTCGGCGGCATCGCTTCGACCCTGTGTTTTGCGCGGCCGATGCCCCACTGCGTCGGAAGCTCTCGCACCACCCGCTCGCTTCGCTGCGCGGTCACGAAGATCACCTCGCCAACGTCCACCTGCACCCGCACCGGCCCTTCTGCGGTCTCGATCTCGAAGGGCGCCACGAGCGCGTCCTCGACCCTCGCTCCGACGGTGTAGCCAGCCACGCCCACGATCGGCGCGCGCACGTCAGCGATCGCCACGTGCTCTGCGCAGCGCGCGATCTTGCCCTCGAAGCGCAGCGCGACGCCAGGCTTGGGCGCGGGCAGCCCGAGCCTCGCGGGGCGGAGGCCTTCGTGTCGACGCGGCTGCTTCCACTGTTGCTGCCGCGCGCCGCCCCGCAAGCGAAACACCGGCTCGAACACCTTGGCGATCAGCCGCTCGGTCCCGCGCACGATCGCCCCACGCACGATCGCCCCGCGCGCCGCCGGAAGCGCGAAGCTCGCCAGCGTGAAGAGCATCGAGAAGGGCAAGATCGCGAGCGAAATCGACAGCGCGACGAACGCGATCGACAGCCAGATCAGCAGCAAAAACAGCGCGATCGAGAGCATCCCGGCGGCGTAGCCGACGACGGCCGCGACGAGGATCACCCAGAGCTTCGAGCCCGCGTTGCCGCCCGGGTGGTGCAACACCAGCCACGTCGAGAGCGCCGCGGTCGCGATGCCCATCACGTGCGAGACGACGGCCATCGCGCGGTCTCGCTCGGGCTGCGCGCCGTGCACCGCGGTGGCCTTGAAGACCCTTCGCGCGAGCTGCACGAGCCTGCTGTTGGCGCTGTTGCCGATGAGCTCGAACCGGGTGCGTCCGCAGCGCTCGCAGCGGCCGTCTTTCTGCGAGCGAACGCGGCAGTAGAAGCACGCGTACCGCGCGCCGACCGCGAGCGTGACGCTCGTGCTCGTGGACGACGCAGCGCTCGACGGACCGCTCACCAGACTAGAATGCCACGTCGTCGCGGCGCGGGCCCTTCTTCTTCTTCGCCGGCGGGCGCTTGGGCGCGTTGGGATCGGTGCTCGCTTTGACCGCTGCGATCGCCGCGGGCGCGTCGCGCTCGGTCTTGTTGCTCACGCCCGCGTCGCGCGCGCGCTGGCAGAGCGTGCGAAACAAGCGGCGAAGGTTCGCGCCGACCGCTTCGTCCTCGCCGAGCCCGTCGAGCGAGAGGGCGACCGCTTCGAGCGTCGAGACGTGCTGATTCGACGGCTGCTTGCGGAGCCTGCCGTACGCGCTCGGCTCCTTCGGGTGCAGCAAGATGCGGTTCATCTTGAGCATCCAGGGGTTGCGCCACCAGAGGGCCTTGGCTTGCGACCAGGTTCCGTCGAGGATGACGATGCCGTCGAGGTGCAGCTCGTCCGGCTCTTTGCGCTGGGATTTGCGGTCGAGCAGCAAGAAGGGCATGGCCTCTTCGCGCTCGGTGAGCTGACGGCCCAACGAGCCGCGGTAGAGCACGGCCCAGCGCGAGGGCTCGGCTTCTTCTTCGCCGAGCGCGTGCGCGAGCGAGGCCCACGAGAGGCCCACGCGCAGGACCGAGCGCTCGAGCGCGGCTTCGACGAGGGGCGCGGTGCCGAGCAGGGCGTCTTGCTCTTGCGGGTGTTGAAGGATGAGCACGCGCATGCGGGGGTTGGCGCGCTCGAGGCGATCGCGCACGAAATCCAGGGCGTTTGCGTGCGTGGTCTCTTCGCTCTTGGTGGGGTCGGGCTTGTTCGTCATGGGCTGAAACCGTGTACCGTTCGCCGCACGATGAGCAGCGAGGCGCAATTGTATCCGGCGATCGAGCCGTACCGAACGGGCCGCTTGAAGGTGACCGGACCCCACGAGCTGTACTACGAAGAGAGCGGAAATCCCGCGGGAAAACCCGTGATCTTCCTCCACGGCGGCCCCGGCGGCGGTAGCGACGCGAAGTATCGACGTTTCTTCGACCCGAGCGCGTACAGGATCATCCTCTTCGATCAGCGCGGCTGCGGCCAGAGCACGCCCCACGCGTGCCTCGAAGAGAACACCACGTGGGACCTCGTCGCGGACATCGAGCGGCTGCGCGAGCACCTCGGGGTCGACCGCTGGGTGGTCTTCGGCGGAAGCTGGGGATCGACGCTCGCCCTCGCCTACGCCGAGACGCACCCGACGAGCGTGCTCGCGCTGGTGCTGCGCGGGATCTTCTTGCTGCGCAAGCAAGAGATCGACTGGTTCTACCAGCGCGGATGCAGCGCGATCTACGCGGACGCGTGGGAGGAGTACCTGCGTCCCATCCCCGAGGACGAGCGCGGCGACCTCTTGCACGCGTATCACAAGCGCCTCACGAGCGACGACGAGGCCGTGCGGCTCGACGCGGCGCGCGCGTGGAGCGTGTGGGAGGGATCGACGAGCAAGCTCTTGCCGGACCTGGACATGATCAAGCGCTTCTCGGGCGATCGCTTCGCCGAGGCGTTTGCGCGGATCGAGTGCCACTACTTCGTCAACAAGGGCTTCTTCGACCGGGACGACCAGCTCCTGGCCAACGTGGATCGCGTTCGAAACATCCCGGCGGTGATCGTGCAGGGTCGCTACGACGTCGTGTGCCCGATGGAGAGCGCGTGGGCGCTGCACAAGGCGTGGCCCGAGGCCGAGTTCGTGATCGTGCCGGACGCTGGGCACTCGATGCACGAGCCGGGGATCACCCGCGCCCTCGTGAGCGCGACGAACAAGTTCAGGGCGGGCTGACAGCGCGCGGTCGAGTGCGTATCGAGCGCGGCGCATGAGCTGGGTCGCGCTGGATGTGGACTACCGAGAAGCGAGCGGCGTCGAGCACGCGATGGCCGCGGCCGTCGTGTTCGACGCGTGGAGCGCTCCTGTCGCTGCGCACGAGCGCGTCGTGCGCGTCGACGGGGTCAACCCGTACGTGTCAGGGAGGTTCTTCGAGCGAGAGCTTCCGTGCCTCTTGGCCGCGATCGAAGCGGTGAAATCCAAGGGGATCGTCGTCGACGGCGTCGTGGTCGACGGCTACGTGTGGCTCGGCGAAGCGAGGCCCGGCCTCGGGGCGCACCTGTGGGAGGCGCTCGGGCAGCGCGTCCCGATCGTCGGCGTCGCGAAGACGCGCTTCGACGGCGCGGACAGCGTGCAGCACGAGGTCACGCGCGGGCAGTCGAAGCGTCCGCTCTACGTCACGAGCGCCGGAATCTCTGCAAAAACAGCGGCAGATCACGTCGCATCGATGGCGGGCGAGCACCGCGTCCCGACGCTGCTCGCGCGGGTGGATCGCTTGTGCCGAGACGCCTGAGCGCGCTCGTACGCTTTCGGTGAGAACATCGAGGGCCTGCGCCCAATCCTCGAGCGAGGCACCATGAGAAGCACGCTCGCAGCGCTGTCGCTCTTGCTCGTTCACTGCGGTGACGTCGTTGCGCCGAGCGCAGATTCGCAGGCAGATTCTTCGACGCCGAGCGCCCCGCCGCTCGACGCCGCCATCGAACATCGCGGAACGCTGCAGGCGCTCACGGCGATCGAGACCGGCGATCGCGTGATCGCGGCGAGCCTCTGGAGCGAAGGACACGAGAACATCGCCGTCTACGCGTTCGACCGCGACGGCGGGCGCGCGACGCAGCTCGGATCGTTCTTCTATCGCGCGGGGATCACCGGCGCGCAGGGACCGATCGTGCGTGCGCCGTCCATCGCAGCCAGCGGCGAGCGCGTCGCCGCAGCGTTTGCTCGCGGGGCGCGCGCGGGCAGAGAAGGACCGTGGATTCGCGCGACGGCGATCGAGGTCTTCGCGCTCGACGGCGGCACGCCCATGAGGCCGGCGGAGTACGAGATCGGCGCCCCTGGGCTGCTCGACGGCGACACGCGCCCAGAGTTTTCAGCGACGATCACGAGCACGCGCGACGGGTGGCTCGTGCTCGACCTGCTGGCGGACCTGCGGCTGCGGGTCACCCGCGTCGACCGCGACGCGAGGGTGCTCTCTCAGCGGGCGTTTTCGCAGCCGCTCGGCGCGGACGGGTTCGGGATCGATCGATGGGTGGTGCGCGCGCAGCGAGAGCGCTTCTGGATCATCGCGCCGAGCGAAGGAGGACGCGCGCTCTCGGTGACCGAAGACGGCATGACCGACGAGAGCGCGAGGGTGCCCGTCGGAGCGCAGCGCTCGCCCGTCGCGAGCCCCTGCTTCTTGCCCGACGGATCGATGGATCTCGGGTTCAACGACGAGCGCGCGGCGTGGGTGGCGCGCGTCACCGAGCGCGCAGCGGAGCCGCAGCGGACGCTGCCGTGGGAGCGGGGAATGACCCTGCGCGAGTGCGCGCGGCCCGGGCTCTGGCTGCGCGAGCGGGCCGAGGACAGTGGCTACGACGTCGTGGACGAGTCGACGGGCCGGGCGTCGTGCGCGGCGGAGCTCGCGGGGCGACGGGTGACTGTCGCAGGGCCGCTCGCGATCGTGGGAGAGCAGCGAGGAGAGTCGTTTCGGCTGCGCGCGGCGGGGCTGAGCGCGTGCGTCGGCGCGCGGTGAGCGGCGCGGGGCGGAGAGAATCAACGTACCCTCCCCCGCTACAGCCCAATGCTCGAACGCCTCGGAGCCTCTGCAGATCGACTCGTGCGCCGCGTGATGCCAGACCCGTTCGTCCTGGTGTTGGCGCTGACGGCGCTCACCTGGGCAGCGTCGGTGTGGATGCTCGCGAGGCACGGGATGCCCGCTGTTTCGCCTGCGCAAACGGCGAGCCCGATGGCGGTCGCGGCCGCCGCAGGAGCGAGCGCCGAGATGCTCTTCAAGGGCTTCTCCGAGCTGCTCACGTTCGCGATGCAGATGGTGCTGATCGTCGTGACGGGAGAGGCGATCGCGAGCTCGCCGCCCGTCGCCAAGGCGATCCGCCGCGTGGCGATGATCCCTCGCACGCAAGGGGCGGCGCTGTTGCTCGTGACGACCGCGGCGCTCGCGCTCGGGTGGCTGCACTGGGGCTTCGGCTTGATGACCGCGGCGATGCTCGCGCGCGAGGTCGCGACGGTGTGCCGCGAGCGCGGGGTGCGCGTGCACTACCCGCTGATGGGAACAGCCGCGTACATGTCCATGCTGCTGTGGCACGCGGGGCTCAGCGCGAGCGCGCCGCTGCTCATCAACACGCCGGGGCACTTTCTCGTGCGGCAGATCGGGGTGGTTCCGCTCGCGCAGACCGTGTTCTTGCCGATCAATCTGTTGGTGTGCGCGCTGCTGTTTCTGATGGTCCCGTGGGTGCTGCGCGCGATGGCGCCGAGCGACCCGAGCAGCATCACAGAGATCGACGAGGCGCTCGCGAAGGAGCGGGTCGCGGACGAGGCCATCGAAAACTCGCCCAAAGATTCAAACGAAGCGGACAACATCGCGGCGAAGCTCGATCGCTTCAGGGGATGGCAGCTCGCGGTGGCGCTGATCGGCGCGGTGTACCTCTGGCGTCACGTGCGCGCGCGGGGCGTGCTCGACCTCAACCACAACGTGCTGAACTTCGCGTTCGTGATGGCGGGCATGGCGCTGTATCGAACGCCGGTCGCGTACGCGAAGGCAATCTCGAAGAGCGTGCGCGGAACGGCCGGGGTGGTCCTGCAGTTTCCCTTCTACGGGGCGATCATGGCGATGATGCGCGACTCGGGGCTCGGGCACGCGATCGCCGAGGTCTTCATCGCGTTTGCTACCGGAAAAACCCTGCCGTTCTTCACGTTTCTGGCCTCGCTGGTGACCAAGCTCTTCGTCCCTTCGGGCGGCGGAGAGTGGGCCGTCGAGGGCCCCGTGATGCTCGAGGCCGCGCGCAGGCTGGGCGCGCCGTACGGGCTCACCACCATGGGCGTCGCCTACGGAAACATGGCCGGAAACATGTTTCAGCCCTTCTGGGCCCTCCCCCTGCTCGGCCTGCTCGGGCTGCGGGCCAAGGACATCATGGGCTATTCGCTCGTGGTGTTTCTCGTGGCCGCGCCCGTGCTGGGCGTCGCGCTGCTGCTGGCGTAAACGCCCGGCGATCAGCGCTTGTTGTCGTGGCGACGACGGCGCGTCGCGAGCGCGAGCATCACCGCTGTGGCGCCGAGCAGCGCGGTGCTGCGGGTAGCTCCGCGCGAGCCGGCTGCAGGCGCGCGGCACGCGCAGGCTCCGTCGCCCGAGACCGTTCCGACGAGCGCGCCGCCGTCGACCGAGACGCTGCCGTCCATCGGCATTGCGCCGCCATCGGTGCGACCGCTGTCGGCCATCACCGAGCCATCCGTCGCGACCGATCCATCGGGCACCGTCACGCTGCCATCCCCAGCACCGCCGTCAGTCGCGCGAGGCTCGCAGCGGTTGTTCAGGGTGTTGCAGCGCGCGTCCGCCGCGCAGTGGCTGTCCGTCGCGCACTCGACGCACACGTTGGAGGGGCCCGGCCCCGCGTCGGGGCGATTGCAGATCGGGCGCGTCGGCATGGAGGCCGCGCAGTCCGCGTCGAAGTTGCAGGTCATCGTGCACTGACCCACGGTCATCGGGTCGTTGCTCGTGCAGAATTGACCCATCGGGCAGCCGTTGCGGGCCATTCCGACGGCGCATCCGTCGATGCAGCGCCGGGTCGTCCCGTCGCACACGCGGCCGCTGGTGGCGCCGCCGCAGTCCGCGTCGGTGGCGCAGCCGCAGAACGAGCTTCCGCCAGCGGTGGTGCAGCGGGTGCCTTGCGCTTCGCCCATGCAGAGGGTGGCGAGGTCGTCGGTCATCCCGTTGCAGTCGTCGTCGACGCCGTTGCAGGTCTCGACGCCGGGCATCGCTGCGGTCGCAGAGCACACGGCGCTCGCGCGATCCATGGCGCACGCGAAGGTGCCCATGCGGAGGCACGCGCCGACGCCGGACGTGCACGCGGCGCCGATGTTGAAGCCCTCGTCGGTCATCCCGTTGCAGTCGTTGTCGATCATGTCGCCGCACAGCTCGCGCGTGGGCATCGCGGGCGTGGCGTTGCACTGCGTCGCCATCGCGTCCGCGGTGCAGACGGTGGTGCCCGTCGCGGCGCACGCGCCGACACCCGCGGTGCACGCAGCGCCGAGGACGAAGCCCTCGTCTCGCGCGCCGCTGCAGTTGTTGTCGACGTTGTCGCAGAGCTCGGTCGCGCCGGGGTTGATCGCGCGGTCCATGTCGTTGCAGTCGTTGCCGCCGCACGCCACCGCAGGAAACCCGTCCATGTCAGCGTCCGCGCAGGTGCGCCCGACGATGATGGTCCACGACTGGCGGGTGGTCCCTCCGTCGCCGTCGCTCACTTCGATGGTGACCATGAACGACATGCCGATCTGGGCCATCGTCGGCGTCCACAGGACCTCGCCGGTCATCGCGTTGACGGTCATGCCCATGGGGCCGTTGACCAGGCGATACGCAGGCGGATCGCGCATGGCTCCGGCGGGGTCGTTGACCGTCGGGCGGTAGGAGTACTGCAGCCCAGCGGTGGCGCCGGTGCCGGGCATCGACGTGAAGTTCGGCGCGACGTTGGTGATCGTGGCTTGGGCGCGGGTCGCGGCGGGCGCCATCGCGCACATGGGGTGCGTGTAGCGAACGGCGATGGGCGCGACCGTGGGTCCGTCGAGCGTCGCTGCGTTGAAGGTGGCGGGGTTGCCCATGGTCTCGAACGTTCCGTCGTTGTCGAGGTCCCACGAGAAGACGGCGCCGGCGCGCGCGGGGTAGGCGCGGATCGGGCCGGCGCTTCCTTCCGTCAACGAGAGCGGCGAATCCACGGTCGGCGGCAAGCAGTAGAGGCCCTCGAACCGATCGATGACCTCGCCCGGCGAAGTGCCCCACACGTAGTTGAACGAGAAGGTCACCGCGGCGCCGGGAGCGAGCGCGCCCTCGTTGCGAAACACCAGAGAAATTCCACGGTCTCCGACGGCGCCGTTGGCGTCGTTGGGCATGCTCCACGTCGCGACCGGGTCCGTGTTGTTGAGCCCTGCGCGCGTGACGTGGGCGCGCGCGGTGTTCACGGGCGCGCCGAGTCCGAGGCAGTAGAAGGGGCTCTGCATCGGGCGGCTACAGGCGACGACGAGCGCGTCGGGGTGCACCGCGGGCTGGCGCACGACGTCGTTGGCCGTGTCGTAGCCGCCCATGGCTTCGTTGCAGTTGTTGATGGCGAAATCGGGATCGCCGTTGCGAAGGTAGTGGAGGTTCGTGATCGGCAGCATCCCGCGGTTGGTCACGCGCACATCGACCGTGATGTGCCGAGCCATCGCGTCGAAGGTGATCGTCTGCGCGAGCTCGACGGGCAGCCCCACGAGCGTCGAGCGTCCGGTCCACGTCATCGTTCGCCCTGCGACCGCAGGAGGCGTCGTGTTGACGAACTGCCCTTGCGTGACCGTGACGAACGCGGGCGTCGCGCCCACCTGCCCGGCGACAGAGAACTCTTCGACGGCCTGCCCCGGGCCGAAAGTGTCGCACGAGAACGTGCCCGCCGCGGTCTCGCGATAGCGCATCGAGCGCCGGTTCGCCGGGGTCATCGCGGGCGAGTTGAGGATCCCCCCGTTGGTCCCGAGGTGCACGTAGTCGATGAACGAGCCAGTGAGGGACACCTGCGCGTTCGCGATCGAGGGCGCCGCGAGGGCGCACGAGAAGAGGCCGAAGGCCCTAAGGAGTGTTGGCTTCATGACCTTTCAGTGCTCGCACGTCGAAGGGCCCTCGTCGAGAGCGCGCGGAGCTTCATTTCGACAGGGATTTTCCTGATTTGCAGCGCGATCCGAGATGGACGATCCTGACAGCTTTGCGCGCGCGTGCACGGGCTGCGCGCGGGCGAAACTTTCCTCGGCGCGCGAGTTGGGCTAATGCCCCACGCGCGTGTCTTCTCGTCGCCGCAATCAAGCCGTGTTTCGCGCGGTCGCGTCGCTCTCGGTCTTGGGAGCCGTGGCCTTCGGCGCTGGCATGGCGCTCAGGGTGCGAGGCTTGGACGCCGCGCTCGAGGCGCTGGGCATCCACGGCTCGCGGCCCGAGACCGCGGCGCAGCGCGAGCAACACGCGCGCAGGCACGTGCGGCACGTGATCGCCGCGCGCACGGCGGACGGCGGCGTGCGGCCCGTGGCGACTGTGATCCGTCCTCGTGACGGAGGCGCGGTTGGCGACGGCGCTGCGGTGGCGCGCGCGTGGCCTCCGGCGCTGCTCAACCCCGAAGGGCACTTGCGAACGGCGTGGGACCTCGCGCTCGGCCGCCCCGGAGCGCGCGAGGTTCTCTTCACGTTCGACGACGGCCCCAAGCCCGGGACCACCGATCGGCTGCTGGACATCCTCGATCGACACCAGGTCAAAGCGGTGTTCTTCGTGTGCGGCTGGAGGCTCGAGACCGACTCGGAGCCGACGCGCTCGAGGGCGCGCGCGATCTTGCTCGACGCGCACCGGCGCGGGCACGTGATCGGCAATCACTCGATCACGCACCCCAACATGGCCAACCTCTCGATGGACCGCATCGAGCGCGAGGTCGAGCACAACTCCGAGATCATCGAGGGCGTGATCGGGCAGCGGCCGCACTTGTTTCGGCCGCCGTACGGCTCGTACTCGGACGACGTGCAGCGGCACGTGCAGCGCAGGGGCTACGAGCTCTCGCTGTGGAGCATCGACTCGCACGACTGGCAGATGGTGGGCGACGCGCAGGGCGTCGCGATGAACGTCATCCGCTTGATCGGAAACATGGCGGGCGGGACGGTGCTCCTTCACGACACGCACGCGTGGAGCGTGCGCGCGGCGGACATGGTCTTGCGCTGGCTGAAGACCGAGAACCGCGAGCGCGAGCAAGCAGGGCGGCCGATCTACCGCGTGGTGGACGCGGCGGAGTTCATCGAGGGCGCGAGGGAGCGGCTGCCGCAGATCCGGGCGCAGCGCGAGGCAGACGACGCGCGCTCTCGGCGGCGCAGGCGCGACGGGGACGCGAGCGCCTCGGACGACGCGAGCGCTGCGAGCGAAAATCACTCGGCGGGCGCGTACGGTTCGGACGGAGGCCCTGGGACGGGCCCTTCGCCAGGGCCAGGCGAAGCGCCGAGCGAACGACACGACGGCGGCTGAGCGCACTTCTTGCTCGGGCAATTTGGGGGCAGCGAGCGCACAATCGCCGCGTGCGTCGGTCGTGGATCATCGCCATCGCGCTGGGTTGCCTGTGCCTCGAGGCGAGCGGCTGTCGTCGGCACCGCAGGCCCGCGCACGCCGCGCGCGGGGGGCGCGACGGGAGCGTTGAAAATGCGCACACACAATCGAGGCGCGTGGCGCCGTACGGGGCGCTGAGGATCGTCGAGCGAGACGTTCGGTTCGACACCGAAGCGGCGATGCGCGCGGGGGTCGAGATGCAGACCTCGGGCGAGCCGTTCGCGGAGTTCATCGGCCGCACGTTGGCGGGGTACGACCGCAGCGCGCGCGAGACGGACCGGTACGAGAGCGACGGAGGCTCGCGACGGGACCCGACGGGGTACGCGTCGGCGGTCGAGAGCTACGAGTACTCGCGGCAGCCGATGAACAACGTCGCGTTCGAGTCGGGCGCGGGCATTTCGCTGGTGTTTTCTCGGACGATCGCGCGAGGCCGCTCGGGCCGGGACCGCGCGCTCGGCGAGCGGGACCTCGAGGGGCTCGACGCGCTCGACGCGATGCGAGCGCTGGTGAGCGAGAGCGCGATCGCGACGCGCGCGGGGGTGCGCGTGCGCGAGGGAGAGCGTCCGCGGGGGTTCGTGACGATCCCGCTTCCGCAGGACAACCCGCTGAACCCAGTGGGCTTCGGCGGTCTGTGGGCGACGAGCGTGGGCTACGCGGGGTTCGACCCCACGATTCGCCCGTCCAACAACGTGGCCCGCGGGTGCACGATCGAGGGCGGCTACGGCGCGTCCGCGGGCCAGAGCGTGCTCGTGGGCGACTACGAGTGCGGGTACAGCTCGCTGCATCTTCCGTCGCGCTTCGGGCAGGTCGAGCGCGTGGTGAGCGCGGGCGCGACCGGCGCGATGCTGTGGAAGTACGGCCTGTGGATCACCAACTACTTGCAGCTCTTTCACGACGGCGAGGGACGAGCGATCGCGCGCATCGAGGACGAGCGCGAGCTCGCGCAGGTGGGCGTCGAGGGCAACGCGGTGCGCGCGCGGCGCGAGGACGCGAGCGCGGCGACGGGGGGCGTGTTCTTGGGCGCGAGCGACATCGAGGGCTTTCACGGGGCGCTGTTGATCGCGAGCGCCGTAGCGAGCGCGGACTGGGTGCTCTCGCGGGCGCTGGCGGGCGATGGGCGCGCGCTCGACCGTGGATTTCGCACGGTGGACGAGGCCCTCGCGCACACAGAGCAGAGCGCCGCGCGGTGGATGCCTGGCCGCATCGAGGTCGAAGAGATCGAGGACAGCGCCGCGGGCTTCGAGCGCGTGAGCGCGCTGCGGGCTGCGAGCGGAGCGCCGGGGCTGCGCGCGCAGCTCGAGCTGGTCGCAGGGTTCGCGACGCTGTTTGCGTTGGTGGACGAGCGCAACCCCGAGGTGGGCGCGAGCGCGACGGTCCGCGGGTACTTCGACGGGTCGCCGTTTGATCGAGCGCACACGCGCGACCGCTGGCTGGGCGCGCTGCGGTGGGCGTTGGTGACGCTCGAGCAGGGCTTCGGCGGGGGCGACGTGTATCGATCCACCGCTCGATTTGCAGTCGAAGCGAGGGGAGCTGACGCAGGCGCCGACGCGACGACGGAGGGCCCTGAGCTCGGCGCAGAAGAGACCGCGCTGGTGGTGCAAGCGCTGCGGCTCGCGCGGCGGTCGATCACGGGGCGACTGGTGCTGTACGGCGACGCGACGCCGGACGGGCGGGCGACGCGCAGCGTGTTCGACGGGGCGGAGCCGTTCGCAGGAGCGACGGCGATCGAGCGGCTCGATCAGAGGATTCGCGCGCACGCGGCGCGGTTGTACGAGGCGTTGACCGACGACGAGGGCAGCGTTCGCGGGCGCGGAGCGAGCGAGGAGATGGCGGCGGTGCGAGGTCTGCTCGAGGCGTATCTGGCGACGGGCGAGGTGCGGTATCGAGCGCGCGCGCTGCGGGTGTGGCAGCGGTTCGAGCGCGATCGGTGGGACGATTCGCTGGGGATCTATCGCATGGGCGAGCGGCGAGGCGCGCCCGAGGACCTGCGGTGGACCGCCGAGCAGTGGGGGCAGTACACGAGCGCGGCGAGAGAGATCTACAAGCTCATCGGGTCGCGACCGGGCGAAGAGGCGCTGGGCGCGCAGGTGCTCGCGCGGTGGACTCGCTCGAGCAAGCTGATCTTGAACGGGTGGAACGACGCGAACCGCGACGACAGGGTGGACTGGCCGAGCGAGTGCGTGTTCGTGCGCGACGGGCTGGTGCGCGGAGGGCTGCAGATGGCCGAGCGCGCGCTCACGGGAGAGCTCGGCGCCGAGGGCGAGCAGCCGACGGCGGATCGGGATCGAGACTGTGTTCCCGAGGTGGACGACGCGGCGCTGCCGGCGGCGTTGGCGAGCAGCGTGCGGTTCGAGGTGGCGCGATGAAGGGCACGCGAGCGTGGGCGGTGATGATCGCGCTGTGCGCGCAGGCGAGCTGCGGTCCGCGCGGCCAGCCGGCGCGCATCGACGCGAGCGCGCAGGGCAGCAGCGAACGCTTCTCGCAGGCCTCGACGATCGCGCTCTCGCCGGACGAGCGATGGCTGTGGGTCGTGCGCCCGGACGAAGACGCGATCGTGAAGATCAACGTCGCGTCGAGGCAATTGCAGACGGTGCGCCTCGGGCCCGAGCCGACGGCGGACGCGCAAGGGAGGTTCACGCCCGCGCACATGCCTCGCTCGCTCGCGCGCAGCGAGGACGGGGCGCGCGTGGCGGTGGCCCTCGAGCGCTCTGGCGAAATCGCGCTCGTTCGCGCGGAGGACGGCGTGGTGCAACGTCGACGCGCGGTGTGCGCGCGGCCCATCTCTGTGGCCTTCGCGGCGATGCAGCGCGCGCTGGTGGTGACGTGCGCGGCCGACGAGCGGGTGCTCTTGCTCGATCACGAGACGCTCGAAGAGCGCGCGAGGGTCGCGGTGCCAGCGCTTCCGTGGGGGCTCGTGGTGGACGCGCGCGAAGGGCTCGCGCACGTGACGCACTTGCACGGTCCAGGGGTGAGCACGCTGCGCGTCGGCGCCTCGCTGACCCTGCAAACGACCCGCGAAATCGCTGAGCTCGCGCCGCGCGGCCACCGCACGCTCGCCCACGGAAAGCCGCGCTCGCTCTACGACCTCGCCGTCGACCCGAAGAGCGGCGCGCTGTGGGTCGCGCACGAGCTGCACGGGGACGACACGGCGCAGCCCGAGCTCGACTTCGAGAGCACGGTGTTTCCTGCGGTGACCGTGGTGGGGCGCGAGGCGCAGACGCTCTCGGTGGACGCGCGTGTGGCGGGCGTCGACGGGGCCTTTGGTGATGTCGTGAGCGGGCCGCGCGCGGTGCGCTTCTCGCACGACGGTCGCCTGGTGTTCGTCGTCGCGCAGGCGAGCGAGGACGTGCTGGTGATCGACGCTGCGCGGCGGGTCGAAGTGGGGCTCTTGCGGCCGCTCGAAGGGCACTGGCCGCAGGGGATCGCGCTGACGCGAGACGGCGCAAACGCGTACGTCGACCTGAGAAATACCGGTTCGATCACCGCCCTCTCGCTGCGGACCGACGCCGACGGGAGGGTCTCTCTCTCGCGCGCTCCGAGCGCCTTCGACGCGCGCGAACAAGACCCCATGCCCGCGGACGTGCGCCTCGGGCAGCGGGTGTTCTTCACGGCGAACGACACGGACGTTCCGGTCACGACCAACCGTTGGATGGCCTGCGCGAGCTGCCACCCCGAGGGGACCACCAACAGGATCACCTGGCGCTTCGAGCAAGGGCCGCGCGACACGCCGACCAACGCTGGGGGCGTCGACGGCTTTCTGTTTCGCACCGGCGCGCGGCGAGACCTGCGCGAGTACTGGAAGACCATCAACGTCGAGCAAGGCGGGCACTTCGCGCCGGACGACACGGTGCTCGCGCCGTACCTCGACGCGGTGGCGGCCTTTGTTCAGCGGGGGATTCCCACGCCGATCGCGCCGAGCACGGACCGCGCGTCGGTGGCCCGAGGGCGAGCGTTGTTCTTTCGCGACGACACGCGCTGCGGGCAATGCCACACGGGGCCGTCGCTGACGGACTCGGGCCGCGGCAACCCCGGCTTGGACCTCGCGGGCCCGGTGCTCTTGTGGGACGTGGGGACGTGCAACGCAGCGGACCGCGCGCACGAGGATTTCGTCGGTCACCCGCGGCAAGCGTGCATGTTCGACACGACGGCGCTGCGCGGGCTGTGGGACAGCGCGCCGTACCTGCACGACGGCAGCGCGCGGACGCTGCGAGACGTGCTCGTGACGCGCAACGTCGGGGACAGACACGGGCGCACCTCGCACTTGAACGCGGCCGAGCTCGACGATCTTGTGGAGTTTCTACGGTCCTTGTGAGGTAGTTTCTTCGCCATTATGACGGCGCAGGCCGCACCAGCGGACGGAAGTCTCGAGGGCATCATCGTCGCGCGCACCGCGATCGCGCACGTGGACGGACGCGCGGGGCGCGCGCTGATCCGCGGATATCTCTTGCAAGAGCTCGCCGCGAAGCTCTCGTACGAAGACGTCGCCTACGTCGTGCTGACGGGAGATCTGCCCGCGAGCGAGCGAGATCGAGCGCTGTTTGGCTCATGGATTCGCGCGGGCGCCCGGATGAACGAGCGCGACTGCGCCGTCGCTCGATCGCTCGCCGAGGGCCGCAGCGAAGCGGACGCGCTCGGCGCTGCGCTGGTGCTCGCCGAGGACGCGGTGGCGCGCGCGGTGGTCGATCCGATCGAGCGATGCGCGCGGGTGATGGGACGCGTTCCGAGCGTGGTGGCCGCGGTGGCGGGCTTCGAGCAGCCGCCGATCGAGTGGAGCTACGCGCGTCGATCGCTCGCGGCGCTCGGCGCGACGCGGGTCGATGCTCCCTCGGTGCGCGCGCTCGAAGTGCTGCTCAACCTCGAGTCCGAGCACGGGCTGAGCGCGTCGACCTTCGCGTGTCGCGTCGCTGCGAGCTCGGGGGCCAACGCGGGTCCGTCGCTCTCGGCCGCGTGCGCGACGCTCTCGGGAGAGCGGCACGGCGGGGCGACGGCGCGCGCGAGGGCGATGCTCGAAGCGGCGCTCGCGCACGGCGACGTCGCTGCGTTTGTGCAGGCAAAACACGGGGCCAAAGAGCGCCTCCCGGGCTTCGGACACCGGGTGTACAAAGTGGCGGACCCGAGGGTTCCTCCGCTGCGCGACGCGGTGCACGCGATGGGGCACGCGCCGTTGTTGGACGCGTGCGACGCCGTCGCCGAGGCCGCCGCGCCGCTGTTTGCGCCGAAGGGGATCCACCCCAACATCGACCTGTACGGCTCGGCGCTGCTCGGCACGCTGGGGGTCGACCCCGAGCGCTACGTCGCTGCGTTTGCGCTGGGCATCGCGTGCGGATGGCTCGCGCACTGGGCAGAGGTGCGCGCGAGCGGCAGGCTCGTTCGGCCGGACAACGAGTACAGCGGCCCCGCGCAGCGAGCGCTGCCCTGACCGGGGATGACGCAGAGCGCGACCGTGCTACGGTGACCGTCGCGATGGGCAACGCAGCGTCGAGCGCCACGCCCGAGGTCGAGTACCCGAGCGAGGACGGGATGGGGGAGTCGTTTCTTCAGCACTTGATGATCGAGCTGCTGCGGCCGTTGATCGAGCGACATTTGCGCGAGCAGAGCCGCGTCGCCTTCACGGGCGCCAATCAGTTCGTCTACTACAAAGAGGGCGACCCCTCGGTGAGCATCGCGCCGGATCTGTACGTGATCCCCGAGCTGTCGCCGGACGCGTGCCCCGCGATCATCAAGACCTGGCAGACGCCGCAGCCGATCGCGTTCGCGATCGAAGTGGTGGGGCTGCACCGGCACAAGGACTACGAGCAGTCGCCGTCGAAGTACGACGTGCTCGGCGTCGAAGAGCTGATCGTGTTCGACCCCGAAGCGACCGATCGAACGCGAAAGCGCATTCGATGGCAGGTGTATCACCGCGACCAGGACGGGCGGCTCGCGCGGGTCACGGCGACCGATTCGGACAGGGTTTTCAGCGAGTTTCTCGGCTGCTACCTGCGCGACGTGGGCGAGCAAGGGCAGCGCAGGCTGCGGCTCGGCACGGGGTTGCGCGGACGCGAGCTGTCTCCGACGGACGCCGAGCTCGTCGAGCGAGAGCGCGCGATGCGCGAGCGAGAGCGCGCTCAGCGCGAGGAGCTCGAAGCAGAGCTCGCGCGGCTGCGGGCTGAGCGCGACGCACGCCGGTGACCCGCGTGGGTCAGCGCCACTCGCTCGCGAGCACACCGTAGATCGCGTGGTCGACGAAGTGATCGTAGAGCCACTCGGCCTGACGAGAGGTGCCTTCGAGCTTGAAGCCCAAGCGCTCGGCGACCTTGCGCGAGCGGGTGTTCTCGGTGGCCGCGCGGATCTCGAGGCGGTTGAGCGCCAACGAGTGCACGCAATACGAGCCGAGCGCGCGCACGGCGCGGGTCATGAGCCCCCTGCCCTGCCAGCGCTCAGAGAGCCAATAGCCGAGCTCGGTGCGGCGGTTGGACCACTGGACCGTGTGTGTGCCGCACATTCCCGCGAGCTGACCGCGAGAGAAGAGGCCTACGTTGACCGACACGCCGCGAGCGAATTGTTCGAGGCAGCCTTGGATGAACAGCGCCGAGTCGTTGGCGTTTCGCGTGGCGTCGACCCACGGAAGATACCGTCGCAAGTGCGCTCGATTCTCGTCGACCGCCGCGTAGAGCAGCGGCGCGTGCCTGGGTTCGAGCAGCACGAGGTCCAGTGATTCGTCGACGGGGATGCGAAACATCGGCGGCGCTTCGAGCACAGAGACTACCGTGTTTCGTCGGGGATCGTGCGATACTCGAAGGGACGTAGTGAGCAACTCGGACGCACCGCGCGAGGCAGCTGCGAGCAGCGGAGAAGAGCCGTTGTTTCGCTCTGGCGTGCGCCCCACGGGGCGGCCGCCAGCGCCCGAAGGAAGGCCGCCGACGAGGCCGCCGACCGCGCGCGTGTCGCTGCGTCCGTCGGCCAATCCGCTGCCGATCGAGCCGCTCTCGCTCGACGAAGACGCGCTCGCGCTGCTGCGCTTCACCGACTCGCTCGAGGACGAGTCCGTCGCGATGTTCTGGGTCGGCGTCGCGGGAGGAGCCAACGAGCACGAGCGCGAGCGCGCGGTGGGTCGGTGGTGGGCGTGGGCTGATCCAGTGGGCGTTCCGTTTGTGGATTCGCTGGCGATGGCGGTGAGCGCCACGCGCGTGCTGCTCGTGCTCGACGCGCTCGCGCACCGGCCCGAGCGCACCGCGGCCGCGCCCAACGACGTGCTGCCCGCGCTCGCTCGCGCCATGCGCGCGTGGACAAGGGCCCGCGAAGGATCCAGCGACCCCGCGCTGCTCGTCGGAGGCATCCGCGTCACGCTCGAAGCCGTCGCCCGCGGCGCGCCCGAGCCGAGCGCCGCGGAGCGCAACATCCTCTCCAACGCGCTTCGCAAATACCTCGAGCGCACGCCCGCGCACTCGAGCAGCGAAGCCCTGCACGCGCTCGCGTCGCTCGACCCCGAGGCGCCAGTGCTCGCGCCCTTCGCCGAGTCCCTCCTCGACCTGCTCTTGCTCGACGCAGACCTGCGCGGCGAGTGGGACCCTGCGCTGGCCGAGTGCGCGCGCATGCCGTGGTGGCCCAACGCGCTGCGCTGGGGCTTCGAGGGCGTGGGACGCGCAGCGATCCGCGCGGCGAGGCTGCTCTGCGCGCTCGCGGCCAACCCGCACTGCGTCGAAGGTCTGCCCGAGGTCGCGCAGCGCGCGGTGCGCGAGGCGCTGCCGAAATCCATCGCGCACAATCGATTCTCAGTGTGGTCTCGCTGCGCGCGCGCCGCGGGCAAATTGGCCGGCGTCCTGCCGGGCGTCGCGCCGCTGCTGCAAGCGATGCTCGAGCCGACGAGCGCGCTCACCGTGCGACGCCGCGCGCACGCCGCGCTGGGCAGCTTGTCGATCCTCGCGCCCGAGGTGCTCTCCGAGCGCAGGGCGCTGCTCGATCAATCGCAGACCGAGCCGTGGCAGCTCGCGGCGCTCGCCGTCGCGCTGCCCGATCAGTGCGACGGGATCGACGACAAGTGGACCGAGACCGCGCGCGCGCTCGCGGCGCGGGGCGGCCCCGAGACGTGGGCGCAGCTGGCGATCTCGATGCGCGAGCTGTCCGCGCGATCGTCGAACCTCGCGCACGCCGCGGGCGGGATCGCGCTGTCGCTCAAGGCGTTGATCGAGCAGTACCGACCTGCGTCGCCCGCCGAGAGCGAGCTCGCCGATCGCGCGCACGCGTTGATCGCGCGGGTCGGCGAGGACGGAGAGCTCTCTCCGTGGCAGCTGCTCGTGGACGCGGCGCAGCGCGCGGCGGACGCGCCGGACGACCCTTCGATCGCGGGCGCGGTCGAAGAGTTCATCGCGCACACCGAGCAGTCCGTGGCGAGCGCGCTCAAAGCTGTGGGTCTCGATCATCCGCGGGCCGCAACGCGGGCGGGGATCGTGCTCGAAGAGGTGCTCGACCTCGTCGTGGACGGGGACATCCTGGTGGTGGCCGAGCGCATCGCGGACCCGGCAGCGCGGCGCGCGGCGCTCGAGTACGCTGAAGCGCTGCGCGCGCGGCTGTTGCGCACGACGTGGATGGGGCTGCGACGGCCGACGCCGACGACGGTGACGTGGCGGCGGTGGCTCTTGCGCGCGGCGGCGGTGCTTCCGCGGATCGAGCCGCACGAGACGATCGCGCAAGAGCGCGAGCGCGTGGCGCGCGAGCAGGTGCTCGAGACGCTCGAGCGCGTCGCCGACGATCCGTCGGTCAAATCGCCGACGATGCAGCGCTATGTGGTGAGCACGCTCACCGAGCTGTGCGAGTCGCTGCGGCCGAGGCTCGGCGACAACGCAGTGCTGTCTGCGCTGGCGTGGATGGCGGTGCGCGGGGGCGAGATGCCGCTGCACAACCGCGTGCGACGGTCGCTCGAAGGGCACGCGCCCGAGGCGATCGACAAGCTGTATTTCGCGGTCGACAAGCTCTCGAAGAACAAGCGCGCCGAGGCGAAGGACCTCGCGGACCTCGCGGCGGTGGCGACGCCGCGGTGCAGGATGGGCGCGCAGCTCGCGGGGCTCGCGAAGGTGCTGAGCGAGCTCGAGGGGCGGCGGCCGGAGGTGCACTGGTCGGGGCTTCCGAAGTTCGACCTGGCCGAGGTGGCGGCGATCGCGGACGGGCTGAAGCGCTCGCGCGAGCACGCGATCGAGGGGCTGACGTCGGACGAGCGATCGGCGAGCGCGCCGTCGGGGGACAACCTCGAAGAGCGCGGGCTGAAGCTCAACCGAGCGCTCACGAGCACGTCGCTGAAGTTCGTGGACTCTGCGCGCAGGGCAGAGATCGTCGAGCAGTACGTCGCGGATTTGGGGGCGTTGTCCGAGGCGATCGCGACGGCGTGCGGCCCGGTGGCAGGTCCCATCGTGCGCGCGACGCTGGCGAAGGCGCTGGTCGCGGTGCGCGCGCAGGCCTCGCAGATCAGCGACGCGCGGGCGGAGAGCGTGCGGTTCATCGGGCGCTTGAAGGTGCTCGGTCCGCTGGGCTCGGCGGCGGAGGGCGGGATGGCGAGCACGTGGCTCGCCGAGGGTCCTGCGCCAGGAAAGCGCGTGGTGGTGAAGCTGCTGCCGTGGGATCGCTACGCGGGCGGCGACGCGGAGACGACGCGCAAGCTGTTCGAGGGCGAGATGGCGACGCTCGCGGCGGTGGTGCACCCGAACGTGGTCTCGCTGGTGGACGCGGGGTTCGTCGACGAGGGGGCGTACATCGCGGTCGAGCTGATTCCGGGCGCGTCGCTCGAGACGATCTTGCGCGCGGTGGGGCCGATCGACGTGCGCTTCTTGCAGCTCATCATCCGCGACGCGGCGCGGGGATTGGCGCACTTGCACTCGCGCGGGATCATTCACCGCGACGTCAAACCCGGAAACATCTTGGTGCAGCTCGACGGGCTCGAAGGCCCGCTCACGGCCGAGAGCCTCGCGAAGGCGCAGTTCGTCCGCGCGGTGATGATCGACCTCGGGATCGCCGCGGAGATGAACACCGACGAGAGCCCATCGATCGAAGAGTCGCTGATCGGCACGCCGGGCTACCTCGCGCCAGAGATCGCGCGCGGGCTCGGGACGGTCTCGCCCGCGCTGGATGTGTATGCCCTCGGCGTGGTGGCGTTCGAGTCGCTGACCGGCAGCAACCCGTACTTGGACGACTGCGAAGAGCTCACGACGGTGCTGGTGCGACACGGGACGATGCCGCTGCCGATCGACCAGCTGCCGCGCGCGGTGAAAGAGCGCGAATCGCTGGTCAAATTGCTGGAAGAATCGTGTTCGCTCGACCCCGCCAAGCGGCCGAACACGCGCGATTTTCTGCAGCGATGGGTCGGCGCGCTGCGCTGATCCGCTTGGGCATCTTCGATGCCCGTCGCGGGCGCGGTTTAGCGCGGGGGTATGACCGTGCGAAGCACGCGCTCGAGCTCTTCGAGCGTGTAGGGCTTTTGCAAGAACACCGTCGGCTGCACGTCCGCCTCGCGCACGGCGGCGTCGCTGTAGCCCGAGGACAGCGCGACGGGGACGTCGTTGTCGATCGCGCGGATCGCCCGCAGCGCGTCGGCGCCGGAGAGCACGGGCATGGTCATGTCGATGATGGCCAGGACGATGCGCTCTCGATGGGCGCGAAAGCGCTCGACGGCCTCCGCGCCGTTCTCGGCTTCGATCACGGCGAAGCCGAGCGAGGACAAGAGCATCGCGAGGGTCTTGCGGACGAAGGGCTCGTCGTCGGCGACGAGGACCGTGCCGTCGGCGTCGATGCGGTGATCCGAGGGCTTGTCGACCTTTCGCTCGACCGCGTCGAGCGTGGCGGGAAACGCCAAGAGAAACGAGCTCCCCTCGCCCTCCGTCGAGCGCACGCGGATGGCCGCGTGGTGCGCGCGCACGATCCCGAGCACCGCGGACATCCCTAGCCCTCGACCCGCGAACTTCGTCGTGAAGAACGGGTCGAACAAGCGCTCTTGCGCTTCGGCGCTCATCCCGCAGCCGTCGTCTTCGATCTCGAACGTCACGTACGCGCCGGGCTCGAGCGCCCAGCGGTCACCGAAGAGCGCCGCGAGCTGATCGCTCGAGTACCGGCCGTGTCCGATGCGAATGGTGATGGTCCCGGGCTGCTCTCCGAGCGCTTCAGAGGCGTTGGTGAGCAGGTTCATCACGACTTGCTGCAGCTGCGTGCGGTCCGCCAACACGAGCGGCAACGGCGCGTCGAAGCGGCGCACCAGCGTGGCCTTCTTCGAGCGCGCGACGTCGAGGATCGAGGCCATCTCGTCGACGAGCGCGGCGAGGTTGACGGGCTCGACGATGGTCCTGCCCTTTCCGGAGTACGCGAGGAGCTGGCGCGTGAGGTCCGCCGCGCGCTGCCCGATGCTCTCGATCTGATCCAAGCCGCGGCGCATGCGATCGCAGTCGGGCTCGCGTTGATCGAGCGCCCTGCGAAGCAGCCCGACTTGCCCGAGGATGCCCGTGAGCAGATTGTTGAAATCGTGCGCGACGCCGCCGGCGAGCACGCCGAGCGACTCGAGCTTCTGCGCGTGCAGCAGCCGTCGCTCGAGCTCTTGCTTCTCGGCCTCGGCCAGCATGCGGCTGGTGATGTCGAACACGTAGCCGACGAAGTGCGTGACCTCGCCTTCGGCCGAGCGAACGATGTGCGTGTAGTCGTAGAGCCATCGCGCGCCGCCGTCGCGCCGTCGAATCCGATACGGCTCGTGCGCGAACGAGCGCAGCCCGAGCGCGCTCGCCGACTGCACTTCGCCCGCGACGCGCTCGAGGTCTGCGCTGTCGATGAGGTTGGCGTACGAGATCGCGCCCGAGCGAAACTCGTCTGCGCTGTAGCCGAGCACGTCGAGGACGTTCGAGGACACGTGCTCGACCGGCCACCCGACGTCGTTGCGCCATCGAAAGATGACGACCGGGCCCTTCTCGAAAATAGCGTTCTCGTCGGAGGCTCCCATGCTTCCCTCTCGCGCAGAGATGATGGCCCACTCGCGGAGAGAGCGCACTGCGCGCGCCGCAGGATCAACGCGGATATCGACGCGCGTCGCGAGGGAGCTTTCGGACGCGGGTCTCGGGTGACAGCTCGTCGTCCCACTCGAACTCGCGCCAGTCGATGCCGAGCGCGCGGGCGCGGGGGAGCTTGACGCGCCGAGTGTACAACAGCGCGAAATCCCGCTCGTTTTGCCAGCGCGACGGCGTCGTTCGCTGGCGCTGACAGCGCTCGGCAGCGGCGCGCGACGGGCTCAGCGCGCGAGCAACGGGGACGACGCGCCCCACGACGACCCAGAAAAATCCCTGTGGTGTCGGCGGAAACCGCGTCCACGGCTCGGTCGGACACGCGCACACAACGGGCGGCGCGGCCGCCATCGCCTCGCGTAGATCGCTGAAATCACAGGAAACATAGCGCTCGACCGAAGGGCGACGCGGCCACACACACTCGTGCACGACGCGCGGCGCGAACACGTGACCGAGCGGACGATCACCGTGCCGAAGCACGCGGTGATCGCGCGGCGCGCCGTCCGGCGCGTGGAGCTGCCACCAGAGCTTGCGCGGGGCTTGGCGCTGCGGACAGGGACCTTTGGAGAGGGCGCGGACGATCGCGCGCACGCGCATCGCGCGGCGAAACGCCCGGCCGCGAAGCGGCTCGAGACAGGCAGAGAGAAACGAAGACGGCTGCATACGACTGCGCCTCACGCGTCGCGCGCAGGGGCCGCGCGGCGCGTTCGAGAGGGCTGATGGAGACTGGACCGGTCGGTAGCAGCCGCGGTCGCGCCAGTGGGTGCGTCGCAATCGTCGTCGACGCAAGTGGAGTAAGCGGCGGATAAGCGCGGAGGGCGCTACGCTCGGGGTCCCTTGGGAGCTTCGGGAGCGACTCACTCGCGCATGCGCGGCATTGGACTTCGCGGCGTCTGCAACTACCTCAGGCGCTACGAGCGGCCGGGGCTGGCAGAAGAGATCGTGGCGGATCTTCCGCTCGAGCAGCGGCCGACAGCGATGGGGTTTCTCGCGGCGAGCACGTACGAAGTGGCGGTGTTGGACGCGCTGTTGCGTGGCTATCAGCGCGAGCTCGAGCGCTCGGGCCGCGCGGCGGAGCTCGACGCCAAGATGCGCGCGCTCGGGGCGTACATCGCAGAGGACAACCTCAACTCGGTGTTCAAGCTGGTGCTCTCGCTGGTGCGGCCGCACACGTTCGTCGAGAAGCTGCCGACGCTGTGGGCGCTGTACTTCACGGACGTCGACGCGCGCGTGCGCATGACCGGCGAGCGCAGCGGGACGTGCAGCGTGTTCGGGTTGTCGGTCTCGTACCTGGCGCCGGTGGCGTCGGGCTGGATCGAGTTCGGGCTGCGTCACGTGGGCGCGAAGGCGCCGCTGTCGTGCCGAGAAGAGTCGTGGACGGCGGGGCGCGCAGCGACAGCCGAAGCGCGCTACGTCATCACCTGGACGTGAGCGCTACAGCAGGACTTCTTCGATCTCTTCGGCGGGGACGGCGAGGATGCTGCGGGTCTCGTCTTCGCGTTGGACCGCGAGCTCATAGAGCTTGGCGAGCAGCGTGGGGCGGCCGCGCACGACCTCCATGAAGCGACGGCCCGGGAGCACCAGCGCGACGCCGGGGGTCTCAGCGATGACGCTGGCGGTGGCTGGGCGGCGCAAGACGAGGCCGATTTCGCCGACGCACATTCCGGGTCCGAGCGTGGCGAGGCGGAGGGACTCTTCGCCCTCGACGCGCGAGACCGCGAAGAGGCCGGCGGCGATGAGGTAGAGGCCGGGCGTCTCGTCGCCCTCTGCGATGAGGGTGGTGCCCGCGTCGAACGCGCGGGTCTCGAAGAGCGCTGCGAGCCCGTCGCGCTCGTTGAGGGGCAGCGCGCTGAGCAGCGCGGAGGTGCGCACGGTGTTGTCGACGAGGCGCTTGTGAAAGAACGCGACGATCTGCGCGCCGAGCTCGGGCACTTCGGCCGCGGCTTGATCGAGCGCGGCGCGAGGGGCTTCGAGCACGAGCGCGGCGTGCGCGGCGAAGACGCTGGCGGCGCGAGGGGCGTCGGTGACGAGGGCCATCTCTCCCACGATCGCGCCGGGGCCGAGGGCGGCGAGGTCTTCGGTCTCGTCGCCGGCGCCGCGCACGACGCGCACCTCGCCGCGCGCAAGGATAAACGCAGATTCGCCGGGGTCTCCCTCGCGCACGAGCGCGTCGGCCTCGGGCAAGATGCGCACGCCGAGCGCGGCGGTGAAGCGCACGAAGGCGTCTTCGGGAAGGGCGCTCCAGAGGGGATAGCGCGGGCGCGTGCCGAGGCCGCTCGGTGATGGAAGGGCGTCGATGGCGGCGCGCGCGCGGGCGACGAGCTCGTCGCGGGTGAGCTTTTTGTCGAGTGGATCGAGCTTCGAGTGCGCGAGGGAGGGCGGACGAATCGCGCCGCCTTCGGGCGCGTCTGCGCCGAACGCGCGAGCGATGGCGCGCACGTCGTCGTCGCCCTCGCCCATCTCTCGCAGCGCGAGCGCGGCGGCGACGGCGTGAGGGACGAGCGCGCGCTCGATGAGCAGGCCGACGGCGCGCTTGAACGCGCGGCGCGCGAGCTCGTCTTCGCCGAGCATCCGCAGGGCGCGCGCGCACAAATCGGCGGCGGGGGCCTGCGTGTCCGAGTCGCCGAGCGCGGGGACCGCTCGGCGCAGGGCGCTCTCTGGGTTGTTCTTCGCGAGGGATTCGAGCGCGAGGTCGAGGGATGAGGCCGGTGCGAGCGGCTTGAAGTTGGTGCGCGTCATCGCTGTCTCGCTGAGAGTACCCGAGGCGCGGGGCCATTCAGCGGCGAAGAGAGAAATCCCCGCCGTGGGCGGTCACGAAATCAGGTCTCATCGGCACGTAGAGGGAGCCAGAGGCCTATGGGAGCAGAAATACTCGCGACAAATACCGAGGGCGCGGCCGCGGCCGACCCGACCGCTGCGCTGATCGCGCGCGGCGACTATCGAGGCGCGCTCGCGCGGTGCGCGGTCGAGCACGGCCCGTCCCTCGGACGGCTCTGCATGGCCTTCTTGGGCTCGCAGGCCGAGGCCGAAGAGGCAGCGCAAGAGGCGCTGATCGCGGCGCTCGACGCGATGCCCGGCTACCGCGGAGAGGGGACGGTGCGCGCGTGGCTCTTCGGCATCGCGCGGCGGGTGTGCGCGCGGCGCGTCGAGACCCGCGTGCGCAGAGAGAACCGCCTGAGGCTGGTGCAGCCAGACGAGAGCGCGCCCGGCGCAGAGGCGCTCGTCGCGGCGCGACAGCAGGCGCACCGGGTGCGGGTCGCGCTCGAGCAGCTCAAGCCGACAGAGCGAGAGGCCGTGGTGCTCCGCTACGACGCGGGGCTCTCGTTTGCGGAGGTGGCTGCCTCGTGCGGGATCGACGAGCCGGCGGCGCGCAAGCGCGTCTCGCGGGCGCTCGAGCGGATGAGAAAGGCGCTGTCCGAATGAGATTCACCAGAGATTTTACAGCGCGAATGACACTTCAACTTGTGACGACCGACGGCTGCGAAGAGAGGCACGACCATGACTGACAACCCCGAGTGCCTGCACATTCGAGAGAACCTCGACGCGCTCGCGGACGAGACGCTGAGCGACGCCATGCGCGAGCACGTCGCGCAGTGCGACGAGTGCCGAGACCTTCGGCACGAGCTACGCGAGGCGACGCGCGCGCTCGCCGCGGCGGGCGGGGACTACAAGCACCCCGAGGGCTTCGCCGAGCGCGTGATGGCCGCGGCCGAGCCGAAGCTCTCGGTGATCGAGAGCGCGCCGTCCGAGGCGCCCAAGCGCGCGCTGTTCGAGAAGAAGAGCCCCCTGTTCGCGAGCGCAGAGGGAGCGAGCGCAGAGGCCGCTCCCACGGAGAAGCGAGCAGAGCCTGCGGTGAAGGCGCCTGACGCTCCGCGCGCAGACGAAGCGAAGCCCGCGGGCGGTGGCAACGTGGTGCCGATGCGTCGCAGCAACGTCGGGCCGCTGCTCGCGTTGGTGGGGGTCGCGGCGATGGCGGCGATGGTTCCGGTCGGGATCAAGCGGCTGCGCGCGAGCCGAGGCGACGCGGTCAACGGCGAGACGACCGTGGCCCGCGGCGGCGCCGGTTGGACCGGGCGCATCGCGTTGGTCTCGCGCGCGTCCGCAGACCGCAACGGCGGCGTCGAAGTGCGCGCGCCGGGCGCGAGCGCGTTCGTGACCGTGGCGCAAGGAGCTGCCATCGCGGCGGGCTCGGAGCTGCGCACCGACGGGCGCACCCGCGTTCGGGTCGATCTTGCGGACGGGACGCAGTTCGTCCTGGATCGCAGCACCACGCTCAAGCTCGACACCGTCGGGCCCCGCGTCGCGACGCTCACCACGGGCGCGCTCGTCGCGGACGTCGCGCACTTGGAGAGCGCTCCCTCTGCGAAGATCACTATGCCGACGGGCAGCGTGACGGTGCTCGGGACGCGCTTCGTGCTGACGGCCAGCGACGATCGCTCGACCGTGCGCGTCACGCGCGGCGCGGTCCGCGTCGAGGGACAGAGCGGCAGCGCGACGGAGGTCAAGACCGGGATGGAGGGCGTGCTCGCGCGCAACGCGGCGCCCACGGTCTCGCCGGCGATCAACCTCGCCTCGAGCGTCTCGTGGAGCGAGCTCGGCTCGCAGAGCGCGCCGGTCGAGCCGGACGCTCCGGTGCAGGGCTTGGGCGAGCTGCGCGCGCGCAGGCCGGGGCAGACGAACGAGCAGGACCACGCCGTCTCGCTCGCGTCGCACCGCGTGAAGGTGCGCATCGTCGGAAACCTCGCGCGCACTGAAATCGAAGAGGTCTTTCGCAACGAGACGGGCAACGAGCTCGAGGGGATCTATCGCTTTCCGCTGCCTCCAGAGGCGCAGATCGAGCGGCTCGCGCTGGACGTCAACGGCGTGATGGAGCAGGGCGCGTTCGTCGACAAGCAGCGCGCGGCGGCCATCTGGCGCGGGGTGATCCGCAACGCGGTTCGACCCATTCAACAGCGGACCGAGACCGAGGACCTCGTGTGGGTCCCCGGTCCGTGGCGCGACCCGGCGCTGCTCGAGTGGCAGCGCGGCGGGCGGTTCGAGCTGAGGATCTTTCCGATCCCCGCGCGCGGTCAGCGTCGGGTGTCCATCGCGTACACGCAGACGATCGCCCCCGGCGCGGGCGGCGTGCGTCGCTACGTCTATCCGCTGGCGCACGACGCCAACGGAAGCACCCGCGTCGAGCAGTTCGACGTGGACGTGCAGGTGATGGGTCACGACGAGAGCGCCGGCGTTCGCGCTCGCGGCTACACGCTGTCGCCGACCGTCGACTCGCCCGCTCTTGCGGGGCGCACGAGGCTCGGGTTCTCGCAGGGAGCCTTCGTCCCTGCGGGCGACCTGGTCGTCGAGTACGCGATGCCCAACCGCGACGCGGTCGCGACGGCGTGGGCGTTCAAGCCGCAAGCGCAGCCCGTGACGGTCACCAACGCGGGCACAGCGCCCAACCCCGCGCCCATCGCGCCCATCGCGCCGGTCGACGACGCTTCGTACGTGGCGCTCGCGCTGCGCCCGACGCTCCCGCGATGGAGCGAGTCGCACCCGCGCGACTACTCGATCGTCGTGGACACGAGCCGCTCGATGGTCGGCGAGCGCATCGCTCGCGCCGCGAGGCTCGCCCGCGCGATGGTGTCCGAGATGGACCCGCGCGACCGCGTGACCGTGCTCGCGTGCGACATTTCTTGCCGCGAATTGCCTGGAGGAATGCGCTATCCCGCGGCGGACACTCTGCGCGCGATCGAGTCGTTCTTGCAGGCCGAGCAGCCGCAAGGCGCGACGGACCTCGTCGCGCAAGTGCGAGCCGCGGCGCGCTCGCTGCCCAACGACCCCGCGCGTGATCAGCGCATCGTGTACATCGGTGATGGCGCGGCGAGCGCTGGGTATCGTCGGCCCGATCGCGTCGCCGCTGAAGTCGCAGCGGCGATGCCGTCGAGCCGCGCGACGCTCACGGCCGTGGCGATCGGCGCGGACGCGGACAGCACGCTGCTCGGCGCGATGGCGCGGGCGGGCGGCGGGGCGCTGAGCCCGTACGTTCCGGGCGAGTCGGTGAGCACCGCGGCGCTGTCGGTGCTCGAGGCGACCTACGGCGTGACGCTGCGCGACCCGTCGCTGGTGCTGCCCGACGGCCTCACGGAGATCGCGCCCACGCGCCTCGCCACCGTGCGCGCTGGCTCCGAGGTGATCGTTGTCGCGCGCATGCGCGGACAGCACGTCCGCGGCGAAGCCGTCCTGCGCGGCACCGTGGGCGGCGAGCCCTACGAGACCCGCATCCCCATCGACGTGCAAGAGAGCCGCGACGCGGGCAACGCGTTCGTCCCTCGGCTCTACGCAGCGTCGAGGATCGCCGAGCTCGAAGCGAACGGCGGCCCGAACTCTCGCGAAGAGATCGTCCGGCTCTCGCAGCGGTTTCGCGTCGCGAGCCGCTACACCTCGCTGCTCGTGCTCGAAGGCGAGCGCATGTACCGAGCGTTTGGCGTCGAGCGCAACCTCTCTCCCGAGGCCGATTGGACCGGCGAAGCTGCGTCGGTCGCGATCACGACGACCACGCCCACCGCGCCCGTGCAGAACAACGGCGGCGCGAACGCAGCGCAGCCGATCGGGCTCGACCCCAGCGCGCCGATCGGCGCCGTCGCGCAGCGCGAACGCAGCGCAGGCGGCAGCGCAGCGGGCGTGGATCGGGACATCGCGGGCGGCGAAGCGGTCGGCAGCGTCGACGAGATGCAAGCCCTCGCGGCCGCAGGAGGAGAAGAAGAGCAGCGACGCGCGACCGACGGGATCGAGATGGGCGCGGGCGTCGGCGCGGGCTTCGGTCACGCGGCGCGCGGCCGCAGCGCGGGCCCGTCGACGGCCAACGCAGCGCTCGACGACGACGCGCCCGCCGCGGGAGATTCTGCGGCGGACATGCTCGCAATGGGCGGGCTCGGCAACTCCGGAACGCTCGCCGCCGCCAGCGCGAGCGCGACCGCCAGCGGCGGCGGGCTACGCGCCACGCGTCGCTCCGCGGCCGCAGAGAGCCCCGTGCGCATCGCGGCTCCGAGCCCGACCAACGCCCCCATGACCCGCCCGCAAGGCGGCAGCGGCTCGATGGCCAACGTGCGCGACTGGGGCAACGGCGGCGTCGGTGGCGGCGCGCAGGTCGCTCCGTCTGCGCCGCGACAGATCGCCGTGGACCCGCGCGGCGGCCGATGGATGCGCCGCATCTGGGTGCGCGAAGCGGAGGTCGTCGAGCCTCAGGGCGCGGATCCGACGCGCGTGACCAACGCGCGGACGGCGCTCGCGCTCGAGCCAGATTCGCGCGCAAAGCACAGGGATTTCTACAAGATCCTCTCGCTCGGCGGGCAGTTCGCCGAAGCGGACGAGGTGGCGCGCCGATGGAGCACCCGCGACGCGCTCGACCCCGACGCGCTCGTGCGCCTCGCCGAGGTCGCAGCGCGCCGCGGAGAGCGCGAGCAATCGCTGCGCATCCTCGGAGGCATCGCCGACGTGCGCGCCAACGACCGCGCGCAGCTGCAGCGATTGGTGGCGATGTTCGAGCGCGCTGGCGACAACGAGCGGGCGTGCTCGATCAAGGTCTCGCTCGCTGAAGCGTTCTCGTCGGACCTCGAGCTGGTGGCGGGCGCGGCGCTCTGCGAGCGAGCGCTCAACCGCAGCGCGTCTTCGCAGCGGTGGCTCGACTCGATCAGCGAGCCTGCGCAGCGCACGGCGCTCGAAGCGGCGATGACCCGCCTCGGCGCGGCGGCGAGCGCCAACAACACGGTGCGCGGAGAGCTCGTGATCGACGCGAGCTGGGACGCGCCGACGGACCTGGACATCGCCGTGATCGACCCGAAGGGCGCCCGCGTGACGTGGGCGTGGGGCCGCACGCGAGGGCTCACGGTGCGCGACGCGCTGTCACAGAGCCGCGAGTCCATCGGGCTCTCGTCCACGCAGCAGACGGGCGACTACGTGATCGAAGTGTCTCGCGCGAGCCGCAACGGGGGCTCTGTGCGCGGGACGATCACGGTGCGCGCGATGGGTCGCACGCGGACCTTCCGTCTCGCGATGGAGGGCCACGAGGACACGCGCCGCGTGGGAGCCGTTCGCATCACGCGCGAAGAGCGCATGGTCGAAGTGGGCGGCTGAGCGAGCCTGCCGCTGGGGGAGCGAGCGGCGCGCTACGAGCTCAGGGGAGCAGGCCGCGCGCGGGGGCGGTGGGCTGCGTGACGTGGCAGGTCGTGCACTGGCTCATCGAGCCGTTGAAGCGATCGGAGCGGTCGTGCACGGTGTGAACGCGGATATCGAGGGCGTTGTCGAACTCGATTCCGAGCGACGAGTGGCAGCCGAAGCACGAGGCGCGGTCGCTGATCCCGTGCAGGATCTGGCCGAAGCTGCGCTCGGTCTCGGCGTGGCAGCTGTTGCAGCGGGTCTGCGGCGTGTGCGTCGTGACCGCGGGAGAGCCCACTTGAATGCGCACGGTGGCGCCGCGGTTGAGCGCCTCGCCGTTGAAGTCGCGGCGGGCTTTGATGGCCATGAGGTACGTGCCCGGCTGCGCGTCCGCGGGAATGGTGAACGTGACGACGTCGCTGGTGGGCGTCCCCCAGAGGGCGGGGTTCTGAAAGCCGCCGAAGACGATTCCTGCGGCGGGGATGGTCTGGCCGACCGCTGTGTAACCGTCGACGGGCGTCGAGGCGAAGTTCACTTGCGGGCCGAAGAACTCCAGCGGATTGACGACGGTCGCCGGGTTGCGAAGGCGATCGACGGGGCCCGAGAGAACCGCGAGCATGTTCGATTCGCGGTGCTTGAGCGCGTAGTAGAGCGCGGTCTGCACGGTGAGGTCGAGGTAGCGCAGGCCCGTGGGCAAGCCCGCGCCGAAGAACGCTCCGTACGGCGGGAGCCCTCCCGGCGCGTACAAGCGCGTGCCCGCGCCGTCGTAGAACGCGACGCGAAACGAGACCGTGCTTCCGGGCAGATAGTGGGTCCCGTTGGGCGGAGGCGCGACGGGCGTGGCTTCGACGCGAAAGCCGTACGAGAGCGGGACGCCGCCCGCGCCCTGCGCAGCGGCGCTCGCGGCGATCTGCGCGACGTTGACGCGGCGCTCGCGGCGGTCGGCGGTCCAATAGATTCCGAGCTGCGCGGTGCGCGAATCGATGCGGCGCGCGGCGTGATCGGTGTCTTGCGCGTAGCGGAGCTGCGCGAGTCCCTCGGCCGTGTAGCTCGCGCCGGTGCAGTTGCCGACGGACGGACAGCCCGCGGCGATCTGCCTGGCGTCGAAGCGGCGAACGAACATCGCTTCGCCTTCGGTGAGCCTGTTGTCGCGCCCTGCGTTGACGACCCACGGCGCCGAGACGAGCCGGCCGCTCGCGTCGAGCTGCGAGACGATGAACTGGCTCTGGCGCTCCATCCAGCGCGCGCCGCGGTAGTACCGCACGCGGGTGAACGTGCCGTCGAGGCCTGGCGTCCAGGTCTCTTCGACCTGAGAAACTCCAGACCAATCGAGGGATGCCATGTCACCGGAGGCGGTCACGGGCGTGATGCCCTGGTCCGTCGTGGTCGTCACGGACGCGGTGAGGTCGATCTCTTGCGCGAAGCGAGAGAAGCCTCGGATCACCGTGAGCGGGGCCATCGCGCCGTTGCGGATGAACAAGCTGAGGCCGACCGCGTCGCAGTCGCGAATCGCGCTCGTCTCCTGGCCAATTGATCCGTCGCTGCACGAAGCCAGGAGGCCTCCTGCCACGATTGCTGCCATCCATCGCCGGTTCGTTCGGGTCATTCGGGCTCTCCTCCTTCACACAGCAGTGACAGCGGCCGACCTGAGGGCTGTCCTCGATTGACGAGCGCGAGCAACACCGCGCCGTCGTCGCCGTCGAAGGCGAGAGGACAGCGGGCGTTGGATCGGAGCGTCGACGAGTCGAGGGCAGTGCGTCGCGGGCACGCGCGCGACGCGGCGTTGAGCGTGAGTTATTGCAGCGTCTCTTCGAAGCGACTGGCCAGGTTGATCTTGATCCCCACGGCGAGGCCGACGGTCGCGCTCACCATTCGAACGATCGCGTTCGAGTCGGGAACGATCACGTCGATCGAGAAGATTCGCTTTCGATGCTTGGACAGAAAATCGATGATGAGCCGACGCACCTCGGGGTTGTGCCCGACGAGCAGCCGCAGGTCCCATACGAGGCGCGCGCCGCTGACGGGCATCGCCGCGTCGAGCTCTTTGAGGATCTGCGTAAACGCGTCGGGCGGCGTCGGCCCGACGAACTTCAAGACGATCGCGCCAGAGTGCAGGGTGCGCAGCGAGCAAGGTTGCTCGGTGGTGGAAGTCGGGTTCGGCGTCGAGGTGGTCGTCATGGTGCGGGTCCAGGCTCTCCATGATGCCAAAATCAGGGGCGGACCCGCGCTAAATCACCAGATTCACAAGCGAATTGAGCGGGGATGTGGGCAGAGGAAAGCTAGGTAGAGCAACCATGCGAGGGCGACATTCACGCGATCGCCTGTGGAGATCTCCAGTGCCGCAGGTCATGTGAGTCGCCGCTCGAGTACGGCATGCTCGTCGACGATGACGCAGCGATGGAGCTACGTGCACACGATTGGGCGCATTGAATACGCGCATTCGATCACGCTCGAGCAGGACACGGTCACGTCGGACCGCGCGGACCGCAGACCGAATCCTCGCGTCACGCACGCGCGTGAGGTGTTCGAGCAATCGGCGCGCTTCGAGACATCGGATCCAACGGTGCGCTTCGAGCTGATCGCGGCGATCGCGGCGATGCTGTCCGAGGGCGATCTCTCGCGGCCGTTCGATCGACGACGGCTCGCGTATTGGAAGGCGCACGACCGCACTCGCCTCGCGCCCGAGCGCTTTGCTTACGTGACGATGCGCGACGATCGAACGGTCGAGCGCGCGTACGACTGGCGCATCGACGCGCGCGGGCTGTTGACCACCAGCGCGCACGGCGACGCGGAGCAGCACCTCGCGGACGAGCTCTTTCTCGCGGGGCCGCCGACTCCGTACGCGCCGGCGTGGCATCGCGCGCGGCTGCGAGCGCTGCTGGTGGCCGCGCAGAAGCCCGAGGTGGCGCTGTCGATCGACGAGGGATTTCGCTCGATTTGCTATCGCTCGATCCCGCGCCGCGACTGGCGTTGGGATCGCAGCGACAAGGGAGAGTCCTTCGCGTCGATCGAGCCGGGCGCGGTCACGCTCGGCTACCAGAGCGAGCACGACTACGGGACGACGACGTATGTCCCCGAGCGGGTGCTAAGAGCTGGATTCAAAACCTCCCGTCGCTGCACGGCAGATCCGCGGCGCCCTGCGGCGTCGACCGTTCTCGACGGGCGTCCAGCCCGTCTTCGAACGCTCTCCTTGCAGCGCTTGCGTCTCTTTGCGCAGCTCGGTCCGGTTCTGAAACCAGCTCTAAGCGAGCCGTGGTCCACGAGGATCTCTCTCGGCTGGCCCGAGGCGGTGCGCGAGCAAGCGCGGGCAGCGCTGATCGGCGCAGGCGAAGAGGCGTTGCAGCTCGACGCGTCGGTGAGCGAGTGCGCCGAGGCGTACGCGACGCTCGCGCCCAAGCTGCGCTGGGACGCGCGGTGGGCGAACGAGCTCGCGCTCGATTTCGAGGGCTTCGCCGCGGTGCAGACCGAGCGGCAGTGGAGAGAGAGCGCGGCCTTCGGGTTGTTCGCGTCGCTCTGCCCAGACAAGCCGCTCTCGGTCCCGTGCGACTCGAGTCGCGCGAACGCGCGGCCGCTCTACCATCGTTCGGCCGATGATTTGTGGCTCTCGACCGACGGCGCGGCGATGCTGCGCGCAGAGCACTGCTTCGGCACGTGGGCCGGCGGAATCGACGAGCGATGGCACATCATGCCCTCGCCCGACCGACGCGTGGTGTTCGCGATCGGGACCGACTATTCGCAGAGCGATTTCACGGTGATGCTCGGCGCGGACACGGGCGAAGCGCTCGCGTCGCTGCGGGCGCACTGCGAGGCGTACTTTCGCGCGCTCGGCCTCGGGCCGTGCGTGTCGCGCGCGCTGCGGTAACCCTCGCGACGCTCACCGCGCTCTCACAACGTATCGAGCGAGCACCCGCTGTGCGCGCGATTCGCGCGGCTGCAGACCACGGTGACGCCTGCTGCGTCTATGCTCAGCGATGCCGATGTCGTCCCCGAACGCTTCGCAGCGCCGCTCGAAGGCGCGACCGCTCGCCGCTTCCTTCGGTTTGCTCAGCGTGACCGCCGTCGGCGCGCTGCTGTTCGCGCGCGCGCACGCGCACCGTGAGTGGCCCGCGATGACAGCGCCGCTCGCGCTCGAGCCGCCCGCGGCGCGCGCTGATCGGGCCGCGTGGCCGGCGTTCGAGCGGGCGATCGCAGCGCTTCCGCCGCGCCGAGATCGCTCGGCGCTCGGTGATGCGCAGCCGGACGCGGCCGGAGCGCAAATCGTCGCGCGCTACGCAGAGGCGCTTCGGCTCTTCGACGCGGCGCTCGCGAACGAAGCTGCGCCGTTGTTGCCCGAGCGAGCGATCACCGACACGAGCCCGGACCCGCACTTCGCGCTGATCGACCTCGCGCGGGCGCGGGCCCTGTCGGCGCGAATCGACGCGGCCAACGCTCGACCCGCAGAGGCTTTGCGCGTGGGAGTGCAGCTGGCGACCTTCGGCGCGCGGCTCGGGCAGCAGACAACGGGCTGGATCGGCGTGGCGGCGGCGGGCGCGATCGAAGCGCACGGGTATCGAGCGATCGCGAGCGCGATCGAGGGCAACGCGCTCTCGAGCGAGGCGATCGAGGGCGCGGGCAGAGCGATCGACGAGCTGCTCGCGTTCGAGTCGCCGCTGCGGCGCGCGCTCGCGGGAGAGTGCCGCGGTCGCGAGCAGTTGTTCGAGAGCTTTCGGGGAAAATCTGCGGCAGAGCTGCTCTCGACGACCTCGCTCGCGAGGCCGACGCGCCAGACGCGAGGATGGTCGCTGCTGCCGGCCTCGTGGGTGTACGACGCGGACGCGACGATCGCCGCGGTGCGCGCGGAGTGCAGAGAGTCCGACGCCTCGCTGCGACGGCCGCGCGGTGATCGGAGGATTGCTGCGTCGCGAGGGTATCTGGAGCAGGGGGGCGGCGCGACGCTCGGTCAGTGGCTGGACAATCGGCTCGGGCGGGCGCTGCTGTCGATCTCGGACATCACGGCGCAGCGCTTCGTGGCGCGCGACGACGACGCGTACGCGACGCGGTACACCGCGCGGGTGGCGCTCGCGATCGCGGCGTTTCGGGGGACACACCAGCGCCTCCCTGCGACGCTGGCCGAGCTCGCGCCGCCAGCGTCGCCGCAGCCGTTGCCGACGCCACGCGCGCTCACGTGGAGCGCCGAAGAGCGAACGCTGCGCGTCGCGTTGGGCCCCGAGGCGAACGGCAGCGCGGCCACGGCGGCGGTCGCGTCGTGGCGCTTCGCGCAGTGAGCGGCGTCGCGCGGCGCGATCAGCGCTCGGGGACGAGCAACGCCGAGCGCGCGGGATCGACGCAGGGACGGCCCGCAGCGATCAGCGCGGGACGCACGTCGCGCCGCGAGCGCATTCGCAGAGCCGACCCGCGCAGTTGGCCTGGTCCGGCGAGAAGGGCTCTGTGCAACGAAAGCGCTCGCTGCAGCCGCAGTGGTCGCCGAACACGCAGATCGCGTCGACGTCTCCGTTGCCCGTGCAGTCGACCGGCGCGGAACCGTCGCCGCCGAAGCGGCCGCAGCTGACGGGCAGCGTCCCCACGAGGCTCGGGTCGATCGAGGCGTCGGCGCTGTCGGGGGCGACGAATGCATCGACGGCGCTGCGGGCGTCCGCGCGCGCGTCGGGCTCGGGCGCGACCGAGCTGGCGCAGCCGAGCGCCGCCAGCACGGGCGTCAGCAACAGCGCAGCGCGACGAAGCAGTGCAACGATTGGGCTCATCCGCGGTGTACCTCCGGTCGACGAACGTTGAACGGTGCGAGGACGAAGCGAGACTGCCACGGCGCGAGAGAACGCGATCTCGATATTTTCTTTCAGCGATTGGATGGACTTGGCATTCAATAACGGAGACCGTTCGGCGCGGTGACAGCGGGTCGGGCGCGAAGGCCTCGAAGCGCGTCCACGCTGTGAGCGCGAGGGATTTCGCCGACGGTTCGTCGCGGGTTGTTGCGCCGCAGCTCACAGCCGCCGCGCGGCGTCGAACAAGCTGCGGGCGACTGACACCCTGGTCCATACGCTGGTCGCGTCGCGGGCGGTGCAGGGGTCGCTGCCGCGCGAGGTGACGCCCACGATGGCCCCGGTGCTCGGGTCGATCGCGGGGCCGCCGCTGTCTCCGTTGCACGTCGAGCGCCCAGCGATGAACTCGGTCGCGCTCCAGTCGGTGACCGCGACGCGAGCGCGCTGATAGCGGACGCCGTACGGAGCGCGCGCGGTGCTTCCGCGAGCGCCGAAGCCCACGGTCGTGAAGCGATCGCCCGTCGAGAGCGCGCGGGTGAAGTCCACGCGCATCGGGGTGATGCCGCTGACCGCGCGATCGAGGACGAGCAAGGCGATGTCCGCCCCACACAAACGGCGCGCGCGTGGAACGATCAGCCGCGCCCCCCGCGCGAGCACCGCGCGAGCGCGAACGTCGTCGCCGGCGAGCAGCGAGAGCTCGCGGGCGTCGTAGTCGCGAAGCACCTGCGGAGCAGCGCTGTTGCAGTCGATGCGATCGACGACGGCGCTGACGCAGTGGCGCGCGGTGAGGACCAGGTTGGGCGCGACGAGCGAGCCGGTGCACAGGCCTCCGTCGGGAAGCGAGAGGGCGAGCACGGCGGGGTGCGCCTGGCGATCGCGCGTTCCGCCGATGATTTCGTCGGTCGCGGTGTCGTCGGAGGGCGAAGGGTCGAGCGCGTCTTCGGGCGCGCACGCAGCGACGAGCAGAGAGAGCACGAGAGAGAGCAACGAGAGCACACGCATGGTCGAGAGACCTCCTGCGCGGGGTCGTTGCAGCGGGCGTTCCGCGCTGGGTGCTGCGGATGCGTCAGCGATTTTCCAGGGCGAATGGCGCTGCCCCCTGGCGGTCCGCCATGGCGGCCGCCATGGCGGTGGGGGTGGCGGTCAGCCCGCGCTGGTCTTGAGCGAGTCGATCGCGTGCACCTGCGCGTCGTCCCCGTCCATCAGCCCTTTGATCGCGCTCATCACCAGACGGTGGCTCTGCAGCATGGTCTGCCCGGCGAACACGCTGCTCTTCACGGTGATGCTGTAGTGGCGATCGCCGTTCATCCTCGCGGAGACCTCGCAGCCCGCGACGGCGTCGCGAATCTTGGCCTCGATCTCGCGGCTCATATCCATGGTTGGCATTGGGAGCGGTACTCTATCGCAACTGCTGCGCCTCCCCCACCAACACACACCGCTTGCGCTCTCGGCGTCGTCGACCACCCACTTTGGCAGCGAGGCCAGCTTGATGACCCCGCGAGCGCGGTAGCAGCGCCCGCAGCGCGGCTCACGTTCGCGCGGTGATGCGCTCGAGCCCGCGGCAGTACGGGCGCAGGACCTCGGGGATCAGCACGGTGCCGTCCTCTTGTTGGTACTGCTCGAGCACGGCGACGAGCGTGCGGCCCACGGCCAGCGCCGAGCCGTTGAGCGTGTGCACGAAGCGCGGCTTCGCCTTGCCCTTGCCCTCTTCGCTGGGGCGATAGCGCAGGGCCGCGCGGCGCGCTTGAAAGTCTCCGAAGTTCGAGCACGACGAGATCTCTCGAAAGCGCTGCTGGCCTGGCAGCCACACTTCCAAGTCGTACGTCTTCTTCGAGCTGAACCCCATGTCGCCCGCGCAGAGCAGCATGCGGCGATAGTGCAGGCCCAGCTTCTCGAGGATGGTCTCGGCGTTGCGCGTGAGCGCCTCGTGCGCCGCTTCGCTGTCCTCGGGGCGCACGAGCTGAACGACCTCGACCTTGTCGAACTGGTGCTGGCGGATCATCCCGCGCGTGTCGCGTCCGGCCGCGCCGGCCTCTGCGCGAAAGCACGGCGTAAACGCCACGTACTTCTTCGGCAGCTCGGCCTCGGTCAGCAGCTCGTCGCCGTGCAGATTCGTGACGGGGACCTCGGCCGTCGGAATGAGATACAGGTCGTACGCTCGCTCGTCGGTTCCCGCGATCTTGAAGAGCTGATCGCCGAACTTCGGGAGGTTGCCGGTCCCATAGAGCGCCGAGTCCTTCACGAGGTAGGGCGTGTAGACCTCGGTGTATCCGTGCTCGGTCACGTGGACGTCGAGCATGAACTGCGCGAGCGCGCGCTCGAGCATCGCGCCTGCGCCCCACAGCACGGCGAAGCGCGGGCCCGACAAGCGCCCCGAGCGCTCGAAGTCCAAGATCCCGAGGGCCGTCCCGAGGTCGTGATGGTCCTTCGGCGTGAAGTCCATCTTCGGCGCGGCGCCCCAGGTCTTCACGACCACGTTGTGCTCTTCGTCCGCTCCGTCCGGAACGTCCGCCGCAGGCTCGTTGGGGATCGACAGCAGCAGGTCGCTGATGTCGAGCTCGACCTCGGCCTGCGCCCTCTCGAACTGCTTTCGCTCGTCGCCGAGCGCGCGGTTCTTCTCGCGGGCAGCGGTGAACTCTGCGCCCTTTTTGTCAGCGATTTTGGCCATCGCCGCCGTCGCGTCGTTGAGCTCTTTCGCGAGCTTCTCGCTCGCCATGATGGCCTCGCGACGTCGCTGCGCGAGCGCAGAGATCTCGTCGAGCGGAGCGGCCCAGGCGGCGCCTCGACGGCCCAAAGAAACGCGGACCGAGTCGAGGTTTTCAATCACGTAGCGAAGGTCGAGCATGGCGTTGGTCGCGGAGGTGAAACCACCGACGCACGCAGTGTCAAGCGTGGGTTCTCTGAGACGACGACACTCGCGCCGCTCCGTGTATCCTCGCCCGCAGCCATCGTGAGAGAGAGCACACAAGTACGCAAGCGCCCCGCGCCGTCGCGACGAGCCGCCATCGTGACCGCCGCGTGCGCGCTCGCCGTGAGCGGCTGCCGCGCGACGACCAGCAACAACAACGGGGTGAGCAGCAGCAGCAGCAACGCTGGAGGTGACGTCGCGCCGAGGCCGAGCTCGACGGTCGTCCCGCGGGTGCGAGCGCGGCAAGGGCGGCCGGTCCCGCGCTGCTCTGCGGGAGAGATCCGCTCGCTCGCGAGCACGAGCGTCGGCGTCGATCCGCGCGCGGTCATCGCGCGAGGCGCGCAAGGGGCGATGGTCGCGTACGTGACCCGCAACGCGAGCGGAGCGCACGCGCTCAACGTGCTCGCGCTGACCGCCACGGGCACGGCCTCGGGCGCGCCGAGAGAGATCGCGGGCGCGATCGAGCCGAGCGACCCGGCCATCGTCGCGACGAGCGCGGGGTACGTCTTGGCGTTTCGCGAGCACGCGGACTACGCAGGGGACGATTTTCTCGCGCGCGAGCGGGTCGTCGTGATGTTGCTCGCGACGGACGGGACCGTCTCGCGCTGGCCTGGCAGCCGCGCGACGATCGCGCAAGGGCAGCCCATGGAGGGCGCGATTTCGCTCGAGCCGCAGCCGAACGGGCAGGGCTTCGGGGTTCCTGCGCTCGCGTCGGACGGCGCAAGGGTGGCGTTGGTCGTGGCGCGAGGACGCGCGGTCAACCAGCGCGCGAGCGTGATCGTGGTCGACGATGTGCTCGGGGCGTTTCGCGAGTCGAGCGCGTCGGTGAGCGGCGGGACGATCGACTGGGGCAGCGCGCCCGCGGCCTCGCTCGCGAGCGACGGCGTTCGATGGGCGATCAACGGACAGGCCGACGGGGCGCCTGCCGTCGCGAGCTCGCACGGCGCGCAGCCGAACAGCGCGCAGTGGATCGGCCGCGACGTGGGCGCGGTCGCAGCGCTCTCAGTGGACGCGTCGCGCACGCTGCTCGGCTACGTCTCGACCTCGTTCGGCGGCGCCACGGTGCGCTTGCGACCGCTCGGCGACGAATCGCTTCCAGCCAATAGTGTGGGCGTGTATTCGAGTTCGTCCGCGACGCAGCTCGCGCTGGTGAAGCTCGGCGCCGACCTCGTCGGAGCGATCACGCTCTCGCACATGGCCGACGACGCGACGGGCTCGGTCAACGTGTCCCTCGCGGACACGAACGGCGCGTTCATCGGTCGGCACGCGGCGCTCGCGTCGATTCGGCTGCGCTCGTCGCGGGTCTCTGCAGCGGCCGCGGCGAACAGCGCGTGGGTCCTGCTCGACGGCCGCGCGGACGACGGGGCGCCGGTGCTGGGACTCGTCGACGTGCGCTGCGACGAAGGGCAAGCGAGCGACGCGCAGGAGCTTCCGAGCGCGACCATGGTGCAAGCGGCCACGCCTGCGGACCCCGCGGCGGTCACCGCAGAGATGCCCACGGGGCTCTCGCAGTGCACAGCGCAAGCGACGCCCACGCCGATCATCGCGTATACGGCCGAGGGCGAAGACGTGAGCGCGGACGCGAGCGCGACGAGCGTGGTGCTTCGCGACGGAAGGCTCGTCTTCTTCGCCCGTCGTCGCGCGAGCGCAGAGCGCTCGGAGGTGATCGCGGCGACGGTCAACGCCGACTCGACCGTGGTCCAACGCGAGGCCGTGGTGTCGAACGGACGGCTGCTCGACGCCGTCGAGAGCAACGGAGAAGCGCTGGCGATCTCGTCGAACGGGGAGCTCTTTCGCTCGCGGGCGCGCGGCGACGTGAGCCGCACGCAGCTCCCTGTGGCTGCGCTCGCGGGCGCGCGCTTCGTGCGGGGCGGGAGCGGGATCGTCGCGCTCAACGGGACCGTGGCGGGGACGTTGCAGCTCGCGTACGCGCCGATCACCGCGGGGCGCGCGGGCGCGTTTGTGGCCATCGCGGCGAACGCGCCGCACGGGTTCGACGGGGTTCCGCAGCAGGTGCTGGACGCAGTGGCCATCGGCAACACCGTGCACGTGCTCGTGGCTGCGCAGCGGCCGCACGGCGGCGCAGTGGTGCGCGCGGTGCACTCGTTCGAGGTCAACGCGCGAGGGATCGCAGGGCGGCGCGCCGCGCCAGAGCCCTTCGCCGACCCGCTCTCCATCGGCGGAACGGGCGGCGCCCTCGTCGCCAACGGCGCCAACCTCTCGATGCTCTTCTGGGACCGAGAGACCTTGCGCGCGGGCCGCGTGCAGGCAGGAGTCCTGCGCGACGTGCGCACGGTGTTCAACTACCTGCGCGGCGGGGGCAGTCCTCTCGCGATGACGCACGCGAGCGCGGACGGCGTGACGGTCACTGCGCTGCCGGGATTTCCCACGAACGTCGACGACATGCCGCTGCTCACGTACGCGGTGACCGTGCACGACGCGCAGGGCGCTCCGCGGTCGCTCTCGCTCGCGACGCCCGCGGACACCAACGCGATCACCAACATGGGCCAAGGATATTCGCTGCCCAACGGCGGGATCGCCGTCGTGTACGCCCGCGCGCAGCCCAACGGGCAGCTCCAGTGGCTCGTGCAGCGGGCGACCTGCGCGCAGCCCGCTCGACCAGCAAATCAACCGACAAACTCAACCACGACGAACACCGCAGGAGGCGCACGATGAGCTCGAGGACGATCGCATTCGTGGGGCTCGCGACGGTGGCGCTCTCGTCGTCGGCCGCCGCGCAAGCGCGCGAGCCGTTGTGCCGCAACGTCGAGTCGCGCAGGGTTCACTCGGACCCGAACCGCGCAGCGAACCTGGGCGAGCCTGTGTTCGCCGCGCCGATGCTCGGCGACTCGCGGGACGGCGCGCGCTTCGCGCTCGTGTGGCGAGAGTCGCGTCCGATGGGACAGGGCGGGACGACAGTGCGCTTCGCGAGGTTGAGCGACGAGCTGCGGCGCGTGGGCGCGACGGGCTCGATCACCGTGGCGGCGATGGCGCAAGACGACGGCCCTGGCGCGGTCGCGGTCGCGGCGCTGCCCAACGGGACGCTGGTGCTCTTTCGCGCGGGCGCGGGATTCTACGCGTCGATCATCACGGCCGACGGCGTGGCGGCCTCTGCGCGAGAGCTCTTCTCGGTGACGGGCGAGGTCGAGGGGCGCAGCAATCGCGTGGTGTGGTCTTCGGCGATCGAGCGCGGAGACGGCGCTGTGGCGCTCGTGGGCGCGATGGACGGCTCGGTGCGCGCGCTGCGCTTCGACCGCGCGGGCATCGTCGCGAGCGAGACCGTGTGGACCCAGCGCGTGGGCGGGAGGATGCGCTTGTTGCCTACGGGAAACACCGCTCCCATCGCGGCGTTTCTCGAGCGCGCGCTGCCGGGCGTGGGCGCCAACGGCGAGCAGCCCGCGCTGCAGATGTTGCTCACGCTCGACGAGCGACTGCTGCCGATCGGCACGCCCGAGCGGACAGGGTTCGCGCAGTTTCCGTGGGCGGCGATCGCGCGTCCGTCGGCGGTCGAGGTCGCGCAGTGGGTGGGTCAGCAGGGCGTGGCCATCGGTCGGATGCCAGTGTCGGCGCGGCGCATCGGGGTCGAGTCGCCGCGGTTGTGGTACGCGCAGCCTGCGTTTTCGGGGCTCGCGCAGCACGCGAGCTCGCTGTCATCGAGCGACGGAGTGACCTACGCGATGATCGTGACCGGGGGCGCGATGAGCGAGTCGCACCTGGCGTGGGTTCCGCCGTCGGGCGAGCCGATGCTGCGGCGCAATGTGGTTCCGGTGTTCGGGACGGTGTTGGGCGCGCCGGCGATGATGGCCGCGGAGGATGGCTTCGTCGCGGTGGTCGCGCACAACGACGAGGCGGGGTTCGCGCTCGACGCGCACCACGTCCGCTGCGAGATGGTGCGCCGGCAGCCGTAGCGCGGATCACCGCCGCGGCGACGTCGTCACGAGTCGGACCTTCATCGCGAGGATCACGGCGACGCCGACGAGCTGCGAGGTGTACAGCAGCATCCCCAGCGAAGAGAGCGACGAGCGATGCGCCACGCAGAGCGCGACGCTCGCGAGGACCCAGAGCGTGTCGCCGACGATCTGCACGACGGGGTTCACCTTGCCGAGCGGCGCTTCGCGCGCGGTGATCCAGTTGTGCGCGGACCATGGAAGCAGCCCGAGCCCCACGAGTCGCAGCGCATCGGGTCCGAGTCCGCCGCCAGCGAGCGCGAAGAGCGGTGACGCGAAGGCGACGAGCGCGAGGCCCATCCCAGCGGCGAGCAGCGCGTCGAGCGCGAAGATCGGGTGCAGCGAAGCGCGTTGCGCGAGGGTCGTCATGGGCAGAACAGTGGGGCCGAAGCGGCGGCGGGCTCCATTCTCTGCGAGGTCATGGACGCACGCGCGAGACGATGGCGTGAGCGCGGCGTTCGCGACGAGCGTCACGGCCCGAGGACGAGGCCCCGAGCTTTGAGCGACGAAGCGTCGCGGATCCACGCTTGGGAGACGAGCAGCCGGGGCGTGATCGCGGATCGTGCAAACGGCGGGAGAGCGCGCAGCGACTCTCCGCGGAAGCGAGCGAACGAACGACTGGGTGAAGAAGCGGTCTTCTCCACGGCGGATTGGCAACGGGCGAGGGCGACGGCTGAAGGCAACGAGCGAACGACCCAGTGAAAAAGCGGTTCTCTCCACGGCGGGTTGGCGACGAGTGCAGAGCGAAGAGCGAACGCCCCAGTGAAGAAGCGGTGTTCTCCACGGCGGGTTGTCAAACCCGCCGCTAGCGACGCTCGAAGCCTCGCGTCGGAAGGTGCGCGAAGCGCGCGACCACGCTCAGCGTGAGGTGCGCGTCAGCGTACGGTGCGCGTCAGCGAACGACCCAGTGAAAAAGCGGTTTTCTCCACGGCGGGTTGGCAACGGGTGAAGA
>JAAFIF010000068.1 GCA_013298625.1 Myxococcales bacterium
GCGAGACGGGCGCGTCGTCGTCGGTGATGGGCATCGTTGCGCGAGTGTGCACGAGCGGTCACCGGCAACGAAAGTCCGCGGCTACAGCAGCTTCTCTCGATCGCCAGCGCGCTCGAGCAGGACCATCGCCAGCGCCACCATCACCAATCGAATCGGGTCCATCGGGCCCGCGAGGCGCAGCACGCCGAAGCCCGCGAAGAGCACCATGAGCCACCCGAGTGACCGTCGCGCGCCTGCCCCGTTGTCGTAGCCGACGGACGCCGTGGACAGCGCCGCTGTGCCGAGCAAGAGCGTGGGCGCGATGGCGTACGCCAGCAGCGCGAGGCGGCTTACGGTCGACTCCGCTCCGCTCGTGACCAGGTCGAAGCGCGCGCCGAACGTCGTGCGCCCGAGCACCGCCGCCGCGGCCGCCGGCACCATCACCACGATCGCGACGATCATCGCCGCCAACGCCACAGGAAACGGCAGAAACAGCTGCGTCCGCTTCGCCCCCACCGCGCGCTCGCCCGCGCGATACGCCCAGACCGTAGCCGCGACCGCGCCGAGCAGCGTGCACAGCTCCGCCGCGCGCCCGAGCCACGCCATGGTGACGGCGCCCGAGCCCGCAGGCGGAAGCATCGCTTGCGCCGGCGCGTACGCGAGCTCGATCGACTCGCCGACGAGCAGCAACGCGAACGCGATTCGCGCCGATGCGAACGCCCCGGGCCGCGCCGCGCCCAGCACCGCGCTGAAGACCACCGTGCTCGCCGCGCCCACGAGGCCCGCCCACTGCAAGCCCATCTTCGGCTCGCCGAACATCGCCGCGAACACCAGCAGCGCGACCGGCGCGGCCAACAGCGCGCGCGCTGCGTGAATGGCCCTCGCGCCGCCCTGGCTCGCGGCCGCAGCGCGCACGAGCGTCCCCAGCAACGCCAGCGCAGCGAGCACCGCGCCGAAGACGCCCGCGAACGTCGCGATCTCGAGCATGCGCGGGCTGCGCGCGGTGATGTTGGCGAGCGCGCGCGACAGCACGAACCACACAAACAGCGCCGCCAGCGCGGTGCCCGACGGAAACGTCGATCCCTCGTCGTGCTCAGCCTGATCGCTCGTCGCGTCGGCGGGCGATCGGTACACAGCGTCGTCGCTCACAGTTGCCCGTACCGTAGCACGCTCGCCGCGTCGTTAACCGCTGCTGCGCTCGCGCGCGCGGCGAAGGTACGTTCGCGCCACCTGCTCGGGATCGACCCGAAGCTGCCGCGCGAGCTCGAGCACGAAGCCTCGGAGGTACACCGCGGGCGGGAGCAGCTCGTACGACTCGTCTTCGATCGCCTTCAAGCTCGTGAGCGGAATCTTCGTGCGCGCGGCGAGCTCTCTCAGGTCGACCCCGCGCGCCTCGCGCACCGCGCGCAGCAATCCGCCGCTGAATTCGCTGTCCGGCGTGAGCTCGGGCATCGGCGGAAGCTCCACTGGCTCGGGCTGCGCTGGCGCCTCGGCGAGCGAGGCGACCAACTCGCGCTCGGGCATGGTGATGCTGAGGTCGTACGGCCGTCGTCGGACAGGGTCGAGCAGCACGTCGCGCGCCTCTTCGACGCGCGAGAGCGAGGCCTCTCGCTGCTCTTCTGAGCACAGACCCGCGCTCGCGAGCGAGTCGTTGGCGTACAGGTCGCGCATGCGGCGAACGGCGCGCCGCACTTCTTCGTCGGTCGCTCCGCGGTCGAGCAAGAGCGTCTCGTAGTGCGTCGAGGGCGCGGGCTCGTGCGGCGGACGCACCGCGCGGTGCTCAGCGGTCGGCTCGATCGAAGAGTGCGCCGCCGCGAGCCTTCGCGCGAGCCGCTCGAGGTTGCGAGAGGCCTTCGCGCCCGGAGAGTCCACGAGCAGCGGTCGCCGCTTGCGCGCGGCGAGGCTGACGGCTTCGTCGTACTCGACGTGCCCGAGAAAGCTCAGCTCGACGCCGAGTCGTTGCCGCGCGAGCACGCTGATCGACTCGCCGAGCTCGAGGTCGACGCGCGAGCGCGAGGCGTTGACCACGAACCACGGTCGCAGTTCGTGCAGGGCGCTCCACACGACGGTGGCCACCGACGGCTCGGCGCGGGCGATGGCGCGGGCGAGGTCGATGGGCGAGGGGGGCGCTGCTTCGCGCTCGATCGTGGCGCGCATCACGTCGAGCGCCGGGGGCGAGGTCTTGAGCGCGTGCGAGAGCGAGCGCGCGTACGCGTGGCGAATCCAGCGGTAGATCGCTTCGACCGACGAGGGCTCTGGGAGCGCCACGAGCACGGCGGCGTCGACGTCGAGCATGGCGTCGAGCAGCGCGTGCTGAGTGCCCGGGCCGAGGTCGAGCACGACGTGGTCCGCCCCCGAGTGCGCGGCGATCTCGCGGGGGCGCTTGAGGGTGACGCCCGAGACCGTCCCCGCTTCGCTGTAGGCCGACAGGAGCCTGACGTTGGGCACGACCGTCTCGCGGCCGCGCGGATCTTGCGCGGCGCTGTGCCACGGCTGCTGGTGCATCGGCGGCGCGGCGCAGCCGAAGCTCGTCGCGAGCTGCGGCGCGTTGGGATGTCCGTCGACGACGAGGACGCGCTTGCCGAGCTGCGCGAGAAAAACCGCGAGGCCCGCGGCGACCACAGAGCGCCCCGCGCCGCCCTTTGCGCCTCCGACTGCGATGACCGTCATGCCTTGGCGCGGAGGTATACCGCACCGCGCGACGGTCAGTCGTTGTCCATCAGCGCGTGGGCATCCGCCGCGCCGTTGGCGTGCTCCCAGAGCTGCGCGAGCTCTTTGGCGCCGGGCAGCGTCGCGAGAAAGGGATCCCACTCGCGCGGACGCGTCGGCGAAAACGCCAGCGCGAGCACGGGAGACCACCGCGGTCGAGTGGGCTTTCGCAGGAGCTTCATGCCCGCCTCGGCCGGCGTTCGACCGCCCTTCTCGAGGTTGCACACGCGGCACGAGCACACGAGGTTCTCCCAGCTCGATGGGCCTCCGCGCGAGCGGGGCATGACGTGATCGAGGTTGAGGTCTCTCGCGCTCGAACGATTGCCGCAGTACTGGCAGGTGTACGCGTCGCGCAAAAAGATGTTGCGCCGCGAGAGGCGCACCGATGCCCGCGGCATCCGGTCGTACGCGATCAGCTGTAGCACGCGCGGGACGCGGATCGGCCCCCGCGCCGTCCCGAACGACGCGTCCGTCTCCCTCGTCGGAACGCTCGCCCACGACTGAAAATCATGGCCCATCCAGTGCTCGTCGAGCGCGCGCGCCACGTCGGTGAACAGCAGCACGAACGCACGCTTGGCAGACGTGATGTGCACAGCTTGCATGCAACGGTTGACGACGAGGACCTGGGTGCTCTGAGCGCTCTGCATCGCGTTCGACCGTCGGGTTGGTAGAAGGAGTTGTTATCCGTCGCGCGGATCGTCTTGATCGTCGTCGCGCGGCGGGAGGGGGGCGGGTGTGTTCGTATCGTTGGTTCTGTGTGGCTGCGCGAGGGCGCGCGCAAGAGCCGCGGCCACGAGCGGGACGTCGTCGTCGGCGAGCGTTCGCGCGTCGAGCCACAGCGTGTCGTCGGCGATGCGCGCGATGACGGGCGGCTCGCTCTCGGTGCGAAGCGCGCGCTCGACGCGCGTGAGCGGCGGGCACGACGGGTGCGGCGCGAGGGCGAGGGCGGCGCTGGGGAGCTCGGCGAGCGGGAGCGTTCCTCCGCCGACGCGGGCGATCGACGGAGAGAGAGAGAGAGACGGCGATGCCGTGAGCGCGCGCACCGACGAGAGCAGCCGCTCGGCCCGCGCGCGGACGATTTCGACCGGCTCGCACAGCGCGCGCATCGCCGGTAGCTCGCTGCTCGCCCTGCCCGAGGCGTACCTCGCGAGCGTCGCCTCGAGCGCCGCGAGCACGATGCGCCCCGGCCGGAGCGCGCGCATCAGCGGGTGTTTGCGCAGCCGATCGATCCACAGGGCGCGCCCCACCAAGATGCCCGCCTGCGGGCCGCCGAGCAGCTTGTCCCCAGAGAACATCACCACGTCCGCGCCGCCCGCGACGGCTTCGCGCGCCGTGGGCTCGTGCGGAAGTCCCCACTGCCCGAGGTCGATCAACGCCCCGGACCCGAGGTCTTCGAGCAACGGGACGCCCCTCGCTGCGGCGATCCGCGCGAGCTCTTCGCGCGACGCTCGTTGGGTGAACCCCACGACGGCGAAGTTGCTCTGGTGCACGCTGAGCAGCGCGCCGGTGCGCTCGCTGATCGCGCGCTCGAAATCCGCCGCGCGCGTCTTGTTCGTGGTGCCCACTTCGACCAGCGTCGCTCCGCACGACGCGATCACGTCCGGAACGCGAAATCCCCCGCCGATCTCCACGAGCTCTCCGCGCGACACGATCACCTCGCGCCCCGCCGCGAGCCGTGCACGCGAGCAGCACCGCCGCTGCGCAGTTGTTCACGACGATCGCGTCCTCGGCGCCCGTGAGCGCGACGAGCAGCCCGCGCACCACGCTGTCCCGATGCCCGCGCGCGCCCTCGTTCAGGTCGTACTCGAGCGCGGCGTAGCCCCGACACGCGTCGCGCACGTCGTCGAGCACGGCGTCTCCGAGCGGAGCTCTGCCGAGGTTCGTGTGCAAGACCACCCCCGTTGCGTTGATGATCCGCCGCAGGTTGCGCCGCGAAGCGCCCCGCGCTCGCTCAGCCAGCGCCGCGTCGAGCGCCCGAGCGAGCGCGTCGCGATCGCCGGTGACCGTCCCGTCGAGCAGCGATTGGCGCAGCGAATCGAGCAGCAGACGCGCCTCGGCCCGAAGCCCTTCGTCGCCCAGCGCCGCCCGCAGCGCGGCCGCCCCTTCGCCCGCCAGCACCCGCTGCATCGGCGGAATCGCTCGCAACCTCGACTCGCCCTCGTCGCTCACAGCGTCGAGAAGCGTTGCACGCTACCCGTGCGCGCTGCCAATTTGCGCCCCGCTGCCGCACAGACCGTCGCACACCCCTAGTGACACTGCCGCGGGCCCGTGCTAGAGAGCGCGCCCCTTTTCAAGATGAAGAGGGGATCGCCGTTCCTCGCTCGCGGATTTCTGACTGGCACACCGCGGGCCTGAACGTCCAGGAGGCACGTGCCAACATGACCATCGAAGCAAATATCGACCGGTCTCGAGCCACAGACTACGAGACCATTTTCATCCTTCGCGCAGACATCGACTCGGACGCGTCCGAGAAGGCGATCTCGCGCGTGCTCACTGCGATCGAGCAGGGCGGCGGCAAGCTGCTCAAGGTCGAGAGCTGGGGCAAGCGCCGCCTCGCGTACGCGATCGGCAAGCAGCGCAAGGGCTTCTACGTCTACGTCCGCTACCTCGGATACCGGGGCGTCGTGGCGGAGATCGAGCGCAACCTGCGCATGCTCGACAGCGTGCTTCGCCACATGACCGTGGCGCTGCGCAAGAACGTCGACCCCAAGGCCATCGCGGTGGACGCGGACGACGTGAAGGTGCGCCGCATCGAGATCGTCGAAGGCGAAGACGACAAAGAGGACAACATCGAGTCCTCGCTCGGCCTGTCCGACGACCGGCCCAGCATGGCGCCGCGCGGCGGCGATCGCTACGAAGCCGCCCCCGTCGAAGCTGCCCCCCCGGCGGCTGAAGCTGAGGCCAAGAAGGACGAGGGCGAGAAGCCCGCGCAGGGATGAACGGAGGCGCCAATGTCGATGCGTGATCGTGGAATGGATCGTGACGATATCGTCGAGGCAGGAGAGGCAGAAGTTGCCGTTCTCAATCTGTCCGAGCGCCGTCGCGGTGGTCGCAAGAAGATCTGCAAGTTCTGCGCGGAGAAGGCCACCTCGGTGGACTACAAGGACTCCAACGCGCTCCGTTACTTCCTCACCGAGCGCGGCAAGGTTGTGCCGCGTCGTATCTCGGGCAACTGCGCGTTTCACCAGCGCATGGTCAACGAGGCGATCAAGCGTGGACGCATGATCGCTCTGCTGCCCTTCACCGTGGCGCAGTGATCACCGGAGGAGAAGTTCATCATGGCTCGTTCGGTTAACGTGGTTTTGCAGAAGGACGTCGAGAAGCTCGGTAAGGGCGGAGACGTCGTGAAGGTCTCGCCGGGCTACGCTCGCAACTATCTCGTCCCCAAGGGCTTCGCCCTTCCGGCGAGCGAGGGCAACGTGGCGCGCTTCGAGCACATCAAGCGCGTCGCTGCCGAGCGCGCGGCCAAGGCTCGCGCCGAGGCCAAGACGCTCGCCGACAAGGTCAACGCCGTCGAGATCGCGATCTCGGCCCGCGCTGGCTCCGAAGGCAAGCTCTACGGCTCGATCACCCACAAGGACATCGAGACGGCGCTCAAGGCCAAGGGCTTCGACATCGACAAGAAGAAGCTCAAGGTCGACAACATCCGCGCCACCGGCACGTACGAAGTCACCGCGCACATCGCCCCGGAGGTCAACGCGACCTTCAAGGTGATCGTGACGGCTTCTGCTGTCGAAGCGTGATGCGCTAACTGCATTCCGGGGGGAATGCGGCCGGGCCTCATCCAGGTTCTCGCTCTGATCACTGAGTGATCGGAGATGAAACAGGGATGAGGCCCGACTTTTTGCTACGTTCGGCGCGCGCAATGACTCTCGCAAGAACACTGACTCACGCGCGCTCGCTCGCCGCGATCGCAACGTTCACCGCCGCATCGCTCGGCGCGACCTCGGCGCACGCGCAGGTCGAGCTCCGCTGCCCGCAAGGCTGGACGACGGCCCCTCCCTTCGTGCAAGGCGCAGAAGGACAGCGGCCGATCGTGAGCTGCCGCAAGGACCCGATGACCGTCGGCGGGCTGCAAGTCGACGTCGCGGTTCCGCAGGCGGCCGAGGCGCGGCTCGCGATCCAGCTGCTGATGGAAGCGCAGTTTCCTCCGCCCGAAGAGATGCCCACGCTTCGCGACGAGACGTTTGGCACGATCCGAGGACGCGTGCTCGAGCGCGAAGCGCAGGGCGAAGGCCCCGGCGGAACCACCACCCGCGTCACGGGCGCGGTCGCGTTGATCCCCGTCGGCGGAAGCACGGTCGTCCTTCGCGCGATCTCGACCAACGCGCGCAACACCGCGCTGAGCGCGCTGCGCACGATCATCCCTGCGATCGTCGGGCTCGACGGCGCGCCCCCGCAGTGGCGCGTCGGGATGCCGTCGTGCCCGCGTCCTCTCACCCGCGGCGACGCGCGCGGCGCGACGCCCAACGGCCTGCGCCTCGCTGGGACGTGCATGGTCGAAGCCGAGGGAAAGTCCGTCGAGGTCCTCGAGTCTCGCTTGCCTGCGCGCACCGTCGTCGAAGCCCGCGCAGCGGCGGACTTCTACCGCCAGACCATGGAGCGTCAGTTCGCTCGCCGCGGCGGAGGACGGGTCACGATGGACGAGCCGACTCCCATCACCGTGCAGGGCGCGCAGGGCTTCTACAGCGTGATTCACGCGGTGGTGAGCGTGCAAGAGGCGCCCAACGCGCCGCCGCAGCAGCTGCGGATCGACCGCGCCATCACGGTGCTCCCGCTCGACAACGGCGGGCACGCCGAGCTCGTCGCCACGGTGGCGAACGCGACCGACGCCACCGCCGTGCGCTCGCTCATCGACGCGCTGGGCGCCGTCGTGAAGCTCGACGGCTCACAGGTCACCGGAAGCACCGCGGCGCCCGGCGCGAGCGCAGGAGACGGCGGAGCTCCCAGTGAAGGCGACGCCGCAGCGGGCGCGAGCGCGAGCCCCAGCGCCCCAGAGCCGCCGCGGTCCAACTTCGACCCCAACGCGCCCATGCCAGATTGGTCGCAGGCCGCTGCGGACCGCCCCCGCGTGACGCCCCAAGCAGCGCAGAAGAACGCCTGCGGTTGCAGCGTCCCGGGCGCGACGCGACCGTCAGCGACGTGGCTCTCGATCGCCGCTGCGACGGTGGCGCTCGCGACGATTCGTCTGCGAAATCGCAGAAAGAACTAAGGCACTGCGCACGCCGCGTAGCCGAGCACCTTCGGGCCGTCGACCGTGTCCGTCGCCGTGGGGGACCAGCCGCGCGCGAGGCGCGCTTCGAGCAGCGAGCGCTCTGTCGGCTCTTCTTCGCAGATGGCGACCGCCATCAGCCCGCCCAGTCACGTGGTGTCGTACACGAGCCAGCGATCGCCGTCACGAATCACCACGTCGTGCGTGTACTCGTCCTGGATCACCACGCGGACGAGCGAGGTTCGACCGCCGCTCGCGACGCAGATGGTCAGCAGTTCTTCGAGAGTTTTCAGCGTCCCGCTGGTGAGCAGATCGGTGGCACTCATGCGTCGGACCGTGTGATAGCGTCGCCGACCTTCGCGCGCACCTGACACATCACAACACCCGAAGCAGGGTGCGGCACCGAACGCCATGACCAAGCACGTTCTCCAGGCGATCCTCGAGCGAATCCACTCTCTGCGCGGCCAGCGCCCTGTGGTCTTGTTCGACCTCGACGGGACGCTCTACGACAATCGCCCGCGCACGCTGCGCATCTTGCACGCGTTTGCGGCGCAGCTTCCCAAAGAGCACGCCGAGGCCGCGCGCGCCCTGCGCTCGCTGAACGCGGGCGACCTTCTGTACCGCCTCGACGAGACCCTGGCGCCGCGCGGAGTGTCCGCGGAGATCATCGCCCAGGCGCAGGCCGCGTGGCGCGTGCGGTTCTTCACGGACGCTGCGTGCGCGGACGATGTTCCGCTCACGGGGTCCGTCGCGTTCGCGAGAGAGTGTTGGGACGCCGGCGCGACGCTGGTCTATCTCACCGGCAGGGACATCCCCGGGATGCTGCTCGGAACGACGCGGACGCTGCGCGACGACGGGTTTCCGATCGGCGTTCCCAGGGTCGAGCTGGTGATGAAGCCGTCCTTCGACGAGCCCGACGTGGACTTCAAGAACCGCCTGCTCGACCCGCTCGACGAGCTCGGCACCGTGGTGGCCTCGTTCGACAACGAGCCGGGCAACTGCAACTTGTTTCACCGCCGATGGCCCGACGCCTACACGGTCTTTCTCGACACGCAGAAGGCGCCCGGCGCGCCTCCGCTCGTCGAGCAGTGCATCACCATCGCGAACTTCACGCACTGAGCGCGGGCGAGCGCGATGACCGACGCACTGCGCATCGCGCGCTTGTCCAAGCGCTGGCCCAACGGGACGACCGCCCTCTCGGACATCGACCTCACCGTGGGCGGCGACGAGTTCGTCGCGATCCTCGGCGGCTCCGGAGCGGGCAAGAGCACGCTGCTCCGCTGCGTGGCGCGCTTGATCGAGCCGAGCGCCGGCAGCGTCGTGGTCGACGGCGTGGACGTGACCGCGGCCAAGGGCCGAGCGCTCACCAAAGCGCGCTCGCGCGTGGGCTTCGTGTTTCAGCAGTTCAACCTGGTTCCGAAATACACGGCGCTCGAGAACGTGCTGCTCGCGCGGGTCTCGCGGCACTCGTATTGGCGCGGTTTGCTCGGGCGATTCACGGACGAAGACCGCCTCGCGGCGCGCTCGGCGCTCGAGCGCGTGGGCCTCGGCGACAAGCTCGACGCGCCCGCGAGAGAGCTCTCTGGGGGACAGCAGCAGCGCGTCGCCGTGGCGCGCGCGTTCGCGCAAGAGCCCAGGCTGCTGCTCGCCGACGAGCCCACTGCGTCGCTCGACCCGCGGCTCGCCGAGGTCGTGCTCGACCTGCTTCGCGACTACGGAAGAGCCAATCACGTCGCGGTGCTCGTCAACGTTCACGCGATCGAGCACGCGCGCAATTTCGCGACGCGCGTCGTGGGTTTGCAGAAGGGCGCCGTGGTCTTCGACGGCCCCGCGTCGAGCTTGGACGACGCCGCGGTCGAGCGCATCTACGGTGAGCGCAAGTGAGCGCGCTTACGGCGCGAGCGCGGTGATGAACGTCACGCAGCCGCGCGCGACGTAGATCGGGATCGAGCGCATGCGGCCTTCGAACGAGAGAACCACCTGCGTTTTCACAGGCATCGCGGGCGCGACGAGGTTGGGCACGATCGCCGTCCCCTGCGGGCCGCTCGAGTCGAGGATGCCGAAGAGCGCGCCGTCGGTCTCGTACGCGACCAGCGGCGCAGGGCCGCCAGCGAACACGACGCGCACGCCTCGGACGCGGGCGCGCAGGGCGTTTTCGACCTCGATCACCACGTGGGCGAGCGAGGGATCGACGGTGATGCCCGTCGGGGCCATCGCTTCAGCGAGGCGCGCGGGCGTGACGGACAAGATCGAGACGTCCTCGCCGTCGCTGCGGTAGTGGCCGATCGCGCACTGACCGGGCGTCGGAGGGACCGCGCGCAGCGGGGCGATGCGCTCGTCGTCGACGGGCGCGGTGAGCGTGAAGCCGCCGCGTGGGTCGGTGAGCACGGGCATCATGGCGTTGTCGGTCAGCGAGCGAACGGACCAGCCCGCGACCGCGACGGTGTTTTCGGCGCGGATGCGGGGGAGGGCGCGGACTTCGCCGACCGTTCCTCGCACGGCGATCGAGGCGCTCGGCGCGCTGTCGGTGGACGCGTCTGCGCCGCGCACGCCCGAGTCGTACGGCCCCGCATCCGGGTCGCCCGGAACATTGGGAAACCTCGGCGTCCCCGTCGAACACGGCTCCATCGCGCACGGCGGCGGCGGCGCCATCACAGGCCCACAATGCGCCAACAGCGCTCCGGCCGACGTGGCCAAGACGAGAGCAACCCCAGCGCGCACACGCGTGAACGGTCCCTGCATCACGCGATCGACCGTAGCGCGGGCGAGCGCTTCCGGCGAGCTTTCAGACCGAGCGCAGGTTGTTGTCCGCGTCGAACGCAGCGTCCGTTTGAAACAGCGCGATCAGCCCTTCGATCACCGACACGATCGCCGGAACGCCCGTCCACGACGTGAGCAGATAGATCAAACCCCACACGGGCTTGCCCTGATAGAACTTGTGCAACCCGATGAATCCCAGGAGAAACGCGAGGATCGCGAACACCGATCGATTGGCGTTTCCCACGCGGACCACGCCCGACGGCTGCGCAGCGTAGCCGTACGGCATCATCCCCGACGGCTGCATCATCGGCATCATCTGCGGCTGCTGCTGCACCATCACGTGAACGACGGTGGCCGTCGTCGCGAGCGGGTACTGCTGTTGCGGCGCCGTGTACGCCGCGGGCAGCGGCTGCGGCGGCATCGCGTACGGCATGGGCGCAGGCTGCGGCGGCATCGCGTACGGCATCGGCTGCGCGTACGGCGCAGGCATCGCGTGCTGCGGCGCGTGCGCGAGCGGATACTGCTGCTGGGGCGCGTACGCGGGCTGCGGGGCATATGCAGGCTGCGGCGCGTACGCGGGCTGCGGCGCGTACGCGGGCTGCGGCGCGTACGCGGGCTGTGCGTAGGGCGCGGGGGCCACGGGCGGCGCGTAGGCGGGCGCTGGCTGGCCGTACGCGGGATGCGCGTAGACGGGAGTGGGCTGCGGCTGCCGCGGAGGCTCTTGTCCCGCGGGCTGCGCGTACACGGGCGCGGTCGCGCTCGAGGGCGAGGGAGGGGGCCACACGCCCACTGTCGCGAGCGCGCTGCTCGAGGTCGGCTTGGAGGACGCGACTGCAGGCTGCTCGTCGGAGCTCGCAGGAGTCGCTGGCGTCGGCTGCGACGGATCGTCGTTGTTCATCGCGATGAGGACTCCGACGTAGACGCCGGCAGCTGCGCAGGCGGGTCGATCAGCTCGCGAAACACGTACGTCACGATGCCGATCTCGGGGTCGAGCTCGACGTCGACGTAGTGCGAGCGGGCCATGGATTGCAGCGCTTTCTCTGCTTCATCGAGGGTGATGCCGAGGCCTTGGGCCGTGGACGTCACCGTCAATCGTCCCTTTTTCTGTCCCGCGAGCGCCAAGAGCTGCACTTGAACTTCGGGGTCGAGGTCGACCTTGCCGCGCGCGCGTCTGCGCTGGCGAAGGAGCCACACTCCGAGGCCGCCCGTGACGCCGCTGGCGACCGCGGCGGACGCGAGCACCGCGCCCACGGGCACGACGAAGAAGGTCACCGTGGCCAGCGCTGTCGCGAGGATGAGCCCGCTCGTCGCGATCGAAAGCGCGCCCACCGAGCCTGCGTCGCCGCCGCCGTAGCGCTCGCCGTTGCGGGCGAGGCCTTCTGGGTCGCGCACGGCCAGGCCCGACTCACCGGGCGCTCCCGCGCCGAGCTCCGGCGGTTGCGGGTGCGTCCATCCGGGTGCGTACGCAGCGGGCGCGTAGCCTCCGGGCGTGACCGTCGCGGGCAACGGGGGCATCGGCTGCATCGCTGGCGGCGCGTACGGCGCGTACGGGGGATACGCGGGTTGCGCGGGCGCGCCGGTGGTGACCGTGACCGAGACCGTCGTGCCTTGCTGCGCGCCCGGCATCATGGGATGCGGGTACGGCATGGATGGCATCGGTGGTTGCGCGCCGTACCCGTACGGGACGGTCCCAGGCGGAATCGCCGGAGCTCCCACGGGATAGTAGGGCGCTTGTGGATATGGAGCCGCCGATGGGTGCGGTGGTGCGGGCACCAGCGTTCCGTCAGGGGCAAGCATGTAGCCGGGCGGGATGGCACCCGGACCCCAATGCGTCATTCGCGAACGAACCTCGACAACGATTCTAGACTCCGCCCCTGCAGAGGGCCACTCCGATGAACCTTCGCTCGCAGACTGAGCTCATCTCCGCTTTTCTGGCGCTCTCGATCGTCGCGGGGGTGCTCTTGCGCGAGCGCAAGCGGCGGCTCCACTGGCTGTTCGCGGCGTTCGGCGGGACCGTCGGGCTCTGGTTCGCGGCGCTGTTTCTCCGCACGCGGTTTCCGTCGGTCACGCTGTGGTCGCACCTCGCGTCGGTCTCGCTGGTGATCTTGCCGCAGTTCGGCGTGCGGTCGCTGCGAGCGTTTCTCAGCGAGTCCGCGCTCAAGCCGAGCCGGCTGCTCGCGTGGGCCACGGGGCTCGGCGTCCCGCTGCTCGTGCTCGCGATCTCGCCCTGGCACGCGCACACGGCCGCCAAAGCAGCGCTGTCGATCTACGTCGTGGGGCTCTTCGCCGCGCTCGCGTGGGAGTTCTTCACGAAGTCCCGCGCGGCGCCGTCGCGCGTCGAGCGCGCGCGCGCGGGCTATCTCGCGGGTGTCTCCGCTGCGACGACGGTGGTGTTCTTCACGGACCTCCTGCCGTTCACGGGCATCGACGTCGGACCGGTCGGGACGACGCTGGTCTTGATCGTCTTGTTCATGCTCTCGCAAGTGATGGAACGCTCGCGGCTCGTGGACCTCTACGAGCTCACCGCGCGCCTGGTGGTGCTCACCGCCCTCGCGTTCGTGCTGGCTGGCGTCTACTACCTGCTCGTGGACTGGGCGCGCGGACAAGCGCCGTACGTGCTCAACGCGATCGTGGCCTCGCTGGTGATCTTGATTCCGCTCGATCCGCTGCGGGCCAAGACCGAGGCGCAGGTGGCGCGGTTCTTCTTTCGCGAGCGCTTCGACTTGGAGTCGACGGTGGACGCGCTGCGCTCGAAGCTCGCGCACGTGCTCGAGCTCGACGAGCTCGGACGAGAGCTCATCGACGGCCTCGCGGCCTCGCGAAGGGTCACCAACGCGGCGCTGTACTTCGCGGACGCGGAGCGCAAGGGGCTCGATCGGTTCGTGCATTTGGGCGCGGTTCCGCCGGACCGAATCGAGTTTGCGTCGGTGCGGCCGCTGCTCGATCGCGTGGCGCGCGACGGCGCGGCAGTGGCCGAGCAGCTCGAGCGAGACGCGAGCGACGCGCGCGAGCGCGGAGAGATCCGCGAGGCCGTCGAGCTCAGCGAGGTGTCCGCGCACTTGCGACGGCACATGGCGTCCGTGGCGATCCCTGTGCTCGACGCGCAGAACCAGCTCGTCGGGATGCTCTTGCTCGGAGACGACCGGATCGCAGAGCCGTTCAGCGCAGAAGAAGTGCAGATCCTGCGGTCGCTCGGCGCGCAGATCTCGGTCGTGCTCGAGAACACGCAGGGGCACTTGCGGATCAAAGAGCGCGATCGATTGGCGGCGATGGGCGAGATGGCCGCGGGTCTCGCGCACGAGATCCGCAACCCGCTCGGCAGCATCAAGGCCGCCGTGCAATTGATGCAACCGCAGGCGGTCTCGGGGACGACCGAGGCCGAGTACCTCGGGATCATCGCCGAGGAGGTCGATCGGCTCGACCGCGTGGTGCGCAACTTCCTCGACTACGCGCGGCCGGGAAAGGGCGACTCCGAGCTGGTCGACCCGCGCGAGGCCGTGCAGCGGACGTTGCAGATCGTGCAGAGCGATCTGCCTGGGACGGTGCAGGTGCACTTCGTGGCGGAGCAGGATGTTCCGGCGGTGCGGATGGACCCTGCGCACTTGCGGCAGGTGGTGATGAACCTCGTGCGCAACGCGGTCGAGGCGATGGACTCGAAGGGCAGCGTGACGGTGGTGGTGCAGCGCAAGGCGAGCGGTCCGGCGATGGCCGAGATCGTCGTGCGCGACTCGGGGCCGGGCATCGACGCGAAGCTGGTTCCGAAATTGTTCACGCCGTTCGTGACGACGAAGGCGCACGGGACGGGCTTGGGGCTCGCGATCTCGCAGCGGCTCGTGGCGGGCGTCGGCGGCCGCATCGAGCTGCGCACGCAGAGCGGAAGAGGGACGACGTTTGTCGTGGCGATCCCGGCGGCCGAGACAGCGCGCGAATCGGGGCGGCCGAGCCTCGCGCCGGCGGCGAGCCGCGGCGAAGACGCGGCGCGGGCGTAGCGGGGAGAGGGCGGGGGCGGGGCGGAGCGCCGCAGTCGTGGGGATGAAGCGCTGCTCAGTCGGCGATGCGAAATGAGAAAAAGACGGTTTCTCCGATTACATCGATTGAGCGCCCATCTGCGACGAAACTGCGCCGCGAAGCTGTGCTGATCTCTGCGGTGCGACTTCGATACGGGGCGATCACCTCGAGAGCAGCGGGTGACACTTCGAGGGTGTTCACCGATGGAGACCAGCAGCTCAGCTGCAAGTTGGGGTCGAGTTGAATCGTGAGATGCAGCTCTTCCGTGCGGGCGTCAGGCGGAGCGATAACGGGAATCACCAAGGGCGTCGCTGGGATCCATCGATAGTCCTCGGCGGCATTCCAAGCGGCCGCGGCCCGGAGGGCAACCGGCAAGCCCGCGCCCGTCGAAAACGCAGGAAACGCGTCGTCGTGCAGCTTGTCGGCAGAAAACCAGCTGAGTTGATCGGCTGCCGCGGTCGTGACGTCACCGACGTATTCGCCAGCGGGTGACGTTGCCTCGATTGTTGCGGTCATCGAGCCCGCTCGCACCTCGATTGGCGCTCCGCGAACGAGCAACGTCGAATCATCGCGCCATGTACGACGCAACGTACACTCTCCGGCCGTACGTTCGCTGGTCCACGCAATGCGAGCGTCGACGCGGACAAGCGCGGCACGAAAGACTGCGGGGCGACCACCACCAGCGTACCGAACGAGAGAAATCTCGCTCGTCGGACCGACGACAGCGACGTCGGATGAGTCAGAATCGAGCGCTCTCGCGTCGCTCGCGGCGTCCGGGGTGAGAGTGGGCGGAGCGCACGCTACGTTCTGCAGCGTCACAACACAGACAACGCTCAGTCGTCGAGGCGAATGTCTATTCATAGATGATCCCAGCGGCTACGCGCTCTGTCCGAACCTCGACGTCGAGCGCCTGGGGAGTGAGCGTCGCGCGGTCAATGTTGACGGAGGACACGTACAGATCGATCCGTCCCGGCGGGATGACCGCGCGAACAGCTGGCGACAAGGTGTACTCGCCGCGATCGCTACGAACGTTGCAAACGATGCTAGTGTCTTGCGAGGGCGCAGCGAAGCTGATGCGCAGCCGCACATCGCACGGCAGCGACGGACGTCGCCACCGAACCGTGAGCGAGTCGAAGACCGCCCGCGCCCGCCGGGAGGAGCCCGGCTCGGGCGATAGCAACTGGAGCGCAGGTGGAATGCGCAGCGAAGACGAGAAACGCGTCGTGCCGAGACCGAGAGACTCGACGCGAACCGCGAGACCGTCGTTGGGTGTCGGTAGTGAAATCATGGCAAAGTAAGAATTCATGGCAGTGGGAGAGAACTCTTCGACCAAGCCAGACCACGATACTCGCACCGGTCCGACGGAGGCAGGTTGCTGGTCGTGAAAGACCGTGCGCGTCGAGCATTCTCCAAAGGCCCGTTCCTCAACGCGTCCAAACATGCCTCCACCGAACGAGAAGCGGCCCGCAGCGCCGTCGGCCCACGGACGCTCGGTGATCCAGAACCAACCAGCGAGAGGCCGCGGCGCAGTGGACCCGTCCGACCCGAGGCTTACGTCTGCGCGCTCGACGCCGGTGTCGACGACAACAGCATCGCGAGGATCGACATCCGCGTCGATTGCTGGGGTCACGGACGCGCCGCACCCAACGAGCGTCGCGACCACCACGGATACGAGTGGACGTCCGCTCATGGGCAATTCACGAACTCGCCCATGATTTGGAGTTTGCACAGCCCAGCCGCCACAACCAGCGGCGGCTGGCATTGAGCTGAGCCACACTGGTTATTGCATGCAGGTTGATCACATCCTCCGCACCCTTCGCAGGTGCTGCCGTTGCACACCAATCGAACGCCCGCACCGGTATCCCGACACCACTGCCCATCGCAGCATGGTTGCCCTGCCGATTGACCGCAGGCCTGGCACGTCACATCGGGCTGGCCCCCGCCGCCACTCGTGGCGGGATTGTGTCTCGGCAATAGCTGAGCGGTGGTGCAAGCAAAACCCGGCACGCAGCGCCGCGGGGACAGAGCGAAGGCAGGCACGGTTGCGCCACAGAACAGTGGCTCTTCGACCAAATCGACCATGCGGCGCTGCTCTGCAGGAAGTCCCGCGAAGAGCGGATTCGAAATATTTACAAAGTCCTGAATCGGGGTGAGCGGCGGCAGCGGCTGGGCTCCGCTCGCACCGCGAATTCGATTGAAAGTGTTCGCAAGGTCCAAGTCGCAGCACATCTGATTCGGACCGCCGCAGGGTTCGCACGTCCCTTGCGGTCCGCAGATTCCACCGGCTCGACACCGTGAACCTTGCGGGATGACCACATCCGAATCGGGAGAACCGACCGGCGTATGCACGAACCCGCTTGCGCCAATCGCGGCCGGACAACAAATTTCGCCAAGGTCGCCGCAACGCGGCCCTGGAGTGGGGATGCCGGTCACGTCGATGCTGTCGGCGAATCGGCGATCGAGGCACACGTTGGCTACGCACACGAGGTTCGGCGTGATGACGCCGCCGAACGCCGTCGGAGGCACATCGCCGATCGGGCCCGTTGGCGACACCCCTACGAACGGAGCTGACACCATCGACGCCCCGCAGGACGGAGCGTGCTTGTTATCGCGACCAGAGCAACACCGCTCGCCTTCTTGGCCACACGGCATACAAACGGTGGCGCGCTCGGTCTGTCGAAACGGCGCGCCAAACGTAGGAGTGACCGGAAACGGCCACGGACTCGCGACCAGCTCTGACCCAGCCATCGCAGTGCACTCAGTCCCCGACGGACAGCGGAGTGCTACCGGAATAGGATTTGCTACCGCAGAGAGCAGACTGAAGTCCTCCGCGATACCAGGATCGCAGCCGGCTCGGCAAACGCGCTGTGGCGAAGTCGGCGCTCCCGTCTGTCCTACCGGCTCGACAGGAACACAACGGCTCGGCGCCGATCCGGTGTTGCAACAATCGCGGTCCTGATCGCAACCCTGTCCCGGAGCTCGGCAGCACCGAAACTGACCGAAAGAAATGTTCAGCCCGTTCGGTGCTGCCGCCGCATTGTCCGCGCGACACGCGTCGTTGTTCAACCGACACGGATTTACGTTGTCCGCCGGACTGCCTGCCACTGGCGACTCCGCTGGCGTGTAGACGCGAGTGCTGGTATCGACGTAGGCATAGCGCGACGGTCGCGCGTCCGGTGGCAGCCGACACGTGCCGTCCGGTCGTCGGTCCGCAGCAGGACACCATTCAGCCCTAGCAACGGTGTCGAGCACCGAGCGCGTCTCGTAGCTTGCCGGTGGCGCGCACGTCTCCCCGTGTGGACTGTCACGCACGCAAACGTTTACCAATCCACTCAGAGGATTGCCAGACGTTCGCAGATGCGGCTCACATCGGTAGTCGTAGGAGATCGGCGGACCCGCGGCCGTTGCGGCAAGCGTCTGTGGCGGCTGGCAGGCGTTCAACCCGCCGACGGCCGAATCGCACCGACGCATACAGACCCTGCCAGTCGCGCCATCAAGCCGACGCATGCAGACCATGCCCGGTCCGCACGCGCGACACGGTTGAGCCGCACCGCCCGCGACGACTCCGGTCCACTCCCCGTCACAGGTCGCGCCCTCTGTGATCGCGCCGATACACATGCCCGGAGCGTTGGGAGCATTTGGCACGCCAGCGGCGAAGCAACTTGCAGGGCGGCAGTGCTGAAACGGCTGCTGGGTACACGCGCTGTTCGCCGACCCGAGCGGTTGCATTGGATCACAGTACGGTGACGCGAGCGCTCCGTCGAGGGGCGCGATCGACTGGCATGTTCCCATGTTCGGTAGACAACTCGAAGTGTCGCCGCACGGCTGACAACGCATGTTGGGCCCGCAGACAAGCGGCACTCCTAGATTCTGCGGGTTGCACGGATCGAAGTCACAAGGAGCACCGACTCGCGTCGTGACGTCTGCGCATTGCCCGACGCAGACTTTGCGCTGCCACGGTCTGCATGCTGCGAGAAAGCCCCTCCCGGGATTCGCAAATGGATCGATCGTCGGCGGACAGCCAGTCAAGACTAGCAATCCGACCAAGCTGATCCAGGAAAAGCCGAAGCTGACACGAAGTCGAGCGCCAGAACTGCGGTTGCCCATTTCTCGAACTGCCCCAATCGTCGAAGGTTGCTTCGCATGCTGAAGGAGCGAACACAGCCTCTCCCCCAAACTTCGAGGAGACTCGCGTATCGCGACGCTCACGTCAAGGTCGGGCGGTCGAAAAAGCTCGCTGCGTCACGTTGGCTCCTGCGCTCGTGAAGAAACACCAGTGATGTCAGCGGTGGAATCATCGCTGCCTCGCGCTCTCTTCTCCCCTAGTCTCGGGGCAATTGCGCAGTACGCTCAACTACTACCGCGCCGGGGTTCGTAGTTGTCCCGGTGCGCGGCGGTAGTTTGACTCGAGCTCTGCCGCGCTGATCCGCTCCGCGCGTCTTCGACGCCCGTCGCGGGCGCGGTATCGAACGCCTCGTGGACGGTGGCTTGGCGCACGAAGACTGGTCGTTGTGACGACACGGGCGGAGCGAGGGATCGCCCAAAGTTGCTCAACTGAGTAAAAACCTTCCCCCTCAGCCCTGATCCCCCGCTCGCCAAGGTAAAAACCTTCCCCGTGCCGCCATGCACCCGCCCAGCCGAGGTTGAAACCTCGACTCAGCCGCCATCGCTGCCATCTGACCAAGGTAAAAACCTTCTCCGCGCTGCTCTGCACCCGCTCGACCGAGGTTGAAACCTCGATCCGCTACCGCTCGCCCGCTCTGACCAAGGTAAAAACCTTCCCCAATCCGCCAGACCACGACTCCCTGCCAGCGAGCGCCGCCAAATCCGCACGGTCATGCTCTTTCTCGCTTGACTCTTCCCATTGCCCGATGCCACCCCTCGACACTCACACGGGAGGAGTCGTTTCATATGGGTATCGGGGAACATCCGGAAGCAGACCGTTTCGACGGCGACGAGCGCGCCGTTCAACAGCAGCACCTTCGCGCCGCTGCGCTCGACGCCATTCGCGCTGAGCTCGACGCGCTCGAGCTCGACAAGACGCCCGTCTACACGATGAGCGCCTCGTTTGCTGCGCCGACGGCGATCGACGCGTTCGACCGCTGCGCGTCGCTGATGCCGACGATCGAGCGATTGCCCGACCTCGACGTCCCCCGATTGAAACGAATCGTCACCTACGCCAACGCGCTGCTCTACTGCAACGCCCGCGTCAACGCATACCAGGAGACCGAAGACGAGCTCAGTGACGTCGTCGAGGCCGCCCGCGAGATGCGCGGGATGTTGCTCGATGCGACCGCCGTTCCGCTGCGAAAGAAGAAGCTGCTGGCGTCGGTGGTCGACGAGCTGCGAAAGAAGAACACCACGGCCGAGCTCGTCGATGTGCTCGGCTCGCTCTACGAGCTGCTCTCGCCGTTCGTCGGGTCGTACATCGAGCAGAGCGACCTCGACCAGGCCAGCAAGCTCGTCGACGCGCTCGCAGCCAAGAGCAAAGCGAAGAACCGCCAGGACGTCACCTACTCGTCCCTCGTCGATCAACGACGCAAGGTCGGCGCGCTGCTCGCCGCGGCGTACAAAGACCTCCGCGCCGCGGTCGCGTTCATTCGTCGCGAGCAAGAAGACCAAGACGACTTCGCGCCTGCCATTCGTGGCGGCGGCCGGCCCGCCAAGCAAGCGAAGGCCGAAGAGCCCGCGAAGCCCGAAGAGCCCAAAGAGCCGAGCAAGCCCGCGGACCCAGAGAAGCCGCGGTCGCTCACCCGCGGGCTCGTCGACGAGCCGTCGGATGACCCGTTCGATCAGGGCGAGTCGAAGTAATTCTCTGCGAGGTCTTCGATGGTCATGCGACTCGGTCGTTGTTTGCCGCTCAGCAGGGACGGCGCCGCGTCGGTCTACGAGCTTCCCGCGCACCACCTCGTCACCCACGCCTTTCTCACCGGAATGACCGGGAGCGGAAAGACGGGGCTCTTGTTCGTGCTCGTCGAAGAGGCGCTGCGCGAGGGCGTCCCCGTGGTGCTGGTGGACGTGAAGGGGGATCTCACGAACCTCTTGCTGGCCTTCGACCTCGATGACCGCGAAGCGTTTCGTCCGTGGATCGACCGCGGCGCGCCGCAGTTCAAAGGAATCCCCGAGGACGACATCATCGCCACGCTCGCGGCCGCCCGCGACCACGGGCTCTCGCGCGCGGGCCTCGACGCCGACGACGTTCGGCGCTTTCGCGAGCGCACGCACGTCCGAATCCTCACGCCCGGCACCACCGCGGGAGAGCCCGTTCATCTCTTTTCGTCGCTCGAACACCGATCGGCCCTGTGGGACACGGACGAAGAGGTCGCGCGCGACAGCCTCGCGACCGCGGTCTCGCTGGTGCTTCGCCTGGTGGGCCGCGACGGCGACCCCGCGCGCTCGCGCGAACACGTCCTGCTCTCGCTGCTCGCCGAGCGCCGCCTGCGCGACGGCCGCAGCGCCGAGCTCAGCGAGCTCGTGCGCGAAGTGATCGACCCGCCCATCGAGACCGTCGGCGCGATGGAGCTCGACGCGTTTATCTCCAAGCGCGACCGCAACGCCCTCGCGGCGGCGCTCAACGCCCTGCTCGCCTCGCCGTCGTTCGCCTCGTGGCGCACGGGCGCGGCCCTCGATGTGAAGCAATGGCTCGCGCCGCGCGAAGACGGCCGCACGCCCGCGGTGATCGTGAGCGTCGCGCACCTCGACGAGGACGAGCGCCGCGAAGTGCTCGGGCTGGTCCTCGACGAGCTGTACGCCTACGTTCGCTCGCTCTCGGGCACCTCGGCGCTGCGCGCGCTCATCGCGATCGACGAGGTGTACGGAATGCTTCCTCCGCACCCCGCCAACCCCGCGACCAAGCGCCCGATCGTCTCGCTCATGAAGCAAGCGCGCGCGTTCGGCGTGGGAGTCGTCCTGGCAACGCAGAACCCGATGGACGTGGACTACAGGGCGCTCAGCAACGCCGGGCTGTGGTTCGTCGGCTGTTTGCAGACCGACGCCGACCGCGAGCGGGTGATCGAAGGTCTCTGCTCGTCCGACCAAGGGCCCAGCGACCGCGCGAGCCGCAAGGAGCTCTCGGACACGGTCAAGCGCCTCGGCCGCCGCTGGTTCGTCGTGCGAAACGCGCACGACCGCAACGCAGGAAGCGCGCTGCTGCAACCGCGGCACACGATCGCGTGGATGCGCGGGCCCCTCACGCGCGCCGAGCTCAAGCGCGTCGCTGCAGAGCGCGACGTGGAGTGAGGGGGAGCGAGCGGAAGAGCGCGAGCGCACACAGTGCGGCCGCGCAGCGGCGTTCGTCGAAGCGATTCTCGCGGCAGAGGTGTCGCGCGAACCGGGGCGCTCGAGGCTCGTTTTGCAGCAGTTGCGCGCCATCGACGCGGCGTGTCGTGCTTCGCGGTCGGGCTCGCCACATAGGCTCGGCGAACGGGCGAACGAAGCGCGATGATGACCACGCGTCGAAGACGGTCGTTCGTTTCGCCAGGCGTGGCTGTCCGGGCTCGTCCTGTCGTGCGGCGAGAAGACGGGGCAGGGCGTTGCCTGCAAAATGCCCGTGCGCAGAACGCGCCCGGCTGTCGTCCTCGTCAACTATACCGCGCCCGCGACGGGCATCGAAGATGCCCAAGCGGATCAGCGCGGTTGAAATCAAGTCAAACCACTGCCGCGCACCGAGAAAACTACGAACCCCGTCGCGGTAGTGGTAGAGGAGAGCGACGTTTCAACGATCCGTCGAGTTGGCGACGATCCACGGCACGGACGTTTCGATGGGACACTCCGACGATGGAAAGCGTGTAGACTCCGCCTTCGAAATCAAAACTGACGATCGGCCGAAGTTCCTGTGGAGGCGATAGTGCTACGCGAGTGCGGTCTGATGTTGATGGTGTTGTCTTCAGGTTGCGCTCCGTGCTCGCGACTGCCGTTCGTTTCGGGACGCCAGGTCACTCCATCGGAGATCGAGGTTTTTCGCGACGCCGGAATTCAGTCGGACAGCGAAGCAGACGAAGCAGGCTGCGCCGTTCTGTGTCCTTCTCGGTCCGTCGAACAGTGCGCCTATTACGTCTATTGCCGTGGTGAGGCAGGATTCGGCGCATGCGACCACGATGCGGGAGGCGTGGCATTTGGAAGAGTGTATTGCACGTCCTCTGTTTGCTCGAATTCGCTTCCTTGACCCGCTTCGAACGCTTGATCCGGGGACTGTGACCAACGGGGACCACGGCAAACGGGGACGGCAAACGGGGACGGTGTTCAATAGTTCACAACTCCGGGATAACTCCGCGAGATCACGTTGGCCCGCGTCGGCGCTGCCGTCGCTGCGCTGCTGGGCGCGTTCGCAATCGATTGAACGCCGTCGCTCCCCCGCGGTCTCCCTTGGCCCACCCGCCCTGCAGCCCGCTGTCGCGATCTCGCGGAGTTATCCCGGTGTCGTGAACTATTGAACACCGTCCCCGTACCGTTGTTTCGTCGCCTGTGCACGCTGTCTCGCGAGCGCCGTCGGTGTGGCGCAGTCGATCGCCGCGGCTTGACCACGGCGGGACCTGCTCGGATCCCTGCCAAACAGTGGCTGACGGCGCAGTCTTGCTACAACGTCTTGCGCCAGCATGTCTGAATACGGAGGTCATGCAATTCACACTCGCCTTCGCCGGATGTGGTCACGCCGAAAGAAATCACGACATCGTCCAGCGGAATATCGATAGCGCAACTTGCGAATGTCCAGTCCGACGTGGGAGTGACGCGTTGCTGAGAGACAGAGAGCAACACTCGATCCAACGTGTCTAGCCGAATCCAAACGCTCACTGCAAATTGATCGTTACTTCGGGCTCGCAGAGAAAACTGCACATGAGCGAGATCGGGCGCGCCCCGAGAACGCAGGCAGATGACCGCCGCGTCGTCTTGTTCGGCCGATACCCCTCGGACGAGTATCACCTGACGACCGTCTCGCAACGATTGCTGCACCGAGCACTCGAACCCATTTCCGCAACGGTGTGGAGGTGTTGCCCAATGCTCAGGTAGTTCGCCTGTTCGTGCGTTGTCGATGTCTGGAGACTCCAGGTTGCTCGATGTAGGAATGTCGTACGAAGAGCCAATGTGCGAAGGCAGCAGCGCGACAGGGGTAGACGCGCGAACACAAATCAGTGCATCGGTGGAGCGAAGGGCGTGCGTGATGGAGGAGCTGCCGCTCGGCGTAGTCGAAATCGCAACCGCACCGATAGAATGACAGTGATGCAGGGGATCGAGGTACAGTTGAGGCTCCCCTGTGGTATCAGTCATAATTTCAGGTGACGCCCACACACCGAACGATGCCGTACGATCGAGTGCGCTCGATTCTAACGCGGGGCTGCGAAGTGGATCAAGACGGCAAGCCTGCAATTGAAAACCGCTGTTCTGCTGTGGGACAGCAGCGAGAAACTCTCCGTCCAGCGCGCTCAATCCAATGACAGAATACGAAACGCCTGCTCGCAGCAACTCGCCGCCAAGTGTTGCGGCATCTCCAAATGCATCCTGCCTCTGAAGATGTGCTAGGTGGGCGAAAACAAGGCCGCCGCTTGGCGATAGATCTCGCTGCGCCTGCGCAACACGGCGAGCCATCATTGCATCACGGACGATCGACTGCTCGCGCAACGACGCACAGCGGCGAAGCTCGAGACAATCGCGAACGTAGCTGGAAATTCTCTCAAACAGCGGACAGGAGCCGAGTTCAAATTGCAGTGAGGCGATGAGCTCGCCGGTCTGCTCCACCACGCAGTCGCACATGGGACTCGAAGAGGACGCGCGCAGCTCGTCGCGATGTGTACGGTAGAGCGCGCTCGCTCGCTTGCGCCACGCGAGCGAAATGTGTGGGTGTCGAATAGTCCACCGAAACGCAGAGTCCAGACCCTGCGCGTCGATACCGACAATACAAATTCGCTCCGAAATGCCGTGCTCGAAGTTCCATGCCCGCAACCACAGCAGCATATCGAGAAACTCTCGAGTTCGGTGAATCCACCAGCCCGTATCGAGCAGAATTTTATGTGAGTCTCGGGACTCGCCGCAAACAAATTGGTTCAGCTCAGCGATGTCGAGATCGTTCGCTTCTACTGCTATCCAGCGAAGCCATCCAAGTGAAGCTGCGCCTTGCGCAATTGCCAAGCGTGCTGCCCCGAACTCTGCGGTGCCGTGAGTGGTTTCACCAACTCCCACGATATCAGAAGCGGAAAACACCTTCGCGCCGACTTCGGATAGCAGCGGCTGAATTGCGAGCTCTGCCAGCGTGTCGATGGACCTGCGCGTCCAGCGGAATGCACGAGGTGGTTGACTCGGCCGGAGAGAACAGTCAACTCCGGGGACACACCAAGTCCAATCAGTGACCTGCGCGCCGTCGTGGAATGCAGCAGCAACCCAGCCGCCTTCGTCGAGACACTGCAGGTCCCAGGTGCCGGTCGCATCTTCCGCAAGAGTCGCGCAAACTGCGCGGTTTTGCACCGTTGTACTGCATGCGAGCACGACGACGTCGCGTGCACTGGACTGAAGTTGAACTCTGCCACGAAGCCAACGTTCTGGACGATCTGGTTCAACACCCGTCTGGTCGCGTCGTCGTTGCAGCGTGCCACTAACGCTGACTACAAAGATCTCGTGTCTGTCCGGCGCTCCGACCGACGATCGGTGGCGGATGCCGTGCGCATCGGTGCGCAGATTTGCCGTGATCGGCAACACACTCTGGTTTGGCCAAGTCACCACGACACACATCCTCGCGGCTGGAATATTCTGCATGAAGTTCTACCCTCTGGCTGAAGAGTGCGTGCGTCCGTCGCGAAGGAGGAGATAAGCGTGAGGTTGTGGGCCAACGGGGACGGTGTTCAATAGTTCACGACACCGGGATAACTCCGCGAGATCACGTTGGCCCGCGTCCGCGCTGCCGTCGCTGCGCTGCTGGGCGCGTTCGCAATCGATTGAACGCCGTCGCTCCCCCACGGTCTCCCTTGGCCCACCCGCCCTGCAGCCCGCTGTCGCGATCTCGCGGAGTTATCCCGGAGTCGTGAACTATTGAACACCGTCCCTGTGGCGCTGCGTGCGAACCGCGCACGACCGCAACGCGGGCAGCGCGCTGCTGCAACCGCGGCACACGATCGCGTGGATGCGCGGGCCCCTCACGCGCGCCGAGCTCGAGCGCGTCGCTGCAGAGCGCGAAGCCGAGTGACGGGAGCGAGTGAAAGCACGAGCGCACACAGAGCGGCTGAAGGCATCGGTCGTCACAGCGGTGCGGCTTGCGTTGGCCTCGGTCACGCGCCGCGGGCTCAGCGTGCGCTGGTCTGTCTGGGCGCTCGCGCTGTTGTCGAGAGGATGCCTCGCTCGAATCGCAGTGAGCTCTTCGCTGTCGTCGGTCGCCGTGCTCGCGTTGCCGATGCGATTGCGCGCTGCGCTCGTGTTGCAGCAGGTGTCCGCGGATCCAGCAGCGCGAAGGCTCGCAGAGCAGCGCGCGCTGGCGGCCATCACGTGGAAGATGGACCTCGACGCAGTGCGGGGAGAGGGGCGCGTCGAGGGCGAAGCGCGCGGTGAAGAGAAGGCTCGCACCGCAGCGCTTCGCGCGTCGATCGTCGACCTGTGCGACGTGCTTGAGATCGCGCTGACCGACGAGCAACGCGCCGCGCTCGCGGCGATGACGTGGACCGAGCTCGACTCGCTGCGACTGCGCATCAAGAGCGAACACCGCCGGCCCGAGTGATTCGCCATCGCCCGCGCCGACGCAGGCCCGCGCCGACGACGCCCCACATCCCCCGCGTCGCGTAACGCCCCGCAACGCAAATTCTCTGGAAATACTCGGATAAATCAGTAGCTTCGCGCGCCCGTTGCAGGGCTGTTGCGCGATCGCCTCGTTGACCTTCGGCGCGCGTCCGGCCCGAATTTTCACCATTCGCACTTTGGAGCACACGAAATCATGATCTCGCTGAAAACCCTGAGCCCCTTCGCCCTCTCGCTCGCGCTCGTGGCCTGTGGACCGACGACGCCCGCCGGCCGTGACGGATCGACGACCGGCGACGCCGCCGCGGTGACCGACACCGGCGTTCGCGCGGACTCTGGGACCTCGAGGCCCGACGCCATGACCAACAGCGACCGCTGCGCGGCGACGGACATGAACGCCAACTCGACCGTCGGCTGCAACGGCGGCTTCGCCATGGGCACGCCCGCGATGAACACCCCCGGCGGCACCTGCAGCGGCGGTGGCATGGCGATGCCCATGGGCTCGTGCGGCGCCAACATGCAGTGCAGCGCCGACATGGGCGCGATGGGCATCTGCTTCGCCGGCTGCATGCCCGGCTCGACCTACGTCAGCACCGGCGGCTGCCCGACGGGCTCGCGCTGCTTCGACCTCATGGGCAACGGCCTGTGCTTCCTCGACTGCGACGCGACGCACGCGTGCCCCAACGGGATGATGTGCGACGGCGAGGGCTCGTGCGTGCCGCCCATGATGGGCAAGGCGAACTGAGCGTCGCGGTCAGGGCTTCTTCTTCCCTGACTTTCCTGCGGGGGGATTGCTCTTGGCGATCGCGGCTTCGATGCCGTCGCGCAAGGTGAGCTCGACGAGCTCGGCCGCGCGATCGAGCACCGCGGGCAGCTCCGCTTGCTCTTCGCGCGAGAACGGCGAGAGCACGTACGAGTCCACAGCGCCCACCGTGGGGCGGCCGATCCCGACGCGAATCCGCGCGAAATCAGCGCCCAATCGCGCGGTGATGTCCCGCAGCCCGTTGTGCCCCGCGTGCCCTCCGCCGAACTTCGCGCGCACTTGCCCGAACGGAAGCTCGAGCTCGTCGTGCACCACGATCACCTTGCCGATCACGAAGCGCTGGTCCATCGCGCACTTCTGCACGGACTGACCCGAGAGGTTCATGAACGTCTGCGGCATGAGCAGCGAGACCGACTGGCCCGCGAGGATGCCTTTGCACGCGAGGGCGCTGTACTTCTCGCGCCACTCGGACGCGCCCGCGAGCGAGTGCAGCCGTTCGAGCACCATGAATCCGACGTTGTGGCGGTGCGCGCGGTAGGAGGGACCGGGGTTTCCGAGGCCGACGAGGAGCATCGACCGCGTCATGCCGATTCAGCGCGCGCGAGGCAAGGGCGCTGCGATCGCTCGCGACGCCCTCTCGCACATTCGTACAGTCTCTCCCCCGAAGGTCTCGTCGCTCAGCGCGCCTCCCCGGATGGCGGCGCCGAGCGCGAAGATCACTTCTTCTTGGCGGGCGCTGCGGCCTTGGCGTCCTTGGCGGGCGCAGCTGCCTTGGCGTCCTTGCCAGCGGCCGGAGCCGCGGCGGCGCCAGCGGCAGGAGCGGCCTCGCCGCGGTCCTTCTCGGGCGCCACGACGGAGACGATCGTCTGGTTGGCGTCGAGCATCACGCGCACGCCTTCGGCGAGCACGAGGGCCTTGGTGGCGACCGCGTGGTGGAGCTCGACGTTGGTGATGTCGACCTCGAGCTTGGCGGGGATCTTGTCGGGCGTGCAGCGGACCGGCAGCTTGCGGAAGATCTGCTGCAGGATTCCACCAGCGGCGACGCCCTTGGACTTGCCGACGAGCACCAGAGGAACCTCGACGTCCACCGGGCGATCCAGGCTGACCGTGTACAGGTCCGCGTGGAGCAGGTCGCGCGTGACGGGGTGGTGCTCGAAGTTCTTCACCATCGCGAGCTGATCAACGCCGTCGATCGAGAGCGTGAACACGGTGTTGCGGCCCATGGGCTGGAGCAACACGGTCTTGACCGACTTGGGGTCGATCGCGATCGACTGCGCGGTCTTGCCCGGTCCGTACACGATGGCGGGGAGCTTGTTGCTCGCGCGGAGGCGGCGGGCAGGGCCCTTTCCCGAGGAGGCGCGGTTCTGGGCTTCGACTTTGATCGTGGTCTGCATGGCTGGTGTCTCTCCCCCATCCGTTCGTGCAGCGGGGCCCTTCGTGTTCGTGACCGACGACGCGACCGTTCGCGTGGCTATCGGCAGGGGCCCTTCGGTTGCGAGTGCGCTGCTTCGCGGCCGTGGGAGGGGGCGGGGGTGTATCTCACTGTGTTTCTGCGGTCAACCAGCGCAGGGCCGTCACGGGACGCCCATCGCGTGCTTGATCAGCCCTTCGACGATGCGGCCGAAGCGCCGAACGACCGTGTCCGTGTCGGGCCCGTCGCACTCGACGTAGTGCGGAAACAGCACCTCGGGCAACGGCTGCACGGCGATCTGCGCGCAGCACATCTTGTGGCGCCGCGTGAGCTCGAGCGCGAGGTGCTTGAGCGACGCCGCAGAGCACTCGGTGGGCATTCCGTCGGAGATCATCACCAGCAATTTCGCACGCCGACGCGAGGCGCGCGCGACGTTGGCCGCGTGCCACAGGGCGCCCGCGTCGTTGTTGCCTCCGCCCGCTTCGAGCGCGTGCACCGCGGGGCACCGCGCGTCGCCGGCGTCGTAGATCACCCTGTCGGTGAAGCCGAAGATGCGCACATCGACGCTGGGCATCGCGCGGGCGGCCTCGGCGATGAGCGCGCCGAAGAGCCTCGCGCGCGGCATGTTCTCGCCGCTCGCCATCGAGCCCGAGCAGTCGATCACGACGCCAATGAACAGGTCGGTCTTCACTTGGATCTCTCGCGCGATGAGCACGCGAGGGTCGCCGCGGGTCACGAGCGCGCGCGTTCGGGGCGCGTCCACGCGTCGACCCCGCAAGCGAAGGCGCTCGGGCTGCAAGTGAAGGCCGAGCCGCTCGAGGTAGACCCGCAGCGTCCCGGCCGAGCGACGGACGCGCGTCGAGAGGGCGTGGTGCTTCGAGCTCTCGTAGCGCACGCGAACGACCTCGGTGATCAAGTCGAAATCCGTCGCCTCCGTGACGTTGAGCCAGCGCTTCGCGCCGGGGCGAGCGCCGGACATCCCGTCGTCCTCGCTGCGCTTGGGGTTGACGATGCGGTCGACCTCGCGGCGGATCTCTTCGTCGGTGATGCCTTCGGTCGCGCGCTCGACGTCGCCGGGCTCTCCTTGGCCCACGTCCTCGTGCGTCGAGCAGACCCCGAGCAGCCGGCACTCGTCGCCGAAGATCGCGCGCACCTCGCGGGCGATCGCGAGCAGCTCGCGCATGGTGCTCTTGCGAAACGCTGTTCCTGAGAAGAGGGCGAGCGCGCGGGAGACCTTCTCGTCGTTGTGCCGATCGCCCAGGCCCATGCGCAGCGCGCGCACCCAACGGGCGAAGCTCGACCCGGATTTCTCCAGCGCTTGCAGCAGGCGACCGTGCTCGACGATCACGCTCTGCGCGTCGATGGCGAAGCGCACCGACGCGGTCGAGAGCACCTCGAGCATCGCGCCCCGCAGCACGTCGAACAGCGTGTCGATCGCGATCGGCCGGTCCATGTGCTGAAACGCGTACGCCGTCAGCTTCTTGAGCCTGTCGCCGTACTCCGCGTCGAGCGCGCGGATGTTGCGCTCGAGGTGCTCGTCGGCGACCAGGTTGAGCAGCGGCCCGATGCCCTCCGCTGCGCCCTCGTCCCACGCCTCGCGCTGCTCGACGCCGCGGTGATACCGGTGGTGCCCGAGCTCGTGCAGGATCAGCCCCTCGACCACGGCGCGACCGAAGCGCTCCCCGCGCAGCAGCGGGAGGGCGCTGATGAAGATCCGATCCTCGTCGAGCCGCGTGTACCCGAGCGTCTGATCGCGCGCGAGCTGCAGGGACATCGCGCGGCCGGTCAGCTCGACGCTCACGAGCGCTCCCCACGCGAACGTCTTGGCGATCGCGCGCAGCTTCGCCGTTCGCGCTGTGCGAAAGAACCGCCCTCGGTTCAGCTCGTTGATCGCCGCTTGTCGGGTCTCTGCGAGGCTCGCGCCCGAGAGCAGCTGCGACCACAGCTGGCTCGCGATCGCGGGGCAGGCGCGCAGCAGCTCGATCAGCGCGCTCTCGGCGATCGTTTGCGCTCCTCCCGTAAGCGCTGCGTCGACCATGGCCGAGACGTGCTCGGGCGAAGCTGCGCCGAGCCAGTCGGGCGCGCCCGTCGGCTCCGCGAACCATCCCTGCGCGAGCACCACGAAGCCCGCGGTCGCGCCCCGCGCCCACAGCCAGCGCGCTGCGCGCCGACGAAGCGCGTCTTCGCTGGCGGGCAAGCGCAACAGCGCGCGCTCGACCTCGACCGCGAGCGTCCTACGGCCGTCGTCCGTCGCGTACGGGCCGTCCGCGAAGTCCGAGTTGGACAGAATACGTCCGAGCACGAACGTCGCGTTCGCCGCGCACGACGCGCCGAGGAGCTCGACGCTGACCTCGATCTCTCGTGGGCCGAGCGCGGCGAAGAGCGCGCCCATCGTCGCGTCAGTGAGCCTCGTGTCCGCCGAGCGCGCTCGTTGGATCGCGCGATCGAGCGCGGCCACTTCGCCCCGCGCGACGCGGGCGAGCTCGATCTCGACGGCGGTCTGCGCGCCGATCGCCGCGAGCGCCGCGTCGAGACGCGCGCGCATCGGGCCGGTCCACGACGGGCTCATCGCGATGATCGCGGCGCGCGCGGGCGAGGGAGGATCCATCGCGAGCGCGTCGATGAGCGTGAACCGGCGCTCGTCTGGGGCCGAATCGAGCTCGCGCGCCACGCGCTCGGCGTCCGTGGTCCGCAGCTCCTTGAGCCTCTCGCGCAGCGCGCGCGCCTCCGCAGAGAGCTCTGCGCGCTTGCTCACCGGCCGCTCGAGCCACGGGGCCAGCAGCGCAGCGCGCGCGGCTGGCAGCTGTCGTCGCGCCTCGCGAGCGTGCGACTCGAACGGCTCGATCAGCGCGCGTCCCGCGCTCGTGCGGCTGAGCGCGACCAGCAGCAGCGCCGCGTTGTCGCGCACGATCTCCCGGTCGTCGCCGCGCGCTTCGTCGAGCGCGAGCGCCACGACCGGCTGCCAGAGCGAGGCCTCGAACAGCGCGCCTCCGTCGCGCCCCGCGGTGATCTCGACGGCGCGCGCTGCCGCCGCCCACGCGCGCGCTGCGAGCTCGGGCGGCCATGGATCCAGCGTCGAGAGCACGTGCTCGATCGATCCGTGCCTGCGCGCGATCTCGACGAAGCGCAGCGCGTGCCGCTCCCAGCGATACAGCCACGCGCTCGCGAGCAGACCGAGGTCCGTTCGGTGCGCGAGGTGCGTCGCCGCGAGCTCGTCGAGCAGCTCGCGCTCGGCTTCTTCACGGGGCCAGTACATCGGCAGCACCGTCGCGACGTGCTCGGGCCCGTCGTCCGCGCGCAGCAGCGCCGCGCAGATCAGCGCCGCTGGCTTGGGCTCGTCGCGGTGCTCGAAGGCCGCAGCCACGCCGCGCGTCGGCCAGTGCAAAAACGGCACGATCGTCGTGGCCAGCGTCGCGTCGTCGACGTACGTGAGGTCGTCGAGCGCCGCAGCGTCGGGGCGCTGGATCGGCGCCGACGTCTCGATCTCGGCCGTCACCTCGGCGCGCTCGACGGTCTCGGCGGTCACGACCCGCAGCGCGCGATCGAGCTCGATCCGCGCGAGGGACACGGCCGTTGCGAGCGAGCACCGGCGCTGGGCGCTCAGCGCGTCGAGCAGCGCGCGGGCGGCGTCCGTGTCGGGCTCGTTGCGCGCGCGCAGCGCGGACGCAAGCGTGTCCGCGGGCTGAGCGTCGAGCGCGTCGACGAGCCACGCGAACACCGTGGGCGAGGGCGGCGCGCCCTTCGTGCAGTGATCCCAGAGCGCTTCGACCGCCGCGGCGCCGAGCCTGCGCGCGACGATGACCCTCGGATCGGACGCGGAGATGTGCGGGCGCGCGCGTCGAGCGTGCTCGAGGAGGGCTTCGAGCGCAGCGCGCGGCCCGAAGAGCTCGACGACGCGCTCTGCACACGGGCCGCCGAGCTCGAGCGTCGCCGTCGCGAGCTGCGTCACGGCGCTCGGAGTTCGAGCCTCCACGATGGACGCGAGCCGTTGCCACAGCGCGATCGACGACGACGGCTCGACGACGAGCAGCGCGGCTTCGCGCGGGTGCGCTTCGATCGCCGCGACGAGCGCGTCTTCGCCGACGAACGCGAGCGACCGCTCTGCGCTGCTCCGCTGGTCGATGTGCGCGATCGACGCGAGCAACGTGAGGCGCTCGGCGTCGAGCGGGGCGCTCGGGTCGCGGCGAAGCGGGTGGCGCTCGGCGAGCGCGCGCGCAGCCTCGGCGTTGGCCGTAGTGATCATGCTCGAGGCGACGCGCGCGCGGATCGCGATCGCGCACCACGCAGGGTGCAGCGGAATCGAGACGAGCGTCTGCGGCGCGAACAAGAAGCACGCGACCACGCCTCCCGCGGACCAGCTGCCCTTTCGCTTGAACAGCGCCCACGCCGAGGCCGCGATGCGCACGCGCGTCGCGTCGTCGTCGCACTCGCACACGAGGCGCCACCAGAGCGTCGCGCTCGGGTCGGGAGGCGTCGCGTCGGACCACTCGAGCCCGAGCAGCTCGTCGATGGCGTCGAAGGTTTCGGGATCAGCGGCGTCGGGCTCGGCGTCGATCGAGCGCGCCGGCTGCTGCGCGATCCACTCATTGAGGGCCTCGCGCGCGACCTTGGCGACGTACGCGACGGCGAGCGGCGCTTCGATCCAACCTCGACGAACGGCGTCGAGCACGAACAGCACGCCCGCCGGCGGCGTCGCGCTCGCGCTCGCGAGCCACGCGCGCAGGCGCGCTTCGACTTGCGGGCGAAGCGTCGGGTCTGCGAGCAGCGGGAGCTCGTAGAGCTCGGCGCCCACCGGCGCGCCGACGGCGATGGCGCTCGCGCGCACGTCGTCGCGTCGGTGCGTGGTGGCGACGAGCCAACGGCCGGGCTCCGCGGCGCTGAGCGTTCGAAGCGAGCGGATGGCGGCTGCGCGGACGGCGTCGTGATCGTCGTCGAGCCCTCGCTCGATGGCGTCGCGCGCCCGGCCTCCGCGCGCGCCAGAGAGCGCGCTCAGCGCCGCCGCGCGGACCGCTGGCCGCCCGTCGGCGAGCGCGGCGTTGCTGAGCGCTCCGAGCCAGGCGAGACGGCGTCGCAGCGAGCGCGCGGCGAGCTCGTACATCGCGCGCACAACCGACGCCTCTGGGGTCTGATCCGCTCCGTCGGTGAGCGCGCGATAGAGCGCGATGTCGTTGATGTGCGGCGCAGCGCGGAGCGCGTCGTCGGCTGGGGCAGAGTGCGTGGGTTGGTCGTGCACGGCGGCTCTTGATCGAGCGTTGTAAACCGACTCGCGACGCTGCGGGGCGTCTGCGCGTGGATATCTGCGGGAGAAATAGCAACGCAGCGGCCGCGAGTGTCGCGCGGTCGCTGCGTTCGGAGCGTCGTTGCGCGCCGAGGTGACAGGCTCTACCGCGCCCGCGACGGTCGTCGATGAACGTCACTGCGCAGCGGCGGTTGAAATGAAGTCGAACCACCACCGCGCACGGAGAAAGCTACGATGCCCGTTGCGGCAATGGTTGAGCGACTGCCTGCCGGCAGATCGAACGTCAGAGCGGAGAGCGACGCTGTGGGCCATCGATCGTTCGGTTGAGTGGAAGACGGTGTGTCCAAAGACGCCCGGTCGGTGGTGCTGATTGGGCATCGGATCCCGCGCGCGACTGCTCCCACCAGAGAAGTCGCCGAACTCGCGCGGTCGTCGTGGCTCTCGCGATCGTCGCCGTTCGCTTCGATCGCAGCCGTGGCTGCTGCTCACCCTCGGCGATCGTCGCGTCGGTCCACGAAGGAAACGCGGGCGGCGATCGGGGGGTGAACAACGTGTGTCTCGTGAAGTGCGGCCCTCAGGTCTCTCGAATCCCTCTGCGCCTGCGCGGCGGACGCCGCGGAGGCCGTGCTGGTCGAGCGCTCAACGCGCCGCTGGCTTCGTGGTGAAGACAGCGTGCGCTGGCGCTGCGGGGGGCGGCGCGCGGATTCGCTCCGCGTGCGCGATGCCCCTTCGGGCCCGCGCGTGCCGCCTCGTGTGAAGGCGGATCATGTTGGTCAGTCCTTTCACTGGTGAGTTCGCGTCGTCGTGAAAAAGAGCGGGCCGCGGTGGTGGCTCTGACCTCGCGCTTGCTCGCGCCGAGGTGTCAGCCTCCCGATGCTCTCGACGGCGCGCGTCGGTGACGCACGAGATCGCGAGCGGCGACGGTTTCGGACACTAGTCATCCTCGCCCGCTTCGCAAGGTGGCGCGCTACGCTCGCGGCCTCACTATGTCCAAGCAACCACCGCAGCCTGGTCCGCCCTCGCGCGCGGCGCAGATGCGCCCCGAGACCGTGCGTCGCGTGGGCGTGCGCAGTCAGCGCTTCGCGGACCTCTATCACTTTCTGCTCACGACGAGCTGGCCGCGGTTCTTCGCGCTGGTGACGATCGCGTACCTCGCGGTCAACGCGCTGTTCGCTGGGCTGTACCTGCTCGATCGCGACGCGCTCGACGGCGCGACGGGCCGGCCCGCGCTCGACGCGTTCTTCTTCTCGGTCCAGACCATGGCCACCATCGGCTACGGAAAAATGACCCCGAAGACCCCCTTCGCGAACATCCTCGTCACGATCGAAGCGCTGATCGGAATGCTCGCGATGGCCATGGCGACCGGCCTCATGTTCGCCAAGTTCTCGCGGCCCACGGCGCGCGTGCTCTTCTCGGACACGTGCGTGATCCACGCGCGAGACGGCGTTGAGACGCTGGTGTTTCGCATGGTCAACGAGCGCACGACGCAGATCGTCGAGGCGCAAGTGCACGTGGTGCTGCTCACCGACGAGACGACCGCCGAGGGCGAGCGCATCCGACGGCTGCGAGACCTCACGCTCGTGCGCTCCAACACGCCGGCGTTCTCGCTCAGCTGGGTGGTGTTTCATCGCATCGAAGGCGACAGCCCCATGCTCGGCCTCGACGCAGCGGCGCTCGCCGCGAAAAACGCGGCGATCCTCGTGTCGTTTATGGGCCTCGACGAGTCCTTCAACGCGACGGTGCACGTGCGAAAGTTCTACACGTTCGAAGAGCTCCGCTTCGGCCGCCGCTTCGTCGACATCTTGAAGGACGACGGCGAGTCTCGCTTGCTCGACCTGACCAAGGTGCACGAGACCGAGCCCGAGACCATCACCGCGCCGCGCGCTTGATCGCGCCGCGGGCGCTCAATCGAAGCACGCCAGCAGCGCTCGAACGCGCTCACGCAGCGCGCCGCGATCGCCCTCGCCAACGGCCCACGCGCCGCTCAGCCGCTCGCACTCGGTCACGAGCGCGACGTACGCGCCGCGCAGCTGCGCCGCCCTCGGCGCGCGGGCGACCCACGGCGCCGACCACACCGGAACCACCTCGCTCACCCACGCCGCGCTCGCCCCGTCCTCGCACAGCCGCGCGAGCACCTTCGCCCGCGCCTCGAGCGCTGCGATCCGCGCCCGCCCTGCCGCTGTGTGCGCAGAGCGATGCCCCTCGAGCGCGCGCCGCTCGACCTCGCACTCTGCGAGCGCGCCAGCCGCGTCGATCGCCTCGATCGCCTCGATCACCGCTTCTTCGCCGCTCGCGATCACCACGCTCGGGTCGCCGCGACCTTCGTCGTACTCGCGCAGCTCAGAAGAGCCAGGCTCGAGCGTGTCCGCGCCCCTCGGCGCGCTGATCGCGCGACGCAAGCACCGACGGCCTTCGAGCACAGCAGCGAGCCGCTCGTCGCTGAGGTCCAAGGCCAGCGCCACCATCGAGCCGCACGGCCCCGCCACGAGCGTCGCAGGGTGCAAGAGCTTCGTCGGCAGCGGCAGGTGCCCGATGCGGCACAGCGTTCGAGCAGCGCGCATCGACTCGACGCCGCACTGCTCGCACGCGGCCCCCGCGGTGTCGCGGCCCGAGAGCGCCCCGCACAAGCACACGAAATCAAGACCCGTCCCGAACACCCGCGCGCAGCGCAGGCTCTCTGCGACCGCGGGATCTTCGCTGGCGTTCGAAACCACGCCCGTGGATCGCGACAGCCACGCCTCGGGCGCAGGCAACATCGGCGGCTCGCCGTCGGTCCACTTCGCTGTGAACCACGCGAGCGCAGGCGCGAGCCCGATGAGCTGCGCCGTGATGTCGTCGTCGTCCGCGCGATCGGCTTCGGCTTCGAGCTCCGTCGCGCTGGCTTCGTCGCCGACGGCCCTCGCGTCCCGCGCCAACGCGCGGGCGCACTCGTGCACGAGCCACGCCCTGGTCTCGGTCTCCGCGCACTGCCGCGCGAGCTCGATGGCTCGAGTCCACGCGGCGCTCGCGCCCGTGGCGTCACCGACGAGCTCGAACGCCTGCGCGAGGTCGACCTTCGCTTCTGCGAGCGCGTCGATCGGGCCCGATGCTTGCCATCGCTCGGCGCGCTCGAGCAGCGCGATGGCAGCGCGCGCGCGCCCCACAGCGAGCTCGTCGCGCGCGAGGCGCCGAGCGATCAGCGCCGCGTGAGCGCCCGCCACGTCGCCGAGCGAAGAAGGGTCCACTCCGATGGCGTCGAGCAGGTCCAGCGCGGCGCGCGCGTGGTCGTCACGGTCGAGCTCGGCCGAGAGCAGCCGCGGGTGGGTCATCTGCTCGGCGCGCTGGGCGAGCAGCGCGCGCTGCGCGTCGGGGTCGTCGAGCGCTCGATCTTCGAGCGACCGCGGGTCGGTCATGGGCCGTCCACGCACCGCGCGCCGAAGACGTCTTCGAAGTGCCCCACGGCGCGCCGCGCGAACCACTGAAGGCCCGGCAGGTCTTCGACGCCCAGCGACTCGAGCGAGCAGACGGGGTGCTCTTTGATTCCGCACGGGACGATCATCGAGAAGTCGTCGAGGCGCGTGCGGACGTTGAGCGCGAACCCGTGCTGCGTGACCCACCTGGAAATCTTCACGCCGATCGCGCCGATCTTCGCCGGCCTGCGCGCGAGCTCGTCGCCCGGCCACGCCGCGCGCGGCGCCTCGAGGTCCACCCACGCGCCGATCATCGAGTGGTGCGCGCCTGCGCCGATCGAGAAGTCACCGCACAAGCGAGACATCACTTCGACGAGGTCGCGAACGTACTTGCGCACGTCGCAGCGGTCCGGGCGCAGGTCGAAGATCGGGTACGCCACGAGCTGTCCAGGGCCGTGGTACGTGACGTCTCCGCCGCGGGTGGTGCTGACGAGCTCGACCCCGCGCGCCGCGCGCTCGTCGTCGGAGACGATCACGTTGGAGCCGTCGGCGCTGCGGCCGAGCGTCAGGACCGGGTCGTGCTCGAGCAAGAGCAGCGTGTCCGTGCCCTCTCCGCGCTTGCGCCGCTCGCAGAGCTCGATCTGCATGTTCATCGCGCGCTCGTAGGGCACGCGGCCGAGCCAGCGCGCCGCGAACGTCCGAGTGGTAGCCACCGTCATGCCGCGGGACGATGGCTCACTTTCTCGCGGGCGGCCACTGCTCTCGCGCTGCGAACGCTTCAGCCGCGCTTGCGCTCGAAGATCCACTGCTCGCCGAGCACGTCGTGCTCGTCGACGGCCACTTTGCGCAGGCCCACTTTTTCGAGCACTCGGACCGACGCGCGGTGCCACGGAAACGTCCGTGCTTGCACGGTGTGAATGGGCTCTTGCGCGAGGGCCCACTCGATCGCCGCGTGCGTGGCCTCGGTGGCGTACCCCATGCGCTGCACGTCCTCGTCGACGCCGTAGCCCACCTCGGCGACGCCGTCCTCAGGAAACCCGTGAAACACCACGCTCCCGACCACGCGCCTCCGCTCGCCCTTCACGATCATCAAGCGATCGCCCCACAGTCGCCGGTCGGGCGCCGCGCGGATGCGGTCGAGCGACGCGGAGAAGGCGCGTTCGACCAGCGCGCGGCCCGGCCAACGCATGGGCATGTCCGCGCCGATGAGCCGCCGCGCGTCCTCGCGTCGATCGAGCATCACGGCTTCGACGATGGGCAGCGTGATGGGGACGAGCTCGAGCCTCGCCGTCTCGATCACGCTCGTCGGCGTGAGGATCTCGCGCTGTGCGCCGCGCTGCTCGACCGCTCCGCTCCGGCTGTCCATGCAGTGTGTTGTGAACGACTTTTCTGCGACAATCCACCGCGCGATGCGTCACGAAACACACGACACACCGCGGCAGCGGGCGGGCCTCGTGCTCGCTCTCTCCCTGCTCGCGCTCCCGTCGCTCACCCGCGCAGACGGCGGTCCCATCCGCTACCCGGGTCGCTGGCAGCTCACCCAGTACTGGATCGCTCGCGAGCGCGCGGGCGAGCGCGACCGTCGCGCTTCACCGCTGTTTTCTCGGGGCGGACGCGCGATCACCTACGCGTGTCCCACGTTCGTCACCGACCTCACCATGGAGGGCACGGGCCTCACCTGGGACGATCGCTTGCTCAACTGGGACGGCCGCGAGCAAGAGCGCGCGTGCTTCGTCGAAGTCGACCGCGGGAGCTATCCCTACGGCATCGGCGTGCAGGGATTCTCGCTCGTCCCGTACCGCTCGTTGGCCGTCGATCGCAGGTACATCCCCGTCGGACACACCGTCGAGATGAGCGAGCTCGCGGGCCTGCGCTTGCCCGATGGGAGCGTGCACGACGGGTGCTTCGTCGCCGTCGACGGCGGCGGGGCGATCGTCGGGCACCACATCGACCTGTTCGTTCCGAGTCAAGCCGATTGGCAGCGGTTGTCGCTGGCCAGGCAGCTGCCGACCGCTGTGCGCTCGGTGGTCGTGGACGCGCCTCGATGCCGCTCTGCGCAGCGATTTGCCTGGATTCCGCTCGCAACGGACCCGGCCCTCGCGCGCTGAGCAACCCATGGCTGCGCGTGGTTTCGTGCTGCCAACCCGCGGCTGGGGACGGTAGAGTCCCTTTCATGCTCACCGATCGCGCGCGCCCCTCGGCGCTGACGGCGAAGACCCATCGCTCGACCGTTCGACCCTTCGCGCTGCTCGCCCTCGTCCCCGCGACGATCACCGCTGGTTGCGCTCCGGTCGCCTCCGACGCGCCCGCGCCCATGGCGATGCGAGTGCGCGTCCCGCAGATCACGCTCGATCGCCTCGACGCGCAGCTGCACTTGCGCGTGTTCGAGAAGACCGGCGACCTCGACTGCAACACCGCCACGGGCCGCGTCACGGGCACCAACGCGTACGAGACCATCGCGGGTCGCAACGTTCCGCCCAACGAGCGCTGCGATGCCACGCGCTGGGCGCAGCTTCGAATGACCGCGGGAGAAGCCTCGCCCGTCGATACCTGCTTCGATAAGAGCATGCCGATGCAGCCGCAGCGCGTCCCCGGCGGCAAGCGCTACATCGTCCTCGTCGAAGGCTCTGGCACGACGCCCACCCCCGGCGGCGGAACGCGAACCCGCACCCTCGGCTCGGGCTGCGCCGTGGTCAACACCATGCCCGGCGCCACCGTCAGCGTCGCGATCGAGATGCAAGAGATCGCCGACGTGGGCGTGTGCGGCGACATGGTCGTCTCGTCCGACGAGGTCTGCGACGAGGGCATGGCCACGCCCACGTGCAACGCGCGCTGCCGCATCCCCGAGATCACCGCGTCGGGCACGATGGGACCCAAGGGCCGCCCCTCGCTCGCGTGGTCGATGTCGAACAACATGGTCGTCGGCTTCGCGATGGCCGACACCGCCAGCGACCCGATGCTGCGCTTGCTGAGCCCCACCGGCGAGCTCATCACCAGCCCCGCGATCAACGCGCGAGACAACCCCCTCGACGCCATGGCGCGCAGCGAGCAGTCCAACGTGCGCGTCGCGTCGAGCCCGACAGGCTACGCCGCGGTGTGGCAGACCCTCGAGTCCACGGCGTACAACATCAACGGCTTCGGGACGAACAACTTCGACGCGCCGGTCGCGCAGCAAATGCTCGTCAACCCGACAACCATGCCGGGCGTTCAAGGCATGGTGAACCCCGCCGTCGCCATCGGCGGGACGCGCGTGGTCTTCGTGTGGGAAGACTCGGACGCGCGAGTGATTCGCACGTCGAACACAACGCTGGCTGCGACCACCGCGGCTCCCATGGCAGACACGCCGCTCGTGATCGCGGCGATGCCGGGGGGCTCCAACGGAGCGGCTCCAGTGATCGCGGCGCTCGCAGACGGCACGTTCGTCGTCGCATGGGTGGGCGGAGGCGTCGGCGCCAAGGACATCTACGCGGTCAAGCTCAGCGCTGCGGGCGTCGCGATGGGCACGCCCATCACCGTCAACACGCAGACCGGCAACGACCAGGACCAGCCCGCGATCGGCACCAACGGAACAGACGTGGTGATCGCGTGGCGCGACGCGAGCCTCGGCGATCCGATGGACATGAGCGGGAGCGCGGTGCGCTTTCGGCACTTCAACGGCTCGCTCACCCCGAGCGGGATGGACCACCTCGCGCCCACGACGGTCGAGGGAGATCAGTCGAATCCCACCGTCGCGATGGCGTCCACCGGGACGTACTTCGTCGGCTGGCAGCACGCGGGCGGGACCATTCGGGGCCGGCTCTTTCGCGCGGACGGCGCGCTCGTGGTCAATCGCTTCAACGCGAGCACCGCGGACTTCGAGGCCAACGCGAGCGCCGACGAGATGGGGCCCGCCGGAGGAAACAGGCAGTTTCCGTCCGCTGCTTTCGGCGGCGCGGGTCGCTTCGCGGTCGGCTGGCTCGACGGCGCGAGCAACGATATTCGTGTGCGCGTATTCATCGAGTGATGGCTGAGTCCGAGCGCAAAGCAGGAGCCGTCATCGCCCATCGCTACACGCTCGAGCGTCAGCTCGGGGAGGGAGCGTTCGGCGAGGTGTGGATCGCCACCGACGCGAAGGCGTTCGGCCGTCGCGTCGCCGTGAAGTTTTTGCTTCAGCAGCACCTCGCCAACGAAGAGGTCGTGCGGAGGTTTCAGCAAGAAGGCCAGGCGACCGCGGCGCTCTCGCACCCCAACGTCGTGGCGCTGCTCGAGTTCGGCGAGGACGCGCAGCACATCCCGTATCTGGTCAGCGAGTTCGTCGAGGGCGAGCCGCTGCGACGGGTGCTCGACCGCTGCGTCGAAGAGAAGCGCTTGCTGCCCGTCGACGACGTGCTCGCGATCTTTCGACAGGCGTGCGCAGGGGTGCTCGCAGCGCACCAGAAGAAGATCGTTCATCGGGACCTCAAGCCCGAGAACATCATGGTGCAAAACATCGGGACGCCCGCGGTCGTCGTGAAGGTCCTCGACTTCGGCGTCGCGCGCATCCTCGGCAAAGACAGCCAACAATCCCTCGGCCGCACCGAGGTCGGAAAGATCATCGGCTCGCTTCAGTACATGTCCCCCGAGCAAGTGCTCGGCGACGTGCGCAGCATCGATCGACGCACGGACATCTTCGCGATGGCCGCGGTGCTGTTCGAGTTGTTCGCGCAGCGCCCCGCGTTCGACGGCGGCTCGTACCAAGAGGTGATCGGCAAGATCCTCGACCCCAATCGACCGAAGCTCGCCGCGCTTCGACCCGACGTTGGCCCCGCGCTCGACCCGGTCTTCGAACGGGCGTTCGCGATGCACCGCGACCAGCGCTACGGCGAGGTCACCGAGCTGCTCGAAGCCGCCGAGCAAGCGCTCGCTGGGCACGTTCGACCGCGCAGAACCACGGGAATTCGCCAGCCGATCGTCGTCGTTCCAGACCTCTCGGGGCAGTGGGGCGCGGCGAAAGAAGCGCCGCCTACGCAAGAAGTCGAGCAGCCGCGCAAGAGCAACGCAAACGCCGAGGTCACCGTCGACGAAGAGCTGCCCGAAGAGCAGCCGACAGGGCGACCGTGGCTCGTGTTTTTGACGGTGTTCGTTGTCGTCGCCGTCGGCGGTTCGCTCGCTGGGACCGCGCTCGTCCGTCGTCGCAACGCGCAGCTCGCGGACGCCGACGCGGGCGCGGCCGCGACGCCCATCGTCGACGCCGCCGCCGCGCGCTCGTCGTGGACCGCGCCGCCCGAAGACGCCGCGCAGTGGGCGCTCGTCGATGCCCCTGCGGCGCCTGTCGCGCTCGGTCGCGCGCGTCCCACGGACGATCGCGGAGGCTTGCTGCCCGCAGCGCACGCGCAGTTCGCCGGACCGTCGTTTCGGATCATGAAGCGCGAGGTCACCTACGGTGAGTTCGAGCCCTGGTACGAAGCCAATCAGCCACAGCCGCTGCGGGTGCCATCTTGGGTTCCGTCGCTCGCAGAAGCGCGCGCGGCGCTGCCCGTGGTCAACGTGTCGTGGGCCAGCGCGCGGGCGTACTGCGAGGCCATCGGCGCGACGTTGCCGAGCGAAGAGCAGTGGGAGTTCGCGGGCCGCCGCGCCACGGGCAGACTCGACCCGTGGACGGGCCCAGCTCCCGCGGATTTGCCTGCGTTTCAACCGGGCAGAGGGCGCTTGCAGCCCGTCGGCTCGTACGCCGCGGACGTCACCGAAGAGGGCATCTCGGGACTCGCGACCAACGGCACCGAGTGGACGCTCTCGCCGTATCGCGAGGACAACGGCAGCGAGCGCGCGGACTACGTCGGCTACTACGTCGTGCGCGGACTGCCGCTCGTGCAGCCGTTGCCCGTTGCCGTCGTGCCTGCGTCGCTCTTGCACCGCAACGCGGGCTGCGCCAAGCCGGTGTGCGCCGTGAGCGAGCGCGAGATGATCGAAGACGTGGGATTTCGCTGCGTAAAGCCCACAGGATAGCCCGCCGCGCTTCAGTGAATCGAGTAGCCGAGCGACACGACGGCTTGGCCGCCGACGCCAAACGGCGGGCTCGCGGCGACGACCGTGTTGATTCCGCCGCCCATCGGCATGGTGGACATCTGCCGATCCCATCCTGCGGGGACCTGCGAGACCTCTCTGTTTCCCAAGCTGCCCGCCGCGGCGGGGTCGTTCTGCAGCAGTCGCAGCAAGAACAATCCGCGCACGTCGATGGCGACGAAGAGGCCCGCCACGAGGCGGATGGTGGAGCGATAGCTGAGCTGAGTCGCGAGCGCTCCGCCCGAGAATTCCCAGCCGACGCCGAGCCCGACGCGCCACGCGTGACGCTCGCTGACGCCCTGCTGCCCCACGTCGAGCACCGCGAGGTGCATCGGCGCGGTCGTGATGCACCAGCCCGGATCCGAGCGCGTCACCGAGCCTGTCATCTGCGACGGATCGGGGCAGGGCCGCGGGTCCGTCGTGTTGCCGGACGCCCACGTGTTGCCCGGCCCGTACGTGTAGATCGCTGAGAGCGACAGGTCGCCCGCGATCAGCGTCGCGGCGCCAGAGACCACACCGTTGTTGTACGCCGCTTGCCCGGTGTGAATGGCCCGGTTGCTGTCCGTCGTCGTCATCGCAAACCCCGCGACGTACGCGTTGGGAAAGTACACGAACTGATACCCCCCGCCCGCGCTCAGCTGCACGCCAGGGCCGTGACCCCAACGCGTCGCTCGTCGCTCGGCCTCTTCTCTCGCCAGCTGCTCCCTCCGCAACCGCTCTTCTTCTGCCTGCGTCGCTCTCTCAGCGGCCACTCTCGCTTCGAGCGTCGGATCGATGCACCCGCGGTTGGCCTGATACCGATACCCGTCGGGGCACACGACGTCGGCCACGCAGTTCGCGCCCTCCACGTGTGATCCCTCTGGGCAGCGGTTCGTCTGCACAACGCTCGCGACGCACTGCCCGCTCTCTGCGCGAAAGCCCGCGTCGCACACGCACGATCGTCGCTCTCCGTCCCACCGCGAGTGCGTGATCGCGCTGCACACCGACCGGCACTGCCCGTCGATCCACTGCTCGCCCTCGACGCACACGTGGTCGGGCGCGCAGCGGTCTCCATCAACGTGATGCAGCGCCGGGCACACCAGCGGCGCGACGCACCCGCGGCCCTCGACGAACTGCGTGTTCGCTGGGCACGTCGGCGTCGCGACACAACCGCCCTCGGGCCGCCGCGTCGTGCCCGTGGGGCACGTCACGTCTTGCGATACGCACGCGCCGTTGGTGAGCACCGTCCCGCTCGGGCACGTCACGTCGGTGACGCAACGATTGCCGTCGAGCCTGCTGCCTTCGGGGCACGTGATCTGCGACATGCACTGGCCGTCGCGCCGCTCGGTCCCCGGCGGGCACGCGACCGCGTCCGCCACGCAACGGCTGCCCTCGGGGTGCGAACCCGAAGGACACACGCGACGACCGACGCACGCGCGCTGCTGCTCGTTCCACGTGGTGCCAGCGGGGCAGCGAACGGTGGGCGGGGGCGCCTGCGCCGCGCCACAGCAGCCGTTGCTGTCGCGCACTTCGCCGACGAGGCAGGTGCGACGGCACTCTTGCGCGCTCGCCGTCGCGCTCACCGCAGTGGCCGTCAACAACGCCACTCCCCCGAGCAGCGCCGACGCGATCCCCGAGCTTGCCCTGCGAGTCTGCTGCGGTTTCACGCGCAGCATCGTGGCAGAAACGCCCCCCTGGCGCTACCGCAGGTTACTCCTTCGCGCCTTCGCCGAGGGCCTTCGGCTCGCGCCCCGCGACCTTCGCGAGCACATCCGCGACGGACGTCCCCGCGAGCAGCCGCCCGAGCACGTCGGACACGCTCTCTCCGCCGAGGATCGCGAGCGGCGCCATGCTCTGGGCCATCTTCTCTGCGAGCGCGCGGTCTCCGAACGCTTGCAGCGCCGCGATGAGGTCCGGCGAAAACGCCTTCGCTTTCTCCGCCGCGGCCTTCACCTGCGCGTCGAGCTCGCGCAGCGTTCGGTCGCTCTCGGCGCGGGCCACTTCGTCGTCGAACTGCGCCCGCGCGCGCTCGCGGGCGAGCTGTGCGGTCGCGACCGAGTCGAGCAGCTGCTGCAGCGCGACCTCGGCCTTGTGTCGGTTCTCTCGGGTGTCTGCCTCGGCTCGAATGCGCGTGAGCTCGACCTCGTGCTTGCGCTCGACCTCGCGCCCTTCGATGTCGAGCAGCTGCAGCTTGGTGGTGGCTTCGAGCGTCGCGGACTCTTGCCGCGTCGACTCGCGCGCGCGGGTGAGCTCGAGCCTCCTGCGCTCGGCGGCCACGGCCAACGCTTGCTGCACCGATGCGTGCTGGGCTTCGACGAGCAGCTTGGCGATGGTCTCGTCGCCGATCGAGACGCCGAGCACTTCGACGTCGTACACGCGCATGCCGTTCTCGCTGAAGCGTCGGCCTGGGCGCTTTCCGTCCTCGCCTTGCGCGCCGAGGATGATGTCTCGCACGATGGTGACGGCGTTGCCGTAGAAGTGCTCGACGCCGTGCTGCTTGACCGCGTGACGCAGCAGCGATCGCAGGTGATCCGTCAGGAATTTTACGTAGTTTTCTGCGGCGAACCACTGCGCGGGCTCGCCCTCGAAGTCGACCCTGTACGACAGGCGCATGTGCACCTTCACGAGGTCGGTGGTCTCGGCTTCGACCAGGTCGCTGACCTTGTTGTTCTTCACGCGCAGGTACGCCGTGCGCATCAAGCGGTCGTCGCTCTTCGGCGTGCCGGTGCTGAGCTCCATCGCTTGCAGCGTCTCGTCGTACTCGAGCAAGAAGGTGGTGGGTCCCACTTCGACGCGGCGCTTTCCGGCGCGGGATTTCACGAGCACGGCGTAGCCGGTCCACAGGTCGATCGAGACCGCGCCCTCGAAGCGGTTGTCGAGCACGATGGTGCGCGGCGGCGTGAACGTTTGATTTCGTGTGACCGCGTCGCCGACGAAGGCCGCTTCGGTCTTGGCGCGCTCGTTGGGCTCTGGCGCCTTGCGTTGACCGGCTTGCCGCGCCTCGTCGTCGATGACGAACTCGTTGCCCGCCTCGCTGCGCTTGAGCGCCGAGAGCCGCGCGTTGTACTCGAGCGCCTCTTTGTTGCCGGGAAACAGCAGCTCGACGTTCTTCGGGTCGAGCACCTTGCGCACGATCACCTCGCGGCGCGGGTCCGGCAGAAACACCGTGGGGCCGCGCTCGAGGCGGATGTTGCCCTGCGTGCGATCGAGGACGTACCGCGCTTCACCGGCGGGGATCGCCACGCCGTAGTGAATCTCGCGGCCGCCGTAGCGGATCATCGCGTGCTCGGGGCGAGGAAAGTAGATCATCTGCTCGCGGCCGGTGATGAACAGCTCGTCGCCGACCTTGTAGCTCTTGCCGCCCTCGTCGTAGGGCGCGATCACCTTCACGTAGACGCCCGAGATTTCGGTCAGCTCGATCGCGCGAAACTTACGGCTCGCGTTGCGCTCGATGAAGGTCTCGGTCGGCCGAGGAAACACCACCGCGGGCCCCTGGATGAACCGCTTGTTGCCGTCCTCGTCGAGCAGGATCGTGTACTCGAGCCGCTCGAGCGTGACCGCGTCGCGCACGTACTTGCCCTGCTCGTCCGCGACGATCTCGATGCCCGTCGGCGGAATGTAGAAGCTCACGTCCGTCCCACGGATCACCAGGTGTTTGCCCATGGTGAGCTCGGGCACGTTCTTCGACGGGTCGAGCACGCCTTGCTCCGTCGCTTCGGCGAGCGCGTCGCCGCCGGGCGTGGTCTGCCGCTTGATGACCGCCTTGGCCCAGTTGGTCTTCGCCGCCTCTTCGTCGTACACGCGCACGAGCAGGTACTGATTGGACCGAAGGCTGTGGCCGGGGACCACCTTCACCATCTGTCCCGGCCAGAGCGCGTACGAGACCGGGCCGGGCGTGTTGACCTTGCGGCCCACGTCGAGGTCCGGGAGGTTGTTGAGCGCCCCGGTGCGCGGGTGCGAGCTGTCCCGCGCGGGGTTCTTCAGGACCAGGTACCAGCCCTCTGGAGCGACGGCGTGCACGCCGATCGCCTGCTCGAGCGTCACGCGCTTGAAGCGCTTGGTGTCGTAGTCGAACACCACGGGCTGATCCGTGTTGGCGAGGCTCGTCTTGTGCGGCCCCACGTACACGTTGATGTTGCCCTTGGTCTCGTCCGAGATGAACGCGAACTCGTTGGGCGCCAACACCAGATCGCGCTCGCGCCCACGCTCTCGTCCCAGATCCCTCTCGTTCATGACGTGCCGTCCTCCGATGCTCAGTGACTGAGCGAAACTAGACTTAGTTGCATAGTGAAACTAAGTCAACACGGGCCCATTGTTTCTCCGACGGTTTGCTACCCTCGCGCCCCTGATGCACGCAGAACCCACGGCTACACCGAGCGCGCCGACGAAGGCTCCCGACGGCGTCGACCCCGAGCTCCATTGGTACAAGACCGTCTACCAGGGCGACACGCAGGCGCAGTTTACGCTGCGCTCGTTCTTGATGGGCTCGGCGCTCGGCGCGTTCATGGCCCTCTCGAACCTGTACGTGGGGTTGAAGACCGGCTGGGGCTTGGGCGTCGCGATCACGGCGTGCATTTTGTCCTTCGCGGTCGGCAGGGGCTTTCAGGCGATCGGCCTGTTCAAGACCAACCTGTCGTTGCTCGAGAACAACGCGATGGCGTCGACCGCTTCTTCCGCGGGGTACTCGACGGGCGGGACGATGGTCTCGGCGATGTGCGCGTACCTGCTGGTGAAGGGCTCGCACATGCCGTGGCCGTTGCTCATGGCGTGGACGTTCTTGTTGGCCGTGCTCGGGACGGTGATGGCCATCCCGATGAAGCGCCAGATGATCAACGTCGAGCAGCTGCAGTTTCCGAGCGGAACCGCCGCCGCTGAGACGCTGCGCTCGCTCTACTCTGCGGGCGAAGAGGCGAGCCAGAAGGCGCGCTCGCTCTTCGCTGCGATGGGCGTCGGCGCGATCCTCGCGTGGCTCCGTGACGCGCACGCGGCGAGCACGACGGGCGCGCTCGCGCTGCTCACGAAGCTCTCGAAGGTGCCTGCGACCTTTGGCATTCCCGGGCTGAAGATCGCGGGGCAGCCCGCGCTCTCGTGGACGATCGGCTTCGAGGGCTCGCTCATCATGGTCGCCGCGGGCGCGATGATGGGCCTGCGCACGACGATCTCGATGGTGGTCGCCGCGCTGATCAACTACGGCGTGCTCGCGCCGAAGATCCACGCGATGGGCGGGATCACCCGTATTTCGTACCGTGGAATCGTCTCGTGGTCGCTCTGGCCTGGCGCGGCGCTGATGGTGACCTCGGGGCTGCTCACGTTCGCGTTTCAGTGGCGGACGATCATGCGCGCGTTCTCGGGGCTCGGCGCGCTTCGCAAGAAGAAGCCGGGCGAGGGCGCGCCGTACCGCGAGGGCAGCGAGGTGACCGAGAAGGACCAGATGGCGGCGATCGAAGTGCCGACGAGCTGGTTCGGCGCGGGGATGCTCTTCGCCACCGTTGGGCTGGTGATCGTTGGATACCTTGGCTTCGGCATCGCGCCGTGGCTCTCGGTGTTGGCCGTGCTGCTCTCGTTCATCCTGTCGATCGTCGCGTGCCGCGCGACGGGCGAGACCGACACGACGCCGGTCGGCGCGATGGGAAAGATCACGCAGCTCACCTACGGAGTTCTCGCGCCGGCGAACGTGACGACCAACTTGCTCACGGCGAGCATCACGGCCGGAGCCGCCGGAAGCGCTGCAGATTTGCTGACGGATTTGAAGTCTGGCTACCTGCTCGGCGCCAACCCTCGCAAGCAGTTCCTCGCGCAGTTCTCGGGGACGTTCGTCGGGACGCTCGTGGTCGTGCCCGCGTTCTATCTGCTCGTGCCCAACGCCAACGCGCTCGGCGGTGATCGCTTTCCCGCGCCCGCCGCGCAGGTGTGGAAGGGCGTCGCCGAAGCGCTCTCGCACGGCGTGCACTCTTTGCACCCGACGGCGCGCTGGGGAATGCTCGGCGGAGCCATCGTCGGGCTCATCCTGCCGACGCTCGAGCTCTTGTTTCCGAAGCACAAGAAGTACATCCCCAGCTCGATGGGCCTCGGCCTCGCGCTGGTGATTCCCGCGTGGAACTCCATCAGCATGTTCATCGGCGCCCTCCTCGCGTACGCCTTCGCGCGCGCCAACGAGAAGAAGGCCGAGACGTACACGATCCCGGTCGCCTCGGGGATCATCGCCGGCGAGTCGCTGCTCGGCGTGGCAATCGCGTTGATGGGCGCTGTGGGGTGGCTCTCTTGAGCGTACCCTGCGCCGCACGATGCACAGCATTCCCGAACTGATCGCCGTCTCGAAGGACTCGCTCTCTCACGAAGCCACCGCGTTCGACGCGCTCATCGTGGTGAGCGCATCGCCGCTGGGGGACTACCTCGACAAGCTCGCGCTGCCTGGGGACGCGCGCGCGGTCATCGAGTCCGTGCTCGGCGCAGATCGCGCCTTCGCGCGCGGCGCGCAGGGGCCTGTGGTGCTGCCGTCTGCGGGCGTTCCGGGCGGCAGGCTCGTGCTCGCGACGTGCAACGCGATGGGCGATGACACCGACGACGTTCGCCTCGTCGCCGAGACGGTGACCGCCGCGATGAACCGCGCCGTCGCCGCGGGCGCGCGCAGGCCCATGATCACCGTCGCGACGCCCGATGACAGCAAGTACCACCGCGCGCTCGACGTCGCCGCGCTGGCTGCGCTCGGCTCGCAGTGGCACGCGCTCGAAGCGCGCGAGGCGAAGAAGGCAGCGGACCCCGCGACGGGCGTCGCCATCGTCGGCCTCGACCCCGCTCGAGCCACCTACCTCCGCGGCGTCGAGCTCGGCCGCGCGCTCGGCCGAGACATCACCGGAACCGAGCCCGAACGCATGGCCCCCATGCGCGCAGCGCAGCTCTGCGAGGCTTCGTTTGCAGGCACCGGCGTGCGCGTGAAGATCCAGACCGACACCAGCGCGTACCCGCTGCTCAGCGCCGTCGCGCGCGCGTCCAACGTCGTCGAGCGCCACCGCCCGTGCGTCATCGAGCTCGAGTACACGCCCGAAGACGGGACCTTCTCTCGCACGCTCTACCTCGCAGGAAAGGGGCTCACCTACGACACCGGCGGCGCGGACCTGAAGGTCAACGGCGCGATGGCCGGCATGTCCCGCGACAAGGGCGGCGCTGGCGCCGTCGCTGCGTTCGTCCGCGCCTGCGCCGCGGCGAAGCTGAAGGGCACGCGCGTCGTCGCGTTGCTCGGCATGGTGCGCAACTCGATCGGTGAAGAGTCGTTCGTCAGCGACGAGGTGATCACCTCTCACGCTGGCGTCCGCGTGCGCATCGGCAACACCGACGCCGAAGGCAGGCTCGTGCTCGCGGATCTCCTCTCGGACCTGCGCGGCCGCGCCAAGGCCGACGGTGGAGAGAGCGTGATCGCATCGCTGGCCACACTGACGGGCCATGTGATCCGCGCGTTCGGCCCGTACGTGGGCGCGATCGAGAACAAAGCCTCCCGCGATCGAGGGATCATCGCGCAGCTCGTCGACTGCGGAGAGCGCTGGGGAGAGCCCTTCGAGTGGACCCGCGTCCGTCGCGAGGACTACGCGTTTTGCGCGGCGAAGACCAACGCAGAAGATTTGGTGTCCAGTAATCGACTCGCCAGCGTGGACACCATGCGCGGCCACCAGGGACCGTTCGCATTTCTCGACGCCGCGAGCGGGCTGAAGGGCAGCGGGCTTCCGTACGTTCACCTCGATATCGGCGGAGCTGCGTTTCTTCCGCTCGACTGGCAGTTCGGTCGGCCGACGAGCGCGCCGTGCGTCGCGATGCTCGCGTGGTGCGCTGGCGAGTGACGACGCCGCGGCGAGCAGTGCGCTAGAGTGTGGCGCATGAAGCTCGCGACGATGCTGGTGATGGTCGGTCTCTCGCTGCGCGTGTGTGGTGAGTCGCCGAGGACGCCCAACGTTCAAGAAGCGCCGCGAACAGAGCAGGTCCCCGCGGGCACGACCAACAGCGTCGGCGTCTCTGCGGCGCTCACCACCAGCGTCTCGTCGCAGCCCGACGGGACGCTCGTCGCCGAAGTGCGCGACCCCGCGGGCGAGCCCGTGCGCGCGCACGCGATCACCGTGGAGATTCGCAGGCCCGACGAAGATCCGCTGCCCGTCGTGATGACCTACGACGAGCCGCAGCATCGCTACGTCGGTCACGTCACCGGCGTGACCGCGGGCAGCTACCCGGTGCAAGTCACCGTGCAAGCGACGCCCACCGCGCAGCCGGTCGAGGTCGTCGCTGCGCCCATCACCGTGGTCGCCGTCGGCGGTCCGACTGCGGTCGTTCAGGCGCCCACCGTCGCGGTCGCTGCGCCCTCTGTTGAAGTGCAACGGCCGCAGGTCGTCGTGCAACAGCCCGCGGTGGTGGTCGAGCAGCCTGCGGTCGCCGTCGTCGGCCCGTCGATCACCGTGCAGACGCCGGGCGTCGTGGTGGCGCCCATGCTTCCGGGCGTCGTCGTGGTGGACGGCGACGACGACGACCATCACCACGGTCGCCATCGCGGCCGTCATCGCGGTCACGGCCACGGTCGCGGTCGGGGACGCGGCGTGTTCTTCGGGGTATTTCACTGAGGAATCGCGTTGAGCAACCCGTCGATCACCGACCGTGACGCGCCCACAATGGGGCCGCGTTCGACGGCCGCCGCGAGCGCGCCAGCGCCGGCTCAGCCCGAGGATGCGCCGCGCGCGTCTGCGCCGAGCGACCCGCTCGTGGGCGCGCTGGTCGCCTCGCGCTTTCGCGTGATCGAGCGCATCGGCGAGGGCGGTATGGGCGCCGTGTACCTCGCCGAGCACACTGCGCTCGGCAAGAAGGTCGCGATCAAGATCCTGCACGCGGACATGCACTCGAACGCCGAGGTGCGCGCGCGCTTCGAGCGCGAGGCGATGGCCATGGCGCGGCTCGAGCACGAGAACATCGCGTCGGCGTCGGACTTTGGTCAGCTCGACGACGGCGCGTTTTTTCTCGCGATGGAGTTCATCGAGGGGCGCTCGCTCAGAGAGCTGCTCGCCGAGACGCCGCGGCCCGCGACGCTGCGCGCGCTCAAGCTGTTGCGACAGATCGCCTCGGCCCTCGGCAGAGCGCACTCGCTCGAGATCGTCCATCGAGACCTCAAGCCCGAGAACATCCTGGTCGTTCCGCGCGCCGCGGGCGAAGAGCTCGTGAAGATCATCGACTTCGGGATCGCGCGCTTCACTGGCGCCAGCGAGAGCGACAAGCCCCTCACACAAACCGGCGTGATCTTTGGAACGCCGCACTACATGTCCCCCGAGCAGGCCATGGGCCGCCGCGTCGACGCTGCCGCCGATCAGTACGCCTTCGGCGTCCTCGCGTTCGAGCTGCTCACCGGGCGAAAGCCCTTCGACCACAAGAACCTCCTCGAGCTGCTCGATCTGCAAGTGAACGGGGCGGTCCCGCGCGCGAGCTCCGCGGCGCCCGATCTGCCAGCGGCGATCGACGGCGTCTTCGATCGCCTCCTCGCCAAGAGCCCGATCGAGCGCTTCTCGTCGGTCTCCGACGCGATGGACGCCATCGACGAGTGCCTTGCGCCCGCGCTCGCGACGGCGACCGCGCAGCTCGGCTTCGCCGCGACGCACCCAGCCACCAGCAGCGTCGTCGCGCACGAGAAGACCCTGTACGCGGCGCAGGGCGCCATCGACGCGCCGACGGTCTCGAATACTGCCCCCACGATTCAAGATCACCTGCAAACGACCGCTCCGAGCGCGCTCGCGCCCGCTGGTGCGACCGCGCCGCCGAAGATCCTCGGGCTGCCGGTGATCCGCATGGGGCGGCTCGGTGAAGTTCCGGTCGTCGTCATCGTGATCGTCGCGCTCAGCGTCGTGGTCAACCTCTCGTGGTCGCTCGCGTCCACGTCCGGCCGTCGCGCGCGCGTCGCCCGAGCGTCGAGCACCAGCGAGCGCATCGCGGCGCTTCGGGCGCAATCCGACGTCTCCTCGGCGCTCTCGCGCGCCGCGCACGGCGACGTTCGCTCGGCCATTGATGCGCTCGTCGCCCGCAAAATCGCGCACCCCAACGCCGAGGACGACGCGCTCGTCTCGATGCAGCTCGCCATGCTCTACGCCGCGGATCGACAAGGGGTCGCTGCGGTCGGCGCGTTCGCCAACGCCACCTCGCGCGACCCGCAGCTCGCCGAGGACGAGGCGCTCGTGCGAACGCTGCTGCGTCTGCTCGACGACCCTGGCGCGGGCAGCAGCGCCGAGACGCTCTTGCGCGTGGGGGCGCTCGCTCGCTCTCGCACCGCGGCCCGCGTGCTCGCAGAAGAGACCGTGTTCGGCCGCTCACAAGACGCGCGACGCCGGGCCGGGCGCCTCGCGCGAGAGCGGCTCGCGTTGCTCGACGCCGCGAGCCGGGCGAGGGTGGTGCTTCGAACGAGCGACCGCTGCGACGAGCTGCAGAGCGTGATGGCGCAGCGCGCGACGCTCGCAACGACGCCAGCGGGCGCGGACATCGAGCGGCTGCGCGCGGGGCAGTGCGCGATGCTGCTGCGCAGGCAGCTCTGTCAGTGCGTCGCAGGACGCAACTGAGCGGCGCTCCACGGCGCGAGGTGCAACGGCCCGCGTCCCTCTCGATGCCGAACGAAATTGCTCACGGCCGAGAAGAGCACGAGCGAGAGCAGCAGCGCGCCCGCGACGCGTTTGCTTCGGCGGTTCGCCCAGAAATCTCGCACGAGCGTGCGCCCGGTGAAGAGCTGCGCGAGGTACGCGAGCCCGTGCGCGAGCACGATCGCGAACGCCAGCGGAGAGCCCGCGTTGGCGCGCAGCGCGTACTCGAGGTCGGCGTGAAGAAGGCCTGCGAAGGCGCGGGTCATTCCGCAGGTCGCGCATGGCGTGTCGAAGACGAGCCGCGAAGGGCAGAGGGCCGGGCCGCTCGTCGCGAGCCCGCTGTACGCCGCGGAAAATGCAGCGAGGCCGACGACGAGCACGATCGCCGCACGCGCGCGCGGTGATCGTTGCACTCGGTCGACGGCCTCGCTGAAGGCGCTCATCGCGCGCTCACTCCGGGAGGAGCGAGTTGCCCTGGGCGTCCTTCATCTTGCCCATGCCGATCATGATGTAGTCGATCAAGAACCAGATGCCGCAGCCTCCACCGGTGAGGAGCTTGGCGATGCCGAGCCCCGTCTGGCCGAGGTAGAAGCGGTCGGCGCCGAAGAAGCCGCCCAGCCACGAGAGCAAGAACGCCGTCGACTGCTGGCGCGTGGGGGTCCCGACGATGGGCTCGGTGCGAAGCGCGCGTCCCTGCGCGTCGC